>JAIYDJ010000023.1 GCA_027487575.1 Rhodobacter sp. | reverse complement strand
GTCGAACTCGAAGTATCCGTTCCTCGGGTCGCTCAGGTCTGCGGCGCAGATGATTTCCTACGAGGTGTCGCTGGGCCTGATCATCATCGGCATCATCATCTCGACGGGCAGCATGAACTTCGGGGCCATCGTGGCCGCGCAGGACGGCAGCTTCGGCCTGTTCAACTGGTACTGGCTGCCGCACCTGCCGATGGTGTTCCTGTTCTTCATCAGCGCCCTGGCCGAAACCAACCGCCCGCCTTTCGACCTTCCGGAAGCGGAATCCGAACTGGTGGCGGGGTTCATGGTCGAATATTCGTCCACCCCTTACCTTCTGTTCATGGCCGGCGAATACATCGCGATCTTCCTGATGTGCGCGCTGATGAGCCTGTTGTTTTTCGGCGGCTGGCTGTCGCCAATTCCCGGCCTGCCCGACGGCGCGCTGTGGATGGTGGGCAAGATGGCGGTGTTCTTCTTCCTGTTCGCGATGGTCAAGGCCATCGTGCCCCGCTACCGCTATGACCAACTCATGCGGATCGGCTGGAAGGTGTTCTTGCCGATGTCGCTGGCTTGGGTGGTGATCGTGGCGTTTCTGGCAAAATTCGAGGTGTTCGGCGGCTTCTGGGCGCGCTGGACGATGGGAGGCTGACCGATGGCAAACATCGACTGGACCCGCGCGACCAAATACTTCCTGATGTTCGACTTCTTCAAAGGCTTCGGGCTGGGCCTGAAATACTTCTTCGCCCCCAAGGTCACGCTGAACTACCCCCACGAAAAGGGCCCGCTGTCCCCCCGGTTCCGCGGTGAACACGCGCTGCGCCGATACCCGAACGGTGAAGAACGCTGCATCGCCTGCAAGCTGTGCGAGGCCGTTTGTCCTGCCCAAGCCATCACCATCGACGCCGAACCGCGTGAGGATGGCAGCCGCCGCACCACGCGCTATGACATCGACATGACCAAGTGCATCTACTGCGGCTTCTGTCAGGAAGCCTGCCCGGTCGATGCCATCGTCGAGGGGCCGAACTTCGAATTCTCGACCGAAACCCGCGAGGAGTTGTTCTACAACAAGGAAAAACTGCTGGACAACGGGGAACGCTGGGAATCCGAGATTGCCCGCAATCTGGAACTGGATGCGCCTTACCGATGACCGATGCCTTCGCCAAACTCTTCGCGCAGATGATGGATCAGGGTCAGGAAATGGCCCGCGCTTTTCAGCCTGCGTTCGAGAACATGCCGGTCAACGGGTTCGAAAAGCTGTTTCCGACGATGTCGAAGGACATGCTGGAACTGTGGTTCGGCAAGACATTCAACCGCGAAGGTCTGGACGCGAAGACCCGGTTGCTGGTCACCGTTGCGGCGCTGACGGTTCTGGGTGCGCAGGCCGAACCGCAGATCAAGCTGACCGTGCGCAACGCGCTGGCCGCCGGGGCCACCAAACGCGAGATTGCCGAGGTGATCTGGCAGATGTCGATGTTCGGCGGGCTGCCCGCGATGCAGAAGGCGCTGGAACTGGCGCAGGCCGTCTTTGCCGAAGAGGAGACGAAAGAATGACCGTTGCCGACGTCGCCTTCTACTGCTTCTCCACTGTCACGGTTGCTGCCGGCCTGATGATGACCGTCAGCCGCAACCCGGTGCATTCGGTGCTGTGGCTGATCCTAGCCTTTCTGTCGTCGGCGGGGCTGTTCGTGCTGCTGGGAGCCGAATTCGTCGCGATGCTGCTGATCATCGTCTACGTCGGCGCGGTGGCGGTGCTGTTCCTTTTCGTGGTGATGATGCTCGACATCGACTTTGCCGAGTTGAAGGGCGAGATGGCGAAATACATGCCGCTGGCGCTGCTGGTGGGTGTGGTGATCCTGATCCAGATCGGTCTTGGCATCGGTGCCTGGGTCGAGGCGGACGGCAAGATGGGCCTGCGGGCGGCGGTGGCCCCCGATGCGGCGCAGGTTGAAAACACCCGCGCGCTGGGGCTTTTGATCTACGACAAGTACATCTACCTGTTCCAGGCCTCGGGTCTGATCCTTCTGGTCGCGATGATCGGGGCAATCGTGCTGACGCTGCGGCACCGATCCGGGCTGAAGCGGCAGGACATCCTGCAGCAGATGTACCGCGATCCGGCCAAGGCAATGGAACTGGTGGACGTCAAGCCGGGGCAGGGGCTGTGAGGATGCGCGGCATTGCGATCACCGCGGTGGTTATGCTGGCCGGGGCTGCGCAGGCGATGGTTCCGGTTCCGGAATGCACAGCGTCGGGAGCCGAGGCCAAGGCTGGTGTGACGGACTATTCAACGGCCTGGCATGGCGGCGGCTTCGTGCTTTATCAGGTCTGGTCGGACCGGGCGCGCCTTTACCTTGACGATTGCGTCAACGCCAGACGGCTGGTGATGACGCCGCCGAAAAGCCGCGACACCGCACGGGCCATCGACAACGAACAGGCGGTCTACCTGGCCGTGCGGTCGGCACTTGATGCGACCGAGGCCTATACGATGGCACAGATCGGGGCGGTGGCCCGCAAGGCGGGCGCGCGCACCGCGCTTGCCGCCGCACGCTATGAAAGTTGCGCCTGCGACCTATACGGTTCGCAGATCTGAGACTGCGCCCGTCAGGGTGTGGTGCTGGACGACAACGGGCACAAGACCCGGAGGGAACGAGAATGGTGGGACTGGAACATTACCTTTCCGTGGCGGCGGCGCTGTTCGTCATCGGGATCTTCGGCATCTTCCTGAACCGGAAGAACGTCATCGTCATCCTGATGTCGATCGAGTTGATTCTGCTGGCGGTCAACATCAACCTTGTCGCCTTCTCCAGCTTTTCGGGCGATCTGGTCGGGCAGGTGTTCACCATGTTCGTGCTGACCGTGGCCGCGGCCGAGGCCGCCATCGGCCTTGCGATCCTCGTGGTGTTCTTCCGCACCCGCGGGACCATCGACGTCGAAGACGTCAACGTGATGAAGGGCTGAGGCAATGGCAACGATCATCCTCTTCGCGCCCCTTCTGGGGGCCATCATCTGCGGGTTCTTCTGGACGCTGATCGGCGAGAAGGCCGGGCAGATCATCGCCACGGGTCTGATCTTCCTCGCCGCCCTGCTGTCGTGGATCATCTTTCTGGGCGACATTCCGGAAACCGGGCATGTCACCATCCTGCGCTGGATCGAAAGCGGATCGCTGTCGATCGACTGGGGCATCCGGCTGGACCGGCTGACCGCGATCATGCTGGTGGTCATCAACACCGTGTCGGCGCTGGTGCACCTGTATTCCTTCGGCTACATGGCGCATGACGAAAACTGGGGCGAAAGCGAGCCCTACAGGGCGCGGTTCTTCGCCTACCTGTCTTTCTTCACCTTCACCATGCTGGCGCTGGTCACATCCGACAATCTGGTGCAGATGTTCTTCGGATGGGAAGGGGTGGGCGTCGCGTCCTATCTGCTGATCGGGTTCTACTACCGCAAGCCGACCGCCAATGCCGCCGCGATCAAGGCTTTTGTCGTCAACCGGGTCGGCGATTTCGGCTTTGCGCTGGGGATTTTTGGGCTGTTCTTCCTGACAGACTCGGTGCGCTTCGACGATGTGTTCGCCGCCGCCCCGGCGCTGGCCACGACCGAGATCAGCTTTCTGTGGATGAACCTGAACGCCGCCAATCTGATCGGAGTGCTGTTGTTCATCGGGGCCATGGGAAAGTCGGCGCAACTGTTCCTGCACACCTGGCTGCCCGACGCGATGGAGGGGCCGACGCCGGTTTCCGCGCTGATCCATGCGGCCACCATGGTGACGGCGGGGGTGTTTCTGGTCTGCCGCATGTCGCCGGTCTATGAATATGCCCCCGATGCCAAGACGATGATCGTGGTCGTCGGCGCATCAACCGCGTTCTTTGCCGCGACCGTGGGCCTTGTGCAGAACGACATCAAGCGCGTGATCGCCTATTCGACCTGTTCGCAACTGGGCTACATGTTCGTGGCGGCGGGTTGCGGCGTCTATTCGGTGGCGATGTTCCACCTGTTCACCCATGCCTTCTTCAAGGCGATGCTGTTTCTTGGCGCAGGGTCGGTGATTCATGCAATGCACCACGAACAGGACCTGCGGAACTATGGCGGGCTGCGCAAGAAGATCCCGCTGACCTTCTATGCGATGCTGATCGGCACGCTGGCGATCACCGGGGTGGGGATACCGCTGACCCACATCGGCTTTGCCGGGTTCCTGTCGAAGGATGCAGTGATCGAGACGGCTTTCGTCGGGTCGCAGTACGCCTTCTGGCTTCTGGTGGTGGCGGCGCTGATGACCAGCTTCTATTCCTGGCGGCTGATGTTCATGACATTCTGGGGCACCCCGCGCGGCGACCACCACACGCATGAACACGCGCATGAAAGCCCGATGACCATGTTGGTTCCGCTTGGAGCGCTGGCGCTGGGGGCAGTGTTTTCGGGCATGATCTGGTACAACGTGTTCTTCGGCTATGAAGACAAGATGCGCGCCTGGTTCGGGATGGAGGCTGCCGCGCATCACGAGGTGGCGACAGAGGATCACGCCGCAACCGAAACTGCGGCTCCGGCAGAGACGGCCACGGCAACCGACACGCATGGCGCGGCCGAAGCATCCGCGGCCGCAACGCCCGAGGCCGCCGCACCCCACGGGGCTGTGCCATCGGGCGGCATCTATCTGGCCGCCGATAACACGATGATCCATGCGGCGCATGACGTGCCGAACTGGGTCAAGGTGTCGCCCTTCGTCGCGATGATCCTCGGGCTGGCGCTGGCGTGGCTGTTCTACATCCGCCGCCCCGACCTGCCGGGCAAGCTGGCGGCACAGCAGCGCCCGCTTTACCTGTTCCTGCTGAACAAATGGTACTTCGACGAAATCTATGCCTTCCTGATCGTCGGCCCCGCTCAGTGGCTGGGCCGCCTGTTCTGGAAAAGGGGCGACGGCGATGTGATTGACGGCAGCATCAACGGGGTGGCAATGGGGATCATTCCGTTCTTCACCCGTCTGGCGGGGCGGGCGCAGTCGGGGTATCTGTTCCATTATGCCTTTGCGATGGTCCTCGGGATCGCGGCACTGATCACCATGATGACGCTGTTCGGGGGCGCGCAATAAGATGGACAACCTTCTGTCCCTGATCACCTTTCTGCCGGCGATCGCGGCATTGATCCTGGCCCTGTTCGCACGCGGCGAGGATGCTGCCGCTCAGCGCAACGCCAAATGGGTGGCGCTTACCGCGACTTCGCTGTCGTTCCTGATCTCGCTTGGCATGCTCGCCGGGTTCGACCCGTCAGACCCGGGTTTCCAGTTCGTCGAAGAGGCCGACTGGATCGTCGGCCTGAAGTACCGGATGGGTGTCGACGGGATTTCGATCCTGTTCGTGATGCTGACCACCTTCCTGATGCCGATCACCATCCTTGCCTGCTGGAACGTCGAGACCCGCGTCAAGGACTACATGATCGCCTTCCTTCTCTTGGAAACGATGATGCTGGGCGTGTTCTGCGCGCTGGACCTCGTGCTGTTCTATCTGTTCTTCGAGGCCGGACTGATCCCGATGTTCCTGATCATCGGCATCTGGGGCGGGCAGGCGCGCATCTATGCGGCGTTCAAGTTCTTTCTCTACACTTTCCTCGGCTCGGTGCTGATGCTGGTCGCGATGATCGCGATGTACCACGCGGCCGGGACCACCTGCATCGGTGGCTGCGATGTCAGCCTTCTGACCACCGATTTCGCGTCCGAACCGCTGCGCCTGCTGGGCTTCACCGTTGCGGGCGGGTTGCAGACGCTGCTGTGGCTGGCGTTCTTTGCCAGCTTTGCGGTCAAGATGCCGATGTGGCCGGTGCACACCTGGCTGCCCGACGCCCACGTTCAGGCCCCGACCGCCGGATCGGTCGTGCTGGCGGCGATCATGCTGAAGATGGGGGGCTACGGTTTCCTGCGGTTCAGTCTGCCGATGTTTCCGGTGGCGTCCGATCTGCTGGCGCCGCTGGTGTTCTGGATGTCGGCCATCGCCATCGTCTACACGTCGCTGGTGGCCTTAGTTCAGACCGACATGAAAAAGCTGATCGCCTATTCGTCCGTGGCCCACATGGGCTATGTGACCATGGGCATCTTCACCGCCAACCAGCAGGGCATCGACGGCGCGATCTTCCAGATGATCAGCCACGGCTTCATCTCGGGCGCGCTGTTCCTGTGTGTCGGCGTGATCTATGACCGGATGCACACCCGCGAGATCGACGCCTATGGCGGTCTGGTAAACCGGATGCCCGTCTATGCGCTGGTGTTCCTGTTCTTCACGATGGCCAATGTCGGATTGCCGGGCACCTCTGGGTTCGTGGGCGAATTCCTGACGCTGATGGGCATCTTTCAGGTCAACACCTGGGTTGCCGTCGTGGCGACCAGCGGTGTGATCCTGTCGGCGGCCTATGCGCTGTGGCTGTACCGTCGCGTTACGCTGGGCGCGCTGGTGCGGCAGGCCCTGCTGTCGATCACCGACATGGACCGGCGCGAGAGGATGATCTTTGCCCCCCTGGTGGCGATGACGCTGTTTCTGGGCATCTATCCCTCGGCGGTGACCGACATCATCGGCCCCTCGGTCGCCGCGCTGATCACCGACTACCGCGAGGCGGTGCCGCTGGCTTCGGCCACAGCCGCCCTCGCCGAATAAGGACGACTTTCATGCTGCAATCCGATCTTGCCACCGTCCTGCCCGAACTGATCCTGGCGATCTATGCGATGGGCGCGCTGATGTTCGGGGTCTCTTCCGGCAAGGACCAGACGACCGGCACCCTGACCTGGGCGACGGCGGGCATGTTCGTGGCGCTGGCCCTGTGGATCGGCTTTGGCAACGCGGGCGACCGCAGCGCGTTCGGCGGGATGTTCACCGACGACAACTTTGCACGGTTTGCCAAGATCACCATCCTGTTGTCCGCCGCCGCCGTGCTGCTGATCAGCCAGGACTACATGGCGCGCCGCGATCTGGCCCGGTTCGAATATCCGGTTTTAGTGTCTCTGTCGGTGATCGGCATGATGATGATGGTCTCTGCCGGGGATCTCATGGCGCTGTACATGGGGCTGGAACTGCAAAGTCTTGCACTTTATGTCGTGGCCGCCCTGCGGCGCGACTCGGCGCGGTCCACCGAAGCCGGGCTCAAGTATTTCGTCTTGGGTGCGCTGTCGTCGGGTCTGCTCTTGTATGGGGCGTCCCTGACCTACGGCTATGCCGGGACGACGCTCTTCTCGGGCATCCTGTCGACGGTGAACGAAGAGGTGCCGCTGGGCCTGCTGTTCGGCCTGGTGTTCATGCTGGCCGGCCTCGCCTTCAAGGTGTCGGCCGCCCCCTTCCACATGTGGACCCCCGACGTCTATGAAGGCTCCCCCACGCCGGTGACCGCCTTCTTCGCGACCGCACCCAAGGTTGCGGCCATGGCGCTGATCGCGCGGCTTGCCTATGACGCCTTTGGCGGCATACCCGACGACTGGAGCCAGGTCCTGTCGGCTCTGGCTGTGCTATCGATGTTCTGGGGCGCGCTGGCCGCGATCGGACAGCGCGACATCAAGCGGCTGATGGCCTATTCCTCGATCGCGCACATGGGCTTTGCCCTGGTCGGTCTGGCGGCGGGCACGGCCGAGGGTGTTCAGGCCATGCTGATCTACATGGCGATCTATGTCGCGATGAACGTCGGCACCTTCGCCTTCATCCTGTCGATGGAACGCGACGGAAAACCGGTGACGGACATCGCAAGCCTCAACATGTATTCGCGCACCGATCCGATGAAGGCGCTCGCGATGCTGGTCCTGCTGTTCAGTCTGGCGGGCGTGCCGCCGATGCTGGGCTTCTTCGGCAAGTTCTATGTCTTCCGCGCGGCGGTCGATGCCGACATGGCATGGCTGGCGCTGGCCGGCGCAGTGGCCTCGGTGATCGGAGCCTACTACTACCTGCGCGTGGTGTTCTACATGTATTTCGGCACCGAAGGCGACCGGCTCGACAGCCGGATGGCCCCGGCGCAATGGCTGGCACTGGTGGCCGTGGCGGCGGCGATGCTGTTGGGCATCATCAACCTCTTCGGGATCGAATCGGCCGCGGCCCTGGCCGCCGAGTCCCTTGTCCGCTAGGCCCGATTGGCCCGCGGGAACCGCCCGGCGCGTGCTGGCCCGGGTCGACAGCACCAATGCCGAGGCGGCCCGTCTTGCGCCCGGCAACGCTGGCCCGGTCTGGATTCTTGCGGCCGAGCAGACGGCAGGCCGGGGCCGCCGGTCTCGGTCCTGGTCCAGCCCGCCCGGCAACTTCCACGCGACACTCGCGTTTCATCCCGAAGGCACCGCGGCCGAAGTGGCGCTGCACAGTTTTGCGGCAAGCCTCGCCCTGCGCGACGCGCTTGTGGCGCTGACCGGCCTTCCGGCATCCTTCGCGCTGAAATGGCCCAACGACGTGCTGCTGAATGGCGGAAAACTGGCGGGCATCCTGCTGGAAAGTCTTGGGCGCGGGGCAGGGGTAAGCCACCTGGCCATCGGGATCGGCGTCAACCTGATCGCCGCCCCCGCCGCGGCCGACCTTGATCCAGACGCCCTGCCGGCCGTTACCCTGTTGGGCGAAACCGGGCTTCGGATCGCTCCGCAAGCGCTGCTCGACCACCTCGCTCCGGCGATGGCCGAACGCATCGCGCAGCTATCCCACGGCTTCGGCGCGCTGCGGGCCGATTGGCTGGCCCATGCCGCCCGCCTTGGCCAGCCGATCCGCGCCCGCACAGGCCAGACCACCCGCCACGGCACCTTCGAGACCATCGACGACACCGGGGCGCTGATCCTGACGACCTCCGAAGGGCGAACCGCCATCCCCGCAGCCGAGGTCTTCTTCTGACCCATTTTCTGTCCACAAATATCCCACGGGGGGTCCGGGGGGTGTGAAACCCCCCGGCCTTTCCGCAAAACCGGAACCTGCCATGCTCCTCGCCATCGACTGCGGCAACACCAATACCGTGTTCTCGATCTGGAACGGAACGCGTTTCCTTGCCACCTGGCGCATCGCCACCGACCACAAGCGCACCGCGGACGAGTACTTCGTCTGGCTCTCCACCCTGATGACGCTCACGAAAACCGAAGCGGTCATCACCGAGGCGATCATCTCTTCCACCGTGCCGCGCGTGGTGTTCAACCTGCGCGTGCTTTGCAACCGCTACTTCGACTGCCGCCCCCTGGTGGTGGGCAAGCCCGAATGCCGCCTGCCGGTCGCGCCCCGGGTCGATCAGGGTACGACGGTTGGTCCTGACCGGCTGGTCAACACCGTGGCGGGGTTCGACCGGCATGGCGGCAATCTGATCGTCGTGGATTTTGGCACGGCCACCACCTTCGACGTGGTCGACAGCGACGGGGCCTATGTCGGCGGGGTGATCGCCCCGGGCGTCAACCTCAGCCTTGAAGCCCTGCACATGGCCGCCGCGGCGCTGCCGCATGTCGACATCACGAAACCGCAACGCGCCATCGGCACGAATACGGTGGCCTGCATGCAGTCGGGCGTGTATTGGGGCTACATCGGCCTTGTCGAAGGCATCACCCGTCAGATCCGGTCTGAACGGGACGCCCCGATGAAAGTCATAGCCACCGGCGGGCTCGCCACCCTGTTTCATCAGGGATTTGATCTATTTCACGTCGTTGAGGACGACCTGACCATGCACGGTCTGGTGCTGATCAACCGTTACAACAAGGAAACACCCGAATGACGGCAAACCGTCTCATCTATCTCCCGCTCGGCGGCGCCGGGGAGATCGGCATGAACGCCTATGTCTATGGTTATGGCCCCAAGGGCCGCGAACGTCTGATCCTTGTCGATCTGGGCGTGTCCTTCCCCGATATGGACTCCAGCCCGGGGGTCGATCTGATCCTGCCCGACCTGAAATGGCTGGTCGACCGCGCCGACCGGCTCGAGGCGATCTTCATCACCCATGCCCACGAAGACCACATCGGCGCGCTGGCCCATCTGTGGCCGCGTCTGAAGAAGCCGGTCTATGCCCGCAAGTTCACCGCCACCATCGGACGGCTGAAGTTCGAAGAGGCCGGCCTTTCGCCCAACACGATCCAGATCGTCGCCTCGCGCCCCCATACGGTGGAAGCGGGGCCGTTCCGGGTGCAGTTCGTGCCCGTCAGCCATTCGATTCCAGAATCCGCCGCGCTGGTGATCGACACTCCCGCCGGCCGCATCGTGCATTCGGGTGATTTCAAGCTGGACGCCAACCCGATCGTCGGCGAGGGCTGGAGCGACGAACGCTTTGCCGCGATTGCGGCTGAAACCCCGGTCAAGGCCCTGATGTGCGACTCGACCAACGTGTTCTCGCTGCATGCGGGGCGGTCGGAAAGCACGCTGAAGGTCCCGCTGGCCGAAATGATCCGCGGTGCAGGGGGCATGGTGGTGGCCACCACCTTTGCGTCGAACGTGGCGCGGCTGAAAACGCTGGCCGAGGCGGGCCGTGCCGCCGACCGCACCGTCTGCCTTCTGGGCCGGGCGATGAAGAAGATGGTGACGGCGGCGCAGGAATCGGGCGTGCTGACCGATTTCCCGCCGACCATCCCACCGGAAATGGCGTCGGACGTGCCGCGCAAGAACCTGATGCTGATCGTCACCGGATCGCAGGGCGAACGCCGGGCTGCCTCGGCGCAACTGTCGCGCGGCAAGTATCTGGGGCTCGAGATGAAGCAGGGCGACACGTTCCTGTTCTCGTCCAAGACCATTCCGGGCAACGAGCGCGAGGTCGGGAAGATCATGAACGCCTTCTCGGCGATGGGCGTCGATGTGGTCGATGACTCGAACGGCAAGTACCACGTTTCGGGCCACGCCAACCGCCCGGATCTGGAACATGTCCACCGTCTGCTGCTGCCCGACATGGTGATCCCGATGCATGGCGAACACCGCCACCTGCGCGAACATGTGCGCATCGCCCATGAAGCCGGGATTGCCGCGGCCATCGCGGTGAACGGCACAATGCTCGACATCACGGGCGACGTGCCGGTGGTGGCCGAAATGATCGAGGCCGGCCGCACCTATCTGGATGGCACGGCGCTGGTCGGGGCGATGGACGGCGTCATCCGTGACCGCATCCGGATGGCGCTGAATGGCCATGTCATGGTCACGGTCATTCTGGACGAGGGCGACAGCCCTCTGGGCGAGGCCTGGGTCGAGATCATGGGTCTGTCGGCAACGGGCCGGGGCAACCGGTCGCTGTCGGAAACGCTCGAAGGCGATCTGACCGAGTTTCTGGAGGCGGCCAACAAGAAGCTTCTGGGCGACGACGACAAGCTGGACGAGGCGCTGCGCCGCATCGTGCGGCAGGTGACCGTTGAAGAGATCGGCAAGAAACCCGAAGTCACCGTCGTGGTCAGCCGCCTGATGGCCGAGTGACCGCCCACCATCCGTAAACTGACCGCTCCGCGTCACGCCCTCCCCCCCCCTCATGGGGGAGGGGGCATGGCAGGGATCAAACAAAAAGCCCCGCATCAGCGGGGCTTTTTCAATCCGGGCGGCTTCCGTGTCTCAGCCTTCGGTGCCGTTTGCCGGGGTTTCTTCCGGATCGTCCGCCGTCACGGTCGCGATCTTGAAGCTGCGCAGGATGAAATCGGGTACATGGTCGCCCATGCCGACCACACCATCGCGGCGGTCGCGCGCCGGGTCGCGGCGGTCGCGGTTGTAGTCGCGGTTGCCATCGCGGGCCCCGTCGCGACGGTCATCGCGCCACGGTTCCGATCGCGGAGCGCGGGGTTCGCTGCACGGTTCGTTCCGGGGCTCTGATCGAGGTTCGGCCCGGGGTTCCGCGCGCGGTTCCACGGCCTCTGCCACCACCACCTGCTTTTCCTCGCGGGCAGGGCGGGCGTCACGCTCGCGCGATGAACTTCCGCCACGGCTGCTGCGGCTGCGGCTGCTGCCCGATCCGCTGCGTTCGCCCCTCGGCGCGTCCGACGGCGCATCCGCCGCGTCTTCCAGCGCAAAGCCTTCGGGCAGGCTGCCGCGCGGGATCGGCATCTTCACCAGACTTTCGATGGCGCCCAGATACTTGTCGTCGTTCGGCGTGGCGATGGTATAGGCCTTGCCCAACCGGCCTGCGCGTCCCGTGCGCCCGATCCGGTGCACGTAATCCTCGGGGTGGCTTGGCACGTCGAAGTTGAACACGTGGCTGACCGCCGGAATGTCGAGGCCCCGCGCCGCCACGTCTGACGCGATCAGCAGGTGAACCGACCCGTCGCGGAACCCGTCCAGCGTTCTGGTGCGCACCGACTGGTCAAGGTCGCCATGGATCGGCGAGGCGTTGAACCCGTGGGCCTTCAGCGATTTGGACACCACGTCCACATCCATCTTGCGATTGCAGAACACGATGGCGTTGGTGCAGCTTTCGCCCTCTGCGGTGATCAGCGCGCGCAGGACGGCACGCTTTTCGGTAAAGCTGCGGTCCTTGCGGGTGGGGGTGAACTGGATCAGCTTCTGCTCGATGGTCAGGCTGGCGGTCGCCTGACGCGCCACTTCGACCTTGGCCGGGTCCTTGAGGAAGGTCTTGGTGATCCGCTCGATCTCGGGTGCCATGGTGGCCGAGAAGAACAGGGTCTGCCGCGTCTTGGGGGTCAGCTGGAAAATCCGCTCGATATCGGGGATGAATCCCATGTCCAGCATCCGGTCGGCCTCGTCGACCACCATGATCTGCACGCCGTTCAGCATCAGCTTGCCACGCTCGAAATGGTCCAGAAGACGGCCCGGCGTCGCGATCAGAACATCAACCCCGCGGTCGATCAGCTTGTCCTGCTCGCCGAAGGACACGCCGCCAATCAGCAGCGCCTTGGTCAGCTTGGTGTGCTTGGCATAGGTGTCGAAGTTCTCGGCCACCTGTGCCGCAAGTTCGCGCGTCGGGGCAAGGACCAGTGACCGCGGCATCCGCGCGCGTGCCCGCCCCTGACCCAGCAGCGTCACCATCGGCAGAACGAAGCTTGCGGTCTTGCCGGTTCCGGTCTGCGCGATCCCCAGAACATCGCGACCCTCCAGCGCCGGGGGAATGGCCTGTTCCTGAATGGGAGTGGGTGTTTCATAGCCGGCTTCTTCGACGGCCTGCAGCACGCGGGGGTCCAGCGCGAGATCAGAAAATTTGGTCATGAGCGTCCTGATGAATGCGGAATCGGTCCGCATGAATTAAGGGACGCTGCATTGTTCCGGGCGTCCCGGCGTCGTGGCCGAAAAAAGGATGGCGCACGCAAGCGCGATAACGGCAAAACTGCTGCAGGTCAAGGCCATGCGCGGCAAGGCCTGCGCGGTTGACACGGCAACCAGCCGCACGGTAACGATGAAAGGCATCGGGGTTTGCTGTAGGGGTCAGCGTATGGGACCTGCAGGCAAACCAGTCTCATCCGAAGCCGGCCCGCGCGTGGTGGCGTTCGATCCGACTGCGCAGGGCGTGCCCCCGGAAACCCTCACACCGCCCGAACCGCCGCCTTTACCCGAACCGCCGCCGTTGGCCGAAGCGCCGGCCACACCTGTCGTCTCCGCACCTGCCACGCCCGAAGGGCAACCGCAGCACGCCGGCCCACCTCCTCCTCCGGAACCCCGCCACGACGGCTTTGCGCCCTACGCGCCGTATCCGGGTTTTCCGCCTCATCCTGCCTACGCAGCAATGCCCGGCTATCCGCCACCCTATCCGATGGGCTTTTATCCGCCCTATCCCTATCCACCCTATCCTGCGCAGGGTGTCCCCGACGCTGCGGCCGCGCCGCCGCCGTTGTTCCCGCCGCCCCCCTTTGCGCCGCCCCCCTTTCCTCATCCGGCTTTCGCGCCCTATCCCTATACCGGCACACCCTACCCGGCGGGCTTTCCCGTCCCGCTGCCGAACGGCGTTCCGGGCTATCCGCCGTCCTTGCCGCAGTTGGCGGCCGACCGCACGGTTCAGGCCCGCAACCAGCAACTGCTGATCACCGGCATCATCACGGCGGTCTTCCTGATCCACCTGCCATGGCTTTTGTACCTTTACGGCGTTCACGGCTGCTGGGGCAGTTTCGTCGAAGCCTGCCGCGCGGTGGACGTGGACGCGCTGGAACTGGACCCTCTGGCCGAGACGCCGATGCTGTTTGCCCGTGTCACCTTCTTCATGCTGCGCGTGCAGACGGTTCTGTCGGTCGATTTCGCCAAATTCTCGGAGGTCCTGCAACTGTCCACCGGGCTGGGGTCCTTTGCGCTGACCAAGATCGTGGCGGCCAACGGCATGATCGCCACCGGCAATCTGCGCCGCTTTGCGCTGGCGGGCACCTGTGCGGTGGCTTTTGTCGTGCTGTTCTGGGCCGAACTGCACCTGACCGGTTCGGCCACCTATGCCATTCTGGGGGATGAAACCGTCTTGTCCTTCATCGACCGGGAGCTGCCGCCCGATTTTCTGGCCGCGACCGAGGCAAGGGCGGGGTTGATGCAGTACCTGCAGATCCTGCGTCTTGCCGATGCCCTGATCTTCGGCGCCGCGCTGGCCATGCCGCGCACCCCCAAAGGAGTTTGAATGTCCCGCCTGATCGCGTCCTGCCTTGCCCTGATCTTCGGTCTGCTGCCTGCTGCGGCGGATGTGCAGATCAGGCTTTCCTTCGCCTATCTGGAACCCGGCCCCGCCGCCCCGGTGGTGGACCTCGCCGTGACAGAGCTTTTGCAGTCGAAGCCGGTCGAGGTGCAGGTCGCAGCGGATGGGGCCGCCTCTGTCGCCAGCTTCACACTGGCGGAGGCTGATTTCACCGGTCGCTATGCGCGGCTGCGGCTGGTGGTGAACGGGTTGCGCCTGCCCCCGGAAGATGCGCAATCCGATCAGCCGATCCAGTTCGCATTCGAGATGCTGCTGCGCCGCGACCTTCTGGCGGATGTGGTGGATATTGCCGTGCCGGTGGTCACCTCGTCCCGCAAGGGGGCGCTGAAACCCTACATGGACATGCCGCAGATCGCCGAGGATCTGCCGTCGCGCTATCTGTTGGCCGAACAGTGGATGTCGGTCTATCAGGCCAGCCCCGAAGCGGTGGCGGCAGCCCCGGCCAGCTTTGCGCTGCAGCGGCTGATCTCTCGGGCGATGGTCGACTTTTCGCTGGCCCTGTCCAATGCGCCTGTTGCGGGTGTGCTGTTCGTGCCGTCGGAAGAGATGCGCCGCACGCTCGATCTTTACTGGAACCTGTCGTCGGAGGGCGGATCGCAGCATCTGCGCGCCTACCGGGATGCCCGCACCTCGCTGTGGAAGGATGTGGTTGCGGCGCAGGACCTGCTGCGCAACGCCCGCCGGTCAGGGGTCGAGGCGGTGGCGATGTGCGATCAGGCGCGCTCGCTGGTTGCCTTCTTTGCCGATCACCCGCCGCCAGAGGATGACGCGGACTGGGTCGACCGGATGTTTCCCAACCCCGGAACGCTGCAGGGCTATCTGGAGGGGCGCCAGCTTGACATCCGGGCCATCTGCTCGCGTTTGCGGATCTGACGGGCCGGCAGGGTTCACGGAACTGTCGGCAGACGCTTACATGGGCGTCAAACGGCTGTCGTGAATGGTGGCGAGGGTGCAGGCTTGACGTCCTGCAATCCGGAGCCCCCGATGAAGTATCCCGTCCTTGCCCTGTGCCTTGCGCTGGCGGCCCCCGCCGCCGCGCAGGAAACCGCGTTCCCGGCCACCCTGAAAGGTCACGCGTTCCTGCCTGCCCTGTCTCTGGTCACGCCGCCGGCCGATGCCCCCCGCGATGCCTGGTTGTCAGGCAAGTTCACCACCGGCGGCCGGATGACCGCACCGATGAGCGCGATGGGCGACACCGGCGGGCTGCATGGCAAGCGCAGCACCGGGATCGCGCTGCCCTTCATCGGCCAGCCGCTGCAGGGTCTGTCGGGCTATGCGATGGAGCGGGCCGAGGATGGATCGGTCTATGTGCTGACCGACAACGGGTTCGGGTCCAAGGCTAACTCGCCCGACGCGCTGCTGTTTTTCAGCCGGATGCAGCCCGATTTCGAGACTGGCAAGGTGGCGGTCAAGGAAACCGTGTTCCTGCACGATCCGGATTTCAAGGTGCCGTTCCGCATCGCCTATGAAGGCACGGACGGCCGCTATCTGACGGGCGCCGACTTCGACCCGGAATCGATTCAACTGGTGGATGGCGAGATCTGGATCGGTGAGGAATTCGGCCCGTACCTGATCCGCGCCACGCTGGACGGCAGGGTTCTGGCGGTGCATCCCACGATGACGGGCGAAACCGTCGTCAAATCGGTCGATCACCCCACGATTTCGGGTCTGTCGGTCGCGGGGAAGGATTGGACCGTGCCCCGGTCCGGCGGGTACGAAGGCATGGCGTTGCAGCCGGGGTCGGGCCTGCTGTGGCCGATCTTCGAAAAGCCGCTGCTGGGCGCGGACGGGCAACCCGAGGGCACCTTCCTGCGCGCCAGCGCCTTTGATCCGGCGACCGGGACCTGGACCGGGGCCACGTTCAAGTTCCAGCTTGCCGAGGGGGCCACTGCCATCGGGGATTTCAACTTCATCGACGAAACCCGTGCTTTGATCATCGAGCGGGACAACGGCGAGGGCGATCCCAGCCTGAAATGCGCGGGCGACCCGGCCCCCGACTGCTTTCCGCTGCCCGCGCTGCTGAAGCGGGTCGTGCTGATCGACACCGCCACCATTGACGCCGAAGGATTTGTGCGCCGCATCGGCCATGTCGACCTGATGAACATTGCCGATCCCGACAGTGTGGCGCGTCTGGAAACCGTCGCCAACCCCGCGTTGACTGGCAGGATCACCATGCCGTTCTTCACCATCGAGGACGTGATGCGCGTCGACGACACGCATATCATGGTCGGCAACGACAACAATCTGCCCTACTCGTCGGGCCGTGCGCTGGATGCCGCCTCGGACAACGAGATGCTGCTGCTGGACGTGGCGGATTTCCTCGCGGCCAAGTAACTTCGCAGGGCGGGCAGTTCGGTCTGCCCGCCCCCCTTTGCAAAAGGACAGAACATGGCAACCACGAATTCCGCATCGGCGCAGTGGACAGGCGATCTGAAAACCGGAACCGGCACGATTTCGACCCGGTCCTCGACCCTGTCCGAGGCCCCCTACGACTTTCGCAAACGGTTCGAAGGGGCCGATGGGACCAACCCCGAAGAACTGATTGCGGCTGCACATGCCGCCTGTTTCACCATGGCGCTGTCGGCAGAGCTTGGAAAAGCCTCGCTGATTGCCGAGGACCTCAAGACCACCGCCACCGCCACGCTCGACTTCATCGACGGCGCGCCCACGATCACCAAGGTGCACCTGGACCTGACCGCGTCGATCCCGGATGCCACGGATGAGGCGTTTCAGGCTGCCGCCGCCTCGGCCAAGGCCAACTGCCCGATTTCGCGCCTGCTGACGGCCGAAGTGACGCTGACGGCCGTTCTGGCGTGACAGACATGGTCTGGGCGCGCGCGCTCAGACCATCATCTGCTTGGTCGCGGTCAGGGTGATAGCCGGGTAATCCCGTTCGATCCGGTCGATGTCCCAGCGCAGGCGCGTCAGGTACACCGTGTCGCCGTCGGTATCCTCGGCGATGTGGCCCTTGTTCACGTTGATGAACTTCTCGACTTCCGGTTTGGGCCCGGAAACCCAGCGGGCCGAGGTGAAGTGCGATCCTTCGAACCGCACCGGCAGGCCGTATTCCTGCTCGATCCGGCTGGCCAGCACCTCGAACTGCAATGCCCCCACGACGCCCACGATGAAGCCCGACCCGATCATCGGCTTGAACACCTTGGCCGCGCCCTCTTCGGCAAACTGGGTCAGGGCCTTTTCCAAATGCTTGGCCTTCATCGGGTCCAGCGCGCGCACGCCCTGCAGCAGTTCGGGCGCAAAGGACGGGATGCCGGTGAACCGCAGCGCCTCGCCTTCGGTCAGCGCGTCGCCGATGCGCAACTGCCCGTGGTTCGGGATGCCGATGATGTCGCCCGCCCAGGCCTCTTCGGCCAGTTCCCGGTCGGCGGCGAGGAACATGACGGGGTTGCTGACCGCCATCACCTTCTTGCTGCGCACATGGGTCAGCTTCATGCCGCGTTCGAAATGCCCCGAGGCGAGGCGGACGAAGGCCACCCGGTCGCGGTGTTTGGCGTCCATGTTGGCCTGCACCTTGAATACAAAGCCCGTCACAGCGGTTTCTTCGGGGGCGATCTTGCGCTCGGCCGCCGTCTGGACCTGCGGCTCGGGGCCAAACTCCGCAATCCCCGCCATCAGGTCGCGCACCCCGAACGAGTTGATGGCCGATCCGAACCAGATCGGTGTCATCGACCCGTTCAAGACCGACGCCCGATCAAAGGCAGGCAGCAACTCGCGCGCCATCTCCAGCTCGTCGCGCAGTTTCGCCAGCAGTTCGGCAGGCACATGTTCGGCCAGCGCCGGATCGTCCAGACCGTTGATCTTGATCGACTCCGCCACCTTGTTGCGGTCGGCGCGATCCATGATCTCCAGCCGGTCGTGCAGCAGGTCATAGGCCCCGATGAACTCGCGCCCGACGCCGATGGGCCAGCTTGCGGGCGTCACGTCGATGGCCAGGTTTTCCTGAATCTCGTCGATGATATCGAAGGTATCCCGCGATTCCCGGTCCATCTTGTTGCAGAACGTCAGGATCGGCAGGTCGCGCAACCGGCAGACCTCGAACAGCTTGCGGGTCTGGGATTCAACCCCCTTGGCCCCGTCGATCACCATCACGGCGGCATCCACCGCCGTCAGCGTGCGGTAGGTGTCTTCCGAGAAATCGCTGTGGCCGGGCGTGTCCACCAGATTGAACCGGTAGGGGCCGAAGTCGAAACTCATCGCCGAGGCCGACACCGAAATCCCGCGATCCGCCTCGATCTTCATGAAATCCGACCGGGTGCGCCGCGCCTCGCCCTTGGCGCGGACCTGACCCGCCATCTGGATGGCCCCGCCGAACAGCAGGAACTTTTCGGTCAGCGTGGTCTTTCCCGCATCGGGGTGCGAAATGATCGCAAAGGTCCGGCGGCGGGCGATTTCGGGGGGCAGGGGGGCACGGTTCGACATGGCCCCGCTATAGGGGCAAAGCCCGTGCCCCGCAACTGCGAGAACCCGTCTTGGCAGCGTCACAAACCTTTGCTAGTGTGAGAACATTAACCGAACATCGGAGGCTGACATGACGTTGAGCGAGATAGCAAACGAACTGGTCGCAGGCTGCCGCGAAGGCCGCGCCAAGCAGAATCTGGATGTGCTTTACGCCCCCGATGCGGTGTCGGTCGAGGCGGTGGACATGGGCGCAGGCCGTGAAACCGCAGGGCTGGCGGGCATCCACGGCAAGCACGACTGGTGGGAAAGCACGCAGATCGTCCATTCGGCCACCGTGGAAGGCCCGTTCCTGCACGGCGAGTCCAGCTTTGCGGTGATTTTCGAGATGGATGCCGAAGACAAGGCCTCGGGCCGGCGCGAGCAGATGCGCGAAGTGGCGGTGTACCATGTCAGGGACGGCAAGATCGTGCGCGAGGAATTCTTCTACGGCAGTTGATCAGGAACGCGCGGGCTTGCCCCGGGCAAGCCCGATCGCTGCAATCTCGTTCCGGCCGGCCTCGGTCCCGAAATGCTGGTTCTGGCTGAGGCCGGGAAAGCGTGTTCGCACCTCTTCGGCCAGATCGGGTGGCAGACGGTTGACCACCGCCTCGGTCACCATCAGGCTTTCGGCGGGCACGCCTTCGGCATAAATGATTTCGTGCTGGTCGAAGACCAGACTGAAGTAGTCGACAAATCCGCCCTCGCGCAGGTAGATCCGGTCGCCGTCCACCAGATGGACGGCCTGCACCAGCACTTCGGAGGTCGGCACCACGGCGGTCCGCTGGCGCTGGTACAGGAACATCCGGTGATGCTGGCTGACGATCAGATCGCCCGAATTGCCCAGCGTGCCTGCGGTAATCACCACGGGGGCAAAGGCCCCGACGCCGCGCAGGGTGGCCTGACCGACCCATCGCACCGGCTGCGCGCCGTGATCGCGGGTCAGAACCCTGTCACCGGCCTTCAGCGCCTCGATCGGCCGTTGTGCGCCGTTGGCCAGCGTGATTTCGGTGCCGCGCGCGAAAGACACGCACAAAAGGTCCGACAGGCTCAGTTCCGGCGGAGCAGGCTCGATCGCCAACAGCGTGTATCCGGTCTGCGCCGCCATCGGCGACAGCGGCAGCGCAAGCCGGGTGCCCCCCGCGACCAGCACCAGCAGTTCGACCCGGTTGCCGTCCTGCCCCATCAGGGTATAGCGCGCCTCCAGCGTCACCGTATCGCCGACGGTACCGACCGCGCTGCCCGCGGCAACCGTTTGCGCGGTGACCGCGGGCCGCGTCACCACCAGCCGCAGCGCCGTGGCATCCGGTTCCAGTTCGTAGATGTCACCGGGGCAGACATCGTCGGGCCCCTGCAGCGCATCGCCCAGATTGGCACCCATCCGCACGAAGATCGCCATCGCGTCGAACACCTGACAGGAATGGACGGGCGGGGCGGCGGACTCCGGGGATGGCATGCTGGCGGACTCTCCCATTCGACCTGCACCGGTCTTGCGCAGACGTCCAATCTGCCCGGATCGCTAGCAACCCGCCGATGATCCGTCAAGCGGACCGGCCGAAAACCGGATCATCGGGCTTCTCAGCGGGGCGGCGGGCTGTTAGCCTGCCGTCGAAAAGCAGGAAAGAGACGGTACATGGATCTGGGCATCAAGGGCAAACGCGCGCTGGTCTGTGCCAGTTCCAAAGGGTTGGGTCGCGGCTGTGCCGAGGCGCTGGCCGAAGCCGGTTGTGATCTGGTGCTGAATGCGCGCGGGACCGACGCCTTGCAGGCCACCGCCGAACAGATGCGCGCCCATGGCGTGTCCGTCACCGCGATTGCGGCCGACATCACCAGCCCGGAAGGCCGCGCGTTGGTGCTGGCTGCGGCGGGTCCGGTCGACATCCTGATCACCAATGCGGGCGGCCCAGCCCCCGGCATGTGGCACGACTGGACGGAAGCGGACTTCCTCAAGGCGCTGGGGGCCAACATGCTGACCCCGATCGCACTGATGACCGCGCTGCTGCCGGGGATGATCGAGCGAAAGTGGGGCCGGGTGGTGAACATCACCTCGCAATCGGTCAAGGCGCCGATCCCCCAATTGGGCCTGTCGAATGCGGCGCGCACCGGCCTGACCGGCTATGTGGCGGGCACGGCGCGTCAGGTGGCCCCGTTCGGCGTGACGATCAACAACCTGTTGCCGGGCATCCACGACACCGACCGTGCGATTGCGCTGGACAGCGGCGTCATGGCCGCCGAGGGCATTTCGATGGACGAGGCGCGCAGGCAGCGCGCGGCCACGATCCCGGCCCGCCGGTATGGTACATCGGCAGAATTCGGCGCGGCCTGCGCATTCCTGTGCAGCCGGCACGCGGGGTTCATCGTCGGCCAGAACATCCTGCTGGACGGCGGGGCCACCAACGCCACGCTATGAACCCGCCACGAGGCCGCCATGAGACTTCTGTTCTATCTCAGCCATCCGCAGGTCGACATTGATCCCGAAACGCCGGTGACCAACTGGTCGCTGTCGAACACCGGATGGGGCCGGGTGATGGCGCTCGCGGCGCGGCGCTGGCCTAAAGCCCCGGCGCATGTTTTCTCCAGCACCGAGACCAAGGCGCGCCAGACTGCCGCGATCCTGGCAACGCCTCTGGGCGTGCCGGTCAACATCCTGCCCCGGTCGGGCGAGGTGGACCGGTCATCGACCGGGTATCTACCGCAGGAAGAACACGAGGCGCAGGCGGACCTTCTGTTCGCCAGTCCCATGGAAAGCGCCAACGGATGGGAACGGGCCATCGACGCCCAGTCGCGCATGCTGGCCAATCTGGCGCAGATCCAGCGAACCCATCCGGCGGGGGATCTTCTGATGGTGGGGCATGGCGCCGTCGGCACGTTCCTGTGGTGCGCCATTGCAGGCCAGCGGATTCACCGCGGTGCCGACCAGTTGCCCGGCGGCGGCTGCATCTGGATGGCGTCGCTGACCGTGACGGGGCCGAAGCCGCTGCAGCCCTGGGCCCGGATGGAGCAGTACAGCGGCACCTGACCCCACCCTTGCACCCCATGCCCGGCGCTGGTACGACGCGAGGCAAATTCCGATCATTTTTCTGGGGTAACCGTGTCGTCTGCCGCAGCGTCTTCCACCGCCATCCGGCTTGAGGTTCGGGGCCTGACCCGTCGTTTCTCCGGAACGGCCGTGGTGGATGACGTGTCGCTGTCGGTCGCCTCGGGGCAGGTGACCTGCCTTCTTGGTCCGTCGGGGTGCGGAAAGTCCACGACGCTGCGGATGATCGCCGGGGTGGAAACGCCGGACACCGGCCGCATCCTGATCGACGGGGACGAGGTGTTCGGCCCGTCGCGCAACCTGCCGCCCGAGGCGCGGGGCGTTGGGCTGATGTTTCAGGATTTCGCGCTGTTTCCGCATCTGACGGTTGCGCAGAATGTGGCCTTCGGTTTGTCCGACAGGACGGCGCGGCGCGAACGGGTGGAAAGCCTGCTGTCCCGCGTCGATCTGGCGGGGTTCGGCCCGAAACATCCGCACGAACTGTCGGGTGGCGAGCAGCAGCGCGTCGCCCTGGCCCGCGCCCTGGCCCCGCGCCCGCGCGTCCTTTTGATGGACGAGCCGTTCTCGGGACTGGACAACCGCCTGCGCGACGGCATCCGCGATGCCACGCTGGAGGTGCTGAAATCCGAAGGCACCGCCGTTCTGCTGGTGACGCATGAACCCGACGAGGCGATGCGAATGGCCGACGAGATCGCCCTGATGCGCGATGGCCGCGTGGTGCAGCGCGGGGCACCCTACAACCTGTACAACTCTCCGGTCGACGAGGCGGCAGCCGCATTCTTCAGTGATGTCAACGTGATCCGGGGCACCTCGCGCGGGGCGCTGACCGAAACGCCGTTCGGCGCGTTTCTGACGCCGGGCCATGCCGACGGGGCGGAAGTCGACATCGTGATTCGGCCCCAGCACCTAAAGATCGACTTTGACAGGGCAGGGCGCGGCCCAAATCCCACCCCGCGCGACGGCACGGCGGCGCGCGGCACTGTCGAAAGGGCGCGCTATCTGGGCCGCGAAAGCCTGGTCGAGTTCCGCATGGATTTCGACCGCTCGATCCTGACCGCCTCGGTACCGGGCGTGTTCCTGCCCAAGGCGGGAACGCCGCTGTGGCTCATGATCCGGCGGGATCGCTGTTTCGTGTTTCCAGCCGTTCGGCCGTGACGCGCGCGCGGTAATCGGCCAGACGGCGGCCCGGCTCGTCGGGATAGGCTTCACCCGTTGGGGTGACCGCCACGATCCGGTCCACGCGGAAGCTGCGGAAATCCTCCCGCGCCTCGCACCACGCCGCCAGCGTCCAGACCCGGCCCCAGAATTCAAGCTGCAAGGGTCGCACGTCGCGGTGGCTTTCGCGGCCCTCGGGGTCGATATAGCTGATCGACAGCCGCAGTTTCTTTCGCACCGCTTCGCGCAACGATGGCAGATGCGGGGCGGCGCGGGCGGTTTCGCGCCCGGTGAATACGAATAGCTCGTCTTCCTCGGTCAGCGCATCCGGGGCGGGTGTGACCGACGCGATCTTGGTGGCCAGCCCCTGCGCCGCCCGCGCCAGCCCCGGATCAGCCCCATGCGCCACCAGCCGCACGCCCAGCCGCAGCGCCTCAAGCTCCAGCGCGGTCAGGATCATCGGTGGCAAAGTGATCGGCGCGCGCAGGATGTAGCCCACCCCGCGCTCGCCCTCCACCGGCAGCCCGCTTGCCATCAGCGTGCCCATGTCGCGCCAGATCGTGCGTACCGAGACTTCCAGCTTTTCGGCCATCTCGGCGGCCTTGTGCAGCCTGCCGTCGCGCAGGATCTGGATCAGGTCGAACAGGCGGTCGGTGCGGCGCATCGGGGCAGGGTGGCCCCAAGGCCCCGCCGCGTCAATCCATCTGC
This sequence comes from Rhodobacter sp., assembly GCA_027487575.1. Classification (GTDB taxonomy): domain Bacteria; phylum Pseudomonadota; class Alphaproteobacteria; order Rhodobacterales; family Rhodobacteraceae; genus JAIYDJ01. The sequence continues at coordinate 3,296 of JAIYDJ010000023.1, read as the reverse complement.
CAGACCACCGCCCGGTGCGCCATCTCGATGCTTGACGGGTCGATTGCCGCCATGAATGGCCCGAACTCGGGCATCTGCATCACCCGTTCGGCCGCCGCCTGCGCCTCGGTCAGGCTTTGCCACTCGATCAGATCGGTCCAGACTCCGTCAGCATCGTACAGCAAACGGCGGCGGATGAACCCCGGCTGACCGGCCAATGCGGGCTTTGTCGCCTGTGCCGCCGCCAGAAACTCGGCCCCGGACACGCCGGGCATCAGGCGAAACGTCACGACTTCAAGAACGGGTTCCGCCGGACCACCCCGCGCCGCATCGGCGGGGGTCAGAAGGATCAGGCAGGACAGCAGACCGAAAGACAGGATGCGCATGGAACTCTCCTTTGTTGCGTCCATCGGGAATGCCACAGCGCAACTGACACGTAGCTGTCAGTTGTCTGCGCTTTCGCCCCCTGCTTTCAGCGATTTTGCCGGTCCCGTCGCAAATCGCGCTTTGAACGCACCGCCGATGGGCCTAGACAAACGGCCAGACTTCCATTCCCCCTCCCATCCGGAGACTCACATGTTCAACAACATCGGCCTGCCCGGCCTTCTTCTGATTGCCGTCGTCGTCCTTGTCCTGTTCGGCAAGGGCAAGGTGTCCGCCCTGATGGGTGAAGTCGGCAAGGGCATCACCGCCTTCAAGCGCGGCGTGGGCGACAGCACCGCCGAAGCGGAAAAGGCGGCCCTCGAAGCCAGCCGCGACGTGACGCCCGCCACCACCCCCGCCGGTGCCACGGTTGCCGCACCCATGGCCGACAAGGACCGGGTCTGATCCTTGTTTCCTGCACCTTGAGGCGGACTGCACATGTTTGAAATCGGCTGGACCGAATTACTGGTGATCGGGGTGGTCGCGCTGATCGTCATCGGCCCGCGCGACCTGCCCGAAATGTTCCGCCAGCTCGGCCGATTCACCGGAAAGATGCGGGCCATGGCGCGCGACTTTCAGCGGGCGATGGATCAGGCCGCCAACGAGACCGGACTGAAGGACGTGGCCCGCGATCTGAAGACGGCGGGTTCGCTGAAATCGACCGGTCTCGACGCTGTCAAGAATGCGGCCTCGAAATTCGAGAAATGGGACCCGTTGCAGAACGCTGCCCGTCCGAGCGTGCCCGCGGCCGGGGCGGCGCTTGCTGCGACTTCGGTGGTTACGGCGGCGGCACCGGTACAAGCATCGGGTGCGCCAACGGTCGGGCCGGAAACCCAGGCGCTGCTGGATGCGCAGGCCAAACGGCAGGCGATCATCGCGGAATCCACCGAAAGGCTGCGCGCCGTCACAGCGAAACCCGCCGCCGTGGCAGCCCCCGAACCCGCGCCGATGCCTGAGACCGCTTTGGTGTCAGAGACGATCAAGTCGGCCCGAAAGGCGCGCCCCAAGGTTGAAAAGCCCGACATGGCCGCCGCAGATGAGACCAAACCCAAGAAACCCCGGAAATCCGGCTCCAAGGCGGATCAGGCATGACCGACACCGTCGACGACAGCGCGGCACCGCTGATCGAGCATCTGATCGAACTGCGCAATCGCGTGATGTATGCGCTGGCGGCCTTTCTAGTCGCCATGATTGTCTGCTTTTCGGTCTGGAACCCGATCTTCAACTTCATGACTCAGCCGATCTGCGACGCGCTGGCCGCCCGCAATCAGGAATGCGGCCTGATCCTGGTCAAGCTGCAGGAAGGCTTCTTTGTCGCGATCCGCATTTCGGTGATGGCGGGATTTGCGCTGTCCTTCCCGGTCATCAGCTACCAGCTTTGGCGCTTTGTCGCGCCCGGCCTTTACAAGACAGAGAAGAACGCCTTCCTGCCATTCCTTCTGGCATCGCCCATCATGTTCGCGCTGGGGGCCGCATTCTCGTTCTATGTGGTGCTGCCGATCGCCTTCGACTTCTTCCTCGGATTTCAACAAAGTTTCGCGCCGACGGTTGCCGGAGGTGAGATCGTATCCGAGGCCCCGGCAGGGGTGCTGTTTCAGGGTTCGATGGAGCAGTACCTGTCGCTGACCATCAGCTTTGTGATGGCGTTCGGCGTGTGCTTCCAGCTTCCGGTTCTGCTGACGCTGATGGGCAAGGCCGGCATGGTGTCGTCGCGCGGGCTGAAGGCGATGCGCAAGTACGCGGTGGTCATCATCCTCGTGGTGGCTGCCGTGGTCACTCCGCCCGATTTCATGTCGCAGATCATCCTTTTTGCCGCGATCTATCCGCTTTACGAAGTGTCGATCTTCCTGATCGGCCGGATCGAAAAGCAGCGCGAGGCCGCGGCGCGGGCCGACGGGACATGGGTTGACGAGGACGAAGAGGAAGACGCGGCGTGACGCTCGATCCGCTGGCGCGCATCGCGGCGGCGCTGGAGCGGTTGGCCCCGCCCGCAGCACCCCCGCCTGATTTCCGGTCCGAGGCCTTTGTCTGGCACACCGACCCCGACCGCCTGGAATCGGTCAGAACGGTGTCGCGCATCGACATTGCCCTGCTGATCGGGGTGAACCGGGCGCGAGACACGCTGCTGGACAACACCCGCCACTTCGCCGCCGGCCTTCCCGCCAACAACGCGCTCTTGTGGGGCGCGCGCGGCATGGGCAAGTCCAGTCTGGTGAAATCGGTGCATGCCGCGGTCCGTGCAGAGGGCCATGACCTGAAGATCGTGGAACTGTCACGCGAGGACCTGCCGTCGGTGCAGCGCCTGCTGGCCCAGTTGCGCGCCGTGTCGCACCGGTTTTTGCTGTTCTGCGACGACCTCTCGTTCAGCCATGACGATCAGCACTACAAGTCGCTGAAGGCGGTTCTGGACGGCGGCATCGAAGGGCGTCCTGACAACGTTCTGCTGTATGCCACATCCAACCGCCGCCACCTGATGCCGCGCGACATGATCGAGAATGAACGCGCGACGGCCATCACCCCCGGCGAGGCGGTCGAGGAAAAGGTGTCGCTGTCCGACAGGTTCGGCCTGTGGCTGGGCTTTCATCCCTGCGGCCAGGACGACTATCTGGCGATGATCGATGCCTATTGCGCCCATCACGGCGTCAGCGTCCCGCCCGACAGGCTGCGCGCCGAAGCCATCGAATGGCAGGCGACGCGGGGGTCGCGCTCGGGCCGGGTCGCCTGGCAGTTCTTCTGCGATCTGGCCGCACGGGAAGGCGTCAAACTGCTAGGCTGATCCCCCGTTCTTCTCTGCCAAAACATCCCAGGGGGCTGGGGGGCTGGCCCCCCAACCTTTCCACGAAAGCCGCCTATTGCAGATAGGGCAGCGGATCGACCGAATCGACGCCCCGGCG
>JAIYDJ010000049.1 GCA_027487575.1 Rhodobacter sp. | reverse complement strand
TCCGCGTCGCCCTCATCAACCGCTTCAACGCACTCGGCTCCGCCGAGATCGTCCGCGTGGCATGACGCTAACAGGGAAAGGGGCTCTCATGACCCGGGCGTGAGATACGCAACAACGCCGGTCGCCATGGCCACCGCGGCGGAGTGACCGGCATGGAAAATCGGATTCCCCCGCCCGTGCTGACCCTGACCCTTGCCGTTGCGATGTGGTTTTGTGCAAGCGACTTACCCAGCCCCCTCTGGCGATCCGGTGTCGCCTTTCTGATCTTCATCGTGGCAGGCGTCGTCGGATTTCCTGCGATCCGATCCTTTCGCCGGGCGGGCACGACGATCGACCCGGTTCGGATCGACCGCGCCAGCGCCCTTGTGACCGGAGGAATCTACAGCTTAACCCGCAACCCGATGTATCTCTCGCTGGCCTTGCTGCTGGTGGCCCTTGCGGTCCGGCTGCAAGGGCCATGGGTCTGGGCGGGACCGATCCTGCTGGTCCTCTGGCTGGACCGCTTCCAGATCCGGCCGGAAGAGCGGGCAAAGTCCGCGCGGTTCGGAGACGCGTACGCGCGCTACCTGTCCGAGGTGCGGCGATGGTTGTGATGGTGTTGTCGGCGGTCGCGCATGTGGGTTTCTCGGGCTGGGCGCGAAGCCTTTGCCATGGGCTGACGCCGTCGGGACCTGTGGCAATGCGCTGATGATGCTTTTGCTTCTTGAATCATGGGCGTCCTTCGTCGGGCGACGTCGCAGCCCTGCTGGCTGACCAGGTCGGGGCATCGCGAACTGGCCTGGCGCAGGCATATCATTCGTTACGGCACGCATCGGATGGCTCTGGCCAAAGGGGTTTGCCCGAGATCGTGGTGAACTGCTTGGGACCCCGCGTTTGAGGAAGCTAAGTTCGATCTGAAGACTGATTTACATATAGTATTACTTTTGCTAGCGTCCTGAGAGGCGGGTGAGTGGAGACACCTGCTTTGGGTTCTAGGGAGGAATCATGAAAATCATCAAGAAACTCGCGCTGGTCGCGGGCATCGGTGCCTTGTTGTCGACGACTGCCCACGCTGAAGGTCTGACGGGCAAGATCATCGGGTTCTCGCAAATCGGGTCGGAATCCGGCTGGCGTGCGGCGGAAACCTCGGTCACCAAAGCCGAGGCTGAAAAGCTGGGCATCGACCTGAAATTCGCCGATGCGCAGCAGAAGCAGGAAAACCAGATCAAGGCGATCCGGGGTTTCATCGCGCAGGGCGTCGATGCCATTCTGGTGGCCCCCGTCGTGGCGACCGGCTGGGAAGAAGTGCTGACCGAAGCCAAGGAAGCCAACATTCCGGTGGTCCTGCTGGACCGCGGGATCGAGGCGCCGGAGGATCTGTACCTGACCTCGGTCGCGTCGGATCAGGTCAAGGAAGGCCGGGTTGCAGGCGAATGGCTGGTGGGTCAGGTTGGCGACAAGGAATGCAAGGTCGTCGAACTGCAGGGCACCGTCGGGTCGTCCCCGGCCATCAACCGCAAGCAGGGCTTTGAAGAGGGTATTGCCGGGGCGGCCAACGTGTCGATCATCCGCAGCCAGACCGGCGATTTCACCCGGTCCAAGGGCAAGGAAGTGATGGAAGGCTTCCTCAAGGCCGAAGGCGGCGGCGCGGGCATCTGTGCGGTCTATGCCCACAACGACGATATGGCGGTTGGCGCGATCCAGGCAATCAAGGATGCGGGTCTGAAGCCGGGAACCGACATTCTGGTCGTTTCGATCGATGCCGTGCCCGATATCTTTGCCGCGATGGTGGCAGGTGAAGCGAACGCGACGGTCGAGCTGACCCCGAACATGGCCGGCCCGGCGTTTGCTGCCCTCGATGCCTATCTGAACGCGGGCACGGTGCCGGAGAAGTTCATCATTACCGAGTCGAAGTTGTACACGCCAGCCGATGATCCGCAGGGCGAATACGACCGCCGCAAGGGTCTGGGCTACTAAGTTTCCTCCCGCGACGTCCCTCGGGCGGGGAAACCCGGCCGAGGGAAATTGCATGTGGCGGGGAAAAGCGGAACAGTGGCTGGCAGGGGTGGAGGCAGGGCATGACGGCAGGGGACACGCCGGTTGTAGAAGCGCGGGGGATCGTCAAGATCTTTGGCCAGCACCGGGCGCTGGACGGCGTCGATTTTGCGGTGCGGGCGGGCGAGGTCCATGCCCTTCTGGGCGAGAACGGCGCGGGCAAGTCGACGCTGATCAAGATCCTGACCGGGGCCTACCAGCCCGATGGCGGCGAGGTGCTGCTGAACGGCGCGCCTGTGCGGTTCAGCGACCCGTTGCAGGCGCAGGGGCAGGGGATCGGCACGGTTTATCAGGAGGTCAACCTGCTGCCCAACCGGTCGGTGGCGGAAAACCTGTTCCTGGGCCACCAGCCCACCCGGTTCGGCATCGTGCAGCGCAAGGTGATCGCGGCGCAGGCACGCGAGTTGCTGGCGACCTATGGGCTGGAAATCGACGTGAAAGCGGAACTGGGCAGCTATTCGGTCGCAGTCCAGCAGATCGTGGCGATCGCGCGGGCGGTGGAACTGTCGGGTAAAGTGCTTGTGCTGGATGAACCGACGGCGAGCCTTGACCGCAACGAGGTGGCAAAACTCTTCGAGGTGATCGGGCGGCTGAAGGCGCGCGGGCTCGCCATCATTTTCATCACCCATTTCCTCGATCAGGTTTTTGCCGTGGCAGACCGGGTGACGATCCTGCGCAACGGCCAGTTGATCGGCACCCGCGACCTGTCGGCGCTGACGGCGACCGAGGTGGTGCGGATGATGCTGGGCAAGGATCTGGCCTATGACCAGCGGACGCTGGGTGTGGCCGAAAGCGTGCAGGGCCCGGTGCGGGTCGAGTTTCGCGGGATCGGCCGGGCGGGGCGGGTGGCGCCTTTCACGCTGTCGCTGCACGAGGGCGAGGTGGTAGGTGTGGCGGGCTTGCTGGGGTCCGGGCGCACCGAAATGGCGCGGCTGATGTTCGGTGTCGATGCCTCTGACGGGGGCGAGGTGACGGTCGGCGGGCGGTCCGTGACCATCCGCAACCCGCAACAAGCGGTTGCGGCGGGGTTCGGGTTCTGCCCCGAGGACCGCAAGCTGGACGGCATCTTTGGCGAGTTGTCCGTGCGCGAGAACATCATCATCGCGCTGCAGGCCAAGCTGGGCTGGTTTCGCGCATTGAACCGCGACGAGCAGAACGAGGTAGCAGGGCGCTATGCCGAGGATCTGGATATCCGGGCGGCCAACCATGACATGCCGGTCAAGCTGTTGTCGGGCGGCAACCAGCAAAAGGTGATCCTGGCGCGCTGGCTGGCGATCGACCCGTCATTCCTGATCCTGGACGAGCCGACGCGCGGCATCGACGTAGGTGCCCATGCCGAGATCGTGCGCACGATCAACCGCTTGCGCGAAGAGGGGCTGGCGCTTTTGGTGATCTCTTCGGAACTGGACGAGGTTGTGGCCTATTCCAACCGCGTCGTCGTGATGCGCGACCGCGAGATGGTGGCCGAACTGCGCGGCGAGGAAATCACCCCTGCCGTGATCGTGTCGGCGATCGCCGAAAACACCGGAGCCAAGGCATGAGGCGGTCGAATTTGAAGGCCCATCTGCTGCGCCCGCAGTTTGCCGCGCTGGCGGCGGTGCTGTTCATCAACTGGCTGCTGTTTCCGGGGTTTTTCGCCATCACCTGGCAGGATGGCCGCTTCTTCGGATCGGTGATCGACGTGCTGAACCGTGGCGCACCGGTCGCGATCCTGGCCATCGGAATGACGGCGGTGATCGCGACCCGGGGTGTCGATCTGTCGGTCGGGGCCGTGATGGCGATTTCCGGGGCGGTGGCGGCGGTGATGGTGTCAGATGGCACGCCGGCGGTCGTCGCCGTGGCAGTGGCGCTGTCGGCTGGGCTGGTGTGCGGTCTTTGGAACGGGGTGCTGGTGACCTATCTCGACATCCAGCCCATCATCGCGACGCTGGTCCTGATGGTTGCCGGACGCGGGTTGGCGCAGTTGGTCACCGAAGGATCGATCGTGACTTTCGCCGATCCGCTGCTGATCTACATCGGTACGGGATCGCTGCTTGGCTTGCCGATGCCGGTGGTGATTGCGGCCGTTCTGATGCTGTTGGCCACACTGGCCGTGCGGCGAACGGCGCTCGGCCTGTTGATCGAGGCGGTGGGTGTCAACCGGTCTGCCGCACGGTTTGCCGGGATTTCGAGCCGGCTCCTGCTGTTGCTGGTCTACACATTCGCGGGCTTCTGCGCGGCCATCTCCGGGTTGATCGTGGCGGGCGACATTCGAGGGGCGGATGCCAACAACGCGGGGCTGTGGATGGAGCTGGACGCCATCCTTGCCGTGGTGATCGGTGGCACCTCGCTGCTGGGCGGTCGGTTCTCGATCCCGATGTCGGTGGTCGGGGCGTTGATCATCCAGGCGATGAACACCGGCATCCTGATCTCGGGCTTTTCGCCGCAGTTCAACCTGGTGGTCAAGTCGGCGGTGATCATCCTGATTCTGGTGCTGCAATCCCCGATGGCGGCACAGTGGATCGCCCGCCGGACCACGGCCGCCGAAAGGACCCCCCGATGAACCGCGCGCTGCGCCCGCTGATTGCCACCACCCTGATCTTTGCGCTGGCCTATGTGGCGGCCGTTCTGCAGTACCCTTCGATGCTGTCGACCCGCGTGCTGGGCAACTTTTTGACGGACAACGCCTTTCTGGGCATCGCGGCGGTGGGGATGACCTTTGTCATCATCTCGGGCGGGATCGATTTGTCGGTGGGGGCGGTGATCGGGTTCACCACGGTCCTGATCGCCACCTTGATCATGTGGGCGGGGCTGCATCCGTTCGCCGCCTTTGCGGTGGCGCTGGGGGTGGCGGCGCTGTTCGGGGCGGTGATGGGGGCGGCGATCCACTACCTGAAAGTGCCGTCCTTCATCGTCACGCTGGCGGGGATGTTTCTGGCGCGGGGTGGGGCGTCCGTGCTGTCGCCCGACAGCATCGGCATCAAGCACGAGGTCTACACCGCCATTTCACGCAGCTACATCCTGTTGCCGGGCGGCGGGCGGCTGACGGTGATCGGCCTTGTGATGCTGGCAGTGTTTGCGGTTGGCATCATCCTCGCGCACCGCACGCGGTTCGGATCGTATGTCTATGCGCTCGGCGGGTCCGAAACCTCGGCCGCACTGATGGGCGTGCCGGTGGCGCGGACGACGGTGCTGGTCTACACATTGTCCGCCACGCTGGCTGGGCTGGCTGGAATCGTGTTTTCGCTCTACACGTCAGCCGGTTATTCGCTTTCGGCGCTGGGGGTGGAGCTGGATGCGATTGCTGCGGTGGTCATCGGGGGAACGCTGCTGACCGGTGGCTACGGTTTCATCGCGGGCACGTTCATCGGCGTGATGCTGCAAGGGCTGGTGCAGACCTACATCGTGTTCGACGGCACTCTGTCGAGCTGGTGGACCAAGATCGTGATAGGCGGGCTGCTGTTCCTGTTTATCCTGTTGCAACGGCTGGTATTCTCTGCATCAAGCCCGAAGGGCAAGGTTTTCTGGAAGACATGACATGAGCGAACCGGGGAGCCTGGTGCGTGCGCTCTCCGGGCGGCAGGTGGCGCGGAACTACCATTCCTATGTGATCAACGAGGTGGGTCTGGGCATCGCGTCGGGGCGGCTTGCAGTCGGCTCGATCCTGCCGAATGACGCCGAAATGATGGACGCCTATGGTGTATCGCGCACCGTGCTGCGCGAGGCGCTCAAGACGCTGGAGGCCAAGGGGCTGGTCGAGGCGCGCGCCAAGGTGGGCACCCGTGTGCTGCAGCGCAGCCGATGGAATCTGTTCGACAGGCAGGTGCTGGCCTGGATTCAGGAGGCCGGGCCGGATGCGGCCTTCCTGTCGAGTTTCGTGGAATTGCGCGAGGGAATCGAGATACAGACCGCCGGCCTCGCCGCGACCCGTCGCAGTGCCGAACAGGTGCGGATGCTGCAGTACTGGCTGAACCAGCGGTCGGTGATGGCCGCGATGGCAGAGCCCTTTGCCCTCGCCGAGTTCGAGTTTCACCGGACGTTGTGCGAGGCTTCGCAGAACCCGTTCCTGCGTGCGGCTTCGGCGCTGGTCGAATTTGGCGTCGTGCAGGCGATGAAGCCCAGAATAGCGGCGGGGGTGGTGGATTTTGCCGTTCAGAAAACGAAGTTCTATCAAAAGATGGCTGAAGGCGTGGCGACGGCGCACGCCAGGGACGTGCAGACCGCAATGGCACAGGTGCAGGCGGTAGACCGGATCTGGATTCTGGGAGGGGCGGCTGAGCCAGATACGCAGCCCGCTGGTGCCGTCTGATGGCATGGCCTGCAGCGCCAACGCCGACGGCCGACTGGGCTGCCCAAGACCTTCGCAGCGAGTGTCCGCCCTCGGCACCGGACGCTGTGCATCGAACAGCAACGGAACACGGCTGATCCAGATCAAGGCGCGTGTCGAGTATTCGGCGCAGGGTTTCCGCATTGGAACGGACCTGCCTTGGTCCGCGATCCGAATTCATGTGGCAGATACCCCGACGGGAGAGTTGCGATGAAAGGCCATGTCGCCGACATCGAGGAACTGACCGAAGCGAACAAGGATTTCCATCACGTCCGCTGCACCGGTCAAAACCTGCAACTCGCGCTCATGTCCCTGAAACCCGGCGAGGATTTCGGCTTGGACCATGCGGGTTCCTTCCACAAACTGTCCAACACCGGGGACAAGCCGATGAAGGTCCATACGATCTGCTACCCGCCCAATCACGTCGATCAGCTTGAACTGAGAACGAAGTCTGTGGCGCAGGCGCTGTCGGAGCATTTCGATGGCAAGGTTCGCGGCTAGCGTCGCCGCATTCAGGTGCGTGAGGACAAGGACCGGCCAGGAAGAACTCGCACCCGGAGAATCCCATGCGGTTTGATCGCCTGAACATCGCACTGCTGGCGGTGGCTCTGCTTGGCCTGTTGTCCGGGCTGGCCCTTTTGCTTGCCGGGCGACCGGACCTTTCGGCGTTGGTCTGGACCGCAGGAGTGCTGCCCGTTCTGGCCGCCCTTGTCGTCGAGATTCTTCGCGGCCTGTGGAAAAGCGAAGTCGGGCTTGATGTCGTGGCGGCGTTGTCGATGTCGGCGGCGCTGCTGTTCGGCGAGGCGCTGGCGGCAGCGGTGGTTGCGCTGATGTATTCGGGCGGCGCGTTTCTTGAGAGCTTTGCGCAAGGCCGCGCCCGCCGTGAAATGCGCGATCTGTTGTCCCGCGTGCCCCGAACGGCAACACGCCACCAAGGCGGCGCGTTGGAAGAGGTGGCGCTGGAAGCGATCAATCCCGACGATCTTCTGCTGATCCGGCAAGGCGACGTGGCACCGGTGGACGGAACCGTTGAAAGTGACCGGGCCGTGCTGGATCAGGCGGCGCTGACCGGCGAGTCGATGCCTGTTCGTGTGGACCGGGGGCAAGAGGTCATGAGCGGCTCGACCAATGCGGGCGGGGCCTTCGATCTGCGGGTCACGCGGGCGGCGGCCGACAGCACCTATGCCGGGATTGTCCGGTTGGTAGAGGCGGCGCAGGCATCAAAGGCGCCGATGGCGCGGCTGGCCGACCGCTATTCGCTGCTGTTTCTGGCTGTCACGGTTGCTTTGGCCACTGGCGCATGGTGGTTCACCGGCGATCCGATCCGCGCGGTGGCGGTTCTTGTCGTGGCCACACCTTGCCCCTTGATCCTCGCCGTTCCGGTGGCGCTGGTGGCGGGCCTGTCGCGGGCTGCGCATTTCGGGGTGTTGATCAAGGGCGCAAAGCCGTTGGAGGCACTGGCGCGGATCAAGACGCTGATCCTCGACAAGACGGGCACACTGACCGACGGGCGGCCGCAGATCGTGGCAATTGAAACGCATGGCGACCTGTCCAGGGACGAGGTCCTGCACTATGCGGCAGCCCTCGATCAGGCGTCGAAACACCCGATCGCGCAGGCCATCGTTGCGGCAGCGCGCGCGAATGGCGCCGCCTTGCCGGTGCCGATGAACGTGGTCGAGACCCCCGGTGAGGGCGTGACCGGCACCGTCGGCGGTCGCGAGGTCGCGGTCGGTGGCGCTTCTTTCGTTGCAGCACAGGCTGGCACCAGTGTCCCCGACAGTTCCGTTATTGCGGCCGGGTCGGTGGTGGTGTCGCTGGCGGTGGACCGCAAACTGATGGGGCACATCATCATGGCCGATGCCCTGCGCGCGGGCACTGCCGACCTGCTGGCCGGGGTGCGACGCCTGGGGATCACCCGCATCCTGCTGGCGACCGGCGACCGCCGCGCTGTGGCCGAAGCGGTCACCGCGGGGCTGGGACTCGACGCTGTCCGGTCCGACCTGACACCCGACCAGAAGGTGTTGCTGGTCCTGACCGAGCGAAAGAACGGCCCGGTGATGATGGTGGGCGACGGCGTGAACGACGCACCCGCCCTGGCCGCCGCCGACATCGGCGTCGCCATGGGTGCGCGGGGCGCTGCGGCCTCTGCCGAAGCTGCGGATGTGGTCTTGCTGGTCGATCACCTTGACCGGCTCTTGCCGGGGATCGAAATTGCGCAGAAGTCGCGTCGAATAGCCTTGCAGAGCGTCGCGGCAGGGATTGGCCTTTCGATCATTGGCATGATCGCCGCCGCGTCAGGGTATCTGACGCCGGTGCAGGGCGCACTTTTGCAGGAAGCGATCGACGTCGCCGTCATTCTGAACGCGCTCAGGGCCCTCAGGATAGCACCCGAAACGGGCGCTGCGCCCAACCCCGACAGCACGCACCCTGGTGCCATCGCCACATCGACCGACATCGATCAAACCCAAGCATCACGCTGCGGGCCATTTTTCGGAGAGACGCAAAGGAACCAGCCATGACCATCACAAGAGACCGGATCGGCAGCGTCCGAGGCTACACGATCTATCAGATCGGCCTGCATTGGCTGATCGCCGCGCTGGTTTTTGCGCAGTTGATCTTCGGCGAAAGCATGACCGAGGCCATCGAAGCGGCTGAGGAAGGTGAGCCTGTTTCCGCGCTTGAAGGCAATCTTGCCGACATGCACTACTATTTCGGCATCGCCATCCTGGCATTGGTGGCCGTCCGGCTGTACCTGCGCCTCAAGATTGGCGCGCCACCGCCGCCGACAGAAACCAGTGGTTCCATCGAACTGGCAGGCAGGGTTTCGCATTGGCTGTTTTACCTGCTTCTCATCATTGTGCCGGTCACAGGTCTGCTTGGCTACTATTACGGCGATCCCTATGGTGAGTGGCACACATATGCGAAGCCCGTTTTCATCGGACTGATCGCTGTTCATGTCGCCGCATCATTGTATCATCAGTTCTGGCGCAAGGATGGTCTGCTGATGCGAATGCTGAAGCCCGGGTAAGGTGCTGAAGGGACTGGCGGCGGTAACTGCGGGGGGGGCGCTGGCCTTGCCGCAGGTCAGGCCAGTTCCTGGGCCCGCTGGCGCAGGCAGCGGCACTTGCGGTCTGACAATCCGGCCGTGGGACTGCGGCAGAGTACCTGGCCGTTCCGGACCCTACACTCGCGGGCCGGGTCCGACATCCGCATGCAGGTCCGGTCCGTCACGAGATCGAGAAGAACGGGGCGATCGGGGCGTCTGGTGAGGAATGCCCCACGATGCGATACCTTTGATTGAACTTCCTGCGCGGGATTATCTCGACGCTGCCATTGCGATGTTCAAGCAATGCATCGCCCCGTGGAACGGAAAGGACCTTGCCGTTTTCAAACACCTCGGTGTCACAGGCAAACGCGATTGCTTTCAGCGGATGAAAGGCTGGTTTGAAAACCTGATCGTCTCCAAAGGGAATGAACTCCAGGGCGAATTCAGCATGCGAATAGCGGCAGATGTCTCCGGTCTGGGTTTGAAGGACGACACGCCCGTCGCCGGTTGATGAAATGAGATGTCGCATCTCTGTATCCTGAACCCACAGGGCCCGACTTCTCCATTCCGTTTCGGCTTTTTTTGCTGTGCCTTCCACGACTGCACCTCCTGCAACCAAGAGGAGATTGAAAGCAAAAAGTTAATAAAAGGTTAATTTTTGGCAGCCCCATTGGGCTCAACTGTGTCCCAGAACAGGATGCGCAGGTTCGACTCGCCGCGATACACCGTGACACTTCGCAGGCGGACGAACCTTTGGCTGCGCAGCACGTAGGCTTCGACCACCTGCCCGATTCGCGTCACGTTCTCGGCGGCCTCCTCTGTGCCCGCTGGCCCGAGGCGGGTGAATTCGATGGACCCGACGTCTTCCAGCCGCAGGTCTTGCAGGACGGCCTGCAGCGCCGCTGCTGCCATCGGTTCGTCGAAGGTGCCGAAAAGGAAGTCGGTCACAACAAGGGGCCGGGTCAGGGGCAGCGCAACCCGGACCCAGAATCGAGGGTCAGACTCGATCGAATATTGAACAGAAAACTCGTCCTGCCGCCGCCGCAGCATCGCAGAAAGAGCCGACTGCAGGTTGTCACCGCGCACATTCGCCATGCAGCCCTCCGTCAAACGTTAATCTTGGTTAACACAGATCGCCGACTATGGTAAACAGCGCCGCGGAATTTTGACTGTGCTGTTCAACCATCGGCTGCAATAGGAGCTGCATTTGGCAATCATCGGTGGAAAACCGGTTCGCATTTTCATCATCGGGCCAATGAACGAAAGTCCGGACGCCAGTGGCCTGCCGTATGAAGTGCATACCGAAAACATCAAGAAAGCGGCTGAGATTGTCATCGCCGAACTTGATGCAAGCTATCCGGGAAAAATCCCGTTCTGCGAAGTGATCGCGCCGCCGGATTCACCCGGTGATATCGTTCGGGCGGTGTTTCCCCATATATTCCACTGCGATATGGCGATTGCCGACATCTCGAGCGGAAGTCCGAATGTCTATTATGAGTTGGCGATCCTGCACGGGCTGGGTGTTCCCGTCATCCTGTTGACGGAAGGACGCCGCCAAGATTTCTATATGGTCCAGAACAATGTAATCAATCTTGCCTCGTTCGAGATTGATGCAATCGCCGCCGGGCTGCGGGGGCGATCCGGAAATGGCCATCTTGGTCAATTGCTTCGGGCCACCCCGCAACAAACCAAGATGCGATCCAATCCGATCTCGGAGTTCCTCAACAAGATACCGCTGGTGCATTATTCCGCCGTCAGCGGGATTGCAACCGGCCAATATCACAACTTTCTGCGATGGGTCCTTGAAAGGGGCTTTTTCAAGGAAAACCCGCAATTCAAGAAACTGATCCTGGTCAGACCAAGCCGCGTCAAATCGATAGTTGATGACATCGTGAAGCTGGAAGAGGTTTTCGGGAAAGTTGTGGAGGAAAGGGATGGAAGTCCGAAGATCAAGGATGGCAGGGTGGTAAAAGAGCTGCCCACCTTCACGCACTACGATCGCCGTCATCCGAGGGACCGGATTTTCATTCGCAGGATCGAGGACCATCTGATCGATTATCCGACGCCGATCTCTTCGGTTTCGATATCGCAGCAATATCTGGAGGCGGCCAGCTATTATCAGGAGAACTCGGTTGAACTTGAAGGCGCATCATTCGACGCCGAAAGTGAGGCCTACGAGCAGAACTTGATCGAAACCTATATCTCACTGTTGCGCCGCCATATCGAAACTTCGGCTGATTGCGACCCCAGACGTTTCGAGGTGCTGACCGTCGATGAGATCATCAAGCGGTTTGCTCCGGACAAGGGGTAGGGGCATGAAGCGGGGGGGCATGGCTGGCGTGGTTTCCCGCGGCCGTGATGGGCGGGGTCTGTCCGAAGTGCCGGACGTGGCGCGGGGTCTGTCGGCGACAGCGGCGCGACTCCGGCATCGGTGCAGCCAACGCCGTCGATTGCCGACAGGGCCTGGTTCTTGTGGGAGCCAGTGCGCATGACCCGCCAGCACCGGCGTCGCCCTGTCGACTGGTTTGACCGCAGTCTTTACATTCTGGTTGCCGCCAGCTTCCTGCTGGGAACGTTCGGATTCTTGCGCCATATGGGGTTCTCGGCGGGCAATCTGCCTGACGCTGCCTATCGTTCGGCCCAGATGTTCTTTCTGAACTTCGAGCAGCCGGAGATACACGGCAGACCTGCACCGGTGAACCCGGAACAGCACATCGCCCGCATCGGCGCGCTGGCCGCCGCGATCTGGACGATCGTGAAGGCCGTGTTCCCGCAGGCCCGCCGCCAGTTGCGCCTTGTTCGTCGCAGGATATGCCATCATCATGCGGTGATCCTGGGTTACGGCCCGGTCGGCCAGGCGATCGGATCGGCGCTTTGGAAAGACCGGGGCGACATTCGGCGGGTGACGGCGGTTCACGCCGCGATCACGCCGGAGCTTGCCTTGCGCGCGCGCATGGACGGCGTGTTGCTAGTCGAGGGTGATCCGTCAGATCCCGATGTGCTGTCGCTCGTCATGGCCGACAAGGCGCGCCGCCTGTTCATCAGCGACGAAGACGATCTTCGTGCCATTGATACGGCTGTCGCGGCGGCGCGTGCGGCGCCCGGCCGGGACATCCGGACCATCCTGACCGATGGCACGGTCGCCTCACAGATGGCGGAAGCGGCCCTGACAGGATATCTGGGGTCTCCCGGACTTCGCTGGTACTCGGTCGCAGACGAAACGGCCCGGCTTCTTGTGGCCGATGCCCGGTTCGACCGTGTGGCCGTGGAACTGGGGCAAGCCCGCATGCACCTTGTTCTGGTCGGGTGTGGCCGTCAGGGCGAGGCGGTGATGACCGAAGCCCTGCTGACCGGATGGCGGGTCAAGCTTGGGCCACCGAGACTTACGGTCATTGACCGGAATGCCGCGGCGGCTGAGGCATCGCTGAAAAAGCGGTTTCCGGCATGGTTCCTGCGGCCCGACGGTGAGGCGCTGCCCCGCGAGTCGCGGCCATCCTTCAGGTTTCTGGCAAGCGATGTCGACACCCTGGATTTCGCGCGTGCGCCCTGCCTTGAAGAACTGCGCACTGGGGTCACGGCCTGGGTCTTTGCCACAGGGGATGACGCGTTGAACCTGCGTGCCAGCCTTGCCCTGCATCAGGCGATGGCGGCCCGCCAGCTTGATCCCGCTCCGATCTACGTGCGCATCCCGACCGGCCAAAGCGAAAGCGCACCCGAGTTGTCGGGGCGGCCCCTGACCCTGGCACGCACATTCGGTGCGATTGGCGATGTCGTGGCGCGATCCCCGATGCTGGAACCCGATCCTGATGCGTTGCCGCGACTGCTGCATGAGGCCTACGAGGACGTGCGGTGCAAAACGTTCGATGTGACGAAGCGCGACACCTGGTCTGACCTTCCGGAAACCAAGCGGATCGCAAACCGCGCGCTGTTTCGTCATGCCGCAATGAAGATCGAGGATTTCGGCGCAGAGGCGCAACCGACGCTTTATGGCGTCCCGATTGTGGACGCTGCCCTTGCAACCCGCATCGAGCGGCTTGATGGCATGCTCGACTACGGCGCGATCAACGACCGGACCGGGCCCGATGCCTGGCTCAGGCCCGGCGAAAGTCTGGTCGACGGCGACGCAGAGCTTCTTGTCACCCTGCGCGATGCAGCCCAGTGCGAGCACAACCGTTGGATGACGGATCGGGCTTTGACGCTGCACGTTCCGACAGCGCGGCCCGACCGGCGCGAACGTGACGACAAGCGCCGCCTTCACAACAACATGCATGAGTGGTCAACTCTGGACGCCACGACGCGGCGATATGACATCGTCATGCTGCGTGCCCTGTTCTCGCGATCGGGGGACCCGCAGGAGACAACGGCCCGGCGCGCAAAAGTGCGGACACTGATTTTGCCCGTTCTGGCGGATGGACGTCCGGGCGATCTCGAGATTCTGGAAGGCGGACCTCCCCGGAACGCCGATCTGACCGAACTCCGCATCCACCTTTGCGTTTCAGCCGAACCAAAGGACCCGTCGAAGCTTCTGGGACCGCTGCTTGAACGGCTCGGTCCGCACCTCGGGGCTGTCGATGCACCGACAGGGCCGCGGCGCGTCAGGTTCGACTTTACCCGTCCGCCCGGTGACCAGACGCTGACGCTGGCGAATGCCTTGGCCGACGAGATCAGGGAAAGGTGGAATGGCCGGATCGCGGTGGATGCCCTTTGGGCCTGGCGTGCCGCGCCGGGGAAGACAATCGGTTTCGTCGGGCATCGCGACCTGACGAGGTTCGGCGGCGAGACAGGGCTTTTCCCAAGGCTCCGTCAAGCTTTCGCAACCATTGGTGTCGTCAGGGGCGCAGAGGCCCTGGTCACGGGCTATGCGCCGGGGGCCGATCAGGTGGCGGTCGCGGCGTGGAATTCGCTGGGGCTTGCCATGCCGACCCTGATCTTCCCGTTCCAGTCGACCGATACGGAACAAAAGCCGGTCTGGCGCACCGACGAACCGACCCGAAAGGAACCTGGCAACAGCTTTGCGGCAAAGGCGCTGACCGGCCTTGGCCTGCCCCGGCTTCCAGTGGGTGGTCAGGGCCATCTGGCGCAGGCTGACGATATCCTGTCGGGGTGCAGTTATCTCGTAGCGGTCAGCACCGGCGGCCCGGCCGGGAAGCCCGCAGGAACGGCCCATTCCGTGGCGCGCGCGGCTGAGCTTGGCCTGAACCGAGAGATCATCGGACCGGACCCGGTATGATCACGCAAGCACAGCCCCGTGTGCAACGACCGGTCCGTCGATCATGGCGAAGGTCGCCGGGATTGGAAGACGGTCTGCAAGTTACGACGGATCATCTTCCGGGTGGTCCGCATGCCGCGGCGGATCGGGGCATGATGCCAGTGCGTTCGAGGTAGAATGGCTGATGTGGTTCCATCGAAGACCCCGCGGCCTGACGATCGCCGGCTGCGAATCTTCTTGGCCTCACCGGGGGACGTGGCCCAGGAACGGCGGGCCACCCTGGATTTGCTGACCGAGTTGGAGCGCCAGTTCGGACCCAACTTCGAATTCGACACCTTTGACTGGGACCGAAAGGCGTTCGGTTCGGATCGGTCGTTTCAGAGTGCCATTCCAGAGACCGGGTCCTACGATCTTGTCATCGCAATTCTGTGGTCGCGGCTTGGAAGCCCTGATACCGCGCTGCCAACCATGGATCAGGCCCTTCCGGGACTGAAAGCCAGCGGCGAAGAGATCGGATTTGGCGAAGCGTTTCCGTCGTGTTCCGCGTTCGAACTTCTCACGGCGCTGGATGCCGGGGTGAATGGAAACGGTCCCACCGTTCTGACCTTTCGCCGCACCGATCCGCCCAAGCGCCGTTCGGATATCGATGATGCCGACGGCGCTGCCCGCGAAACGCGTGAATGGCTTGGTGTGGACCGGTTCTTCCGGCGTTGGTTTCACGCCCCCGATGGCAGCATCCGCCGGGCGTATCGAAGCTATGGCGAGACTGCAGGCATGCCGCCGCTGCAGGAGTTCCGGCGGCTCTTGCGCAATTCGCTGCGTGACTGGGTCGAGACAAAGTCCGGGTTAAAGCGAAACCGGCTGCCCGATGGAGCGTCACCCTTCAAGGGGCTGGAACACTACGAATACCGTGACCACGCCGTGTTTTTCGGCCGGGATCGCAAGATCGACCGTGCCATCGAGATGTTTGCCGGTGCGGTGTCGGACCTGCAGACCGACGCATCACCGGCGCAGGCGAAGGCAATCCTGCTGATCAGCGGCGTCAGCGGATCAGGCAAGTCGTCGCTGATGCGCGCAGGCGTGGCACCGCGCGTCACCCTTGGCAGCGCAGGAGAAGGGCGATCACAGCACTGGCGCATTGCCGTGATGCGTCCGGGTGGAGAAGACGGCGGCCCGAACGGCGGCCCGTTTGCCTCTCTTGCACGCGCGCTGCTGGTCACCGGGTCGGCACAGGATGACCCCGGCGGGTTCGGTTCGGCCTTGCCGGAACTGCTGGAGCCGACCCATCCGGGGATTGACGAAACCCGCCCGTTCGACAGCGTGGACCATCTGGCCGCAACACTGGCGCGCGCAGAGGTTCGTCAGATCCATGCGCTGTTGGCGCGGCTGTCGCACGACAAACCGGTTCCGGTCCGGCTTCTGCTTTTGGTGGATCAGCTCGAAGAGCTGTTCGTCAATGACGGTGGCCGCAATGCGGGTGCGTTTGCCCGCCTGATCGAAGCCTTGGCCAGCCAGCGCGTTTATGTCGTGGCCACGTTGAGAGCGGACCATTACGGGTCGATGATCTCGCGGGAAATGATCGCGCTCAAGGACCGAAGCGTCACCTATGATCTTGCACCCCCCGGTCCGGATGAAATTGACGAGATACTGACGGAGTCGGCATCTGCTGCGGGCTTCGTGTACGAGTCTGTCGCAGGCGTTCACGAAGACGAACCACTGGAAAAGATTCTGGCCCGAACCGTCGAACCGGTCGATGCAGGGGGCCAGGATGCCCCGGTCGCCCGGCTGGACCGCTTTCTGATGCGGGAATCGCGGGAACGCGACGTGCTGCCTTTGTTGCAGTTCGCGCTGCAACGCATGTTCGACAGGATGCAGGATGAAGGCGGGCCCGACATCATGCGGTTCCGCCACTACGAACAGATCGGCCGTCTTGACGGTGCAATCCAGGAATCGACGGAACTGGCGTTTGCCAGTGTCGATCCTTCGGCACAGGAGTGTCTGCCGGACCTTTTGCGCGATCTGGTCGATCTGGGGGTTTCTGGTCAGGAACGCCGGTCGCAGGCGGCAGTGTTCTGGACGTTGCGCGTCACGCGGGCCGAGAGTTGCGCACCCACCCCGGCCTCGCAACGGTTGCTGGCGGCGCTTGTCCAGAACCGGATCGTGCGGGTGCTGGGCGACCGCGGTCGGGAGGGACCGGCGCAACTGGGCGATGTCATTCTGGTGCGGGGTCCGGTCCAGTTCGCACACGAGCGTGTCACGGTGGCGTGGCAGCGCGCCGCGGCGATCCTTCAGGAAAGCGCAACGATCCTGAAGGACCGTGCCGCAATCGAAGGCCTGATGCGCACCTGGGCTGACCGCGACCGCGCCAGAGAATACCTTTTGCCAAGCGGGCGGCTGCTTGCGACTGCGCGGGACATGCGTCGCCGGTCTGTGTTGGGAAAGGACCTTGGCCACTATATAGACCTGTCGCTTCGGCGTGGCGGACGGCGTCAGCGGCTGATCGCACTGTCCACCGCCGTGCTGGTTTCGGTTCTGACACTGCTGCTCGTCTTTGCCGTTCAGGAATCCCTGCGGGCCAAACGGGGCCTTAACGTTGCCTTGGGCAGCCTCGACAACCTGACCGAAGAAATGGCTTTTCAACTTGAGGATCTGGACGGTTTCGATCCGGCTGCGAAAATCGTCGTGCTGGACCGGATTGACGGGCTCATCAACCGGCTGGATGGCGACCTGCAGCAAACCGGTCAATCCGAACCGTTCACCTACCTTGGACGCTGGATGCAACTTCCGCAGATCGGTCTGTTCGCGGGGGAAGATTCCGAAGTGCAGCGCATCAGGGACTTGCGGGCCTCGGTCCTGTTCGCGCGCGGAACCACGTTGCGGGAAGCCCGGCAGTTTGACGAAGCCACGGCACCCATCGCCGAGACGCTGGGCCTTCGGCGGCAGGCGGTGGAGGACGATCCCGACGATCCGTTGCGGGGTTCACGGCTGGCAGACGCGCTGGAACTGTCCGGAGACCACGCGCGATTCCGCGAGCCGTTGACGGCGCTGGAGAACTATTCCGCGGCTTTGCGGCTTCGCGAGGCACTGCTTGAAGGTTTTCCGACGCACCCGCTGGCGACAACCTGGAAGGTCGGCCGGTCGACATTGCAATCGCGGATCGGCGACACCCAGTTCAAGAACCTCGACGAACCCGAAAAGGCACTGAAAGCTTACCAGAACGCGCTTTCGCTTTCGCTGGCAGGAGCGAGCGCTGCGCCGACGGATCTGATCTGGCTGAACGAGTTGGGGTGGAATCTGAAGAAGATCGGCGACTTCCTGTCCTCCACGATGACAGGCAACGATGCCGAAACCCTTCGGGCCCTTGAAGGGTCCGTCTGCATTCGGCGGCTGCTGACCCGGATGACGCCCGAGTTTGTCGAGCGTGCGAGGGATCTTTCCTTTGCAAACGAAAGCCTTGCCAAGCACTACCTGAAAATGGATCAGCCGCATCTGGCTGTCGTTCCGTTCGAGGACTCCCTTGTGCTGCGGATGGATGCGTTCGGCAGCATGGATGCAAATCGGGAATATGCCAGAGATCTGCTGCACGCGCATGTCTTCCTGTTCGGCCTGACACAGGCCGGCGTTCGCGACAAGGGTTTGGCCGTCACGCACGCGCTTTTGGCCGCCGACCTTGTCAAATCTGATCCGCAGCTTCTGAAAGGGAGTGACTCAGCCGTCAGACTGGGCGAGTTTGATGTCATGGGCCGTTGGGTTGCGAATGAACTTGGCCTGCCGATCGGCGCGACGGCCGGAACGGACTTCCTTGTGCGTCAGGACGTTCGACTGAACGCCGAAAGATACCGCGAAGGCTATCTTCAGATGATTTCCAACACCCGGCGGCGTCTGGAAGCCGAACAGATGAATCCGGATGCCAAAAGCGCGGACGCGTGCATTGCCAGGTTCGGTCGCGATCTCTCATCCCGGTAGACCTGTGATCCGCGCCGTTCCTGGCGGGTTCGTCGTACGGAAAGCGCGACGGTCGGGCACGGTGTGACGGCGCGGGTGACAGGCGGCCCGTCCCGTCGGGATCACCTTTTCAATTTCAGGCAAGTGCGTTGATGACAGGCGGAAACTTATGGGGCAACCTGCGGTCAGTCTGCAATCGCTTTGCGGATCAGACCTTGGGAGGGGTTCTGATGAAACTGGCTGAACAGCGGCACATTTCGGCCGAACCGTCGGTCGTATGGTCGGCCATGTTGAACCCCGAGGTTCTGCGGCAGTGCGTTCCGGGCTGTGAAAGCCTGACCGGCAGCGCGGTCGACGGGTTCGAGGCGGTGGTGGTCCAGAAAGTAGGGCCGGTGAAGGCGCGGTTTTCGGGAAAGGTCACGTTGTCCGACATCGTCGAAGGCCGCTCGCTGCGCATAGCAGGTGAGGGGCAGGGCGGCGTTGCGGGCTATGCCAAGGGTGGCGCCAACGTGACGATGGCCCCTGCGGATGGCGGGGGGACGACGCTGACTTACGATGTGGATGCCAGCGTCGGGGGCAAGATCGCCCAATTGGGCAGCCGGATCATCGACGGTTTCGCACGCAACATGGCCGGGCAGTTCTTCGACCGGTTTCAGAACGCCATCGAAGCGCCGGGTCCGGATGAGGATGCGATGGCCGATGACGCGGGCGGGGAAACCAAGAAGGGCTGGTTCAAGCGCTTGATCGGCTGAATAGAAACGTTGCACGGAATTTCTGGGAGGAGAGCCGAATGGCCAAAGTGACGATGGTGGTGAACGGCGTGACCGTATCGCGAGAAACCGAAGGGCGGACGTTGCTGTCGGCCTATCTGCGCGAAGGGTTGGGTCTGACGGGGACGCATATCGGGTGCGACACCTCGCAATGCGGGTCCTGCGTGGTCCATGTCGACGGGGTTGCCGTCAAAAGTTGTTCGGTGTTTGCGCAGGACATTGCCGGCGCGAAAGTTACCACGATCGAGGGGATGGCCAATCCGGACGGATCGCTCGGGGTGATCCAGCAGGCATTTCAGGACCATCACGGATTGCAGTGCGGCTTCTGCACGCCGGGCATGGTGATGTCGGCGGCGGCGCTGCTGGCGGCCAACCCGCGCCCGACCGAGGCCGAGGTGCGCCACGGGCTGGAAGGCAACATCTGCCGCTGCACCGGGTATCATAACATCGTCAAGTCCGTGATGGCTGCCTCGGGGCAGTCCGTCATGGCAGCGGAATAGGGGGGGAACATGCCGAAGGATCACGGGATTGGCGCCAGCGTAAAGCGGCGCGAGGATGTGCGGTTCCTGACGGGGGCCGGGGTGTATACCGATGACATGGCGCTGCACGGGCAGACCTATGCGGTCTTCGTGCGGTCGAACGTGGCGCATGGCCGGATCGTCAGGGTCGGCGTCGAGGCGGCTGCCGGGATGCCCGGTGTGCTTGCCACCTTCACCGGTGCGGATTTCACCGCCGTCGGCGGCAATCCGGCGGGCTGGCTGATCAACAGCCGCGATGGCACGCCGATGCGCGAGCCCAAGCGCCCGGTGCTGGCGCATGGCAAGGTGCGCCATGTCGGCGACGCCTATGCCGCTGTCATCGCCGAAACCTACAATCAGGCCAAGGACGCGGCGCAGGCGATTGCCGATGCGTCGGTGATCGAGGAACTGCCCGCCGTGGTGAACATGGCCGCGGCGCTGGCCAATCCGGACAACCGCGTGCATGACGAGATTCCCGACAACCAGTGCTTCGACTGGGGCTGGATCGAGGACAACCGGGCGGCGGTCGATGCGGCGATCAAGGCAGCGCCGCATGTCACCACGCTGGAACTGGTCAACAACCGGCTGGTGCCCAACGCGATGGAACCGCGGTCGTCGATCGGGGAATACTATCCCGGAACAGGCGACTACAAACTGACCACCACCAGCCAGAACCCGCACCTGACGCGTCTGCTGATCGCGGCCTTCGTGCTTGGCATTCCGGAAAACAAGCTGACGGTCGTGGCCCCCGATGTGGGCGGCGGGTTCGGCTCGAAGATCTATCACTATGGCGAAGAGGCACTGGTGCTTGCGGCCGCCAAGCAGATCAAGCGCCCCGTGCGCTGGACGGCGGACCGGTCGGAGGCGTTTCTGACCGATGCGCACGGGCGCGACCACGTGACCCGGATCGAACTTGCCTGCGAAAAGGACGGAACCTTCATCGCCTTCCGGACCGAAACGCTGGCCAACGTCGGTGCCTACCTGTCGAACTTCTCGACCGCGACCCCGACCTTCCTGCATGGCACGCTGATGGCCGGTCCGTACAAGGTGCCGAATGTCTATGTGAACGTGAAAACCGTTTTCACCAACACCGCGCCGGTTGACGCCTATCGCGGTGCAGGCCGCCCGGAGGCGACCTATTCGCTGGAACGCGTGATCGACAAGATGTGCCGCGAGTTGGGGTTGAACCCGTTCGAGGTGCGCGCGAAGAACTTCATCACGCCGGACATGTTCCCCTACACAACGCCCGTGGGCCTTGCCTATGACATCGGCAATTACCACGCGACGCTGGACAAGGCGATGGCGATGGCAGACGTGGCCGGGTTCGAGGCGCGCCGCGCCGCATCCGCCGCAAAGGGCAAGCTGCGCGGTCTGGGCCTGTCGACCTGGGTCGAGGCTTGCGGCATTGCGCCATCGAACCTTGTCGGCGTGCTGGGGTCCCGGGTCGGCCTGTTCGATGCGGCCACGGTGCGGGTGAACGCGACCGGAACCGTCTCGGTCATGGTCGGCGCGCACAGCCACGGACAAAGCCACGAGACGGTGTTCGCGCAGATCGTGTCCAGCAAGCTGGGCATCCCCGAAAGCATGATCGAAATCGTGCATGGCGATACGTCGAAAATCCCCTTCGGGATGGGGTCCTACGGGTCGCGCTCGCTTGCGGTCTGCGGGCAGGCGATGTCGAACGCCGTCGACAAGGTGATCACCAAGGGCAAGAAGATCGCCGCCCACATGCTGGAATCGGTCGAGGGCGAAATCCTGTTTTCGGATGGCGTGTTTACCGTTTCGGGCACCAACCGGTCGAAAACCTTTGGCGAAATCGCCTTTTCGGCCTATGTCCCGCACAACTATCCGCTGGCCACGCTGGAACCCGGACTGGAGGAGACGGCGTTCTATGACCCCGCCAACTTCACCTACCCCGCCGGCGCCTATGTCTGCGAGGTCGAGGTGGACGCCGATACCGGGCATGTCGATGTGCTGTCGTTCTGCTGCGCCGACGACTTCGGCAATGTGATGAACCCGATGGTCGTCGAAGGTCAGGTGCACGGCGGCGTCGTTCAGGGCATCGGTCAGGCGCTGCACGAGGTTGGCGTCTATGACGACAATGGCCAGCTTCTGACCGGCAGCTACATGGATTACACCATGCCGCGTGCCGACGATCTGCCCTTCATCACGGTGGACCATTCCTGCGCCACCCCCTGCACGCACAACGCACTGGGCGTGAAGGGCTGTGGCGAGGCCGGGGCCATCGGCACGCCGCCCGCCGTGGTGAACGCGGTGCTGGATGCGCTGAACGGCGGCGGCCACAAGGTTGCCCATATCGACATGCCCCTGACGCCGTCGCGCGTCTGGGCCGCGATGAACGCGTAAGGGGGGTGGACAGATGATCGACTTTGATTTCGTGAAGCCTTCGACGGTCGCCGATGCGGTCAAGGCGCTGTCGGTGGACGGTGCGCAGGCGCTGTCGGGCGGACAGACCCTGACGCCCACGATGAAGCAGCGGCTGGCGACGCCGTCGGTGCTGGTCAGCCTGACCGGTATCGCGGCGCTGAAAGGCGTCTCGGTGGCGGGGGGCGTGATCACGGTGGGGGCCGCGACGCCGCATGCCGTCGTTGCCCGCGAAGCCGGGGCCTATCCGGCGCTGGCGGCGCTGGCGGGCGGCATCGGTGACCCTGCGGTGCGCAACCGTGGCACCATCGGCGGCAGTCTTGCCAACAACGATCCGGCCGCCTGCTATCCGGCGGCAGTGCTGGCGTCAGGCGCGACAGTGGTGACCAACGCGCGGTCCATTCAGGCCGACGACTACTTTCAGGGCATGTTCTCGACTGCGCTGGAGGAAGGCGAGATCATCACCGCCGTCAGCTTCCCGATCCCGGAACGGGCGGCCTATCTGAAGTTCAACCAGCCGGCCAGCCGCTTTGCCCTGACTGGTGTGTTCGTCGCCAAACATGCGTCGGGCGTGCGGGTCGCGGTGACGGGGGCGTCGAACAACGGCGTCTTCCGCTGGACCGAGGCGGAGGCCGCGCTGTCGGCCAACTTCTCGGCCAGCGCGCTTGCCGGACTGACCGTCGCAGCGGATGACCTGATCGCAGATCTGCACGGGACCGCCGCCTATCGGGCGAACCTGATCAAGGTTCTGACCGGGCGCGCTGTGGTGGCATCCGCCTAGTCAGCCCCGCGTCTCCGGCGGGCACAGTCCCGCCGGAGGAATTTACACTTTGGATTCGGTCATGGCCCGGGCATCCGGGGCTCGTGACGTCCAGTTTTTTCGGTGACCGGTCAAAAACCGCTTCAGGGTGTTTGTAAGGGCCGAATGCCTGACCAGCGACGCTGCGCCCGGACCGTGATCCAGCGGCTTGGCGGATACGACGTTGCGATCAGCCGGTTTGATCATGGTGGTTTGCCGCAAGTCCGTCGGGTTTCATTGGCCTTGGCATTCGGCTCGCCGATTTTATCATGACCTTTTTTTCGCGCAGCCTGCAGGGCGCAGCGACAGGAGTCTACCAATAGGCAAGGTGCCAATGCGCGAATACAACTGCAGGTTCGGGACCGGCGGCGCGGTTGCTCGGGATGGATTGATTCGGCGGGTTTCGTTTTTTCATCCGGTTGACAGTGCGTTCGCGAAGCGCCTGCGGTTTCTGCCGCCGACAACAGCATCCGGCGCGATGGCGACGCTGAAAACAGCAATCTTTACTTGACTGCGAAACCGCGCATCGGGCTAACTCTTGCCTGTATTTGATGGCTGGGCTGCGTTTCCAAGCGGAAAAGCCGGTCGGAAATGCGCATAGTTCGACCGAAATTTCAGTAACGCATTCCGGGGACAAGTT
Source organism: Rhodobacter sp. (assembly GCA_027487575.1). GTDB lineage: Bacteria > Pseudomonadota > Alphaproteobacteria > Rhodobacterales > Rhodobacteraceae > JAIYDJ01. Next base: position 9,335 of record JAIYDJ010000049.1, on the reverse strand, counting down.
AATTGGCAGTCATCAACAGCAACCTTTCGTTCACGACTGAAACCCAATCCCTCTGGCGCCCCGGTCCTGCGGTCGACCTGTCGATCGACTCGGGCAACACGATGATCTGGGACCCCGATCCCATCGTCAAAGATTTCGGGTTCAGCGCGCTCGGCTTCTCGCTGGATGCAGAGTTCTTCCTGGATGTCCGCTTCGGCCTGTTCGCTTACGCCAGCCTTGGCACCGGCGGCCACTTCGACGCGAATTTCGACATCGCGGTGGCGGTCGAAATGCCTGCCGCGGTGATCGCCGGCGATCTGATGACCTTCGACTTCACCAATTTCAGCGTCACGTCGTCGGGCATCACCACGGCCGGATTCGGCACGCCGGAATCGTCGTCGTCGGGCAAGATCGGCGCCGGGCTGGATCTGATCATCGAGTTGAAGACCGGGTTCCGCGACATCATCTTTGGCCACTGGTTTGGCGAAGAGGGCCCGTCCGATTTCACGCTGCTGAACATCGACGAAGAGATCACCCTGCTGGAAGTCAGCCCGCTGAACCCGGAATTCGTGCTGACCCTGACGGACGGCGTGACGCTGACCGCGCGGTTGCCCACGGGGGCCAGCATCACAGAAAGCACCTCGTCCAACGGCGGCGGGTTTGTCAGCGGCGAAGGCGTGTCGGACCGGCAGTTCCTGTCGCTGGATGCCGACCTTGACGCGCTTCTGGTGCGGATGCTGGAGAAGATCTCCTTCCCGCCCGTCACGGCGGTGGCGAAGTTCCTGGGCGAGGTGGTGTTCGCCGAACACACCTATGACATCGGCGATTACCTGCCCTTCATCGGCAAGGGCAAGGCCGCGTTCAATTTCACCCTGCTGGACATCACCGCCAACGCCGGGCTGAACGTGACCGAAGAGGTGTCGCTGGACATCAACAAGCCGGGAACCCAGACTCCCGACATTCTGGTCACGCTGGTGTCGGACAACGGCACGGCAGGCGACACCGGCGACGACATCACCGTGCGCGGGGCGCTTGGTCAGGTTCTGACACTGATGTCGCCCAGCGGGCCCGGTGTGGGGGTGGGCGATGCGATCATCACCGCGACCTATGCGGTGAACCGGGCCAGCTTCTTTCACGGGGTGGGCGTGGGCATCAACGCCTCGATCACCATCGACGCGCTGTCGGGCTATCTGTCGGGGGCCTGGGTGCCCGATGCGCTGGCGTTCAGCTTTGGCCCGCTGTTTTCCACGCAGATCCCGGAAGGCGGGCTTCAGATCAATCTTGGCAACGTCTATGAGGACACGTTCGACGTTGCCGGATCGGCCTTCAACACCGAGGTGGAAACCTACGAGGTGTTCTACGTCGAACAGGCACTGGCCCCGACCGGTTACAACCCCGACCTGCCCAATGCCGAAGAAACGCTGTACGCCTATTTCCGTGTGGCGCACGAACAGCTTGCCGCGATTCAAAGCCAGTACAGCAATTCCGGCTTCCTGCTGCGCCCGCCGCTGAACGACCCGCCGCAATCGTCCTACGACTTCACCACCGAAGCGCAGAAGGTGATGTTCATCTGGACCGGCCTGTTCGATCAGGCGGTCACGCTGAACACGACGAATGGCAGTGTGGCCACCGTCGATCTTGCATCCAACGTGCCGTCGACGTCGCGGCTGCTGTCCGGGTTGAGCGGGGGGTTCACCGTCAACTTCCTGGTCAACACAACGACCGCCTACCAGTTGCTGCAGGACATCTCGGCAAATCCGGCCACTCCGGTTGATTATCTGACCAACGGCAAGCGGTTGACCGTGAACGCGTCAGTCAACGTCGAGGGCACCGCCAACGCCGACGCGATCACGCTGTTCGGGGATGATACCAGCTTCATCGACGGCGGCGCGAACAACTCGACCGAGTTCGACACCTTCATCGGCAACTTCTCGGCGTTTTACGGCGACGTCGCGATCCGCTGGGACCTGAACCAGTCGGTGAGCGAGGAACAGGACGGCAACAACGCGACTCCGGGCGGCATCACGCTGTTCAACAACGACGCAGGCATTACCGACCTGACCGTGCGCAACATCGAACGCGCCATTCTGCGGACGGGCGGCGCGGCGGATTACCTCGTCGGATGGCAGCGGGCGGATATCTTTGTCACCGGCGACGGCGACGACATCGTCATCATGCCCGCCGACGGGTCCAGCGATGTGGCGGTGCTGGAGGGCGGCGACGACGCCTATATCGGCGGTTTCGTGCCCTTGATCACGTCAAACGACATCATCTATGGCGGCACCGGGATCGACAATGCCTTTATCACCCCGGGGTCAAACTCGCTGACCTATGACCTGATCATCAACGACGGCACGCCGAACCCGCGGTTGTTCGTGGGGGGCACCGGCATTGGTCAGGGCGCCAGCTTCGTCTCGATCGATAACTTCTATACCAACATGGTGAACAGCGGCTACGCGATCTTCGCCGCCAATCCGGGCAGCGTCACCTCGCCGGTGCTGTCCGGCGGGCCGGAGTTCCATGTCGTGCTGCGCAGCGGCAACAGCACGATGGAGATCAAGAAAGACGTAGAATACATCAGCATCATCGACGGCGGGTCGGGCAACGATCTGGCAATCTATCTGGGCGGCACCCGCTATGAGGGCGGGCTGGGGACCGATACCTTTGCCGCAGATTTCTCGCGGTTCGAACCGATGGCCGGTTTTGGTGCCCGCGGCGGCATCAATCTGGTGGCCGACCGGGTCGGCATCGACGGGTTCTACGGCGAGACCGTGATCGACGGGTTCGAGCAGTTCATCGTGACCGGCACCTCTGCCAAGGATGTGCTGATCGGCGGTGCGCTGAACGATTATCTGGCGGGCGGTGACGGCAACGACGTGCTGGCGGGCAGTCCGGAGGGCATGTTCGAACAGATGCCTGACACCATTTTCGGTGGTGGCGGCAATGATGTGATCTTCTGGAGGAACGGCGGGGCCGACATCATCGACGGCGGCACCGGCACGGACCGGCTGGAAATCGCGGCGGTCGGGGGCCTGCAGTACGGGTTGCGCTACCGGTTCACCGATCCGGGCACCGGGCAGGTCCTGCCGGGCAGCGAGGCATTCTATTCCACCACCTCGTCCTCGGCCCTGCTGCTGGATGCACTGGATTACACCAAGGCGGTCAACCCGCCCTATGCGATGGACCTGAGCTTTGCCAACAACGTCTTTGCCACCACCCGTGGCATCGAAATCACCAACATCCGTGGCACGGTCAATTTCGACGACCTGATGATCTATCAGGGCGGCACGACCTATATCGGCGGCGAGACGGCCAATGATGACGATACCTTCGTGGCCGACCTGTCGGGCTTCAACACCGCGATCACCTTCATCATTCAGGAAGACGAGGCGCTTGACGGGTCGGACGGCTATCTTCTGGGCAACAAGATCTACATCGAGGGCATCGACCGGGGCATTCTGCGCACGGGCAGCGGCGACGATCTGCTGATCGGCGGGCGGCTCAACGATCATTTCGAGGCGGGCGAGGGCAACGACCGGCTGGTCGGCGGCGAGGGCGACAACGGGCTGTTCGGTGGGGGCGGGAACGATCTGTTCACCTGGCTTGCCGAAGGCAACGACACCATGTCGGGCGGAGACACGCGCAACCTGCAGGGGCGCGACGTGCTGTTGATGGGCCCGCAGCTTGCGAACAGTTCCTCTTTGCGGATTTTCGACAATCTGGGCGAGCTGACAACCAACGCGCTGACCGCTTTCAGCAGCCATGCCGAGCTGTTCGGTCAGGTGCTGGGTGCCGCCGCCGCCACGCGGTTCGTCTACAACGGCGGTACCTTCACGCTTGATTACATGAACATGTCGAAAGTGGAATTCGCCGGTCAGGATTCCACCGACGAAATCGTTCTGTTCCAGTACGGCAGCAGCTATTGGGGCGGCGAACGCTTTGGCGATGCCGACCTGTTCGCGGGCGATTTCCGCGTACCGGCAAACCTCGGCGAACCCTACGGCGACATGATCTTTGATGCGCGCACCGCAAGCGTCTACGATGCGGGCGAAGGGCTGCGGCTTGGCGGGTTCGAACGGTTCCACCTGCAACTGGGCGTGGGCAACCATCTTGTGCGGGGCGGCGATCTGGGCGATGCCGTCTATGGCAACGGCGGGTCGGTCAGCTTCCTTGGCGGGACCGGAAACGACTATTTCGATGCTGGCACCGTGGGGGGCCTGTTCGAACATGTCGGCGGCAACGACACCGTCTTTGGCAGTGGCGACACCACACTGGTGTTCCTGGCCAACAACAGCGCCGTCGAAGTCACGCTGCTGGACGTCTTTTCCAACCCGATCGGCCCGTTTCTGACGATGGCGGGCGGGCTGCAGGACATCTCGGTGTTCCAGACGGCGCTGAACACGGTACATCACCAGGTGCGGCAGACCCATGGCGCGGCCTCGGTGGTGTACAATGGCGTCACAGAAGTGTTCGCCACCGGCGGCGATCAGAATGACGTGCTGCTGGGCGGGTTCGGGCAGAACCTGCTGAACGGCGGTGGCGGCAATGACGTGCTGATCGTGCGCCAGGGCAACAGCGTGCTTCAGGGCGGGACGGGGGCGGACACCTATGTGTTCGGCGACCTGTTCGGTTCGGCGGTCATCCTGAATGAAACCGGCACCGACACGACCCTGATGTTCACCGCGGCGACGCTGGCGGAACTGACCTTCGCGAACGACGGGATCGATCTCTTGATCACCGTCTCCCCGGCGGGCTTCATCGACAGCGTCGTGCGGGTGGTGGATTACTTCGCCACGGCGGCCAATGGCCACAATTTCGCGTTCCGCACGACGGACGGCCTGACCAACCTCGATCTGTCGTATCTGGCGGCCTTCACCGGGCTGGCCCTGCCGCAGCGCGGGGTTCTGGTGGGGACGGAACTCGACGATGATTTCGGGGCGGGCAACCATGTGGGCCGCGAAATCGACATGGGGTCGGGCGACGACTTTGCCCGGGCCGGGGCGGGATCGGACGTGTTCTTTGGCGGCAGCGGGCAGGACGCGGTGTCCTATGTCGATGCGACGGGCGGCGTTGTCGTCGACCTCGGGTTGCAAAGCGGCTCGGCCGGGTTTGCCGAAGGGGACCTCTACAGTTCCATCGAGCATGTGGCCGGGTCGCTGTTCAACGACCTTCTGATCGGATCGCGGACGTCCAACACCATCGTGTCCGATCTGGGCGAGGACACGATTCTTGGCGGCGATGGTGACGACGCCATTTTCGGCGGGCTCGACAACGACAGTATCGACGGCGGCAACGACGACGACATGATCCAGGGCGACGAAGGCAACGACACGTTGCGCGGCGACCAGGGCAACGATGCGCTCTTTGGCGGCGACGGCAACGACAGCATCGAGGGCGGTGCGAATGACGATCTGATCGAAACCGGCGACGGCAACGACACGGTCGATGGCGGCGACGGCAACGACGTCCTGACCTACACCGGCACCGGCAACGATGTGTTCGACGGCGGCACCGGCATCGACTGGATCAGCTTCGAGGGGCATACCGCCGACGTCGAGGTGAACCTGCTGTCGGGTCAGGCGATATCGAACGACGGGGTGGATTTCTTCACGATTGCCACGCTTTCGGGCATCGAGAACATTCGCGGCAGCGCGTTCAATGACCAGTTGCAGGGCAACAATCTTGACAACATCATCGACGGGGACGTCGGTTTTGACCAGATGACGGGCCATGCCGGCAACGACACCTTCATCAGCCGCAGCAAGTTCGGCTTTGTGGACTATTCGCGCGAAACCGGGACGCAGGGCATCAACCTGTTCTTCATTGCGGCAGCACCGGGGTTGAGCGAGCGCATCACCGGAACCGACAGCCACGGCGCGACGGACGTTCTGTTCAACATCAGCTTCATCTCCGGCACCAACTTCGCAGACTCGATCCAGGGTAGCGAAGGCAACAACGAACTGATCGGCAACGACGGAAACGATTATCTGGACGGCTGGGTCGGCAATGACCTGATGTACGGCGGTTTCGGCGATGACATCCTGCTGGGCTTCTCCGGCAATGACACGCTGTTGGGCGAAGCCGGAACCAACTTCCTGAGCGGCGAAGACGGGGATGACCATCTTTATTCCTACGAGGAAACGGTTTTCGACACCCATCTCGGCGGGGCCGGATTCGACACGTCGAACTACGAACTCTTCTCCAGCGTCCTGCAGGTTGTCGGTGGCACCCAGGTGTTCCGCAACGGCGTGCAGATCGGATCTCTGGACGGGATCGAGAATTTCGTCGGGGGCAGTGGCAACGACATCATCCAGCTTGCCGGGATCAACCAGCTGAATCCCAGCACCGAATACCTGTCGATGTATTCCTATACCGAAGGTCTGGACACGGTCACGGGGACGTCTTTCTTTGTCGGCGGCGGCGGCACGATCAACTACGGCCTGTTCCATTCGGGCGTCGAGGCGCGGCTGGTGACGGGGATCACCCGCACGACCGACACCGAAGTGTTCGGACAGGGCACGTTCCGCAACATTACCCAGTTCTCGGACATCCATGCCATCATCGGGTCCAATTATGCGGACGTTCTTGAAGGCAAGGCCATGGTGCCCCTCGGAACGTCGACCAACGTGTCGGAACTTTCGGGCGGCGAAGGCAACGACACGCTGATTGCGCTTGGCGGGGTGACCCAACTCGATGGCGGCGACGGCGACGACCTGCTGGAGATTTTCATTCCGCCCTTCGATCCCTTCTCGGACCCGCCCATCTTCGACTATGTCCTGGTCGGCGGGGCTGGCTTCGACCAGCTGAAAATCAACGGCGCGACCGCGTGGGACATCGATCTGAACCTGCAGTATGGCAGCCTGCTGTTTGCGCAGATCGAAGGATTCATCGGCAGCACCGGCGATGACACCCTGACCGGCGACGCCGGAAACAATACCTTCCGCGGCGAGGGCGGCAACGACGCCTTCTTCGGCCTCGACGGCAATGACTCGCTGATCTACACCGCCGGGGTCGACACCTTCACCGGCGGCAAGGGGCTGGATACCTTCGATCTGTCAGCGTTTGGCAGCGCGGTGCTGGTCGATCTCAACACGGCCTCCGGCACGGTGCAGACCAATGACACCGCCACGGCCTCGGGTGGCGCCTTCCGCACCATCGCCAATGCACCGGCCTTCGACGTGGAAAACGTGATCGGCAGCAACTTTGCCGACAGCATCAGCGGCAACTCCCTAGCCAACATCCTCACGGGCGGGTTGGGCGACGACACGGTCGATGGTCTGGAAGGCAACGATCTGCTGACCTATACCGGCGGCGTGGATACTTGGAACGGCGGTATCGGCAGCGACACCGGCAGCTTTGCCGATTTCGCCTTTGCCATCGATGTTGACCTGTCCCGCGCGGGCATCAGTGCCTTCCACCGCAGCGGTGCGACGGTTCTTTCCGGCGTGCAGGTCGACATGGCGTTCCTGTCGCAGGTCGAGAACATCATCGGCTCGGTGCAGTCCGACCTCATCGTCGGGGACGGCGCGAACAACATGCTCTGGGGCAATGGCGGTCAGGACCGGCTGCAGGGCGGCGAGGGCAACGACTCGATCTTCGGTGGCGACGCCTCGGACTCCATTGAGGGCGGCGAGGGCAACGACAGCCTTCTGGGCGGCCTGACGGATGCCGATCTGGGCGACACGCTGGACGGCGGCGGCGGAAACGACACGGTGTTCGGCGGGACGGGGGCCGACAGCCTTCGGGGCGGCGCCGGAGAAGACACGATCTACGGCGAAGAGGGCAATGACACATTCGATGGCGGGCTCGGGTTCGACATCATCTATGGCGGCGAGGACGACGACGTGCTGTCGGGTGGTGCCGCAGCCGACACGCTCTATGGTGGCGACGGGAACGATACGCTCTTCGGTGACGTCGCCTCGGGCGACATCGGCGCGGAACCGCTGTCCAACACGCTGTACGGCGACTCCGGGAACGACTCCCTGCAAGGCGGCGAACGGAACGATTCCCTCTATGGCGGCGAGGGGAACGATACTCTGAACGGCGGCGGCGGGGTCGACCTGCTGGACGGCGGGGCCGGGTTCGACACCGTGTCCTATGCGGACGAATCCGTAGCCATCGTGCTGACGCTGATCGAGGGCAGCGCGGATGTGCCTTCGACGGGTGGCGCGGCCTTCGATTTCGTCATCAACTTCGAGGGCGTCATCGGCACGGTCGGCAACGACACCATCACGGGCAGCGTCGTTGCCAACCGCCTGACTGGCGGTGAGGGCGCGGATGTCCTGAACGGGCTGGAAGGCAACGACGTGCTGGACGGCGGGATCGGCCAGGATAGTCTGGATGGCGGCGATGGCATCGACCTTCTGAAAGGCGGAACGGGCAACGACTCGCTGACCGGCGGGTCGGACAACGACCAGATGCACGGTGACGAGGGCAACGACACCCTGTTCGGCGGCGATGGCCACGACGACATGTTCGGGGGCGCGAATGTCGACCGGCTGGAAGGCGAGGCGGGGTCCGACACCCTGAACGGCGACGGCGGCAACGACTCGCTCTATGGCGGGGCGGACATCGACTCCCTGACGGGCGGAGAAGGCGATGACCTGATGTCGGGCGGCGCGGGGGGCGATGCCCTTGTCGGCGGAAACGGCATTGACACCGCCGACTATGCGTCCGCGGCCGCGTCGGTTACGGTGAACCTCGTCAACGCCGCGCTGAACCGGGGCGATGCCACCGGAGACATTTACGATAGCATCGAAAACCTGACAGGGGGCGGGCAAGGCGATGCCCTGACCGGCAACGCCGGAGCCAACGTCCTGAACGGCGGCGGCGGCAACGACACCCTGACGGGCGGTGCCGGGGCCGATACCCTGCTGGGCGGAACCGGAACCGACACTGCCGACTATTCGACGGCGGTTGCCGCAGTCACGGCAAACCTGACCAACGCGGCCCTGAATCTGGGCGACGCCGCCGGAGATACCTACGACAGCATCGAGAACCTGACAGGCAGCGGGCATGCCGACACGCTGACCGGCAACGCTGCCAACAACACGCTGAACGGCGGGCTTGGCAACGACTCGATGCTGGGGGGGGCGGGCAACGACACCTACATCGTCGACGCGGCGGACGACCGGGTGTTCGAGACGACATCGTTCGACAGCACGATAGATGCGGGTGGCGTCGATACCGTGCAAAGCGCGGTGACCTTCAGCCTCGATGCGACCGCCAGGGTGCGGTTCGTCGAGAACCTGATCCTGACCGGGGCGGGGGCGATCAACGGCACGGGCAACGCGCTGGCCAATGCGCTGACCGGCAACGGGGCCAGCAACACGCTGAACGGCGGGCTCGGCAACGAC
>JAIYDJ010000008.1 GCA_027487575.1 Rhodobacter sp. | reverse complement strand
TCATATTGGTCAGGAGTCTTCCATGGACTGGAATCGGATTGAGACGAAATGGTATGAAATGGCCCGCCGACTGCGGCAGGACCTGCCCACAAGCCGCCCGGTGTCGGTGAAGATGCCGACCGGTCAGTCGGTCAATCCGGCTGTGTCACTCAGCATGGCGGCGGGCAATGAACAGGCATCGGCGCGTGCCGAGCGGTGATACGAAGCAAACCGGGGACAGACCCGCTGACCGCCGCGTGGGCTGACACCGCGCCGATCCGCGCCGATCTGTTCGGGGCGGAACGTCTTGAACATCATGCGGAAACGCTGGCGGCGGCGCAGCGGGTGGCCGACAAACCGATCGGCGTTCCAAGCCTGTCGCGCAGGCTGAAGCAGAACGTTGCCATCCTGCTGGGGGCCTACCACTCCAGCGCGGAGGCGGTCCGGCAGGGGCAGGCGGTTACTCCGGCGGCGGAATGGTTGCTGGACAACTTCCATCTGGTCGAACTGCAACTTCGCGAGATCACCGAAGACCTGCCGCCCCGGTTCTACCGGCAGTTGCCCAAGCTGGCGGATGGCCATCTGGCGGGGTATCCGCGCGTCTTTTCACTGGCCTGGGCCTACGTCGCCCACACCGACAGCCTGATTTCCGGACCGATGCTGCGCCGGTTCGTGAAGGCATACCAGCGCGTCACGCCGCTGGAGATCGGCGAAATCTGGGCTTTCGCCATCACGCTTCGCATCGTGCTGGTCGAAAACATGCGGCGCATTGCGCTGCAGATCACCGAGGCGCAGGCGCTGCGGGCGTCCGCGGACACGCTCGTGGACCGGGTGACCGGCGCCGATGGTCCGGCGGTGCCGCTGCATGTGGCCGTCGCTGATCACGACCAAGGCCCGCTGAACGAGATTTTCGCCGCACAGGTCGCCCGCCGCCTGCGCGGGTTCGACCCGGTCGACACGCCGCTGCATGGCTGGATCGAAGCCCGGCTTGCTGCGCAGGGCACGCCGCTGGACGAGGTGGTGACCCGCGTCCTGAACCGTCAGGGCGCATCGAACGTCACGATGCGCAACATCGTCACGTCGATGCGCATCATTTCGGAACTCGACTGGGCGGATTTCTTCGAGGATGTCAGTCTGGTCGACGCGCAACTGCGTGGCGCGGGCGACTTCGGGGCGATGGATTTTGCCACCCGCAACGCCTATCGCACCGCGATCGAGGATCTGGCGCGCGGCGCTCCGGTGGACGAACTGGCTGTGACCGGGGCTGCCTTGCAAATCTCGGCAAGCGGGCTGACCCCGCGCGAACGCGATCCGGGCCATGTTCTGCTGGGGGCCGGACGCGCTGCGCTGGAAGCAGCCATCGGGTATGCGCCCCCGCTGCGGCGGCGTGCCTACCGGTTTGCGGCGCGCTGGGGTCTGCCCAGTTATCTGGCTGCCATCGCGGGCGGGACCGGGCTTGTGGTCTGGGCCCTGCTGGCGGGGTCGGGCGTGGCGGGCTGGTCCATGCTCGCGTTGGGCCTGCTGGCCTTGCTGCCCGCCTCCGATACGGCAACGGCCTTTGTCAACGATGTGGCAACAAGGACGGTCGCCCCGCGCCCGCTGCCGGGCATGCAGCTTGCGGGCGGCGTTCCGGCGGAATGGCGCACACTGGTCGCGGTGCCGGTCCTTCTGACCCACGCGGCCGCGCTGCGCGAACAGATCGAACAGTTGGAGGTGCATCATCTGTCCAGCATCGGTGGGGCCGTCCATTTTGCCTTGTTGTCGGACGGACCGGACGCGCCGACGGAAGCGACGCCACTGGATGCCGATCTGATCGCCCTCGCCGAACACCTGATGGCCGATCTGAACCAGCGCTATCCGATGGACGGAGGCCTTCGGTTTGCGTTTCTGCACCGCCGCCGGCTTTGGAACGCTTCGGAAAACTGCTGGATGGGGTGGGAGCGCAAGCGCGGCAAGCTGCACGAGTTGAACCGGCTGCTGCGCGGGGCAACCGACACGAGTTTCGTGGCCGGACAGCGGTCGTTGCCCGCGGATGTGCGCCTGGTCGTCACGCTGGATGCCGACACGCGCCTGCCCCGCGACACGCTGCGCGCGCTGATCGGCAAGATGGCGCATCCGATGAACCGGCCGCGTCTTGACCCCGACCTACGGCGGGTGGTCGAAGGCTATGGCATTCTGCAACCCCGGGTAACACCCGCCCTTCCGGTCGGGGCCGACGGGTCGGTCTATCAGCGCGTCTACTCCAGTGCGGGCGGAATCGAGCCCTATGCGGCCGCCGTATCGGACGTCTATCAGGACCTGTTCGGCGAAGGCTCCTTCACCGGCAAGGGCATCTATGACGTCGACGCCTTTCTGGCCGCCATGGAAGGCCGGGTCCCCGACAACGCCATGTTGAGCCATGACCTGTTCGAAGGCACCTTCGTGCGGGCGGCGCTTGCGTCAGACATCGAGGTGATCGAAGACTTCCCCGCGCGGATGGATGTCGCATCCAAACGGCAGCACCGCTGGGTGCGCGGGGACTGGCAGTTGCTGCCCTGGATCGCCAGGGACGGCTCCATCCCGCCGGTCGGCCGCTGGAAGATGATCGACAACCTTCGCCGGTCCTTGGTGCCGCCTGCGACGCTGCTTGCCCTTCTGGCGGGCTGGCTTCTGCCATGGCCCGTGGCCTGTGCCTGGACTCTCGGGATTGTGGGGGCGGTGGCCCTGCCCCGGTTGCTGGGCTTGCCGCATGCCATGCTGTTTCGCCGCCCCGGTGTCGATCTGGCGTCGCATGTCCGCGCGCTGGGGCGCGACGTGCGGACCGCCGTTTCGCAGATCGTGCTGAACCTCGTGTTTCTGGCCGATCAGGCCTGGCTGATGGGCGATGCGATCCTGCGGTCCCTGTGGCGGATGTTCGTGTCGCGGCGGCTGTTGCTGGAATGGATGACCGCGGCACAGGCAAGCGCCGCCCGACGGAAAGGCCTGCCCGGCCACTACCGTGACATGGCGGGGGGAGTGGTCTTGGGGCTTGGCGTGGCGGGATTGGGCGTCACGCTTCATCCTGCCGTCTGGGCTCTGGTCGCGCCTTTTGCGGCGCTTTGGTTGCTGGCCCCTGCCGTCGCCTGGGCGATCAGCCGCCCTATTCCGCCGACCGCCGCGCTGCGGCTGACCGCGGAGGGCACGCGAGCGCTGCGGCTAATCGCGCGGCGGACGTGGCGGTTCTTCGAAACCTTCGTGACCGAGGCGGACAACCATCTTCCGCCCGACAACTTTCAGGAAATCCCCAGACCGGCCATCGCGCACCGCACATCGCCGACCAACATCGGCCTTTACCTGCTGTCGACGATCGTCGCGCGCGACATGGGCTGGCTGTCCGCCGGTCAGGCGGCCGACCGGCTGGCGCAGACGCTAGACAGCATGGGGCGTTTGCAGCGGTTCCGGGGGCATTTCTACAACTGGTATGACACCAGCGATCTGCGGGTGCTGGACCCGGCCTACATCTCGTCCGTGGACAGCGGCAATCTGGCGGGCCATCTGGTCTGCGTGGCGCAGGCCTGCCGCGAATGGGCCGCGTCACCGGTCGAAGAAATGCCCTGGGCAGGCCTGCGCGACGCGGCCGACCTTGCCCGGGCAAGCCTGCTTACCCCCGGTCCGTTTCCGGCGCTTGGCGCGCTGCAGTCTGCCATCGCGGCGCAGGACGCCGCCGACCTGCCCCGACTGGCCGACGCCGCGCATGCCGCCCTTGTGACATCCGAGCCCGAGGCCGCCTATTGGACCGGGGCCATCGTGCAACGGCTGTCCGCGCTGCGCGCGCCGGAAGATCTGGCGGCCCGCCTGCAGGACATTGCGCTGGCAGCAGACAGGTTCGCGATGGACATGGATTTCGCCTTTCTGCTCGACCCCGAGAAAGAACTGCTGTCGATCGGCTTTTCGGTCACGACCAACACCCTCGACCCGAACTGCTATGACCTTCTGGCGTCCGAAGCGCGGCTGGCCAGCCTGTTTGCCATCGCCAAACAGGATGTTCCGACCAAGCACTGGTTCCGGCTTGGCCGCGCGGCAACACCCGTGGGGGCCGGGGCTGCCCTGATCTCGTGGTCGGGGTCGATGTTCGAATATCTGATGCCGTCGCTCGTCATGCGGGCGCCCGAAGGCACGGTTCTGGCGCAGACCAACGCGCTGATCGTCCTGCGGCAGCAATCCTACGGAAAGGCGCTGGGAATCCCTTGGGGCATCTCGGAATCCGCCTACAACGCCCGTGATCTGGAAATGACCTATCAGTATTCCAACTTCGGGGTGCCGGGGCTGGGGCTGAAGCGCGGTCTGGGGCAGAACCGGGTGGTGGCCCCCTATGCCACCGGCTTGGCCACCATGGTCGATCCGGTCGGTGCCTTGCGAAACTATGACCGGCTGCGCGGGCTAGAGGCGGAGGGCAGATACGGTTTCTACGAAGCGGTCGATTTCACGCCCGACCGCCTGCCCGCTGGCAGCGACCACGTGATTGTCCGCAGCTTCATGGCGCATCATCAGGGCATGACCATCACGGCCATCGCCAACACCGTGCAGCCGGGCCGCCTGCGCGCGCGCTTCCATGCGGTGCCAATGGTGCAGGCCGTCGATCTTCTGATGCAGGAACGCATCCCCCGCGAGGTGGCCAGCGCCCGGCCCCGCGCATCCGAAGTGGCCGTCACCGCAGCGGACCCGAAGGATGCGCCAAAGGTCCGCCGGTTCGACGCGCCCGAAACCGAACGCCCGACCGGCCATCTTCTGTCGAACGGTCGCTACGGTGTGATGCTGACCCCCGCCGGCGCGGGCTACAGCCGCTGGCGCGATCTGGCGATCACCCGCTGGCGCCCCGATGCCAGCGCCGATGCGCTGGGTTCGTTCGTGTACCTGCACGACGTGCAGGGGGGCGAACATTGGTCTTCGGGCGTGCAACCGGTCGGGGGCGGCCAGCACTCGGCGGTGCTCTGCGAACATCAAGCCAGCTTTACCCACCGCACCAAGTCGCTGATCACCACGACCGAGGTGGTGGTGTCCGCCGAAGACGACGCCGAGGCGCGGCGCATCACGCTGACCAACACCGGGCGGCGGGCGCGGCTGATCGACGTGACATCCTACGTTGAATTGGCACTGGCCCCGCAGGCCTCGGATCTGGCGCATCCGGCCTTTTCCAAGATGTTCGTGGTGACCGACTATCTGCCCGAACTCGGCGTGCTGATCGCCACCCGCCGCCGCCGCGACCCCCACGAGCCCGAAGTCTGGGCCGCCCATATCGCCGTCGTGGAGGGCACCGAAACCGCGCCGATGCAGCACGAAACAGACCGCGCGCGGTTCATCGGGCGCGGGCGCAGGCTTGGCAATCCGGCGGCAGCGCAGGACCGCCTTTCGGGGACGACCGGCACCGTTCTGGACCCGATCTTCTCGATCCGCCGCAGGGTCTCGATCCCGGCCGGCGGGCGGGCCCGGATCACGTACTGGACCATGGTGGCCGAAACGCCGCAGGCCCTGCTGGACCTTGTCGACCGCCACCGCGACGCGTCGGCCTTCGACAGGGCCACAACGCTGGCCTGGACGCAGGCGCAGGTCCAGTTGCGCCATCTGGGTTTGACCAACGCCGAAGCCGCCGACCTGCAGACGCTGGCGGGCATGATCCTGCGGGCGGACCCGCGCCTGCGCGCGCGTTCTGGCCGGATCATCGCCGGTGCGGGTCCGCAATCGGGGCTGTGGCCGTTCGGCATCTCGGGCGACCTGCCCATCGTGCTGATGCTGATCGACGACGCCGCCGATCTGGCGCAGGTCACGCAGATTCTGGCGGCGCAGGAATACTGGCGTGCCCGGCAGATGGCCGTCGATCTGGTGATCCTGAACGAACGCGCGGCGTCCTATGTGCAGGACCTGCAGATCGGGATCGAGGCGGCCGTGCGGTCAGCGCAGGGCAAGCCGCGCGCCGCCGGGGCCGTTCAGGGCGCGATCCATGCGCTGCGGACCGATCTGATCAGCGCAGAGGCGCGGGCCCTGCTGTTGTCGGTGGCGCGGGTGGTGATGGTGGCCAGCCGGGGCGACATCGGCCAGCACCTTGATACGTTGCCCGCGCATGTGCCGGTGACGATCCCGCCGTTTTTCCCCATGGCCGAGGTGCCCGAAGCCCGTCCCACGCCCGCGCTGGAATTCTTCAACGGCCTTGGCGGGTTCGATGCCGACGGGCGCGAATATGTGACCGTCCTGCACGACGGGGCCACCACTCCGGCACCCTGGGCCAACGTCATTGCCAATCCGTCCTTCGGTTTCATCACGTCGGCCGAAGGCAGCGGCCCGGTCTGGGCCGAGAACAGCCGCGAAAATCAGTTGACCCCCTGGTCGAACGACCCGGTCTGCGATCCCGCAGGGGATGCGGTCTATCTGCGCGATCTGGACAGCGGCGCGATCTGGACCCCGACCGCGCTGCCGATCCGGGGGCGGGGCACCTACACCGCCCGGCACGGGTTCGGCTACAGCCGGTTCGAACACACCGGCCAGGGCATCGCCGCGCAGATGCTGCAAACCGTCCCGCTGGGCGATCCGGTGCGCATCACGCGCCTGACGCTGCACAACACGACGGACCGGGTGCGCAGGCTGTCGGTCACGACCTATGCCGAATGGGTTCTTGGCACGTCGCGCAGCGCGACCTCGCCCTATGTCACCACCGAACGCGACCCTGAAACCGGGGCGCTGATGGCGCGCAACCCCTTTGGCATGGCTTTTCCGGGGCGTGTCGCCTTTGCCGACATCGGCCCGCAGGTGGACGGGTTCACCTGCAACCGCGCCGAGGTTCTGGGACCGGGCGGCAGTCTGCGCGACCCTCGGGGCTTGCGTGGGCAACCGCTTTCGGGCCATGCCGGTGCGGCGGCCGATCCCTGCGCGGCCCTTCAGCGGACGCTGATATTGGCACCGGGCCAGACGGTGGAACTGCGGCTGCTGCTGGGTCAGGCAGACCGGATCGAGGCCGCGCGCGACCTGATCCGCCGCTATCGCACCACGGATCTTGACGCCGTGCAGACCGGCATCGCCAGACACTGGACCGATCTTCTGCAGGCGGTTCAGGTCAGGACACCGGACCGGTCGATGGACATCCTGCTGAACGGCTGGCTTTTGTACCAGACACTGGCCTGCCGCATCTGGGCGCGGGCGGGTTTCTATCAGGCCAGCGGCGCGTACGGTTTTCGGGACCAGTTGCAGGATGGCATGGCCTTGACCTTTTCGCGCCCCGACATGACGCGCGAACACCTGCTGCGCGCCGCCGCCCGGCAGTTTCCCGAAGGCGACGTGCAGCACTGGTGGCTTCCCCATTCCGGGCAAGGCGTGCGGACGCGCATCTCGGACGACAGGGTCTGGCTGGGCTTCGGGGTGGCGCGCTATGTCGCCGTGTCGGGCGATGCGGGCATTCTGGACGAACAGGTGCCGTTTCTGGAGGGCATCGCGGTGCAGCCAGGTGCGCATGACGCCTTCTATCAGCCCGACACGACGGACGAGACGGCCAGCCTGTTCGAACATTGCGCGCGGGGTCTGGATCAGGCGATCGCGCTTACGGGCGAGAACGGAATGCCGCTGATCGGCACCGGCGACTGGAACGACGGAATGAACCGCGTGGGCGAGGAAGGCCGCGGTTCGAGTGTCTGGCTCGGATGGCTGCTGATCGCCGCGATCCGGATGATGGCTCCTCTGGCGCAGACCCGCGACCCCGAACGGGCGCAGGCCTGGCTGGCCCATGCCGACGGGGTGCAGACCGCGATCGAGACCGACGGTTGGGATGGCGCATGGTACCGGCGCGGCACCTTCGATGACGGGTCATTGCTGGGGTCCGAAAGCTCGCTGGAATGCCGCATCGACAGCATCGCGCAGTCGTGGTCGGTCCTGTCCGAAGCGGGCGATCCCGACCGGGCGGCACAGGCCATGGCCTCGGTCGAGCAAAGGCTGATCCGGCGCGACCCCGGTCTTGCGCTGTTGTTCAGCCCGCCCTTCGACGCCAGCCCGCAGGACCCGGGATACATCAAGGGATATCCCCCCGGCCTGCGCGAGAACGGCGGGCAATACAGCCATGCCGCGATGTGGGCGGTCATGGCCTTTGCGCGGCTGGGTCAGGGCGACCGGGCGGCGGACCTGTTCGCCCTGCTGAACCCGATCAACCACAGCCGGACCGCCGCCGATGCACAGCGCTACAAGGCGGAGCCCTATGTCATCGCGGCGGATGTGTATTCGGTGGCCCCGCATGAAGGGCGGGGCGGTTGGTCCTGGTACACCGGGTCGGCGGGCTGGATGTACCGGGCCGGGATCGAGGGCATCATGGGTCTGACCCGAGAGGCGGACACGCTGGTGTTCGACCCGTGTCTGCCGGCAAGCTGGCCGGAGGTGACCCTGACCATCCGCCACGGCGGGGCCGAAGTGCGGGTCGATATCCAGAACACCGGCGGCACAGGGCGGGGGATCACCGGGGCCGAGGTGAACGGAACCGCCGTGCCCCATCAGGGCGGGCCGTTCCGTCTGGCGCTTGTCCCCGGATCAACGGTGCTGCGGCTTTTTCTTGGTGGTCAGGCAGGCTGATCCGCCGCGTCAGGGCGCCAGCCACTGCCCGGCCCATCCATTCGCCGGGTCAAACCGCGCCCGGCGGTGGCGCGGCCCAAGGTGCAGAACATCCACTGCCTGCACTGCACAGCGCAGCACGGCAAACGACGCAGGGTCGGGGGTGCGGTCATGGGCCAGCGGGTCGGCGATAGGCAGGCCGGGTGCGTGCAAGGCCCCATATCCCGACCGCGAGGCATCGGGCACCCTTGCCCAGATGTCCGCGACATCCGCCCCTGTCAGGATGGTCACGGTTGCCTCGATCCGGGTCTGCAGATGGGCGGACGCATCCCAAACATGCAGCGTTGCGCGCGGGTTGGCCCGCAAGGACGCCACCTTGGCCGAACGCAGGTCGGTGTGCAGATCAAGATGGCCCGCCACCGGATCCGCCGCGCGCAGCACGACGGTGCGCGCCTCGGGCCAGCCGACGGGCGACAGGGTGGCAAGCGTCGGATGCCGGGCCGCCGCATGCCGGTCGCCCACGCCGCGCACCAGCAGCAGCCAGACCTGGGCCTGCAGCGTCGCAAGATCGGCGGCCCATGGGTGGGGATCAGTCATAACCGGTCATCTCCAGATAGCCTGCACCACCATGGCTGCCCGACAGCACCACCGGACCTTCCCAATAGGGCACCGATGTGTCCATCCACGCATCCGGGTTCAGCGCCTTTACCGTCACGTCCACCCCTTGGTCGGGCAGGCGAACCCGCCAGTCCACCGGCACCTCGCGCCCGGCGACCGAATGGCGCGCCAGCGGCATGGCCGAAAACGCCCCGTCTGGATAGGCCGTGGCCGTGCCATCGGCCTCGATCCAGGTCGCCGCCGTGTAATCCGCCGTGCCGCGCAGCACGAATCCCATCAACTTGTCACCGCTTTCGAACGACAGCGAAAACCAGTCCCAGCCGCGCTGATCCTGCGCAAGAGGCTGCGACGACCATTCGCGGTCCAGCCACGCCGCCCCGGTGACCGGCACGTCTCCCTCCGGCAGGGTCAGGGTGCCGGACACTTGAAAGAACGGCTGCGAATAATAGTGGCTCGCCTGCCCCGCCGACGATTTCACCGAATAGCCCTGCCGCCCGTGCAAGACCTGCGGCCCGGTCGCCGTCAGCCCGACATCATAGGCGAAATCGGGGCCTGACGCTTTCAGCCGCATCCGGTCGAAATCCGGGCCTTCCATCACCCAGTCGTCGATCCAGGCTGAAAACGGCGCGATCTGCACGCCCGCCTGCCCGATCCCGCCGCGCGCCAGCCGTTCCGTGACGAAATGCGCGTCCGGAGTGGTGACAGCGGCATGACCCATCCACAGTTGCGGGGTGTCCCACCCCTCGCCGTCGCGCGGTGCGAGGGCCGATCGGAACAGCGTCCATTGCAGGCCGTAGGGTGTGCCATCCGGCCCGGTCAGATTGGCGGTCAGATACCACCATTCGATGCGGAAGGCGGGGTGCGCGCCATGGTCGGCGGGAAACTCCAGCACCCGGTCAGGATCGGGGGTCGCGAAGTCGCCCGGCCCGCTGCCGAGACCGGCGAAACCCTGTGCCATGGCCTGCCCCGGCAAAAGCAGCAGCAGACCCAGCAGCAGCATTCTAACGTTCATGGCGGAACACTCCCAACAGACGCGCTGGCGGAATGCGCCAAAGCTGCCACGCGGGCCACATCGCCGCCCCCGCCGCAGCCAGCAGCGCAAAGCCCCCCAGACGCAGATAATCCAGCGGAAACAGATACATTGGCAACCGCCAGCCGAAAGCCTCGACATTGACGACCGCCAGCAGCGCCCAAGCCAGCGCCAGCCCCAAAGGCAGCGCCAGGGCACCGGTCAGCGTCGCCAGAACCACCGCGCGCAACAGGTCCAGCCCGGCCAGCCTTGCCCGCGTCAACCCCAGTGCCCAGACCGGAGCCAGTTGCGGCAGGCGCATCGCCGCCAGCGTCAGAAGGCTCATCAGCATCGCAAATCCCGCCACCGCCAGCGTCAGGATGTTCAGCGCGGTCGTGACGGTGAAGGTACGTTCGAACACAGACAGCGACAGCGCCTTGATCGCCGCCTGATCGATCATCGCAGCCTCGGCGACGCCGGCCTGTGCCGTCAGGGCGGCACGCACGGCAGCGACATCATCCGGTGCCACCCGCAGCCCGAACCGCAGGGCTTCTACGTCGGGGAATTCGCGGCGGAACTCTGCCTCGGCAAGAATGACCTGACCGACCGGGTTGCCGTAATCGCCGTAAATGCCCAGCACCGGCAGGGTCAGCGCCGGGGTGACTGCCAGCGGCTCACCAAGGCTCAGCCCGCCCCGGCGGTAAAGCTGTTCGTTCACCAGCACGCCCTCGCCCCGCGCCAGCCGGTTCCAGACATCGGGCAGCGCCTGCAGGAACCGCCAGTTGTCGCGGTAGGTGGCGTGGTCGCGTGCGCCGTAGACCTGCGCGGGCTGGCCCGCCACCTGCCGGTCCACCGCAAGGATCGGCAGGGTCGCCTGCGCCGCCCCGGCGGCCACGCTGACGATCCGCGCGGCCTGTGCGGCATCTGTCGCACTGACGTAAAGCTCCGACGCCAGCCGCTGATCCAGAAAGGCGGTGAAGGTCAGCCGGAACGATGACACCATGGTCGACACCCCGACATTCGCCGCCATCGCCAGCAAAAGCGCCATCAGGGCCAGCGACAACCCCGGAACCTGCTGGCGGGTGTCCGCCCAGAACCATTGCGCGACCGCCGCGCGGGCCCGCGCCTCGGCCAGCCGCAGCACCGTCGACAGCACTGGCGGCAGCAACAGCGCCCCCCCGATCAGCAGCGCCCCCAGCATGGCAAACCCGGCAAGCAGCCCGCGCCCGTAAACCGCAAGCCCCGCCGCAAGGGCGAGCAGGCCAAGCGAGACCGCCAACTGCCGCCCACCCCGCCGCGCCATCGCCCAGGCGCGGGGATGGGCACCCGCAAGCAAAGGCATCCGCGCCAGCGACACCAGCGACCCCGCCGCCGCCACCCCCGTGCCCGCCACCGCAATGGCCAGCCCCGACAGCCACCATTCGGGCCGCAGCGCCAGTTGCCCCGAAACGTTTGCCCCGTACAGACCGCGCAGAGTTGCCGCCACATCGGGCAGCAGGGCCGCCGCCACGACGTAGCCCGCCGCAACCCCCAGCGCCCCCGCCACCAGTGCCAGCACCGCCAGTTCCGCCGCCATCGCCGCGATCAGCAGGCGCAGCGGCGCCCCAAGTGCCCGCAACGTGCGCACCATAGGGCGGCGCTGTTCGAACGCCAGCCCGATGGCCCCGTGCACGATGAACAGCCCGACCGCAAAGGACAGAAGGCCGAACGCCGTCAGGTTAAGATGGAAGCTGTCCGTCAGGCGGGCCACGTCGGTGCCGTCCTGCGCGGCGGTTTCGGTCAGGTCCGGCGCGATCTGGCGCAGCGGAGGCCGGTTCAGCGGTTGCTCCGGGGCGACCAGCAGGCGGTCGATCTGGCCTTCGCGACCCAGAAGGCGCTGTGCGACACCGATGTCGGTGATCGCGGTGCCGGGGGCTGCATCGGGCGACATCACGCCTTGCACCCCCGTTTCGGCCAGTGCCGCCAGCGTATCGGCCTGGCCAAAGATCTGCCCCGCCCCCGCCAGAAACGCCCCAAGGTCCGCCCCGCCGTCAGGTGCCACCGGCCCGATGCCACCGGGTGCGGTCAAGGGGTCCACGCCGATGATCCGCACGCCCCGCAGATCGCCTTCGATCAGCGGCGATACCAGCCACCCCGCGCGGCGCAGCAGGACATAGGTTTCCTGGCGGATCGGACCGCCATCGCGCGCGGTGATATGGGCATATTGCCCCTGCCCCAGCGACGCCGCCGCCGCGTCGTAACTCGCCCGCGCTTCCGCGTTGATGGCCTGAACTCCCGACCACAGCGCCGTACCCAGTGCAAGCCCGGCCAGAAGCGTGATCAGTTGCAACGGGTTGCGCCACCAGTGTGACAGCAGGGCCCGGATCAGGACCCCGGTCATGCGAACTGCCCGGCCCGCAGATGCAGCCGCCGCGGCATCCGTGCCGCCAGCCGTTCGGAATGCGTCACAAGGATCAGCCCGGCGCCGGTTTCTGCCACCAGGTCGCACAGCACGGACAGCACGGTATCCGCCGTCGCCTCATCCAGATTTCCGGTCGGTTCATCCGCCAGAACCAGCCGCGGACGCGCCGCCAGCGTGCGGGCGATGGCCACGCGCTGCTGCTGCCCGCCCGAAAGCTGTTCGGGATATTTGTGCAGATGATCGCGCAGACCCAGCCGCATCGACAACGCCAGTGCGCGCCCGGCATCATGCCGTCCCGCCAGCCGCGCCTGAAACGCGATGTTCGCGGCCACGGTCAGCGACGGGATCAGGTTGAACTGCTGAAAGATCACCCCGACGGTTCCCCGCCGCAGGGCGGCCCGCCCCGCATCGTCCAGCGGTGTCAGGTCGGTGCCGTCGATGGCGACCACACCGCTGTCGGCGCTGTCGAGCCCACCGATCAGGTGCAGAAGCGTGCTTTTGCCCGACCCGGACTCGCCGGTCAGCGCCAGCATGTCGCCCGCATCCATGCCGAACGACACGTTGCGCAGAACCGCCGCCTCGGCCCCCGGATAGGTTTTGGTCACGTCTTGCAGGGTCAGCAGCATCGGGCCTCCGTCGACCACAACTAAGGCTTCACCGCTAAACGGAAAGGGCTGCCATGTCGCCGTGGCGCAACATCGCGCAAAGGGCTGTGTTGATGGCGCGGCGGGGGACGCCGCGCCGGAAGCCGATCTTGACCTTGTCAGTCCGGCCCCTGTCGGGTGGTCAGGTCACCAGCTGCTGTCGTCGCCGAACCCGGCATCCCCCAGATCGGCATCAGTCTCGTCCGGCAGTTCGGCGGCTTTCGCCTCGCCGCCGAACATGCCCTCCAGCGCGCTGGCCAGCATCATGCCACCCGCCACGCCCATGGCCGTCTGCGCGGCCCCGGACAGAAACCCGCCCGGCGCCCCTTGCGCCATCGGCTGCGACGGATGCGCACGACGTCGGGGGGCTGGCGTGTCACCGAACAGACCGGACAGGAAGCCACCCCCCTGCGCGCCGCGACGAGCCTCTGCCAGGTCTTCCTCCAGCCCCTCGATCCGCAATTGCGCCGCGTTCAGTGCGTGTTCCTGAACCACGACCGTTTGCGCCAGATAATAGGGCGCGCCGGGCTGGCGGGCGATCGACGCGGCGATCAGATGTTCGGCCTCGGGGTCGCGGTCGGGCATCCGGCGTTCCACCTCGGCAAGCCTGTCGAAAAGTCCGGCAATGGCGTCGCGGTCGTTCGTGTCCATGGCATGTCCTCCTTTTTGTGCGGGATCGCTGGGGGGGACATGGGGATCGGACGTCACGGACGGGAGTGTCGGACGCAGGAATTTCCCTGCGCCGTGCTGCCGCAGTGCCGTGACCCCTAGCCCCGGAACGCCCGGAACACCGACAGGACCGTGTCCATAAGGTCGAACACCCGCGCCAGAAGATGTTCGTGCGCAACGAAATCCTTGCCTGTCGCACCGGCCGTCTCGGCGTCGATGGTGGCGAACAGCCGCATCAGCCTGCGCCGGTGCAAGCCCAGCCTTGTCTGCACCGGGTCGGCCAGAATGCCTGCAAAGGCAGCCACGACCGCCCCCAGCACCATGAGCCCCGCCAGCACGCCCGCGACCAAAGCCGGGGATGGCCCCACCGGGAACACGCCATACCAGACCCCGCCCAGCGTTTCCCCCAGCGGAAACCCCGACACGGCCGCACCGTGCGAAACGGCCTCGGCGACGCCCGGAGCCATCGACATCATTCCCGGTGTCAGCGCCTGAAACACGACCCCGCCCACGGCCAGCGTCAAAAGCGCCACCGTGAATTCCGCCATGGCTGATCGGGTACCGGTGTAGTCGCCCAAGGCCCCGGTGATCCGGTCGGCCATGGCCTGCGCCCCTGCCACGCTGCCCCGCTGGCGGATCGCCTCACGCAGGTGGGGCGCGGCCAGGATGGCGCGGCCAAGCGCCGCACGGTCCGGCACGGCATCGCCATTGGCCAGAGGCACCCCAAGAAGTTCGGTCAGGATCGCCGCCTCGACCCGGGCGGATACCGCCGTGCGCAGCAACAGGCGGCGGCGCTGCAGCCATCGGGCCGGCCGGGTCAGTCGCAGCTTGCCGCACACCCAGGCCAGAAGCCGCACCAGAACCAGAACCGGCGAGAGCAGGACATTGACCGGTGCCCGCAGGATGTCGAACCCGACGGCGGCGCGATGCAGATGCAGGGTTCCGGGCCAGGTGAAATGACGGTGTACGAAGGCCTCGATCCGGGCGGACCGGTCTGCGTCCGGTGCGGCCGGCGGCGGGGCGTGTGCAGAAGCGGCCCCCTGCGTCGCCAGCCCCTTCACGATTGCGGCGGTGTCCATCCGGCTGTTCCGAACCTTTGCTGTCTCGGGCTTCATCTGGGTACACCCCCCCTCCTTCGCAAGTCGGCCCGTGGGCACCCATGTTCAAAGGCTGCGCCCGCTGATCCCCGTGATGGACTGCGCGGCCAAGCCAAACCACCGCCGTCGCACGAGGGAGATACCCGCATGCGCGGTTTTCCGGGAACAATCGGCACGGCAACCGGTTGCGTCAGGATCACTTCGCAAAGGGCACGATCTTGCAAAGAAGCCTGCTTCCCATGATCTTTCCGGCGCTGATCGGGGTGGGCCTTGCGGCCTATGCCGCCCTGTCGCCGGGCACGGGCGTCACCGGCAGCGTGGGCGCATTCCTTGCCCTTTTTGGCGCAGGGTCCGTCCTGATCGGCGGCCTGCTTGCCGCGCTGACCAAGCGCAACGGTCTGGCGTTCGGCCTCTTGGCGGCGCTGATCCTGATCGGGTCGGTGCTGACCGCACTGGCCGCCTTTTTCCTGATGCAGTTCGTGCTGGCAGTCGTGATGGGTCTGACGGCCCTTGGCATGCTTGTCGTCCTGCTGCGCCCCGCCCGGACCCGGAGACCTGTCTGATGACCTATCGCCTGATGCTGTTGATCGCTCTGTCCGTTCCCGCCGGCGCAATGGCCGACCAGCCCGCCTGGCCAACCTTCAACGGCGATCTGGCCGCCACCAAGTTTGCCGATGTCGAAAGCTTCAACCCCGGCAACGTCGCCGATCTGGAACGCGCCTGGGAGGTGCACACCGGAGATGTGTCCGACGGATCGGGGGATCTGCCCGAAACGGTCTGGTCCGCCACGCCCATCTATGCCAACGGCACGCTGTACCTCGGGACGCCGTTCTACCGCATCCTGGCGCTGGACCCCGCAACCGGTACGCAACGCTGGGCTTATGACAGCCAGTCGCGGCTTGAGGCCCTGACCCAGCCCGGACTGAAGAACCGTGGCGTGGCCTATTGGGAAAGCGGGCAGGAGGGTGTCTGCGAAAAGCGGGTCTTCATTGGCACGATGGACGCCGAATTGCACGCCGTCGACGCAGACACGGGCCTGCCTTGCACCGATTTCGCCGAAGGCGGCGTGTTGAACGTCAACCAGTGGAACACGGTCAACGCCAGGTTTCCGTTCTCGCTGCTGCAACCCCCCACTGTCGTCGGGGATACCCTGATGCTGGGATGGGCCGGAAAGGACTGGGAATATGCGGTGGCCCCTCCGGGAAACCTTCTGGCCATCGACGCCCGCACCGGCGCGCTGAACTGGGAGTTGTCGATGATCCCCGATGAACTGGTCGCCCGCACCGGCACATCGAACATCTGGACGTCGATGTCCGCCGATCCCGATCTGGGGCTGGTCTATCTGCCCGTGTCGTCGCCCAGTCCGAACTACTGGGGCGGCAACCGGCTGGATCCGATCCCGCTGGCCACCTCGGTCACGGCGGTCGAGGTCGCGACCGGCAACGTAAGGTGGAGCCGCCAACTGGTCCGGCACGACATCTGGGACTATGACATCGCCTCGGCCCCCACGCTGGTCGACATCACCCGCGACGGGCAGACCATCCCCGCGCTGGTCCAGACGACGAAGATGGGGTTCATTTTCGTCCTGAACCGCGAGACGGGCGAACCGCTGTTTCCCATCGAGGATCGCGCGGTGCCACCCAGCGACGCGCAAGGCGAGGTCGCAGCCCCGACCCAGCCCTTTGCGATGACGCCGCCGCCCACCAACGACCCCTCCCGGATGCCCGATGTCTGGGGTCTGGCGGATCTGGTCAGTGGTGGTCAGTGTTCGCGCGAACGCCAGACCTACCGGTACGAGGGCATCTACACGCCGCCCTCCGAGCAGGGAACGTTCATGTATCCCGGCACGGCGGGGGCGAACAACTGGGGCGGGGCGTCGGTCGATCCGCGCACCGGCATTCTGTATCTCAATTCGATGCGGGTCGTGCAGGTCATCCGCCTGATTCCGCGCGACGCCTACGACAGCAGCGACACGGGCAGCGGCAACGAGGCGGGGTTCTACCCGCAGGAAGGCGCACCCTATGGAATCGAGTTGCGCGAATGGCGAAACACCTTGGGCCTGCCCTGCTGGGAACCGCCCTATGGTACGTTTTCGGCCTTCGACCTGGCCACCGGTGAGCGGCTTTACGAGGTGCCGTTCGGCCGGGCACAACAGTGGGGTTTCTACGGACTGGCGCGGTGGGGCTCGCCCACGCTCGGCGGCCCGGTCGTGACCGCGGGGGGCGTTGTGTTCATCGGCGCATCGATGGATGCCCGCGTGCGGGCGCTGGACGCGGCGACCGGGGCCGAGCTTTGGTCGGATCTGGTCGAGGCGCCATCGGTCGCGATACCGGCGGTGTTCACGCATGAAGGCGTCGACTACGTGGTGTTCGTGGCCGGCGGAAACTCGATTCTGAGGCCGCAGGTGGCCGATCAGGTTGTCGCCTATCGTCTTGCCCCCCGCAACTGAGCGGCGCATCCGACGGCGGAACAAAGCGCCGGGAGGCGGGTTTAAAGGGCACGATAACGGACATCCAACCAAGGACACATCACCATGGACCACGTTCTTCCCGCCCTGGTCGTTTTCGGGGGCCTGCTTGCGATCTGCCTGCTTGGCCTTACCAGTGCCAGCGCCGCCTCCGCGCGCCTGCATGGATCGGCGCCGCGCCGGGACGGCAGTTCCACCGGGAATCCCGGTTCCGCTGGTTCGTCCGAAGTGCGCCTCTGATGCGGATGCCCGGCGGAACGATATCCCGGATTCCCACCGACAACCCCGCCGTTTTTGCGTTCCGGATCAGCGGGGAAGTCGCGGCCGAGGACATGAAGTCGATGGGTGCCACGATGAACGATGCATTCGACGCATTTTCCACCGTGTCGATGCTGCTGGTGTTTGACGACTACGAAGGGCTGGATACCGGCGCCGGGCTGGACATGGAAACCTTCACGTCGCAATTCAGGTCGCTGGTCAAGGTTGACAGGTATGCCGTTGTCGGTGCGCCTGCGGCAGCCACCACCATGATCCGCGTGATGGACAAGGTCATCCCCACCGATGCCCGCACCTTCAATCGGTCGGAAGAACGCGCCGCCTGGAGTTTTGTCGGGGCCAATCCGGTCATCTGACCACCGCAGGGCGCCCTGCGCCCGCGGTTTTTGACGAAGGGAAGTCGGCTATGGCCAATCAACCCAAACAGGCAGCGGAAAAGCGCACCCCGCCCACAGATCGCCGGAATGCGCAGGGCGATCACGAAGGATCGGCGCACAGCCCCGAGGCCTTTGACGCGCTGAACCCGCAAAAGCAGGCCCCCGCTGCACCCGCACGGCCACCGAAGAAGGCCGCCCCGTGACGGAACCGTGCGCTGCGTCCTGCGGCGGGCAGGGTCGGCAGGCCCGCACTTCCCTTCAGCTTTGCGCAGGGTGCTGTGCGCACATCGGCGTTGCCTGACAGCAGGAACCCCGTAGATCAGTCGAAAGACACGGAAGGGTTCAGGATGGGATATCTGGTCGACGGCCAATGGCACGACACGTGGTACGACACGCGCAAGACGGGCGGCAAGTTCGAACGCGACACGTCGCGGTTCCGCAACTGGGTCACGCCCGATGGCAACGCCGGACCTTCGGGGGACGGCGGATTTCCCGCGCAGTCGGGTCGGTATCACCTGTACGTCTCTTACGCCTGTCCGTGGGCGCACCGCACGCTGATCTTTCGCACGCTGAAGGGTCTAGCGCCGCACATCGGCGTATCCGTGGTGCATCCGGACATGCTGTCGGACGGCTGGACATTTTCGACGGACTTTCCGGGCGCAACCGGGGATGGCCTGTTCGGGCTCTCCTTCTTGCGCGACATCTATACCCGTGCGAAGCCGGACGTGTCGGGCCGCGTCACTGTCCCCGTCCTGTGGGACACGGAACGCCAGACCATCGTCAGCAACGAATCCGCCGAGATCATCCGGATGTTCAACTCGGCCTTCGACGGCCTGACGGGCAACGCGCAGGACTACTGGCCGGTCGGGCAGCGGGACGCCATCGAACAGGTGAACGACCGCGTCTATGCACAGGTCAACAACGGCGTCTATCGCGCAGGCTTTGCAACCACCCAGGACGCCTATGACGACGCGGTGCGGGAGGTGTTTTCCGGGCTGGACTGGCTTGAGGCCCGCTTGGCGTCTAGCCGCTACTTGGCGGGCGACGCCGTGACCGAAGCCGACTGGCGGCTGTTCACCACCCTGATCCGGTTCGATCCGGTCTATCACCTGCATTTCAAGTGCAACCGCAGGCGTCTGATCGATTATCCGCACCTCTGGGCCTACACGCGCGCGCTATACCAGTGGCCAGGCGTCGCCGAGACGGTCTGGTTCGACCATATCGTGCGGCATTATCATTACAGCCACGACACGCTGAACCCGCACCGCATCATCCCGATCAACCCGGTACTGGACTATCATCAACCGCACGGGCGCTGAGTCCTGGGCCGGGTGTCCGGCGCGGTCTTGCGGCCCGGCCCCGTTCAAATTGCAGTCCCCGGTCAACGGCAATACCCTGCGATGCCGACCATCGGCCGTTTGAAAGGACTACCGCAAGATGCATGCCCTGTTCTTCGAAGTGCGCCCCCTGCCGGGCCACCTGCCGCACTACTTCGAACATGTCGCGCGGTTGAAACCCGTGCTTGCGCGCCATGCCGGACTGGCGTTTCTGGACCGGTACGCCTCGCTGTCGGACGCCGACCTTCTGCTGTCGCACCAATTGTGGAACAGCGAAGACGACATCGTGAAATGGCGAAACGACCCGGTCCACCGCACATCGCAGACCGCCGGGCGGCATGTCCACTTTGCGGATTACCGGATCAGGGTGGGCGAACGGGTCTGGCACCATGAACCGGCGACATCGCCTGCCCGTGGCGCGGCGCTGACCCTGACGGATGCCCCGCATGTCATTGCCCTGTACGGCGCGACCCAGATCAACCTGCCCGGCTTTGCGGCCTTTGAAAGCGTGAACACCGCGGGCCGGTTCATCGCGCTTGCTGCGGGATCGGGATCGGCCGCGACCGCGCCGCTGCTGGACGCAGGGCTTGCCACCGCCGGGCTGGCTCAGGCCGCCGTCTACCGGATCAGACGCGACTATGGTCAGCACGACCGGGCGCAGGCCCCGCGCGACCTGCCAAACCGATAGGCTGGACCGAAACACCGTCCGGCCCGGCTGTCCCGACCGGACGTTACGCGGACAGCGCAACGCCCCGGCTGGATGTGCGGATCACCAGATCGACGGGCGTAACCATTTCCTGCGGGGGCCGTTCGCCGGTTTCCAGCCAGCGTAGGACGGTCCCGGCCACCAGACGGCCCAGTGCCGCGATATCGCAGCGCACCGAACTCAGCGGCGGCCAAGCCTGCGCGCATTCCTCGATGTCGTCAAAGCCCACGACCTTGATGTCGGGGCCGACCCTGCGCCCGATCTCGGCGCAACCCGACAGGATGCCCAATGCCACCAGATCGTTGAAGCACAACACCGCGTCGACGCCGGGGTGTTCTGCCGCCATCCGCAGGGCCGCTTCACGACCAAAGGCGCGGCCAGGACGACCCGGCAGGTGCAACGGTTCCATCCCCGCCCCCGCGAGGGCCGCCAGATATCCTGCCATCCGCTGTTCGGTCACTTCCCGCCCGGACACCCCGCCGATAAAGGCGATGCGCCGCGCACCCGACTGCAAGAGGTGATCCGTCGCAAGGCGGCTGCCCGCCTGATAGTCCGGCACAGCGAAAGGAAAGCGTGCCACATCGGGCACGGCCCGCCGCAACACCTGCATCGTGGGCACGTTGGCGCGCGCGATCGCCTCGAAGGTCGCGTCTACTTCGCCATAGGCCGGCGACAGCACCAAGGCCGCAACCCCGTGTTCCAGCATCGCCGAGACGACCTGCGCCTGCAGGGCGGGGTCTTCGTCGGTGTTGGCCAGCACCGTGGCAAACCCCTTGGCCGAAAGCGCCATTTGCACCGAGGTCGCAAACTCCGTGAAGAACGGGTTGCGCAGATCGTTGATCACCAACCCGATCAGCCCGGTGTTAGACTGGCGCAATTGCGCAGCCGACCGGTTGTAGACATAGCCAAGTTCCACCATCGCGCGCCGGACATCCTCGCGCGTGTTGGACCGCACGAGGGGGCTGTTCTGCAGCACCAGACTGACGGTCGATTTCGACACGCCCGCACGGTTTGCCACATCGATGATCGTCGGCCTGCGGTGCATCTGTCAGACCTGTTCCACCCCATGCAACGCCAGAAGGTGCGCCATCCGCGCCTCGGCAAGGTCCGGGCGGGCCAGCAGTCCCGCCGCATCGGCGAGGCGGAACAGGGCGGCGTAATGGGTGATGTCGCGGGCGGACTGGAACCCGGCGGGCATGATGAAATGCCGCTGATGGCCGTTCAGCCAGGCGATGCAGGCGATCCCGGCCTTGTAGAACCGCGTCGGCGCGCGAAAGATCTCGCGGCTCAGCGGCACGGTCGGTGCCAGAAGCCGGTGATAGGTGGCGCGGTCCCCCAAGGCCAACGCCTCCAGCGCCTGCGATGCCGCGGGCGCGATCGCGGCGAAAATGCCCAGCAGGGCATGCGAGTGATGCGTCCCGTCGCCCTCGATCAGCGGCGCATAGTTGAAATCATCTCCGGTATAAAGCCGCACGCCCGCAGGCAACCGCGCGCGAAACGCCTCTTCATGCGACTGATCCAGAAGGGAAATCTTGATGCCGTCCACCTTGCCCGGATTTTCCGCGATCAGCGACAGCACAAAATCCGATGCCACGGCAACATCCTGCGATCCCCAGTAGCCCGCCAGCGAGGGATCGAACATCGCGCCCAGCCAGTGCAGGATCACCGGCTGCCGCGCCCCGTCGATCAGGCGGCGATAGACGGCGCGATAGGTGTCCGGACCTGCCCCGATGGCGGTAAAGGCGCGGCTGGCCATCAGGATCAGTTGCCCCCCCGCAGCCTCGATCGCTTCGGCCTGCGTTTCGTAGGCGGCGGCGATGGCATCCGCGCTGGTCAGCGCGTCGGGCGTCAGATGGTCCGTCCCCGCCCCGCAGGCGACGCGCGGGCGCAGCGGGTGGGCCTGCGCCGCCCGCATCGTGCGCCCGATCAGCTCCAGCGCGGTAGGCCAGTCGACCCCCATTCCCCGCTGTGCGGTATCCATCGCCTCGGCCAGCCCCAGCCCCTGATCCCAAAGCTGCGCGCGAAACGCCAATGTCGCGTCCCAGTCCACCGCCGGGCGTCCATCCCAGGGGCTGCGCTCGCGCAACGGATCGCTGATCACATGGGCCGCGGCAAAGGCGGTGCGGGTCAGCGCGATCTTTGGCGCGCGGGGCACAAGGGGCGTGCCGGTCAGCCGGTAGGGTTCAAGCCGGCCGTCTTCGGTTGGCAGGATCAGCATCGCGGCACCTCAGCAAACAAGATCAAAGACAAGCAACCCGTCCAGTCCGCCCTGGGCTGCCGCCACCAGCGCCGCGCCGACGCGTTTGTGGTCGGGGTGATCCTGATAGGCGGCAAGGGCGGGCCAGTCGGCAAAATCGACGGTGAAGCCGTGCATATAGCCCCGTTCGATCTGTTCGGGGCTTTCGGACCGGCCGGAATGGATGGCCAGCACGCCCGGCAACAGGGTCTTGATCGCGGCAAGGTCCGCAAAGATGGCGGCGATCTGCGACTCCGTCACCTCGGGGCGGGCTTTCATCAGGACGATGTGGCGGATCATCTGGTCGCTCCGGTGCGGATCATGTCGGCGGCTTTTTCGGCGATCATGATGGTGGCGGCATTGGTGTTCGACGACACGACGCGCGGCATCACCGAAGCGTCGACCACCCGCAGGCCATCAATCCCGTTGAAGCGCAATTGCGCATCCACCACGGCCTCGGGGTCGCTGCCCATGCGGCAGGTCCCGGCGGGATGATGGTCGGTTTTCGAATGCCTGCAGGCATAGTCGAAATAGTCCTGATCGGTGCGGATGTCCGGCCCCGGCAGGCGTTCAGCAAGGACATAGGGTTTCAGCGCGGACTGCCGCATCATCTCGCGCGCCAGCTTCAGACCCCGGATCGACATGTCGCGGTCATGCGGGTCTTCCCAGTAATTCGGGTCGATCAAGGGTGCGGCCTTGGGGTCTGCGCCGGCCAGCCGGACCGTGCCGCGCGACCGGGGACGCAGGTAGGCCGAATTGAGCGTGACCCCGCCTTGCGGCATGGCCGCGACCCCGGCCTCGATCCCGGACCCGAGGCCGAGGTGGAACTGGATATCGGGGGAGCGGGCGTCGCGGTCGGCGTACCAGAAACCGCCGGTCTCGAACAAGGACGAGGCGACGGGACCGCGCCGGGTCAGCAGGTACTGCAACCCCGCCAGCACCGACAGATGCGGCTTGGCAAAGCGGTCATAGGTGTGCGGGCCGGTGCATTCGGCGATGACGAACAGGTCAAGGTGATCCTGCAGGTTCGACCCCACCCCCGGCTGATCCAGCACCACCGGGATGCCGTGCTCGCGCAGGTGATCCGCCGGGCCGATCCCCGACAGTTGCAGCAGGCGGGGCGAGCCGATGGCGCCCGAAGACAGGATCACCTGTTGCGCGCGGATCACCCCGTCGGGCGTTTCCACCCCCACGGCGCGGCCTTTCTCCACCACGATGCGCAAGACGTGCGCCCCGGTGCGGACCGTCAGGTTCGCCCGCCCCCGCGCCGGGCCAAGATAGGCGGTCGACGCGGACGACCGGCGAAAGTTCCGCTGGGTCAACTGATAGTAACCCACGCCGTCCTGCACCTCGCCGGTCATGTCCATGTTGCGGGGGATGCCCATCTGGGCGGCGGCGGCAAACCACGCCTCGCAGATCGGCAGCGGCGCGCGGGGCTGGCTTACGCCAAGCGGGCCGCCCTTGCCGTGATAGCGGTTGTCGTGCGTGTCGTTGTCCTCGGCCTTGCGGAAGTAGGGCAGCACATCCTCGTAAGACCAGCCGGGGCAGCCAAGCTGCCGCCATTCGTCATAGTCCTGCGCGTTGCCGCGCGTGTAGATCTGCGCGTTGATGCTGGAACCGCCGCCGATCACGCGGGCCTGGGTGTAGCGGATCACCATGCCGTTCATGTGGCGCTGCGGCACGGTGTGCCAACCCCAGCTGCCGATGCCCTTGGTCATCTTGGCGAAACCGGCGGGCAGGTGGTAGAACGGATGACGGTCGCGCCCCCCCGCCTCCAGCAGCAGAACCTTCGCCGCCGGGTCCTCGGACAGCCGCGCTGCCAGCACGCAGCCCGCCGAGCCGCCGCCGATGATAAGGTAGTCATAGCCTTCGGTCATGTCATAGCCGCCAAACTCGTTCCGGGGTCGCTGTGGTCTGTCGCCTCCGCGCCCCTGTGTGCGGGGAGGGATATGCGTGGCGGGGCTGTTGGGCTGTTCGGCATCCTGTCACAGCCTTTCGATCGAAAGCCCGCCATCGACGGGGATCACCGCGCCGGTGGCAAAGCGCATCTGTCCGCTCACCAGCGGCAGGACGACCTGCCCGATGTCGCGGGGCTGACCCCAGCGACCGGCAGGCACCAGCCCGGCTTCGATCCGGGCGGTGTATTTGTCCTTCACGGCCGCCGTCATGCCGGTTTCGATGATCCCGGGGCGCAGTTCGAACACGCCGATGTCCTCGGAGGCCAGCCGAAGGGCCAGCGCCTTGGCGGCCATCGAGGCGGCGGCCTTCGAGATGCAGTAATCCGCCCGCTCCACACTGGCCATGGCGGCGGAAACCGAGGTGATGAACGTGATCGACCGGTAGTGGTTATGCCTTTGCGCCAGCATCGCCTTTGCCATCGCTTGCGCCAGAAAGAACGCGCCGCGCAGGTTGATGCCCATGACCCAGTCGAAACTCTCGGGCGTGATGTTCAGCATGTCACCGCGCACCCGCGCCGGAACGCCAGCGTTCTGGATCAGGGCGGTCACCGGGCCTGCCACGTCCAGCAACGCCGGAATGCCCGCCACATCGGCCAGATCGTGCCGCACATAGCGTGCAGAGGGTCCGAGTTCGGCCAGCGCCGCGTGCACGGCATCATCCTCGTGCGGCAGTTCCGAGGCCAGCACCAGCCGCCAGCCCGCCCCGGCCAGCACGCGGGCAATGCCAAGGCCGATGCCCTGCTGACCCCCGGTGATCAGGGCAAGGGGCGCGGTCATGTCAGCCCCCTGCCGATCTGCGCGCCCGCCCGCAGCGCAAGCGCCGCGATGGTCAGCGAGGGGTTCACGGCCGCCGAGGTCGGCAGGACCGAGGCATCGACGATATAGAGGTTGTCCAGATCATGCGCCTTCAGGTCCGCATCGACCACCGACGTGCCCGGATCATTGCCCATCCGCGCCGTGCCGCACTGGTGGCTCGGCTTCGATTTGGGAAAGTCCCGCGAAAGCACGATCGGCCAGCCCGCCCTGCGCATGGCGCGGCGCAGACGCTGCACCAGCAGGTCATGCGCCTGCACATTCGTCTTGCGCCAGTCCACCACCACGCCGCCGTTCTTCCACATCACGCGCGATTTCGGGTCCGGAAGGTCTTCTGACATCGCCATGATGTGGATCGAGTGGTCGGCGATGTGTCGGGCCAGCCAAAGCGGCAGCCCCGCCTCACCCGCAAGGATCGGCCCGGTAATCCTGCCCAGCATCTGGATGTTGCCAAGGGGTTCGCCCTGTGGCCCGCCGGTTAGGTAGAAATCATTGATCTGGATGGTTTTCTCGTACACAGACCGGTTCCGCCGCAAGGGGTTCCAGGCGACCATGCCGGTCAGGTTGTGGTTCATAAAGTTGCGCCCGACCTGATCGGAGGCGTTGGCCAGCCCGTTCGGATGATCGGCATTGGCGGATGCCAGCAACAGCGCCGACGACATCACCGCGCCCGCGCACAGGCAGACGGTCGCGGCGGTCAGCACATCGCGCTTGCCGTTCCGGTCCACTTCCACCCCAGTCACGCGGCGGCCTTCCGAAAGAACGCGCAAGACCTTTGTCCCGGTCAGAAGGGTGACGTTGGGGTGTTTCAGCGCCTCGGCCAGACCGCAGCTTTCGGCGTCAGACTTGGCGCCGGTGGTGCAGGGGAACGCATCCCAGGTGGTGGGCGCGCGTTTCAGCCACGCCTCAATGTCGACACCCAGCGGCAGGGCGCTGGGGTGCAGGCCCTGCGCGCCGAACGCCTTGCGCAGCGCCACGATGTCAGGTTCATCCGGCACGGGCGGAAAGGGATAGGGGGCGGAATGGGGCGGTTCTGAAGGATCGCCCGCCACATCGCCCCGCACGCGGTAAAGGGCTTCGGCGCGTGAATACCACGGCTCCAGCGCGTCATAGGAAATCGGCCAGCCGGGCGTGACCCCGTCGATATGGCGCAGGGGGGCGAAATCTTCGGCCCGATAGCGCAGCAGCACCGCGCCGTAGAACTTGGTGTTGCCGCCGACGAAGGCATAGTTGCCGGGGTTGAACGGGGCACCCGCCACGTCATGCCAGACCTCGTCCGGCTTGAAATGCCCGCGCCCGAAAATGGCCGCCGGGTCGCGCGCCTCGGGGCTGTCGGCCAACCGTTCCCCCCGTTCAAGGATGACGATCCGCCGACCCGAAGGCGCAAGGGCGGCGGCCAGCGTGGCCCCGCCCATGCCCGATCCGATGATGAGGACATCAGGCTGCATCAGGGTGCGATCCGCATTTCGGTCGCCGGATCGAAGGCCACCGCCTTTTCCATGTTGACGGCAAAATCGAACACCTGCCCGGGGGCGACGGTCGCATCGGCCCGCATCCGCGCGACGATGTCCTTGCCGCAAAGCTGCATCGTCACAAAGGTGTCGGACCCCGCCGGTTCGGTCACGCCCACCCGGTTCGACAGGGCGACGATGTTGCCGGACTTGCGGTCCGCGCCTTCGGGATCGGTGATCGCCTCGGGCCGGATGCCCAGCAGGATCGGCTTGCCCGCCCATTCCGCGAGGTTGGGCTGGCTGAACCGCAGATGCCGGATGGACCCATCAGCGTCGGTGACGGCGGCATGGGGGATGCCGCCTTCCATCATCACGGTCGCGGGCACGATGTTCATCGCGGGTGAGCCCATGAAGGTCGCCACATAGACGTTCGTCGGCGTGTCATAGATGTCTTTCGGCGTGCCAAGCTGCTGGACATAGCCCTTGTTCATCAC
The DNA here is from genome assembly GCA_027487575.1 of Rhodobacter sp. Taxonomy (GTDB): domain Bacteria; phylum Pseudomonadota; class Alphaproteobacteria; order Rhodobacterales; family Rhodobacteraceae; genus JAIYDJ01. Next base: position 40,570 of record JAIYDJ010000008.1, on the reverse strand, counting down.
CGCGATCCGGGTGGACAGGGTCATCGCCTCGATCTGGTCATGGGTGACATAGACGATCGTGGTCTTCAGCGTCTGGTGCAGCTTCTTGATCTCGGTTCGCATGTCGACGCGCAGCTTGGCGTCAAGGTTGGACAAAGGCTCGTCGAACAGGAACACGTCGGGGTTGCGCACCAGCGCCCGCCCCATCGCCACCCGCTGCCGCTGTCCGCCCGAAAGCTGCCCCGGCTTGCGGTCCAGAAGGTGGTCGATCTGCAACAGCTTTGCCACGCGCGCCAGCGCCACGTCCCGTTCCGCCTTGGGCACGCCGTGCATCTCGAGCCCGAAGGTCATGTTCTGGCCAACAGTCATGTTGGGGTACAAGGCATAGCTTTGAAACACCATCGCGATGTTGCGTCTGGACGGATGCACCCCGTTCACCACCCGGCCCTTGATGGCGATCTCGCCGCTGGTGATCACTTCCAGCCCCGCGATCATGTTCAAGAGGGTGGATTTGCCGCAGCCCGAAGGGCCGACCAGGACCAGAAACTCGCCTTCCTGAACCTCGATGTCGACCTCGTGCAGGACCTGCACGGAACCATAGGACTTGGTGACGTTGCGGATATCGAGAAAGCCCATCGGTCAGCTCCGGTCTTTGTGTGTCAGGATGGCCCCGCGCGGCGGGAGGAACGCGCGGGGCCGGTGGATCATTGCGCCGCCGCGATGGCGTCGGCCAGCGACGTCGCACCATCTGCGGCGGTCATTTCGGAATTGAAGAAGGTGGTGATGGCATCGGTCGCCGCCCCCACGACCGAGGCATTGGCCGCATGGGTTCCGGCAAAGGTCGGCACGGCCGTCCCGGCCCCGTCATTCGACGCAAGGGCCGCGCTGGTGGCCTGCGCGCAACTGTCCATCGCCGCAAGGTCGATGTCGGTGCGGGCCGGAATCGCGCCCTTGGCCAGATTGAACGCCACCTGCACGGCGGGGTCCATGATGGCACTGGCCAGCACCTCTTGCCCCTTGATCATCTCGGCATCGGTCTGGGTGAAGAAGGAGAGCGAGTTCACAAGGTAGACAAACCCGTCGCCTGAGGCCTTCGGCACGGGGATGCAGGCATAATCGTCGCCGGAAACCTTGCCTGCATTGGTGAACTCGCCTTTCGCCCAGTCGCCCATGATCTGCATCGCAGCCTCGCCGTTGATCACCATGGCCGAGGCGAGGTTCCAGTCGCGGCCCGGGAAGTTCGGGTCGACCATTCCGCGCAAAGCCGACATCTGGTCGAAGACCTTGACCATCTCGGGACCCCGAAGAGTGGCGTCGTCAAGCTCGATCAGCGCCTTGCGGTAGAAATCCGCCCCACCGACGCCAAGAGCCACGGCCTCGAACATGTAGGCTTCCTGCCAGGCCTGCCCGCCGTGGGCGAGCGGGATGATCCCGGCCTCGGCGAACTTCGGGGCCAGCGCGTTCAGCTCTTCCCACGTCGTCGGATAAGCCGCGCCGATCTTGTCGAAGGCGGCCTTGCTGGCCCAGATCATGTCGGTGCGGTGGACGTTGGTCGGCGCGCTGACATAATGGCCGTCGACCTTGGTGAAGTCCTTGACCGCCTGCGGCAGGGCGGCGTCCCAGCCCTCAGCCGCGGCCAGGGCGTCGACGTTGCCGAGCATCCCTTCGGCGGCCCAGTCAAGGATGTTCTGGCCAAGGATCAACACGGCGGCGGGGGGGTTGCCCGATGCGATGCGGGCCTGAAGCGCGGTCTTGGCGGCATCACCGCCCCCTCCGGCGATGGGCGCGTCGGTCCAGACCACACCACCCGCGACCACCTTGTCGCGGACCGCGCCCAGGGCAGCCGCCTCGCCGCCGCTGGTCCAGAAGTGCATCACCTCGACCGAAGGGTCCGCGAAGGCGGGGCTGATCGCCGTTGACAGCGTCAGCGCGGCAACCATGGACATTCGGTGCATCTTGTAGTTCCTTCCTGATGTTCGCCCGGTTCTGTGCAAGTGGGGCCTTGGGTTGAACGAAAGACTGTCGGGCGGTGCCAGCCGCCCGGCAGTCGGCTTAGCCCTTCACGCTGCCCGCCATCAGCCCGCGCACGAAGTAGCGGCCAGCGACGATGTAGACGATCAGGGTGGGAAGGGCGGCAAGGATCGCGCCCGCGAAGTGGACGTTGTATTCCTTGACGCCCGTCGAGGACTGGACAAGGTTGTTCAGCGCCACCGTCATCGGCTGGCTGGTTCCGCCAAAGCTGACTCCGAACAGGAAGTCGTTCCAGATGTTGGTGAACTGCCAGATCACGCTGACGACCGCGATGGGGCCGGAGACGGGCAACAGGATGCGCCAGAAGATGCGGAAGAACCCCGCGCCGTCGATCATCGCGGCGCGCACGAGTTCGGTCGGGAAGCTGGCGTAGTAGTTGCGGAAGTAGAGCGTGGTGAAGCCGATCCCGTAGACCACATGCACCAGCACAAGTCCCGCCACCGACCCCGCAAGCCCCAGCTTGCCCAGCACGACGGCCATCGGGATCAGCACGATCTGGAACGGGATGAAGCAGGAAAACAGCATCAGCCCGAACACCCAGGTATCGCCCCGGAACCGCCATTTCGTCAGCACATAGCCGTTCAGCGCGCCGACAATGGTACTGATGGCCACGGCAGGCACCACCATCAGGATCGAGTTCAGGAAATAGGGCCGCAGGCCCGTCGGCTCCACCCCGATCTGCGCGGTGGACCAGGCCTGCCGCCACGGCTCCAGCGTCCAGACCTGCGGCAGTGCCATCATGTTGCCGCCGGTGATCTCGGACAGGGGTTTCACCGAATTCACGCCCATGACGTAAAGCGGCAGCAGGTAGAACAGCGCGAACAGGACCAGCACCAGATAGATGAAGGCGCGGGTCACCCGACCGGTGCTGACGGCGGTGTCTTGCGTGACGGCGGCCATCACTTCTTCTCCTTCAGCTCGGCATAAAGGTAGGGCACCATGATCGCCGCGATGGTCATCAGCATGATCACGGCGGAAGAAGCCCCGATGCCCATCTGGTTGCGGGTGAAGGTGTAGGAATACATGAAGGTCGCGGGCATTTCCGTCGCCCGTCCCGGTCCGCCGCCGGTCAGCGCCACGACAAGGTCATAGGACTTGATGGCAAGGTGGCTGAGGATCACGAAGGCCGACAGGAACGCCGGGCGCAGCAAGGGAATGACGATCCGCCGGTAAAGCTGCCAGTTCGACGCCCCGTCGATCTGCGCGGCCTTCAGGATTTCGTTGTCGATCCCGCGCAGGCCGGCACGAAACATCGCCATGACGAAACCGCTGGTCTGCCAGACGGCGGCCAGCACGATGGTGTAAAGCGCGTAGTCGGCGTCCTTGATCCAGGTGAAGGTGAAGCTTTCCCAGCCCATGTTGCGCATCACCTGCTGCAACCCGATGCCGGGATCGAGGAACCATTTCCATGCCGTACCCGTCACGATGAACGACAGCGCCATCGGATACAGGTAGATCGGCCGCAGCATCCCCTCGCCCCGGATCTTCTGGTCGAGGAAGATGGCCAGCATCAGCCCGATCAGGGTGCAGATGACGATGTAAAGGCTGGCGAAGACCGCGATGTTGACGATCGCGGTGTGCCAGGCGGGCAGCGCGAACAGTTTTTCGTAGTTCTCGAACCCCACCCAGGTGAATTTGGGCAGCATCTTGGATCCGGTGAAGGACAGCACGATGGTGAACAGGATGAAGCCGTAGACGAACAGCAGCGTCACCGCGAAAGAGGGTGCCAGCACGAGGCGCGGCAACCAGTCTTGCAGGCGTGTGCGAAAATCGACTGTCTCGGATCGAGCCATCCTCAGGTCCTCTCTCGTGCCGGATTGACACCGAACGGCGGTGACGGACGCCTCCCCTCCCCCTGCGTGGGGAGGGGCCGGGGGCGGGGGGCCAGTGTCAGTCCGCCCCCCCAACTCCCTCCCTCCCCCGCAAAGGGGGGAGGGAGGCCTTGCGCGGAACGCCGGTTACTGGGCCGCTGCGACCGCTTCGGCCAGGGCCGCTGCCGCCGCCGCGCCATCGGCATACTCGCCGTTGAACGCCGCCGTGATCACGTCATAGGTCGCGTTCTTGACCGAGGCCGGGGCGGCATGGCCGTGGGCCATCGACCCGAAGAGCTTGCCCGAGGTGTTCGCCTCTGCCAGATCCGCCATCGCCTTCTTGCCGCAATCGTCGAAGGCGTCGTTCGGGACATCGGTGCGCGCCGGGGCCGACCCTTTGACCACGTTGAATGCCGACTGGAAGACCGGGTTCATGATCGCCGATGCCATCGCACCCTGTGCTGCCACTGCGGCTTCGCCTTCGACCCCGAACATCGCGAACTGGTCAGAGTTGAAGGTCACGGCCCCCTGCGTGCCGGGGAAGCGGATGCAGACGAAATCGGTGCCCGGAACCTTGCCCGCCTTCACGAACTCGCCCTTGGCCCAGTCGCCCATCATCTGCATGCCCGCTTCGCCGTTGATCACCATGGCCGAGGCGAGGTTCCAGTCGCGACCCGAGAAGTTGTCATCGACGTAGGACCGCAGCTTGATCAGGCGGTTGAAGGCTTCCGCCATCTGCTCGCCCCCCAGCGCCGCCGGGTCCAGATCGATGAAGGCGGACTTGTAGAAGTCCGTTCCCATGCCCAGCACGACGGCGTCGAACACTGTCGCGTCCTGCCAGGCCTGCCCGCCATGACCCAGGGGGGTAATGCCGTTGGCCTTCATCGCGTCCAGAACGGCGACCATTTCTTCCCATGTTTCGGGGGCCTTGCCACCGGCAGCGTCCAGCGCCGCCTTGTTGATCCAGACCCAGTTGGTGGAATGGACGTTCACCGGAGCCGCGATCCACTTGCCGTCGTACTTGGAGAAGCCCTGCAGCGCCGCCGGCACCACCGCATCCCAGCCCTCGGCGGTGGCAACTGCCGTCAGGTCGCCCAGGGCACCTTCGCCCGCCCAGTCCAGAATATCGAAGCCCAGCATCTGCACGGCTGTCGGCGGGTCGCCTGCCGTGACGCGGGCGCGCAGCGCGGTCATCGCAGCTTCGCCGCCGCCCCCGGCCACCGGCATGTCGACCCAGCCGATGGATTTCGTGCCAAGGTCGTCCTTCAACACGTTCAGCGCCGCCGCCTCACCGCCCGAAGTCCACCAATGCAGCACCTCGACGTCCTCGGCCACAGCCATGCCGGTCGTGGCCATCAGCGCCGCGACCATCGTCATCTTCCGTCCGAAAAACCCACGCATGTTGATCCTCCCTAAGGTTTGCGCGTTGTCGTCTCCTGCCCCAATTTGGGATCAGGCCGTCTTCACCCACATCGCCCGGCTGCGCCCGATCCGCATCACCAGCGACTTGGTTTCCAAGAATTCCTCCAGCCCCTGCCGCCCGATCTCGCGGCCAAGGCCCGATTGCTTGACGCCCCCGAAGGTCACCTCGGGGAATCCGTCCATCCAGGTGTTGGTCCAGACCGTGCCCGCCTGCGCACCGCGCGCGAAGGCAAGGCAGGTGTGGACATTCTCGCTCCACACGCCCGCGCTCAGGCCATAGTCGGCGTCGTTGACCAGATGCAGCGCCTCGTCCAGCGTCCGGAAAGTCAGAACCGTCAGGACCGGGCCGAACACCTCATCCCGCGCGATCGCCATGTCGGGGGAGACCCCGGTCACCACCGTCGGCTGATAGAACTGCGCCGCAAGTCCGGGAACGGTCAGCGCCGCACCGCCCAGCACCACCTTCGCACCGGCCTTGCGGGCGGCATCGACATAGCCTGCGATCTTTGCCCCATGTTCGGGAGTGACAATTGCGCCGACCTGGGTGTTCGGGTCCAACGGATCGCCAAAGGCAACTTTGCGCGACAACTCCACCACCTTCGCGGTGAACGCCTCGGCAATGTCGGCGTGCACGATGATCCGGCTTCCGGAATTGCAGCATTGGCCCACGTTGAAGTACACGCCGAAGACCACCGCATCCGCCGCACTGTCCAGATCAGAGTCCGGGAAGATCACCTGCGGGTTCTTGCCGCCCAGCTCCAGCGCCACCTTCTTCAGCGTGCCGGATGCCGCCGCCGCGATCGCGCGGCCGACGGCGGTTGACCCGGTGAAGGTCACCATGTCCACCCGTGGGTCCGCCGCCAGAACCGCACCGACCGGCTGGCCATGGCCCAGAACGATGTTAACCACGCCCGCAGGCATCCCGGCCTTGCCAAGGAGTTCCCCCAGCATGACGGTGGTGGACGGCGTCAGTTCCGAAGGCTTCACGACACAACAGCACCCCGCCGCCAAGGCAAACGGCAGCTTCTGGCTGAGGATCCAGAACGGAAAGTTCCACGGCGTGATGATCGACACCACCCCGATGGGTTCCTTCAGCGTCACCGCAAGGATATCGCCCCCCAGCGCGTTGTGGCTTTCCCCCGCCACCCCCCGCGCAAGGCTGGCCGCATAGCGCCACAGGTCCGCCGCCCCCGAAACCTCGCCGCGCGACTGGCTGATCGGCTTGCCGCTTTCCAGCGTTTCCAGCAGCGCCATCCGTTCAACATTGGCTTCGATCAGATCAGCCACACGCAACAGCACCGCCGCCCGCGCCTTGCCGGACAGCCCGCTCCACCGCCCGTCGTCAAAGGCCGCCCGTACCGCCGCGATCCCTGCCTCGGCTTCGGCCGCGCCGCCCTTCGCGGCCCGGCTGACCACCACGCCATGCGACGGCGAAACCCGCTCGGTCACCGCACCGTCCGCGCTGTCCTGCCAGACGCCCCCGATCAGATGGCGGGCATGGAACGGCGTTGCAGGCAGCACGGCACCGCAGGAGGGGATCACGGTCATTTCGGTCATCATCAGGTCCCCGGAAATTCTGGTTTTCGCTTTGCGCGGAAGGCGGCGACGCCTTCGGCCTTGTCCGCCGTCGCGGCAATCGCCGCCGATCCCAGCGCCTCGATCATCGCGGCCTGATCTTCGCCCGCTCCGGCATGGATCATCGCCTTGGCAATCTCGACCGCACGCGGCGACAGCCCGGCGACGCCGCCCGCAATGGCATGAGCCGCCGCCCGCGCATCCGCGGCCACCTCGGCCACAAAGCCGCAGGCCAGTGCCCGATCTGCCGCGACCCGCCGACCGAACAGGGCCATTTCCTTGATCATCGCCTCGGGCATCAGGCGCCGAAGCCGCTGCGTGCCCGACCAGCCTGGCACAATCCCGACCCCGGCCTCGGGCAGCGCAATCGTCGCCCCCGGCACCATCACGCGGATGTCGCAGGCCGCCGCCAGTTCCAGACCGCCGCCAAAGGCGTGGCCATTCAGCGCTGCAACCGTCGGTTTCGACAGGCGGGCCAGCCTGTCGAACAGGCGATGCCCGCCCCGCACCCAGTCCCGCGCAAACTCGGTCGGCGACAGTCCTGCCCACGCGTGAATGTCCGCGCCCGAACAGAAGGCACGATCACCTTCCCCGGTCAGAACAACCGCCCGCACCTCGGCGCGCCCCTCGACCACCTCCAGATGCCCGGCCATCTGCGCCAGCATGTCGACGGTAAAGCAGTTCAGTTTGGCCGGGTTGTCCAGCCGCAACTCGGCCACGCCCCCCGCGATGTTCAGGCGTACCCCGCTCATGGTTGCCACCCCATCGGCCCTTCGATCAGCAGCGACAGCGGCATCACCGTTGCGTTCTCTGCCACCGCCACCCGGCCCCCACTGGCTGCGACGATGTCGCGCGCCGGGTCGATTCCCGGCATGATTTCGGTCGCCACCAGCCCCGCGTCCGTCAGCCGGATCACGCAGCGTTCGGTGACATACAACACCTCCTGCCCCTGTTCCCGCGCCCGTGCGCCGGAAAAGGTGACATGCTCCACCGCCTGCACCATCTTGGCGAACTTGCCCGGTGCGGCCACGCGCAGGCCGGTCGCCGTCAGCTCCACCTGTGCGCCCGCCTCGAACCAGCCGGAAAACACGATCTTGCGCGCATGCGCGGTGATATCGACAAACCCGCCGCAACCGGCTGTCAGGTAAGGCTTTTTCCCGAGTTTGGAGACGTTGACATTGCCTTCGACATCCACCTCCATGAAGGACAGGAAGGCCATGTCGAACCCCGCCCCCTGAAAATAGATGAACTGCTGCGGGCTGGGCACATAGGCATCGGCATTGGACGCGCAGCCGAAGGCAAAGCCAGTCAACGGCATGCCCCCCACCGCGCCCTGTTCGATGGCCCAGGTCACCGCCTCGGGGTGACCTTCCTCCAGCAGCACACGCGGCACCATCGCAGAAATCCCGAAGCCGAGATTCGCCGTCATCCCCGCCCGCAACTCCTGTGCGGCGCGGCGGGCGATGACCTTTTCCACCCCGTGCTCGGCCAGCGAAAAGCTGGACCACGGGCGGATGACCTGCCCCGAAATCGCCGGATCGTAGGGCGTCTCGCAGGTCTGCTTCTGGTCGGGGTCCACAACCACGACATCCACCAGATGCCCCGGCACCCGCACGTCATGGGGGCGCAAAGACCCTTTCGCCGTCATGCGGGAAACCTGCGCGATCACCACCCCGCCGTTGGTGCGGGTCGCAATCGCCTGTTCAAGCCCGCCCAGATAGGCGCCCTCGTGTTCATAGGTCAGGTTTCCCCGCTCATCCGCCGTGGTGGCGCGCAAGATGCAGACATCGGGTGCGATGTTGGGAAAATGCAGCCACGTCTCGCCGCCAAACTCCACCCGGCGGACAATCGGCGCGGCGGCGGCGCGGGCGTTCATGGCACAGCCTTCGCGGACCGGATCGACAAAGGTCTGCAGACCCACCTTGGTCAACACGCCCGGCCGCCGGGCCGCCGCCTCGCGGTGCATGTCGAACAGGATGCCGGAGGGCACGTTGTAGGCGGCGATCCGGTCTTCCACGACCATCTTCCAGATCTCGGGCATCGGCAGGTTGGACGAGCCCGACGGGTAGGACCCCGCCAGAACCCGTTCCAGAAGCCCGTCCTGTGCGATCCAGTCGATTCCCTTGACGCCGTACATGTCTCCCGCCGCAATCGGGTGCAGCATGGTCAGCGCGCGTGGATGGCCCGTCTGACGAAACCGTTCCCCCAGCGCCTTCAGCACCAGATCGGGGCAGCCAAGCGCCGAGGACGAAGACACGGTGACCACCGCGCGATCCTTGATGCGCGCCACGGCCTCGGCTGGGGAAACCAGTTTCGTCATACCGTTCCCCCGTAATCCACCATCTGCCGCACGCCCGTCTGCGCGGCCCGGCGCACCGCCAGCGCCACGGCCAGCGAGGCGATCCCGTCGCGCCCATCCGCTGCCGGACGGCCACGGCCTGCGACGGCGGACAGGAAATCGGCCACCGCCTGCCCGTACAGGTTATGCGTCGCAAAGGGCACGGACTCGCGCCCGCTGGCGGTCACCAGCGCCACGTCGCCCACCGGTTGTTGCGTCATCACACCCTGCGCGAAGATCGAGCCTTCGGTGCCATGCACCTCCAGCCCCGATCCGGCGAAGGCATGGGTAAAGCTTTCATGTGCCATGACCATCGCACCCGAAGGCAGGGTCCAGACCGACATCACGCTGTCTTCCACCCCCTTGCCCATGCCCGACGACACCATTTCGGCCACGACCGACACCGGGTCTTCGCCCGTCAGAAACCGCGCCACATCGGCATCATGCACGGTGATGTCGGGAATCACGCCGCCGCCCGCCTCGGGGCTGTCGATGCGCCAGCCCTGCAGATGGCCGGGAAGGTGGACGGCATGAAACAGCCGCACCGACAGCACCCGCCCGATGCGGCCGGACGTGATCAGGTCGCGGACCGCCCGGTGGCTGCCCGAACAGCGCAGGTGATGGTTTGTGGCAAAGACCACGCCCTGCGCAGATGCGGCAGCGACCATTTCTGCGGCCTCGGCCACCGTCATCGCCAGCGGCTTTTCGCACAGCACATGCTTGCCCGCCGCGATGGCCGCAAGCGCCTGCCCGTGGTGCTTTTCATTGGTGGACGAGATGTAGACCGCCCCGATGTCGGCGTCCGAGATCACTGCCGCCAGATCGGTTTCATGGGCGGTAATGCCGAAGTCCGATGCAAACCGGCTTGCGCGTGCCGCCGTGGCGCTTTGAACCACATGCACGTCCTGCCCCCCGCCGCGCAGCGCGCCGACCATATGCTCTGCCGCTATCGTGCTTGCTCCCACGAGCCCCCAACGCATGATTTCCCCCGCATCGCATCCCTGAGACTCCTTTTATGGAACGATCCAAAAGCTGTCAAGCCTTCCAGGTTCGACGGGCTGCTGCGCGGGATTTCTGGTGCTGGACATGTCGGGGACCCCGGTGGTACGTCAGGTTGTGCCGTGGCACGGCGTCAGGTTCAGGCCGTTTCCTCCACGTTGCGATAGCGCGTGTACCGGATCGAAAAGGCTGATCCTCGACACGTTTCCAGATGACCTCCGGGAGGCCCCGATGCCCTTTCTTCCTCTTGGTCCCAGTGGACACACCGACAGCTTCACGCGCGACAACCTGCCCCCGCAGGACCAGTGGCCCGACCTTCTGCAGGGCGGCCACGCCTATCCGGATTGGCTGAATGTCGGCGTCGAACTGAGCGACCGTATGGTCGAACGGGGTTTTGGTGATCACACGGCGCTGATCGGCAATGGCAGGTCACGCACCTACAAGGAGCTGTCCGACTGGTCGAACCGCATCGCGCATGCGCTGGTGACGGATTACGGGGTGAAGCCGGGCAACCGGGTCCTGATCCGGTCGGCCAACAACCCCGCGATGGTGGCCTGCTGGCTGGCCGCGACCAAGGCCGGGGCGGTGGTCGTCAACACGATGCCGATGCTGCGGGCGGGCGAGTTGACGGCGATCGTCGACAAGGCCGAAATCACCCACGCCCTGTGCGACACGCGGCTGATGGAAGAACTGGTTGCCTGCCAGAAGCACAGCCGGTTTCTGTCCTGTGTCGTCGGCTTTGACGGCACGGCGAACCACGATGCCGAACTGGACCGGATCGCCTTGCGCAAATCGGTGCGGTTCGACCCGCCGCCCACGGGCCGCGATGACGTGGCGCTGCTGGGCTTCACCTCGGGGACGACCGGTGAACCCAAGGCCACGATGCACTTTCACCGCGATTTGCTGATCATCGCGGATGGCTATGCCAAGGAAGTGCTGGGTGTCACGCCCGAGGATGTGTTCGTCGGCTCGCCACCCCTTGCATTCACCTTCGGGCTGGGCGGGCTGGCGGTGTTTCCGCTGCGGTTCGGCGCGGCGGCAGCGCTGCTGGAACAGGCCAGCCCGCAGAACATGATCGAGATCATCGAAGAGCATCGGGCGACGGTCTGTTTCACCGCCCCGACTGCCTATCGGGTGATGCTGCGGGCGATGGCCGAGGGGGCCGATCTGTCCTCCCTGCGCGCGGCGGTCAGCGCGGGTGAGACGCTGCCCGCCCCGGTTTATCAGGAATGGATCGACCGGACCGGCAAGCCGATGCTGGATGGCATCGGCGCGACAGAGATGCTGCACATCTTCCTGACCAACCGGTTCGACGACCACCATCCGGGCTGCACCGGACGGCCCGTCACGGGGTACGAGGCGCGGATCGTCGGTCCCGACATGGCCGAAGTGCCGCGCGGCGAGGTCGGGCGTCTGGCGGTGCGCGGGCCGACGGGATGCCGCTATATGGCCGACGCGCGGCAGGCGGCCTATGTGAGCGACGGTTGGAACCTGACCGGAGACAGTTTCTGGCAGGACGACGAAGGCCGGTTCCACTTTGCCGCGCGGTCGGACGACATGATCATCAGCGCGGGCTACAACATCGCGGGCCCCGAGGTGGAGGCGGCGCTGCTGTCGCATGCGGCGGTGCAGGAATGCGCGGTGATTGGTGCTGCGGACGCAGACCGGGGCCAGATCGTCGAGGCGCATGTGGTGCTGGGGGCGGGGCACACCGGCGACGCGCTGATGGTCAAGCTGCTGCAGGACCATGTGAAGGCGGTGATCGCGCCTTACAAGTATCCGCGCCGGGTGGTGTTCGTCGACGCGTTGCCCAAGACGCAGACCGGCAAGATCCAGCGGTTCCGCCTGCGGGCGCAGTAGGTTCAGGCCGGGATGACCGCCGTCGCCTCGATCTCGACCTTTGCGCGGTCTTCGACCAGCGCCACCACCTGCACCAGCGCCATCGCGGGGAAGTGCCGCCCGATCACCGTGCGATAGGCCCGGCCCAGATCGCGCAACGACTCCAGATAGGCGCGCTTGTCGGTGACGTACCACGTCAGCCGCACCAGATGTTCCGGCCCCGCCCCCGCGCAGGCGAGCACCGCCACGATGTTGCGCAGGGTCTGTTCGACCTGGCCCACGAAATCGTCGGTCTCGAATTCGTGGTTCGCGTTCCAGCCGATGATGCCGCCGGTGAACACCATCCGCCCGGTCGCCGCCACGCCATTGGCATAGCCGACGGCGGGTTTCCAGTGCGACGGGTGCAGGAACTCGTGCACGGGTTCGGTCATGACGCCTCCAGATGTGCGGTCAGACCTGCGCGGATGCTGTCAGGCCAGCGGCATGCCCGCAGGTCGGGTCCAAGCCAGACCAGCGTCTTGCGGATCACGAGGCGCAGTTCCGCGCCGCACTGCGCGGTCAGGCGGAAAGTGGCAGAAGAACTGCCAATCTTCTCGATCACCAGTTGCCAGTCCAGAAGGTCACCCAACCGCGACGGCGCGCGAAAATCGGCTTCCAGCCGGACCGTGGGCACGCCCGTGCGGTCTGCCATCATGGCATCATAGGAATGGCCGACCTCATCGCGAAAGAAATTCTCGCAGACAGAGTTGGTCATCTCCAGATACCGCGGATAGAACACGATCCCGGCCGGATCGCAGTGATTGAACTCGACCCGGATCTGGCGGACATAGCTCATGTCAGCACCGACCGCGCGATCACCACGCGCTGCACGTCGGACGCGCCTTCGTAGATGCGCAGGGCGCGGATTTCGCGGTACAGGCTTTCCACGACCGACCCGTGCCGCACGCCGTCGCCGCCATGCAGTTGCACGGCCATGTCGATCACCTCTTGCGCGGCCTCTGTCGCGTAGAGTTTTGCCATCGCGGCTTCCCGTGTCACGCGTTCCGCTCCGCTGTCCTTGGTCCAGGCGGCACGATAGACCAGCAGGGCCGCGGCGTCGATCTTCAGCGCCATGTCGGCAAGATGTCCCTGCACCAGTTGCATTTCCGCCAGCGCATGACCCTGAATCTGCCGCGCCTTCACCCGCGCCAGCGATTCATCCAGCGCCCGGCGGGCGAAGCCCAGCGCCGCCGCACCCACGGTGGACCGGAACACGTCCAGAACGGCCATCGCCATCTTGAACCCCGCGCCGGGCGTGCCGATCAAGGCAGATTCGGGCAGGACCATGCCCTGCATCCGCAGACTTGCCAACGGATGCGGCGCGATGACCTGCAACCGCTCGGTGATGTCCAGACCGGGGGTGTTCGCAGGCATCAGGAAGGCCGACAGGCCGCGCGCGCCGGGCGCCTCGCCGGTGCGGGCGAACAGGATGTAAAGATCGGCAATGCCGCCATTGGAAATCCAGGTCTTCTCGCCCTCGATCAGCCAGCCGCCCTGCACCCGAGTGGCCGTAGTCGCGGTGGCCGCCACGTCGGACCCGGACCCGGGTTCGGTCAGCGCAAAGGCGGAAATGGCGGTGCCTTCGCGGGTTTTGCGCAGCCAGTCCTGCTGTTCGGGCGTGCCGAACAGGCTGATCGGCCCCATTCCAAGCCCCTGCATGGCGAATGCGAAATCGGCCAGCCCGTCATGGCGCGCGAGTGTTTCGCGGATCAGGCACAGGGTGCGCACGTCCAGCCGTTCGCCGGACGCCGCCCCCGAATGGCGCAGCCACCCGCCCTGCCCCAGCATCGCCACCAGACCCCTGCAGGCGGCATCCACATCCGTGTGATCGACCGGCAGATGCGCCGCGCACCACACATCCAGCGCGTCGGCCAGATCGCGGTGGCCGGGGTCGAAAAACGGCCAGTGCAGAAAGCTGCGGTCGGTCATGTTCGGTTCTTTCGCGCGCCAGACAAAGGCACAGTAGTGATTTTTCGCAGAAAAATCGTCAATCCCCCGCAAACACCGGCGTCTCCTTGGCGACAAACGCGCGGTAGGCGCGTTCGAAATCGCGGGTCTGCATGCAGATCGCCTGCGCCTGCGCCTCGGCCTCGATCGCCTGTTCCAGCCCCATGTTCCATTCCTGATTAAGCTGCGTCTTGGTGATCCCATGCGCAAACACCGGCCCCGCCGCCAGTTGCCGTGCCAGCGTCAGCGCCGCGTCGTCCAGCGCGTCGGGCGCGTGCAAAGTGTTCCAGAAGCCCCAGCGCTCGCCCTCCTCGGCGCGCAGGATGCGGCCGGTGTACAGCAGTTCCGCCGCCCGCCCCTGCCCCACGATGCGCGGCAGCATTGCGCAGGCCCCCATGTCGCAGCCCGCAAGACCGACGCGCGTGAACAGGAAGGCGCATTTCGCCCCTGGTGTGGCCAGCCGCAGGTCGGAGGCCATTGCCATGATCGCGCCCGCGCCCACGCAGATGCCATCCACCGCCGCGATGATCGGTTTGCCGCATCCGATCATCGCCTTGACCAGATCGCCCGTCATCCGGGTGAAGGCCAGAAGCTCCTTCATCTCCATGCCCACCAGCGGACCGATGATGTCATGCACATCGCCGCCCGAACAGAAATTGCCGCCGTTCGACGCCAGCACCACCACATCGACGTCCGTCGCATAGACCAGCGCGCGGAAGGTGTCGCGCAACTCGGCATAGCTTTCAAACGTCAGCGGGTTCTTGCGTTCCGGCCGGTTCAACCGGATCGTCGCGATGCGGCCCTTCACGTCCCACAGGAAGTGTTCGGGTTTCAGTCCGGCAAGTTCGGTCATCCCACGGCCACCATGCGTTTGAGGATATCGGTCATCGTATCAAGATCGGCTTCGGACAGCCGTTCGAACAGGCGCGACACTTCAGCCTCGTGATCGGCCGCCAGCGTTTCGAATTGCGCGATGCCTTCGGGGGTCAGCGCGACAAAGACGGTGCGGCGGTCCGATTCCGACGGCGTCCGGCGCACAAGGCCCGTCTGTTCCAGCCGGTCGACCACGGTTGTCGCGTTGCCGTTCGACACCAGCAGCATGCGGCTGAGTTCGCTCATCGTCACGCCGTCGCGGCGGCGGTAAAGTGCTGCCATCACGTCGAACCGCGGCAGGGTGGTGCCGTGCCTGACCCGCAGAAATTCCCGCAGCGTGGATTCGGCGGACCGCGACACACCCAGTATCCGGATCCACATCTTCAGCCGCCGCTTGGACAACGGGTCGGTCACGCCTCGCCCCCCGAAATCACGATCCCCTGCCCGTTGACGCCGCCTGCCCCTTCCGAACACAGCCAAAGCGCGACCGACGTCACCTCGTCAGGCTGGTAAAGGCGGTTCTGAGGGCTCATCGCCTCCAGCGCCGCACGGGCTTCGGGCAGGCTGCGGCCGGTCTTGGCCGAGATGACGGCGATGGAACGGTCGGTCATCTCGGTATCCAGAAAACCGGGGCAGATCGCGTTGACCGTCACCGGACCCCGCGCCACTTCCAGTGCCAGCGACCGCACCAGACCCATCACGCCATGCTTGGCGGCGGCATAGGGGGCGATCTTGGCATAGCCCTTGACCCCGGCCGTGGAGGAAACCGCAATCAGCCGCCCCCACCCATCAAACTGGCGCAATCCGTCGCGGAAGGTCAGAAACACGCCGGTCAGGTTGACCGACAACATGGCGTTCCACTGCGCAAGCGAGGTTTTGGCAAAGGGCGCGCTGTCGGCCTGACCCGCGTTGGCTATGACGATGTCGATACGTCCGGCGGCGGCATACAGCGCCGCGACCGAGGCTTCGTCCGTCACGTCGCAGGGCAACGCGCGAATGGCGGGGTGCCGGTCCGCCACAGATTGCAGCGCGTCCACACGGCGGCCACAGATCACCACCTCGGCAGCACTCGCATTTGCGAAACCAAGGGCGAGGTCGGCCCCCGCCCCCGAACCGCCACCCGTGACCAGAACCCTGCGCCCCGCGATGGTCATGCCCGGATCACCTCGACCGTCTTCGACTGCAGGCGGCGCAACTGGTCGCGACCGGCCAGATAGGGCAGCGGCCAATCGGTGGCGTTGTCTCCCATCGCCACGGCCGCGTGCAGGGTCCAGTAGGGATCGGCAAGGTGGGGGCGTGCAAGACAGACAAGGTCCGCCCGGCCCGCCAGCAGGATCGAGTTGACGTGGTCAGCCTCGGTGATGTTTCCGACGGCCATCGTGGCGATCCCGGCCTCGTTGCGGATGCGGTCGCTGAACGGGGTCTGGAACATGCGGCCATAGACCGGCTTTGCGTCAATCGAGGTCTGGCCGGCCGACACGTCGATGATGTCGGCCCCGTTGGCGGCGAAAAGCCTTGCGATTTCCACCGCCTCGTCCGGGGTCACGCCATCGTCGCCGGTCCAGTCGGTCGCGCTGATCCGGACGGCCAGGGGCTTGTCCTCTCCCCAGGCCGCGCGCATCGCCGCCAGAACCTCCAGCGGCCAGCCCATCCGGTTTTCCAGACTGCCGCCATAGGAGTCGCTGCGCCTGTTCGACGTCGGGCTGATGAAGGACGACACCAGATAGCCGTGGGCTGCATGCAGTTCGATCATGTCAAAACCGGCGCGGCGGGCCATGCGGGTGGCGGCCACGAATTCCGCCGTCACCTCTTCCATGTCGGCCCGGGTCATTTCGCGCGGGACGGCATTGCGCGGCGACCACGGCAGGGCGGACGGCGCGATCAGCGGCCAATTCCCCCCCGGCAGCGGGGCATCGCCTTCTTCCCATCCGACCTGCGTGCTGGCCTTGCGCCCGGCATGACCGATCTGGCAGCAGATCTTTGCGGTGGTTTCGGCATGCACGAAATTGACGATGCGGGTCCAGGCCGCCTCGTGTTCGGGGGCATACAACCCCGGACAGCCGGGGGTGATGCGCCCGAAGGACGAAGTGCAGGTCATTTCGGTATAGACCAGCCCCGCCCCGCCCTTGGCGCGTTCACCGTAGTGGATCAGGTGCCAGTCGGTCGGGCAGCCTTCGACGGCCTTGTATTGCGCCATCGGCGAGACGACGACGCGGTTCTTCAAGGCCATGTCGCGCAGGGTGAAGGGTGCAAACATCGGCTTTCGCCCCGGCTGACCGCCCGCCTGCCGCTGGAACCAGTCTTCAGTGCGGGCCAACCAGTCGGGGTCGCGCAGGCGCAGGTTTTCGTGGCCGATCCGCTGGCTGCGGGTCAGCAGGGAATAGGCGAACTGTTCGGGCGGCAAGTCCAGATACCGTTCGACCTGTTCGAACCATTCAAGGCTGTTGCGGGCCGCCGATTGCAGGCGCAGCACTTCGACCCGGCGTTCGTCCTGATAGCGCTGGAACGCGGCCTGCAGGTCGGGTTCGCTGTGCAGGTATTCGGCCAGCGCTATGGCGCTGTCAAAGGCCAGCCGCGTGCCCGACCCGATGGAAAAATGCCCCGTCGCCGCCGCATCGCCCATCAGCACCACGTTTTGGTGAAACCACGTCCCGCAGACCACACGGGGGAAATTCATCCAGACCGCCGAACCGCGCAGGTGCGCCGCATTGGAAATCAAAGCGTTGCCGCCCAGATGCGCCGCAAAGATCCTGCGGCAGGTCTCGACCGTGTCCTCCTTGGACATCGCGTCGAAGCCCCAGCGATCCCATGTGTCCTGCGCGCATTCCACGATGAAGGTCGCGGTCTGGTCGTCGAACTGATAGGCATGCGCCCAGACCCAGCCGTGTTCGGTCTTCTCGAAGATGAAGGTGAACGCATCGTCGAACTTGGCCTGCGTGCCCAGCCAGACGAACTTGCACAGGCGCATGTCGATGTCGGGCTGGAACACGCTTTCATACTCGCGCCGCACTGCCGAATTGATGCCGTCGCAGGCCACCACGATGTCATACTCGCGGCGGTATTCCTCGGCTGTCCTGAATTCCGTCTCGAACTGCAGATCGACGCCCAGTTCCCGCGCGCGGGCCTGCAGCAGGATCAGCATCTGCTTGCGCCCGATCCCGGCAAAACCGTGTCCCCCCGACACGGTGCGCACGCCGTCATGCACCACGGCGATATCATCCCAATAGGCAAAGTGGTCGCGGATCGACTGGGTCGACACCGGATCGTTCTTCTGCATCCGGCCCAGGGCATCATCCGACAGCACCACGCCCCAGCCGAACGTGTCATTCGCGCGGTTGCGTTCCAGCACGGTGACCTGATGCGCCGGGTTGCGCAGCTTCATCGAGATGGCGAAATACAGGCCGGCGGGACCGCCGCCAAGGCAGAGGATTTTCATGGACCAACTCCGGATGAGGCAGGATGCGCCGTTGGGTTGAAAGTTGCACCGGGCGGAAATAATTTCAAGCTTGAAATATTCGACTTGAAATTTTGTCGCAGGCAAGGAAGATCACGGTATGGATCTGATCATCACCCCGATGCAGGGCTGGGCGCGGCTGACGTTGAGCCGTCCGGCGCAAAAAAACGCGCTGAACACGGCGCTGCTGGCTGCATTGGCCGGGGCGCTGGACGCCTTGGCGGCCGATCCCGCGTGCCGTGCGGTGGTTCTGACCGGGGCCGAGGGCAACTTCGCCGCCGGGGCCGATATCGGCGAGATCGAACACAAGACGACCGCCGAGGCGGCTGTGGACCCGAGGAAGGCCTATTGGGCGGCGATCCGGGTGTTTCCGAAGCCGCTGATCGCGGCGGTGGATGGGTTTGCGCTGGGTGGCGGGTTCGAGTTGGCCGTGATGGCCGACATTCTGGTGCTCGGGCCTACGGCCCGGGTGGGCCTGCCGGAAACCAACCTTGGTCTGATTCCGGGTGCCGGGGGCGGGCAGCGGTTGCAGGCGCTGGCAGGCCGGGCGCGGGCGATGCGGATGGTGCTAACGGGCGAGGTGATCGACGCCGTCACCGCGCTGGGTTGGGGCATCGCCGCCTATCAGGCCGAGGGTCCGGCGCTGGAACTGGCGGAAACGCTGGCCGCAACACTGGCGGCACGGGCACCGCTGGCCCTGATGGCAGCAAAGGCGGCGCTTCTGGCCGGAGAGGACCTGGGTCTGGCCTTGCAGGCAGAGCGAACAAGGTTCGAGGCATTGCTGGACACGGCGGACAAGACCGAAGGCATCCGTGCCTTCCGCGACCGGCGCAAGGCGGAGTTCACCGGCAAATGACAGTGGGTATCATCGGTCTGGGCGCGATGGGGTTGGGCATCGCACAAGTTTACGCGCAGGCAGGCCATGCGGTGATTGCAACCGACGCCAATGCCGATGCGCGCGACGGGGCCTTGGCCCGCATGCGGCAGGCTATGGAACCGCGCGTGGCCAAGGGGGCGATGAAGGCAGAGGCGCGGGATGAGGTGCTGGCGCGGATGACGGTGGCAAGCGGGCTCGAAGGTCTGGCCACTGCCGATCTGGTGATCGAGGCGGTGGTCGAACGTCTGGAGGTGAAGCGCGCCGTGTTCGCGGCGTTGCAACCCCTGCTGCACGACGGTGCGGTTCTGGCAAGCAACACATCGTCCTTGTCCATTTCTTCGATTGCCGGGGGGCTTTCGCACCCGGAATGGCTGTTGGGGTTGCACTTTTTCAATCCTGCCCCCGCCATGCGGCTTGTGGAGTTGATCCCGCATGCGGGGACTGATCCCGGGGCCGTCGAACGGGCCCGCGCGTTGACGCAAAGCGCGGGCAAGACGGTGATCCAGTGCGCCGACCGCCCCGGTTTCATCGTCAACCGCTGTGCCCGGCCGTTCTACGGCGAAGCTTTGGCGCTCTTGGAAGAAGGCAGGACAGCGGGCGAGATCGACGCGGCGCTGTGCGCAGCGGAGTACCGGATCGGGCCTTTCGGGCTGATCGACCTGATCGGGGCGGACATCAACCTTGCGGCGACCGAAGGCTTGTCTGCGGCGATGGGGGGGCATCCGCGCTATCACGTCTTTGCCGCGTTGCGCGCGCAGGTGGCGCGGGGCGATCTGGGCCGCAAGACCGGGCAGGGCTTTGTCTTTCCGGCCGGACAAGTTCCCGCCCCTGCCGATTCCCCTGCGATCGTGCAACGCGTCGAGGCGACGCTGGTGAACGAGGCCGCATGGCTTCTGGCCGAGGGGGGCTGTACCGCAGAGGACATCGACACCGCGCTGCAACTGGGTCTGAACTTTCCGCGCGGGCCTATTGCCATCCTGGCCCAACGGGGGACAGACGTTGTGCGCGGCACGCTCGCGGCGCTGGAAACGGCGGCCCCGCCACATCTGAAAGGGCGATATCTGCCCGCACCTGGGATGAACCGATGACCGAAGTCTTTCTTTGCGCCCACCGCCGCACGCCGATCGGACGGCACGGCGGCAGTCTTGCGATGGTGCGCCCCGACGACATGGCGGCGCATGTGATCGACGGCCTGCTGGACCTGCATCCGGGACTGATGGTGGACGAGGTCATTCTGGGCTGCGCCAATCAGGCGGGCGAAGACAACCGCAACGTGGCGCGGATGGCGGTGCTGCTGTCGCGTCTGCCCGCTTCGGTGCCGGGTCTGACGGTGAACCGGCTGTGCGCCAGCGGGCTGGATGCGGTGATTATGGGCGCACGGGTCATTCGCGATGGCGCGGACGCGGTGATCGCAGGCGGTGTCGAAAGCATGACCCGCGCGCCCTTTGTTCTGGGAAAGTCGGACACGGCGTTTTCCCGGCAGGCCGAGATGCATGACACCACCATCGGCTGGCGGTTCGTCAATGACCGCATAGCGCGGGCCTATGGCGTTGAATCGATGCCGGAAACCGCCGAAAACGTCGCCACCGAACACGGTATCTCGCGCAGCGATCAGGACGCCTATGCGCTGCGGTCGCAGGCGCGTTACAACGCGGGCTGGCATGCGGCAGACATCCTTCCCGTCACGATTCGGGCACGCAAGGGCGACACGGTCGTCAGCGCGGACGAACATCCGCGCGCGACGAGTCTGGACAGGCTGGCGGCGCTGCCAGCGCCGTTCCGCGCCGGGGGCAGCATCACGGCCGGCAATGCGGCGGGGATCAACGACGGGGCGGCGGCGCTGATCCTTGCGTCCGCGGCAGGGGTGCGCCGGTTCGGTCTGACGCCGTTGGCGCGGGTCGGGGGGGCGGCATCGGCCGGAGTCGAGCCGCGCGTGATGGGTCTGGGGCCGGTGGCAGCGGTGTCGCGGCTTGCAAGCCGGACCGGGCGCGGTGCGGCAGACCATGATGTGATCGAGTTGAACGAGGCTTTCGCGGCGCAGGTGCTGGCCTGCCTGCGGGCCTGGGGCGTTGACGATGACGCGGCGCATGTGAATGCGCAGGGCGGCGGGATCAGCATGGGCCATCCCTTGGGCATGTCCGGCGCGCGGATCGCCGCGGCGGCGGCGCGCAGGCTGTCCGAAACCGGGGGCCGCAGCGCGCTGGTCACGCTGTGCGTGGGCGTCGGTCAGGGCGTGGCGCTGGAACTTCTGGCGGTCTGACGCGTCGCCACCCTGACGCTGCCGTCAGGCGAAACTGTTGATCGTCAGGATCGCCCCGTCCAGCGCCTTGCCCTCTTCGTCCTTCAGGGCGGCATCGCGCAGGCGGCGGCACCAGTCGGCGGCATCGGGGCGGTCGGCGATTTGCGCGGTCGCGGCCAGAACCCGGTCGAACTTGGACTGCCCGCGCGCGTGGGTGTCGGAATAGCCCTTGATCAGACGCCGGCAGCGGATCATCTCGACGGCCAGATCATAGCGCGGCAAGACCCCCAGCGCCGTATCCAGCCATTGATCCAGATGCGCCACTTCCTGCGCATGGCGCAGGGTTCGCCTGCGCCAGCCTTTCAGCCCGCCCACCGCATGCAGCATGACAAAGGCCAGCAGACTGTCCGTCCGCATCCGGCGACCCTTGGAAAACCAGCGGTCCAGCCGGGCCATCCACACAGGGCTGGCCGCGATCCGCGCGCCAAACGTGGCGGGCAGCAGTCCGGCTATTTCCTCGGCGCGGGGGTGCATGTATTCGGTCAACTGCATCAGGTTGCCGTCGCGCAGGCGCATTTCCCCCTCGATCCGGGTCAGCCGCGCGGCGCGGGTCTTCAGATCTGCCACCCGGATGACATCGTCGTAAGCCATGGCGTTGGCGATGTATTTTGCAGCCTCGCGGGTGAGGGCATAGCAGTGGGCAACGCTGTCGCGGGCCAGAACGGACTCCAGTCGGCCCAGATACTCGGCACCATAGGCTATGTCCTGAAAATCGACCACCTTGCGCAGGCCGGGCAGGGCGAGTTCGTGTACCGGGGCAGGCAGGGCCAAAGCGCGGCGCTGCAGGTCGGCCCAGGCTGCGGTCAGCCTTGCGGGGCCGTTCACTGCAAGGGCCGGCTTTGCGGGCCGGGTTTCCGGTGCGTCAGAGGTGGGTGACTGCGCCTCGGCAAAGGCTGCGCCGAACGCCCGAAGCGAGCCTTCAACGCCCTTGCCGCTGCTGCGGATCGCCGCCTCGAACGCCTCACGCGGGAAGGGCAGCGCGCCCGACCCGGCCAACGCCCCGAACAGCGATGCCGAAATGACAGACCCGTTGCGGATGGCCAGCGTGTCGAAATCCGCCGCGATGAACCGGCGTGCGGCGATTTCGGCTGCCGCCATCACCTCGGCCGAGGACGCGATGCCGTCTCCGGGGGCCATCTTTTCCGAAACGGCCAGCGCGCGGTGGGTGGAGGCGATCAGCGTGGTGCGGTCGGGCGTGACAAAACCGCGGATGATGGCGCGGCCCGCCTCCATCATCTCGGCCGCGATCATCACATCGACATCACCAGCGGCGGGCATCAGCGAAAACACCGGGGTGCCTCCGGCCGCCGGAGCCATCTCGACGTAATACACCGTGGCCCCGGTCCGCTGGGCCACGCCCGCGACCGACGTCGCCTGCGCCGCATAGCCGTTCTGCCGCGCAAGATCCTCGATCCAGCCGGTCAGCACGCCCCCCCCCTGCCCGCCCACGGCAAGGACCGCCAGCTTGATGATGCTGGACAGGGCCGGGTCGGGGGCCTGCGCGATCAGGGGGTCATGGGCGGTCATCGGGCGGCCTCGAACGTCAGACGGCGGGCGGAACGGCGCGACTGCAACCAGCCAATGATCCGGGCGCGCAGGGCGGCAATCCGGCGTTCCCAGGGGCCGGGGTTGTGGACGACCCGCGCCTCGTAGAACGACGGGCACAGGATGGCGGCATCCGCCACTTCGCCGCAGTTGCCGCAGCCGACGCAGCTTTGGTCGATGCTGGCGACGGGGTCGTCGCGCAGCGGATCGTCCAGCCGTTTCAGCGACAGGGACGGGCAGCCCGACAGGCGGATGCAGGCGTGATCGCCGGTGCAGATGTCCTCGTCCACCCCGAAACGCGGGGTTTCGACACGGCGGCCTTCCTTGATCGCCTGCGCTGCCAGCGGCTTTTCGCGACGCTGCTTGTTCAGCATACATTCCGATGAGGCGACGATCACCTTGGGGCCGGGTTTGCCGGTCGTCAGCGCCTCGCGCAGAACGTCGCGCATGTGGCCGACGTCATAGGTGCGGTTGACCTCGCGCACCCAGGTGATGCCGATGCCTTTCAGCGCCTTCGAAATCGGGTTTCTTGTCGCCTTGGTGGCATTGTCGGCGCGAGAGGACATCACGTCCTGCCCGCCTGTCGCCGCCGAATAGTAGTTGTCGACGATCACCGCGACTGAGTCGGATTTGTTGAACGCCATGTTGCCAAAGCTGGACGACAATCCGTTGTGCCAGAACCCGCCGTCGCCGATGACAGAGATCGCACGGCTTGCCCCCCCGCCCCCGAAGGCGGCATTGGCGGCCGGACCAAGGCCGTAGCCCATGGTTGCGCCGCCAATCTCGAACGGCGGCAGGGCGGCGAACAGGTGACAGCCGATATCGGCACTGATCTGCAGTTTCCCGGTTTCCTTCTGTACAAGTTTCATGGCGGCAAAGATCGGGCGTTCCGGACATCCGGTGCAAAAGCCAGGCGGACGGATCGGCACGGTTTTCGACAGGTCCGGAATCTGCGGGCGGTCTTCGTTGGGCGCGCGGTGCACCGCCGCCAGCAAACCGGGCGCAGCCTGTTTCAGGAAGGTGGTCAGGCTGTCGAGCATCACCTGCCCGGTGTACTCGCCCGCCATCGGGAAAATGTCCTTGCCCCGCAGCCGCACCGGCGTGCCAGCACGGTAGAGATAGGTCGAAAGCTGCTGTTCGATGAACTCGGGCTGACCTTCCTCGATAACCAAAATCTGCTCTTTTCCTTCGCAGAATTCCAGAAACTCGGACGAAACCAGCGGATATGTGACATTCAGCACGTAAAGCGGCACGCGGCTGTTGCCGTGCAGGTCGGCCAGCCCCAGCCGTTGCAACGCGCGGATCACGCCGTTGTACATGCCCCCCTGCAGCACCAGACCGACCGGGGCCGACGCCGACCCGAACACCTCGTTCAGGCCCCGCTCGCGGATGAACCGTTCGGCGGCGGGCCAGCGGTTCCTGATCTTATCCTGTTCATGGGCATAGGACATCGGCGGCAGCACCACGCGGGCAAAATCCGAACGCGGGGCTGAAAGCGCATCCCTGACCGAAAGCGTGGGGCGTCGGTTGTCGCGCGTGCGGAAGCTGCCGGTCACATGGCAGGACCTGATGCGGACCATCAGCATCACCGGCGTATTCGACGCCTCGGACAATTCAAACCCGTCCGACACCGCCTTGGTGATCGAAGGAAGGTTCGGGCGCGGGTCCAGCAGCCAGAACTGCGATTTCATCGCAAAGGCATGGCTGCGTTCCTGCATGATGGAACTGCCTTCGCCATAGTCTTCGCCCACGATCACCAACGCCCCCCCCGTCACCCCGGAGGAGGACAGGTTGGCCAGCGCGTCCGACGCCACGTTGACGCCCACGGAACCCTTGAACGTCACCGCCCCCCGGATCGGATAGTGCACCGAGGCTGCCAGCATCGCCGCCGCCGCCGCCTCGTTGGCGTTCGCCTCGAACCGGACGCCCAGCTCGCCCAGCAGCTCTTGCGCGTCGGCCAGCACGTCCATCAGGTGGCTGATCGGCGCACCCTGATAGCCGCCGACATAGCCCACGCCGTTTTCCAGCAGGGCCTTGGTGATCGCCAGAATCCCTTCGCCGGTAAAGGTTTCCCCCTCGCCCAGCCGCAAATGTTCGACTTCCGCCTTGAAGGACCGCTCTGCCATGGTTCAGATCTCGTGCTTGCGGATGTTGGCCAGCATCTTTTGCAGCGTGCCGGTGAACAGCCGCCGTTCTGCATCAGGAATGCCGCGGAACATGCGGTGGTGGGCTGCGGCCATATGGGGCCACAAGGTTTCGAACACGGCGCGCCCTGCTTCGGTGATGAAGATGCGGGTGGCGCGGCTGTCGTCGGCGTCGGTTTCGCGGCGGGTCAGGCCATCCGCCTGCAACTGGTCCAGCGCGCGGCTGAGGGTGGACTGTTCGACCACCGAGTAGACCGCCAGCTCGCGGATCAGCGGGCCGTCGATCACCGACAGCACGGCCAGCGTGCGCATCTTCGGCGTGGACAGGCCCCGTTCGGCCATCTCTTCGCGCAGGGATGCGTTGTAGCGGCCCATGATCCGGTTCATCAGGTAGGGCGCGTAATTGGTCAGGCCGATCTCGCCAAGCCGGGGGAAGGATTCTATATCCTCGGTCATGCGCCCAGCCCTTTGGCGGCCAGAAAGCCCGAGCCGCCGCCAAGACCGGGGCCGGGATGGGTGGAGGCACCGATCTGGACCAGCCCGCGCGGCAGGTCCGACGCATGGGCATGCGGACGCCACAGGAAAAACTGGTCGATCGAACATTGCCCGCCGTAAGGGTCGCCGCCGACGAGGTTGACGTTCATCCGTTCCAGATCGCGCGGCGAATGCGCGGTGCGGGCCAGCTTGATGTCGGCAAAGTTGCTGATATGGCGGGCAAGGATCGCCTCGATCCGGTCGGCGAATGCCTCTTTTGCGGCGTCCCAGTCCGTTGCGCCAATCTCGCCAGCAGCGTCGCCCTTGATGACGCGGGGCGCATCGGGAATCTGCAACCACAGGATCGCCTTGCCGGGCGGGCAGCGGGTCGGATCAAGCCGGCTGGGCTGGCCCACGCAGATCGTGGGTGTCGCGGGGAACATCCCGCGTTCGGCCTCGTTCGCCGATTTCGACACCGCGTCGATGCCGTCCGACAGGTGGATCAGTGCCACGTCCTGCAAACCCGGGGTCCGCCATTCGGGCGGTGCGTCCAGCGCGTAGTGCAACTGGAAATCGCCACGCCCGTGGCGGAACTTCTGCGCCGCCTTGTCTTTGGGCGGGCCTTCCTCGCGCAGCAGCCGGTCGTGCAACTGCCCCGGCGCGACCGAGGCCAGCACCGAACCGCAGTCGATCGTCTCGCCATTTGCCAGCGCAACGCCGGTGACCTTGCCACCGGAGACGACAATCCGGTCGACATCCGCCCCGGTCCGGAACGTGCCGCCCTGCGCCTCGATCAGCGCGCGGAAGGCGGCCACGGCCTGCCCTGCCCCGCCCTTGACCACCGGTGCGCCGGCCGCCTCCAGCGCAAAGGCGATGACCTTGCCCATCTGGCCGGAATAGGCGCTTTCGGGCGTCAGGCCGCAATGCAGCACCCAGGGCGCGAACAGCGCCTGCGCCAGTGGCGAGCGGTAACTGGTTTCGAGCCATCCCCGCGCCGGAGTCAGTGCGGTGCCGAACCACGCGGCCAATCCCCGCGCGCCACGCTTGCGCACTTGGGCGAACAGCAACTTGGCCGTGCCCCAGCTCCACAGATTGCCACCCAGCAGCGCAAAGAGGAACGGCGCATCCGCTGCGACACCGCCCGTATCGGCAGACAGGGCCGCGCCATCACCGGGAGCCAGCGCCTCAAACGCCGCCACGTTTGCCGCATGGTCCATCGTCAGCACCAGTGCCGAGCCGTCCGGCCGCAGCACGGCCGTCGGAAGGGCAGCATGGCAGTATTCAAAGCCGTGCCGCGCCAGATGCGGGCCAAGCGCCGCCCCTGCAGGTCCGGTCATGAACAGCACGAAGGTTGCGGCCATCACATCATGCTGAAAGCCGGGCAGTGTCAGCTCCTCGGTGCGCAGACAGCCGCCAAGGCGATCCTCGCGCTCCAACACCAGCACCCGACGCCCCTTCAGCGACAGCAGGGCCGCCGCCACCAGGGCGTTGATGCCAGACCCGATGATGACGTGGTCAGGCCGCACCGGTCAGGCCTTGGGAACCAGCGCCAGCGCCCGGATCGGTGACCCCGTGCCGTTCTTGATCTTCAGCGGAGCCGCCACCAGAATGGCCCCCTTGGGCGGAAGTTTCGACAGGTTGGCAAGGCTCGCCAGGCCGAAGCGGTTGTTGGCGTGCAGCAGGTTGTGCGCCGGATAGGGCGGGTTCATCCCCCCCGCCTGCCCGGCATCGGTGCCGATGCACTGGCTGCCCCAGCCGACGATGCCCTTGGCGATCAGGTACTGGATCAGCTCCGGCGTCGGGCCCGGCGTGTGCGGCCCGGTTTCATTGGCGTTCAGGAAGGCGGCTTCGTCGTTGGTGAACTTGTCCCAGTCGGACCGCAGCACCACCCATTCGCCCGCGTTGATCGCGCCATGTTCGGCCTCCCATGCTGTCACATGGTCGACGGTCAGCAGGAAATCGGGGTCTGCGGCGCATTCGGCGCTGAAGTCCAGCACGTTGACCGGGGCCACCAGCCGCTGGACGTCCAGCGTGTCGGTATAGCCGTCGGGATAGTCCTTGCCGGTTATCCAGTGGTGCGGCGCGTCGAAATGGGTGCCCGAATGCTCGCCCAGTTCCAGCCAGTTCCACGCCCAGAACGGTCCGTCCTGATCGTACTCGCTGATCCGGTGAATCCTGATCGGCGGGGTGTCCTTGGCAAAGTCGGGCGGCAGTTTCAGAAGCGGCGTTTCGGGGCCAAGCACGCCCGAACAATCCACCACCTCAATCCCGCCCGAAGCGAGCAGGCCTGCAAGCTGGCCAAGCACATTTGCCGAAGTCATGTCACTCTCCCTGTCGCGCGGACCGCGCCTTTGATTGAAAGCGTTGGCGCTTGCGGAACGCCATGATGCAATACGAATCATGCTAGACAGAATTAAATGCGTTTGCAAATATCATCCGCGTCGAGGGATGAAGGGATGGGTTTTTGACCGAAGTTGACGCCGTGCTGATCGGGGCGGGACACAACACACTTGCCGCTGCCCTGCACCTAGCATCCAGAGGCTGGCGTGTGGCAGTGTTCGAACAGGCGTCGGTGGCGGGTGGTGCGGTCAAGACCGGCGAATACACCCTTCCCGGCTTTCGGCACGACTGGGCGGCGATGAACCTTTCCCTGTTCGCGGGAAGCCCTTTTTTCAAGCAGCACGGGCCGGAACTGATGCGCAACGGTTGTGCCTTCGTGCCGGTGACGCGCCCCTTCGCCTCGTCGTTCGAGGATGGCTCGTGGTTGGGCGTGACCACCGATGCCGAGGAAACTGCGGCGCGGATCGCGGCGGTGTCGCCCGAAGATGCCACGACGTGGCGCAGGCTGGCGGCAGGGTTCGGCGCCGAGGCGCCGCATCTGTTCGGGCTTCTGGGCAGCCCGATGACAATGCGTGCGCTTGCATATTTCATGTTCAAAACGTTGCGCGCCAAGGGCTTGGCCGGGACGATGGATTTCGCCCGGTTTCTGCTGTCGTCGCCGCGCCAGTGGCTTGGGGAAACGTTCCGGCATCCGCACACCCGCGCCATGCTGGGTGCCTGGGGAATGCATCTGGATTTCGCCCCGGATGTCGCGGGGGGCGCGATGTTTCCCTATCTGGAGGGGATGGCGGGGCAGGCCTTCGGCATGGCCATCGGGACGGGCGGGGCCGACACGATCATCACGGCACTGGTTGCGGCCATCCGGGCGCGCGGCGGCAGCGTGGACTGCAACGCCGCCGTGGCGCGCATCCTGCGCGAGGGCGGGCGGGCAAGCGGCGTCGAACTTGCGGATGGCCGGATCATCCGGGCGACGAGGGCGGTCATCGCCGGGGTGGCACCGCGCGCCCTGACGCGCCTGACTGGCGAGACGACCCCGGCCTTCGACACGGCGATGACGGGCTTTGCCCATGCGCCGGGCACGATGATGATCCACCTCGCGCTGTCGGACCTGCCGAACTGGCGAGCGGGGGCGGCGCTGCGCGATTTTGCGTATGTGCATCTGGGCGACAGCCTGGACCAGATGGCGCGGACCTATGCCCAGGCCAAGGCAGGGCTGCTGCCCGACGCGCCGATCCTTGTGGTGGGGCAGCCGACCGTGGTCGACCCGTCCCGCGCGCCCGAGGGCCGTCATGTGCTGTGGGTTCAGGTCCGGATGGTGCCGGGAACGATCGCGGGGGATGCGGCGGGGGTGATCCCGGCGACCGACTGGGCTGATGCCGCCGGGCCAATGGCCGAACGCGCGCTGGGCATACTGGAGCGTCATGCGCCCGGACTGCGGGGCAAGATCCTGGGACAGCGCATCGTCAGCCCGGCCGAGCTCGAGGCCGACAACCCCAATCTCGTCGGCGGCGATCAGGTCTGTGGCAGCCACCACCTTGCGCAGCATTTCGCCTTTCGCCCGGCGCGCGGCCATGCGGACGGATCGACGCCGGTGACAGGGCTGCACCTGACCGGGGCCGCCGTCTGGCCGGGCGCCGGAACGGGCGCGGGGCCGGGGTATCTTCTGGCCCGAAAACTTGCCGGTAACTGACCCGGCATGATATCCGGACAACAAAAGAAACAACCAACAGGGAAACGACCATGAACTTGAACCGCCGCAGTCTTCTGCAACTGTCTACAGCCGCGATCGCCCTTGGTGTCACCGGGTTGCCTGCACGCGCGCAGGCCATCGACGAGTTGGTGATCGCCTACAACGTCACCCTGCCCTCGTGGGACCCGACCGTCGGGCCGAGTGCGGTCAACCCGACCATTCAGGGCTTTTACCAGTCGGTGTTCGACCAGTACATCCTGCAGCAGCCCGACCTGAAACCCGCCCCCGGCCTCTTGACCGAATGGGGCTGGAGCGATGACAAGAAGCAGGTCTGGATGACCGTGCGCGAAGGCGTGACATGGCACGACGGCAGCCCCTTCACCGCCGAGGACGTGGCGTGGAGCCTGGCCCGCGTGGCCAAGCCCGAAACCGGCAGCCCGATCCAGTTCGTCTGGGGCACGCTGGCCAACCACCGCGTCGAGGGCAACAAGGTCATCGCCGATGTGGTGCAGTTCGACCCCACGATCTTCAAGTGGATGTATTTCCTGACCGGATACGTGCTGCCGAAGGCCTATTACGAACGTGTGGGCGCCGAAGGCTTCGAGGCCGCCCCGATCGGCACCGGCCCCTACATGGTCGAGAAGTTCGAGCGCAACGCCTTTGTCCGGCTGAAGGCCAACGCCAATTACTGGGGCGGCAAGCCCGACTTCGACACGGTCACGATCAAGTTCGTCCCCGACGCCGCCGCGCGGGTGGCCGAGGTGGAATCCGGCAACAGCCATGTCACGCTGGAAATGCCTTACGAGGAATACGACCGCCTGAAGGGCGGCCCGCTGGCCGGGATTGCCGCGCCGATTTCCGATATCGGGATGATCTTCCTGAACGACATCGACGTGATGACCGATCCGAACGTCCGCATGGCCGCCGCCCACGCCATCGACAAGCAGACGATCATCGACCGCCTGCTGTCGGGCTACGGCGTCAAGATCGACACGCTGCAGACCCCGGAATATGACGCCTATGACGCGTCTATCCAGGTGGCCTACGATCCGGCAAAAGCGACGGAACTGCTTGCGGCATCGGGTTACAGTGTCGACAACCCGGTGAAGTTCAAGATCCAGACGACCAAGGGCTTCAAGCCCAAGGACTACGAAGTGATCCAGGCCATCGTCGGGTTGTGGCGCAAGGTCGGGATCGAGGCCGAGATCGAGGTCTACGAAATCGCCAAGCATTATGAGCTGCGCGGGGCCGACCAGCTTGCCCCCGCGGCGTTCTACAACTGGGGCAATTCGGTGGGCGACCCGACGACGTCGACCGGATTCGCGATGTTCGGGCCCAGCCCGCATTCGGTCTGGGATGGCGAGGATCTGATCGGAAAGATCGGGCCGCTCTGGGGCGAGGCGGACGAGGCCAAGCGGATCGAGGGCTGGAAGGCGGTAGACCGGTTCGTGGCCGAAAACGCGCTGGTCATCCCGCTGATGCAGTATGTCCAGCCGATCCTGCACGCGCCGGGCGTTGTCGTGACCCCGCATGCCTCGGGGGCGCTGTTGCCGCATCTTATGAAGCGGGCCTGACGGCCGCCGGCGAAACCGGGGGGCTTCGCGCCCCCCGGACCCCCCGCGGGATATTTGTAGACAGAAAATGGCCCGACGGGCTTGGATTCGGGGCGCGGGCTCATGCGGCTGCTGCAAAGCGTTCTAGTGCGGTTGGCCACGACGGCGGTGACGCTGTTCGGGCTGGCGGTGATCGTGTTCGTGGTGATCCGGGTGGTGCCCGGCAATCCGGTTGCCATGATGCTGCCGCCGGGCGCGACCGAGGCGGATGTCGCGCGGCTGTCGGCGCTTTATGGCCTCGACAAGTCGATCTTCCAGCAATTCCTGATCTGGGCGGGCGGGGTGTTGCAGGGCGATTTCGGCACCTCGATCACTGCGCGGCAGCCGGTGCTGGAGCTGGTGCTGGGGCGGTTGCCTGCGACGCTGGAACTGTCGATCATGGCGCTGATCATCGCCATCGTCATCGGCGGGCTTGCCGCGCTGACCGGAACGCGGTTGCGCGGGACGCGGGTGGAAGGCGGCATCGACGTGGCCAACGGGGTGGCGCTGTCGGTACCGGATTTCCTGTGGGGGCTGGTGCTGATCCTGCTGTTCGGGGTGCTGATGCCGGTGTTCCACATCTCGGGCCGGGTCACGCCCAGTCTGGAACTGCCCTTTGTCACCGAGTTCTATCTGTTTGAAAGCGTGGTTCGTCTGCGGTTCGATCTGTGGTCCGACATCGTCGCGCACATGTTCATGCCCGCGCTGGCCCTGGCGATCCCGCTTTCAGCCATCATCGGGCAACTGCTGAAGCAGAGCCTGAAGGAAACTATGCATCTGGACTATGTCACGCTGAGCCGCACCAAGGGATATGGCGAAACCCATGTCATCCTGCGCGAGGCGTTGCCGAATGCAGCACTGCCGACCCTGACGCTGGTGGGGGTGCAGTTCACCTTCCTGATCGGCGGGACGGTGATCATCGAGCGGCTGTTTTCCTATGAGGGGCTGGGCAATATGGCGATCGATGCGGTGATCAACCGTGACCTGCCCCTGATCCAGGGGATCGTGATCCTGTTCGCGGTGATCTTCACCGGGGTGAACCTGTTCGTGGACATGATGTATGCCGCCCTGAACCCCCGGTTGCGCCATGCTTGACGGACGGGGCGCCGTCAGGCGGCGGGCGGGGGTGCGGTTGTGGCTGTCAGCCCTGTGGCTGGGGCTGCTGGTGGGGGCAGCGCTGCTGGCACCGTGGATTGCGCCCAAGGACCCGCTGGCGCAGGACCTTTTCCTGGGCCGCCTGCCGCCGTTCTGGATGGCGGGGCACGAGCCGGGATACCATCTCGGCACTGACAGTCTGGGGCGCGATGTGCTGAGCCGCATCCTGCACGGGGCGCGGATTGCACTGGTGGTGGCGGTGGTGGCCGGGTCCGTGACCTGCCTTTTGGGGGCGGCGCTGGGGTTGATGGCGGGATATCTGCGCGGCTGGGTCGATGTGGTGATCAGCCGGTTCATCGACATCTGGATGGCCTTTCCGCCGGTGCTGTTCTCGATCCTGCTGATCGCCGTCATCGGGCCGGGGCTGGGGTCAATCATCCTTGCCATCGTCATCATCGACTGGACGCGGTTTGCCCGCGTGGTGCGGGCCGAGGCGATGGCGCAGGGGGCGATGGATTATGTCGCCTCGGCGCGGGTCGCCGGACGGGGGCGCATCGGCATCATGCTGAGGGAAATCCTGCCCAACGTGATGCCGACCATCGTGGTGCTTCTGACGCTGGAAATGGGCATCGCCGTGATCGTCGAGGCGATCCTGAGTTTCGTGAACCTGTCGATTTCTACCGACGATCCGACCTGGGGTGGAATGATCGCCGAAGGGCGCACCTCGGTGCATCAGGCGTGGTGGGTACTGGTGTTTCCGCTGGTCACGCTGTTCCTGACGGTTCTCAGCTTTTCGCAACTGGGCGAAGGTTTGAAGGACCGCTTCGATCCGGTGCTCCGATGAGCTATCTTGAGATCGACCGGCTGACGGTGCGGCTGAAGGGTGGCGGGACGCTGCTGCGCGCGGTGTCGCTGCAGGTGGCGGCGGGCGAGGTGCGCGGTTTGGTCGGCGAAAGCGGTGCGGGCAAGTCGATGATCGGCAAGGCCGTTCTGGGCATCCTGCCGCGGGCGGCCGAAGTGGTGTCGGGGCGGATCGTGCTGGACGGGGTGGATTTGCTGACCCTGCCGCCGGCCGAACGGCGGCGGCGGGTCGGGGCCAGTTGCGCGCTGATCCCGCAGGACCCGCTGACCGCGCTGAACCCGTCGCGCCGGATCGGGCCGCAGATCACCGACCGGCTGGTGGATATCCTGCGCTGGAACCGGGGGCGGGCGGAAGGACGGGCGCGCGAGTTGCTGGCGGAGGTGCACATTCCCGATCCGGATCGGGTGATGCGATGCTATCCGCACGAGTTGTCAGGGGGCATGCGCCAGCGCATCTTGATCGCCAGCGCCTTTGCCGCCGAGCCGAAGCTGATCGTGGCGGATGAACCGACGACAGCACTGGACGTGACGGTGCAAAAGCAGATTCTGAAATTGATCAAGGAGATGCAGCTGCGGCACGGCACGGCGCTGCTGTTCGTGTCGCACGATCTGGGAGTGGTCTCGAAGGTGTGCCAAAGCCTGACGGTGCTGTATGCCGGGATGGTTCTGGAAGACGCCGGGATTGGAGATTTCTTCCGTGCGCCGCGCCATCCCTATTCGGCGGCGCTTCTGGCGGCGACGCCGAAATACACCGATCCGACGGCAGGGTTGATCCCAGTGCCCGAAGCGGTGCTGGCGGCCGTGCGCGCCGAAGTGGCGGCAGCCGACCGGAGGGCCGGGCATGTCTGATCTTTACGAGGTTTCCGGATTGCGGTTGTCGCTGGCCGACATGACGCGCAAGCCGCTTCTGGGGGCGGCGCCTCGGCTGGAAATCCTGAAGGGACTCGATTTCACCATTCCCAAAGGCACCGTTCTGGGCATCGTCGGCGGGTCTGGTTCGGGCAAGTCGACGTTGGGTCGGGCGCTGGTGCGTCTGCTGACACCCTCGGCGGGAAGCATCCGGTTCGACGGGGCCGACATCACCCGGTTGGACGAGGCGGCGCTGCGACCATTGCGGCGGCGGTTCCAGATGATCTTTCAGGACCCGATGAGCAGCCTGAACCCCCGCCACCGCGTGGGCACCCTGATCGCCGAACCCTTGCGCCTGCACGGGCTGGACGGCATCCCGGCGCGGGTCGCCCGCGCGCTGGACCATGTCGGGCTGCCTGCCGGGTTCATCGGCCGGTATCCCCACGAGTTGAGCGGCGGGCAGCGCCAGCGCGTGGGAATCGCCCGCGCCATCGCGCTGGAGCCGGACTTCATTCTGGCGGACGAAATCGTGTCGGGGCTGGATGTGTCGAGCCAGGCGCAGGTTCTGAACCTGCTGGAACAACTGGTGCGCGACCTTGGCCTGACGCTGGCCTTCATCAGCCATGACCTGAGCGTGATCCGCAGGCTTTGCACGCGGGTCATGGTGCTGCATCAGGGCGTGATCGTCGAGGACCGGGTGACGGCAGACCTGTTTGCGGGTCCGCAGGCGGCCTACACGCGCGAACTGCTGGACGCCATCCCCCTGCCCGACCCGGATCAGGTCTGGCTCTGACCCCCGGGCGCAGGCGGACGCGGACCTGCGACGCGTGCCCGAAGACGCCGTTTGAAGGACCGGAAGCTGCCCTTTGGTCAAAGCCGCAGATCGCTGTCCTGCACATCGAAGACGCTTTTCAGGTCGCAGAACACATGGTTCTGCCGGCCAAAGGCGCGCAGGGCCGCGACGCCGCCGGTGCGGAATTGCTCGTGCGCGACGGCAAGGATCACCCCGTCATAGTCGGCGGCACCGGGCGACGCGATCAGGTCCAGCCCGTATTCGGCGCGCGCCTCGTCCGGGTCAGCCCAGGGGTCGTGCACATCGACCGTCACACCGTAATCCTGCAACTCGCGCACGACGTCCACCACGCGGGTATTGCGCAGGTCGGGGCAGTTTTCCTTGAAGGTCAGCCCCAGCACCAGCACCCGCGCGCCGTCCACCTGCAGGCGGCGTTTCAGCATGGCCTTGATCATCCGCCCCACGACATAGGCCCCCATGCCGTCATTGATCCGCCGTCCGGCGAGGATGACCTGCGGGTGGTAGCCCAGCGCCTCGGCCTTGTGGGTCAGGTAGTAGGGGTCCACGCCGATGCAGTGCCCGCCCACCAGACCGGGGCGGAACGGCAGGAAGTTCCACTTGGTTCCCGCCGCCTTCAGCACGGCTTCGGTGTCGATGCCCATGCGGTCGAAGATGATGGCAAGCTCGTTCACCAGTGCGATGTTCAGGTCGCGCTGGGTGTTCTCGATCACCTTCGCGGCCTCGGCGACGCGGATGCTTTCGGCCTTGTAGGTGCCCGCCGTGATGATGCTGGCATAAAGCGCGTCGACCGTCTCGGCGGTTTGCGGGGTGGAGCCTGCCGTGACCTTGCGGATCGTCGTCAGCCGGTGCGCCTTGTCGCCGGGATTGATCCGCTCGGGACTGTAGCCGCAGAAGAAATCGGTGTTGAAGGTCAGTCCCGACATCCGTTCAAGGACGGGCACACAATCCTCTTCCGTGGCACCGGGATAGACGGTGGATTCGTAGATCACGATGTCGCCGGGCTTGAGCGCCCGCCCCACGGTTTCCGATGCGCGGATCAGCGGCGTCAGATCGGGGCGCTTGTGCGCGTCGATCGGTGTGGGCACCGTGACGATGAAGATGGTGGCCCGGCGCAGGTCTGCCGGGTCGCAGGTGAATTCCAGATGCCGCGCCTGAGCCAGTTCGGCAGGCTCCACCTCGCGCGTGTGGTCGTGCCCGGCGGCAAGGGCAGCGATGCGGTCGGGCTTGATGTCGAACCCGATCACCGGGCGGTGCTTGCCGAATTCGACGGCAAGGGGAAGGCCGACATAGCCCAGCCCGATGATGGCGATCACGGGATCGGTCATGGGTGGTCTACTCCCTTCATCCTTGTACCCGCGGGGCGTAAGCCGCCCCTGCGCGGTTTGCCAAGGGGGCGGCGGACGGGGTATCGAAAGACAGGCCGGTCATTTCCCGTAATACTCCCTGAACCATGTGACGAACCGGGCGATCCCGTCGCGAAAGTCGGTCTGCGGGCGGTAGCCCGTCAGGCGTTGCAGCAGTTCGGCATTGGCCCAGGTGGCAGGCACATCGCCCATCTGCATCGGCATGTAGTTGCGGATGGCCTTCTTTCCCAGACACGCCTCGATCGCATCGACAAAATCCAGCAGGCGCACCTTGTCGGAGTTGCCGATGTTCACGATCCGGAACGGGGCC
Source organism: Rhodobacter sp. (assembly GCA_027487575.1). Taxonomy (GTDB): domain Bacteria; phylum Pseudomonadota; class Alphaproteobacteria; order Rhodobacterales; family Rhodobacteraceae; genus JAIYDJ01. Next base: position 4,009 of record JAIYDJ010000008.1, on the reverse strand, counting down.
ACAGGTGACAGGCTGTCGCCCGGCGCGATCTCGTCCTTTGTGGCGGGGCGCACCGGGGCCGCGTCAATCAGCAACCGGATGCCGCGCACCAGATCGTCGACATAGGTAAAGTCGCGGAACATGTCGCCGTGATTGTAGATGTCGATCGGGCGGTCATCGATGATCGCATCCACGAACTTGTAAAGCGCCAGATCGGGCCGCCCCCAGGGCCCGTAGACGGTAAAGAAGCGGAACATCGTAGTGGGCAGGTTCCACAGATGGGCATAGGCGTGACCCATGCTTTCGTTCGCCTTCTTGGTCGCGGCATAGATCGTCAACTGGGTATCGGCCTTTTCCGTCTCGATGAACGGCATCTCGTCGTTGCCGCCATAGACCGAAGACGTCGAGGCCATCAGCAGGTGCTTTACCTGCAACCGCCGCGCGGCCTCCATCACGTTGAAGGTGCCGATGACATTGCTGTCCAGATAGGCGCGCGGGTTTTCAAGGCTGTAGCGCACGCCGGCCTGTGCCGCGAGATGGACGATCACCTCGGGTTGAAAGTCGTCCGCGACTTGGTCCAGCAGCGCCTGATCTTCCAGCATGCCTTCGGTGGCCGAAAAGTTGGGGTCCTGAAGCAGCATGGCATGGCGGCGCTGTTTGAGCCGCACGTCGTAGTAATCCGTCATCCCGTCATAGCCATGGATGCGGAAGCCTTCGGACAGCAGCAGCCGCGCAAGATGGAAACCGATGAAGCCGGCGGTGCCGGTGATGAGGATGCGCGTCACGTCCGTCTTTCCTTGCTGTGTTCAAAGCGTCGGGCACCTTCGGCAACCGCACCCCCCGTCCAGAGCGCCCCGCGCGCCGGACGGGCTGCGCAAAGGAACATCACCGGGGGCCGGGCTGCCGACAGGCCCTGCCTTGGGTATGGCTGCAAACGCCCGCGCGGCAAAGCCCTTTTGCTGCGGGCTGATTGGCCGATCTTTCGGGATGGCCCGGAAACCGTCTCTGCCCGCTGCCGTCTACGATGTTCTGTGCAGCAGTCCGCGGGGTCGTCAGGCCGCGATCCTGCATGCGTACCGGCACTGCGTGCGACCGGCCGAGCGTGCAGGAAAGCCACGTCGTGAGAATTTCTGCGCAAAATTTGGACGTGTCGCGCGGCGATGCTGCAAATAATTTTCAGCATGAATGCATGTCAACATAAAGATATGTATATATTTTTTGGATTATTATCACCAGACAGCTCGTGCCAAGAGGAAAAAGTGTCAACTAAAATAGACAGTTGATTTTGTAATTGTTTGCTGACAGCGTCGCCGTGACTCATCCGATACCGCGTGAGTCATCTGTTTGCGCCGGGCGGAGGCTAGGTCGTCACTCTGTCCCATTTGAAAGCGACGACTAGGGCACGGAGGTGAACCAATGTCTAATGATCCCGACAAAGTCTGGCCAACTGGCTTGAACTTGAGAGAAGCTGAAGAAGTCCACAGTTACCTGATCGACGGCACGCGCGTTTTCGGCGTCATCGCCATCATCGCGCATCTGCTCGTCGCTGTTTCCACGCCGTGGCTCGGGTAAGGATTACATCATGAACAACGCAAAGCTGTGGCTTGTCGTGAAGCCGACGGTTGGTATTCCCTTGTTCCTCAGTGCTGTCGCGGTCGGGTCGTTTGCCGTCCATGTCGCCGTTCTTTCGAACACGACATGGGTTGCAGACTTTCTGTCCGGAAAGCCCTTGGGTGCGGGGGTGGCGACCGCGTCCATGGTCGTTCCTGACCAGAACGTCGCAAAGGCGTCCTTCACGGCGGCATCGGGCCAGGAAGTCCTGATCACGATGCCGGACGGAACGACGGCGCTGGCAGTCCTGAAGATGCCCGAGAAACTGGCGTCCAACTGACTGATCCGCCCTGTGCCAGGGGCGGAATGCGAATGTGAGAGGCTCGTCGCCGGTCAGTCGGCGGGCCTTTCACTGCAGCTTCCGCTTGGGCAGGACTTTGCCCCCAAGATTGTCGAGGCTTGCCGATGTTCGACTACAAGGTTTTCGCGCTGCGCACGATTTCCGGCCTTGGCGCGCGGTACCTGCCGTTTGCCGACGTCGCCACGAAAGAGGTGCCGCTGTCGCGTCTGCTGCGCCTTTCGCTGTTTCAGGTCACGGTCGGCATGGCGCTGGTGCTGATGATCGGCACGTTGAACCGGGTGATGATCGTCGAGCTGCGGGTGCCCGCCACGCTGGTCGCGGGGATGCTCGCGCTGCCACTGGTCTTTGCCCCGTTCCGTGCCCTGATCGGCTTCCGGTCCGACCGGCACAGGTCGGCCCTTGGCCTTCGGCGCCTGCCCTACATCTTCAAGGGCACCATGCTGCAATTCGGCGGCTTTGCCATCATGCCCTTTGCGCTGCTGGTCCTGTCGGGCTATGGCGAGGCTGTCGATGCGCCGCGCTGGATCGGCCTCAGTTCGGCCGCGCTGGCGTTTCTGCTGGTGGGGGCTGGCGTTCACATCGTGCAGACCGTGGGTCTGGCCCTTGCGACTGACCTCGTCTCGGAGGAGGATCAGCCAAAGGTCGTGGGTCTGATGTATGTGATGCTGCTGGTCGGGATGATCGTAAGTGCCTTCATCTACGGGGCGCTGCTTGAAAATTACACACCGGGGCGGCTGATCCAGGCGATCCAGGGCTCTGCGGTGGTCACCATCGCGGTCAACTTCTTTGCGATGTGGAAGCAGGAGGCGCGCGACCGCAGCCGGGCCATGGCCGCGCAGGGCCCGCAACCCGGCTTTGCCGAGGCCTGGGCGCGTCTGACGGGGCGGCCGGGGGTGTTCCGCGTTCTGGTGGTCATCGCGTTGGGAACCGCGGGGTTCGGCATGGCGGATGTGCTGGTGGAGCCGTTCGGCGGTCAGGTTCTGGGAATGAGCGTGGCCGAAACCACGCGGCTTACCGTCTTCCTGGCCTGCGGCAGCCTGATCGGCTTTACCCTTGCCTCGCGCTGGATGGGGCGGGGTTCAAGACCGGCCGACATCACGATCATCGGAGCCGGCATCGGTGTTCCTGCCTTCGGGCTGATCGTGTGGTCTTCTGTCATGGTGTCGGTGCCCCTGCTGTTTGCCGGAATCCTGCTTGCGGGTTTCGGGGCCGGGCTCTTCGGGCACGCCACGCTGACCGCAACGATCCGGTCGGCCCCGCGCGACCATGTGGGTCTCTCGCTGGGCGCATGGGGGTCTGTTCAGGCGACGGCGGCCGGGCTTGCCATCGCCACGGGGGGCGTCGTGCGCGACACCATCGTGGCCAACGGGGCTGTCGTGGCAACGGCGGCAAGTTCATACACAACCGTGTTCCTGCTGGAGGCCGGGCTTCTGACGCTGGCCATTCTGCTGGCAGTACCGCTGCGGGGACTTGCACTTCGGAAGGCGTCCGGACCCGTTTCGGCCCCGGCGGCCCTTCCGGCGGGCGACGGCGATGTGCAAGGTGCAGCCGCACCCTTTGCAGACATACGGACGGGCTAACAGTAGAACAGGTCAACCGGCCCCGTGGGCCATAGGACAAAAGGTGCGACATGACGACGATTATCACGCGGCTCTATCCTGACCCGGCGGCGGCCAGTGCCGCACAGGCAAGCCTTCTGGCAGGCGGTCAGGATCAGGGCACAATCCAGATCATCACCAGGGGCACCACGGGCGGTGCCCTGCCCGCGATGAAGGCTGCCCGCATCGCCACCGCTTCGGCAGACGCCTACGCCATGGCAATGACGGGGGATCAGGCGCTGCTGGTCGTGCAGGCCCCGTTCAATCCGGTCGGAACTGCGCGCAACGCCATGAAGATTCTTGCGCGGCACCCGGCGCTGGATGCGGGCGTGTCTGATGAGGACGCCTATCTGCGCGAATACCCCGAGGTGGTGATCGCAGGCAACATCCTGCAAAACCATCCGCTGGTCATGTCGAACCCGTTCAGGCGCCTGTCGCATGGGCATGTTCTGGGCAACAACCCGATCATTCACAGCAAGGAGCGGACGTCGGCCATGCGTGGCGGCGGCTACATGTCGCG
>JAIYDJ010000084.1 GCA_027487575.1 Rhodobacter sp. | reverse complement strand
GAAGAGGTGATCTGCCGGGTCGAGGTTCTGGAAAAGCGCGAAGGCGGGGTGGTGCGGCTGGCCACCTCGATCCGCCGCAGTGCGGACGATACGATGATTGTCACCGGTGAGGCCGAAGTGCTGGCCCCCGCCGAAAAGGTGGAACGCGAGACGGTCGATGTGCCCGGCCTGATCGTGCAGCGCCACCGGCATTTCGAGGCGTTGCTGGCGCGGGCGAAACCCCTGCCCGCGCTGCCCACTGCCGTCGTCTGCCCCGACGATGCGAATTCGCTGGGCGGGGCGCTGCTGGCAATGCGCGAAAGCATCATCACCCCGATCCTGATCGGCAATGCGGCGGGCATCCGGGCCGCTGCCGCCGCGATGGGGGCCGATCTGGCCGGACTCGAGATCATCGACATCGAGGGTGACGAGGCGGCTGCGGGCAAGGCGTGCGCGCTGGTTCATGAAGGTCGCGTGGCTGCGGTGATGAAGGGGCATCTGCACACCGACGACCTGCTGCGCCCGATGATGGACAAGGTGCTGGGCCTGCGGATCGAACGCAGGTTTACCCATGTCTTCGTGATGGACGTGCCCGGCCAGCCCGAACCGGTGATGGTGACCGACGCCGCAATCAACATCGCCCCCGATCTGGCCACCAAGATGGACATCTGCCAGAACGCCATCGACCTTGCCCTGTCGCTGGGGATCGAACCCCGCGTGGGCGTTCTGTCTGCGGTCGAAACGGTGAACCCGGCCATACAATCGTCGATCGACGCGGCGCTGTTGTCCAAGATGGCAGATCGCGGGCAGATCAGGGGCGGGCTGGTCGAAGGGCCGCTGGCGATGGATAATGCCATCGACATGGCGGCGGCACGCACCAAGGGTTTGAAGGGCGGCGTGGCGGGGCGGGCGAACATCCTTGTGGTGCCGGGGATCGATGCGGGCAACATGCTGGCCAAGCAGTTGGCCTTTGTCAGCCATGCCGAAGGCGCGGGGCTGGTGCTGGGCGCACGCGTGCCGGTGATCCTGAATTCGCGGTCCGACAGCCCGATGTCGCGGCTGGCGTCTTGCGCGGTGGCTGCGATCCACCATTTCGCGGGGACGAAGGCATGACCGAGGCGGTTCTGACGCTGAACGCGGGATCGTCGTCGCTGAAGTTCGGGCTGTTCCCGGCGCAGGGCGACCGTCCGCTGGCAACGGGGCTGGCGGACCGGATCGGAGAACAGGGCACCCTGACGCTGCGGGGTGCCGACGGGCGACCCCTGACGCCGTCGAGTGGCGATCTGTCGACCCACTTGGGGGCGATCCGGGTGATGATCGACAGCTTGCACGCCGAGTATCCGGGGTTGCGGCTTCTGGCGGTGGGGCACCGGGTGGTGCACGGCGGTGCGGCGCATGCGGCGCCTGTCAGGGTAACGGACGCCGTGCTGGACCAGTTGACGGACCTCACCCCCTTCGCGCCACTGCACCAGCCGCACAACCTGTCAGGCATCCGCGCCGCAACCGAAGCCTTTCCGGGCGTGCCGCAGATCGCCTGTTTCGACACCGCCTTTCACCGCACCCAGGATCGGGTGAACCAGACCTATGCCCTGCCCCGCAGCTTTTATGACGACGGCGTGCGGCGATACGGCTTTCACGGGCTGAGTTACGACTACATCGCCGGTGCGCTGCCCGACATCGCGCCCGACGTGGCACACGGGCGGGTCGTGGTGGCGCATCTGGGCAACGGGGCGTCGATGTGCGCGATGCTGGGCGGCCGGTCGGTGGCTTCGACCATGGGGTTTACCGCGCTCGACGGGCTTCCGATGGGCACGCGCTGCGGCCAGATCGACCCCGGTGTGCTGCTGTACCTGATGGATCAGAAGCAAATGACCCCGGCCGGGATCACCGACCTTCTCTACCGGCAATCGGGGCTGCTGGGCCTGTCGGGGTTGTCGAACGACATGCGCACGCTGGAAGCCGCAGGCACGCCCGAGGCGGCCGAGGCCGTGGCGCATTTCGTGGCCCGCTGCCAGCGCGAGATCGGATCGCTGGCGGCGGCGATGGGCGGGATCGACGCGCTGGTGTTCACAGGGGGTATCGGAGAAAACGCGCGGCGCATCCGGGCCGCGATCTGCGCGCGGCTGGACTGGATGGGGATCACCCTCGACCCGGCGCGGAACGAAGGCGCTGGGGACACCATCTCGGCTGAGGCATCGCCGGTGGTCGTGCTGGTGCTCGCTGCGAACGAGGAACTGGTGATCGCCCGTGCGGCGCGGGCGGCGGTGGCGGCCTGATCTCCATCGCGCCGCAGTCCGGCGCCGCGCCGTTCTTCCCTGAACTTGGCCAAGATCTTGCCAACTGGCTGAAAAGACGCAGCCTGCGGATGGCGTGATCGGCGGAATGGAACCGATTTCCGGGTTTTTTGTTGCTGTGGGGTGGCGGCTCCGATGGGGCCTTGGCCGAAACGGTCGCATTCTGACCCCAAGCTGGAGGGAATCCGCCTTTTGACTGCTGACGAACCTTTTCATGATCCGCACGGCGCGGACCACGTTTGCCGAACCCATGCGGTTTTATCGATCTGTTGGAGGGTCCCGTGACCAAACCGATCTCTCCCCCCAGAGTGGAAACGGGTGTCCAGGGGCTCGACATCATCCTGGAAGGCGGGTTGCCGCGCGGTCGGCTTTATCTGATCGAGGGCAATCCCGGTTCGGGCAAGACGAGCCTTGCCTTGCAGTTTCTGCTGACGGGACGTGCGCAGGGCGAAAAGGTGCTGCTGATTTCGCTGTCCGAGACGGCCGAAGAGATGCAGAGCTTTGCCGCGTCGCACGGCTGGTCGCTGCAGGGGCTGGACATCCTGGACCTTTCCGACATGGCGAAGGTCATCGGCGAAAAAGGCCGGCAAAGCGTGTTCCATTCATCGGAAATCGAACTGGTGGATGCGATCAACCTGGTCCGTCAGGCAATCGCCGATCTTGGCCCGTCGCGCATCGTGATCGACAGCCTGTCCGAGTTTCGCCACCTCGCCGGAGACGACGCGGTGTACCGGCTGAACATGGATGCGCTGAAGCCGCATCTGGTGGCGCAGGATTGCACGGTGGTCATGGTTGATACCCTTGTCGCCCCCGACCGCTTTGCCCTGCACACGATGGTGCATGGCGTGATCAGCCTGAACTACACGACGCCGGACGTCGGGCCGTTCCGGCGTCAGTTGTGCGTCCAGAAAATCCGGGGCGTCAAGTTTCGCGACGGCATGCATGACTTCGAGCTGCTGACCGGCAAGGTTGCCGTCTATCCCCGGCTTGTCACCGCAAGACCGCCGACCCGGCGGACCTTCACGCAGCTGGCAAGCGGCATTTCCGAACTGGACGGATTGCTGGGGGGCGGGCTGGACATCGGCACCAGCACGCTGGTTCTGGGCCCGGCGGGCAGCGGAAAGTCCACGATCCAGGCGCAGTTTGTCGATGCCGCCCTGAAACGCGGCGAAAAGGTCGTCATGTTCCTGTTCGATGAACACATCAGTTCCATGCTGGCGCGGTCCGAAGGCATCGGTCTGGATTTCGACCCGGCCGTGTCTGATGGCCGTCTGTCCATCCTGACCATCGACCCGATGGAGCTTTCACCCGGCAAGTTCGCCCATCTGGTGCAGATGGCGGTCGGGGATGGCGCTACCATGGTGGTCATCGACAGCCTGTCAGGGTACATGACCTCTATGGGGCACGGCCTGCACCTGACCTTGCAGATCCGGAACCTTCTGTCCTATCTGGCCGAGCGGCGCGTGACGACGATCATGTCATCGGCGCTGCCGGGCCTGCTAAATGTGGCGGGGTCGCACGACGATACGATCAGCTTCATTGCCGACAACGTGATCCTGCTGCGCTACTACGAACACATGGGCGAGGTCCGGCGCGCGATATCGATCTTCAAGCGCCGCATGGGCCGGAACGAGCGTACGATCCGCGATGTGGAGATTTCCGCATCGGGTCTGGTCATCGGGCCGCCGATGACCGGTTTGCGGGGTATTCTGGGTGGCGCGCCGATCCATGTCAGCGAGCATGGCACCTGATGTTCCCCGATTCCGGACACCGCGAAAAGCGGGTGCTGCTGCTGACGGCGGCACCCCAGGACGCGACCGCGATCCTGAAGGCATTCGAGGGTGCGGACATCGCGATGCACTGCTGTGCACCCGGCAATCTGGCGTCGGAATTTCAGGCCGGACTTGGCGCGCTGGTGATGACCGAAGAGTCGATGACGTCACCGGTGCTGTCGACGCTGCCGGTGCTGATCGCAGATCAGCCATCGTGGAGCGACGTGCCGATTCTGATCCTTGCCGCGCCCCAGACCGACGCGGAAACCAGGCTGTTCCGCTGGACCCCGTCGGTGGGCAACGCCACGATCCTCGAACGCCCCATGCGGATCGAGACGCTGGTGCAGTCGGTCCGGGTGGCGCTGCGCAGCCGCGATCAGCAATACCGGCTGCGCGATCAGATCGAGGCGCAGGAAAGACTGCTGATGCAGGCCGAAACCAACGAACGGCGATTGTCTGCTGTGCTGAACAACACCCGGATGGCGGTCTTTTTCATGAATGAACGGCAGGAATGCACGCTGATGAACGCCGCCGCCGAGACGTTGACAGGCTATAGTCTGTCCGAGGTGAACGGACGCCTTCTGCATGACGCCCTGCACCACACCCATCCCGACGGCCGGCCCTATCCGGTGCAGGATTGCCCGATCGACCGGGCCTTTCCCCAGAACAGCCAGACCGAGGGGGAAGAGGTGTTTGTCCACAAGAACGGCCACTTCTACCCCGTCGCCTTTACGGCCAGCCCGATCCGTCAGGATGATGTCGTGGTGGGAACGGTACTGGAGGTACGGGACATCACCCGTCAGAAGTCCGATACCGAGCATCTGCGCATGCTGATCGACGAGTTGAATCACCGGGTGAAAAACACGCTGGCGACGGTTCAATCGATCTTCCGGCAAACCATGAAGGACGAACCCATTTCGAGGCACGCCCGCGACGCCATCATGTCGCGCCTGTTGGCCTTGTCGCGGTCGCACGATCTGCTGACCGAGGAAAGCTGGGTCAGCGCACCCTTGCGCGCGCTGACGGACAGCGCGCTGCAGCCCTTCGGTGCGCGCAACCGCGAGGCGGCGCGATTCATCCTCGACGGACCGGATTTCGATCTTTGCCCCAAGGCTGCGCTGGTCATCGCCATGAGCCTGCATGAACTGGCGACGAACGCCGTGAAATACGGCGCTCTCAGCACCGAAACGGGCGTCGTGCGTATCCGCTGGACCGTGACGGCGCCGGGCACCCTGCGATTGACATGGACCGAGTCGGGCGGGCCGCCGGTGACACCGCCCACCCACAGCGGCTTTGGTCGGCGGTTGATCGAGCGGGGTCTGGCCCATGAACTGGACGGAGAGGCCCGCATCGCCTTTGAACCGGGTGGGGTGGTCTGCACCATTTCCGTCCCGGTCGACAAGGCAGTCCTCGGTATCGGCAAGGCAGGTGTGACAAAATGATGGACACGGAATTTCTGCGTGGTCGGAAGGTGTTGGTTGTCGAGGATGAAATGCTGGTCGCCATGCTGCTGGAGGATATCCTGACCGACTGCGGCTGCGTGTTGACGATTGCCAGCAATGTCGCCTCGGCGCTGGAATGTGCGGGTGCGGAGGAACTCGACGCGGCCATTCTGGACGAAAACCTGAACGGGCAGCGCAGCTATCCCGTGGCGGACGTGCTGGCGCGTCGCGGAATACCGTTCATGTTCGCGACCGGCTACGGCGAAAAGGAGTTGGCCCGGCTTTACCCCGGCCGTCCTGTTCTGGCGAAACCCTACAGCGAAGACGATCTGGTGGCGACCCTGACGACTTTGTGCAGGCCGCCCGTTGCAGGCTGACACCTGCGGCGGACGGAGGGCACCGCGTGGGGCGGCAGGGCTGCGCGCGAAGGTCCGATCAGCGTGACATGACGCGGATGCCAGCAGCGCCCCGGGAGGGGGGCGCTGCCCGCCGCCGTCACTTGCCCCGTGCGGCAAGCCAGGCCGTCATCTGCGCGATTTCGGCCTCCTGCGCCACGATCACGGCTTCGGCCAGCGCGCGGACTTCGGGGTCCTGGCCGTACTGCAGCACGATCCGTGCCATGTCGACCGCCGCCTTGTGGTGCGGAATCATGCCCTGGATGAAATCGACGTCGGGATCGCCGGTGTAGGGGATCATCATGCCCGCCATCATGTCGTTCATCGACTTGGCATAAGCCAGTGTTGCCGGGTCTTCGGCAAACTCGGGCGGGATGAGCATGGTATGGTCCATGCTGCCCATCGCCCCCATGTCCATCTTCATGCCGGAATGGTCCATGGTGGAATGGTCCGTACCTTCTGCCGTGGTCTGGGCCAGGGCGATGCCGCCCGCAAGGGCCACGGCGGCGGCGATCAACGTTATGGTGCGCGGTTTCATGGGGAATCTCCGGTTCTGGGTTCAGGACGCGGCAAAGCCTGCGTCGGTCAGCACGGCCGCAATGACCGCGCGGGGGGATGTGGTGATCACCTCCACCACGCGTGTCGCAAGGTCAGCATCGACCTTTGCCACCGGGTCTACCGACTGGATGGCCTTCGTCACTCCGCGCACGCAGCCACCGCAGGTCATGTTCTCGATTTCGAAGTGCATGGGGTATCCTTTTCTCGTGGTCGCTTTACACAGATGGGCGTTCCCACCGTTGGAAGGTCAAGAACCCGGCCAGAATTTCTTTTCGGTGCATTCCCTTGACCTTCCCATGATGGGAAGCCCTATGTCATGCCGTGAAGAGAAACACCCGAAAGTCCCCTGCCATGAACGCCGCAGCAAAACCCGAACCCGCCGGAACCCCGGTCACGCTGACCCTGCCGGTCGTCGGCATGACCTGTGCATCCTGCGTGGGCCGGGTCGAGCGGGCCTTGCGCGGCGTTCCGGGCGTCATCGAGGCGCAGGTGAACCTTGCCACCGAACGCGCGCAGGTTACCACGGCAGGGGTCATCGACCGGTCCGGTCTGGTGGCGGCGGTCGAAGATGCGGGATACGATGTGCCTGCGGAACCCGTGGAATTGCTGATCGAGGGCATGACCTGTGCGTCCTGCGTGGCGCGCGTCGAACGGGCGCTTAAGGCGGTGCCGGGCGTCACCGTGGCAACGGTCAATCTCGCGACCGAACGCGCCACAGTGACCGGGGCCGCAGAGGTGTCGTTGCTGGTCAGAGCCGTCGAGGATGCAGGGTATGACGCCCGCCCGGCGCCGTGGGCCGGCCTGGGCGATCCGGACACCGAGGCGCGCAAGGCGGGCGAGCAAACGGACCTCAGGCGCGATCTGACGCTGGCCGCGGCATTGGCGCTGCCGATCTTTGCCTTGGAAATGGGGTCGCATCTGTTTGCGCCGGTGCATGATTTGATCATGCGCACCATCGGGATGCAGGCAAGCTGGTGGGTGCAGTTCGTTCTGACGACTCTGGTCCTGATCGGCCCCGGGCGGCGCTTTTACACCAAAGGCTACCCGGCGCTTTGGCGGGCGGCACCGGACATGAACAGCCTTGTGGCCGTGGGCACGACGGCCGCCTACGGCTATTCACTGGTCGCGACCTTTGCGCCCGGCGTTCTGCCGCCCGGAACGGTCAACGTCTACTACGAAGCGGCGGCCGTCATCGTCACCCTGATCCTGCTGGGGCGCTATCTGGAGGCGCGGGCCAGGGGCCGCACCTCTGGCGCGATCCGGCGACTGATCGGGTTGCAGGCGCGCACGGCGCATGTCCGGCGCGGGGGGCAGGTTCTGGACCTGCCCATCGCAGACGTCCGCACGGGGGATATCGTCGAGGTGCGCCCGGGCGAGCGGATTCCGGTCGACGGAATGGTGACCGAAGGCGCAAGCTGGATCGACGAAAGCATGATCTCGGGTGAGCCGGTACCGGTGGAAAAGCTTGCCGGTGCCACGGTCACGGGCGGTACGATCAACCAGACCGGCGCGCTGGCGATGACCGCGCAGGCGGTGGGCGAGGCCACGATGCTGGCCCAGATCATCCGCATGGTCGAAGCGGCGCAGGGTGGCAAGCTGCCGATCCAGACGCTGGTGGACCGCATCACGCTGTGGTTCGTGCCGGTGGTGATGGGGTTGGCGGTTCTGACCTTTGCGGTGTGGCTGATCTTCGGCCCGGACCCGGCGCTGACGCTGGGGCTGGTCAACGCGGTGGCCGTGCTGATCATCGCCTGCCCTTGTGCGATGGGCCTCGCGACGCCGACCTCGATCATGGTCGGCACCGGGCGGGGGGCGGAACTGGGCATATTGTTCCGCAAGGGCGAGGCACTGCAGGCGCTGCAGGGCGTGGCGGTGGTGGCCTTCGACAAGACCGGCACCCTGACCGAAGGCAAGCCTGTCCTGACCGACCTTGTGCTGGCGGCGGGGTTCGCGCGGGCCGATGTGCTGGCCACGGTGGCCGCTGTCGAGGCGAAATCGGAACACCCCATCGCGCGGGCCATCGTCGAGGCCGCACAGGCCGAAGGGCTGAGTCTGCCAGACGTCACCCGGTTCAGGTCCGCCACCGGCTTTGGGGTGCAGGCCGAGGTGGCAGGGCGGCAGGTTCTGATCGGTGCCGACCGGTACATGGTTCAGTCGGGGCTGGACATCGCAGTCTTCGCGGCCGAGGCCATTCGTCTGGCCGATGAGGGAAAGACGCCGCTTTATGCCGCCATTGACGGACGGCTCGCGGCTGTTCTTGCGGTGGCGGACCGCGTCAAGGAAACGACCCCCGCCGCGATCAAGGCCCTGCATGCGCTTGGGTTGCAGGTGGTGATGATCACCGGCGACAACGCCCGCACCGCG
>JAIYDJ010000001.1 GCA_027487575.1 Rhodobacter sp. | reverse complement strand
TTGTAGGGCTTTGGCGCATAGACATCGCTGTCTTGCGTGCCGTCGGACCCCTGCCAGTCATAGGCCAGCATCTCCCCCGGTCCCAGATCGGCCAGCGGCACCTGCAACAGCGGCAAGGCCGCCACCCCCACCTGTACCCGCCCTTCGGCCAGCAACCGGGTCCGCCCCGCCATGTCGACGGCACATGCGCGCGCGCAGACGAACACCGGCAAAGCCCGGTCATTCACGGCCATCAGTGTCAGCATGTCGCCCTTCGGCACGACCGTCACCAGCACCGGCTGGTAGAACGCCTTTGCCATGTGGTGCAGAAGCTTCCAGTTGCCCCCATGGTCCAGCCCAGACCAGGAACAGACCGGCCATGTGTCGTTCAACTGCCAATAAAGCGTGCCCATGCAATGCGGCTTCAGGCTGCGCCACTGGGTCACCGCCGTGCTGATCGCCAGCCCCTGCTGGACCTGACTCAGATAGACGAAATTCTCGAACCCCACCGGAAAGCGGAAATAGCGGAACATCGTCTCGGCAATCCGCGCATTGCCTCCAAGGTTCTTCTGGTGGCTTTCCATGACCGGACTGGCGATGTTCATGTCCTGCGGCCCCGCGAACCTGCGGATGGCGGACATCGACGGATAGCTTTGAAACCCGAATTCCGAACAGAACCGGGGCGTCACATCGCGATAATGGTCAAAGTCGCGCCCCTCATGCCACACGCTCCAGAAATGCATGTCGCCCGAACTGTCATCATGCCACGCATCGCCAAACGCCAGCGGCCCCGGAGACGGGCTTGACGGCCACCAGTTGGCCCCCGGCAGCACGTCCAGCAGCGCGGTTTCCACAGTCCGGTTCAGACGGTCATAGCTGACCAGATAGCGGTCCCGGTCCTTGCGGCTTTCGGGAAACCACGTCAGCGCGCCGATCAACTCGTTGTCGCCGCACCACAGCGCCAGACAGGCATGATGGTTGATGCGCCCTACCACATCGCGCACTTCCGTATCTACCTCGGCCAGAAACGCAGGCGTCGATGGATAAAGATGGCAGGCGAACATGAAGTCCTGCCAGACCATCAGCCCCAACTCGTCGCAGATGTCATAGAACCAGTCCGGCTCGTACCGCCCGCCGCCCCAGATGCGGATCATGTTCATATGTGCGTCCACCGCCGACTGCAGAATCCCCCGCACCCCGGCGGGCGTGATCCGCCCGTTCAGCGCATCCGCCGGAATCCAGTTCGCACCCTTGGCAAACACGTCCCGCCCGTTGACGCGAAACCCGAACGACCGCCCGGCCGCATCGGGTTCGCTGACCAGCGCAAGGTCGCGCAAGCCCACGCGGCGCGTCGCCACCTGTCCGCCCATCGTGACGGTCAGATCGTGCAACACCTGCGCGCCCTGCCCTGCGGGCCACCACAGAACCGGGTCAGGCACCGACAGCACGAGGCGCGCGCGCCCGGCCGAGACGGTTGCCACAGCCGAAACTCCGCACAGTGACGCCGCAACCTCGGTCCCTTCGGCCTGGACGTCGACGGTCACGTCGGCCCAACCCGGCCGATGCACCTGCGACACGATGATATCGCCGATGCGAGGCCCGGAATGCTCCAGCCGCACGGCAGATACTCCAAACTGCCCGAGTGCGATGTTCCAGTCCCAGCCGAAATCGCACTGCTGTTTGCGCAGCATGTTGGCATTGGGGATCGGGCCGTTGACCTGCTGATACGGGATGTAGAACGGCATCGACGCCTGCCGTGCGGCAGCCTCGCGGACCGGACTGTGAAATATGATTTCAATCTCGTTCTGACCGGCCTGCAGGGTCACCGGCACCCGCCAGCGGCGATGCGCGTTGGCCACTTTCAGCACATGCATCCCGTTCAGCCACACCTCGGCCACGCAGTCCAGCCCTTCGATCACCAGATCGAAGGCGCCCCCCGTATGGACAAACCCGCGCCGCGCCGACCAGCCCCGTTCGGAAATCCACCGCAGCCCGTATTCGTTGCGCCCCCAGTATGGGTCCGGAATGGCCCCAGCCCGGTGCAGCGCCGTGATCCCGTCACCCGGCACCGCGAACGGAACCTGATAGGTGCCGCTGTCATCCGACAGGGTCCACACGCCAGAAAGATCCATCATCTAGACCCGCTGCTCGCTGACCGCGTCGAAGATCGAGGCTTTGGTCATGTCGACCTGCAGATGCACGGCCCGGCCTTTTTCCAGCCGGTCTTCCACCGGCACCCGGACCGACATCTGCGCCTCGCCCGCCTTGAGCCAGACCAGACTGTCCGCCCCCATCGGCTCGTCGATTTCGACCACGGCTGGAATGGTCCGTCCCGGCTCTGCATGGTCCTGAATGGTCAGATGTTCGGGCCGCAGCCCCAGAATGGCCTTGTCACGCTCCATCACCGCGCCGCCGTCATAGCCGGCAAGGTCCAGTGAAACCTCGCCGATCCGGTAAGTCCGCCCGCCGTCCACCGTGCGCCCGTGCAGGAAATTCATCGACGGCGACCCGATGAAGCCCGCCACGAACAGGTTGGCCGGGCGGTTGTAGATCGTCTGTGGCGCGTCCAGCTGCTGGATGATCCCGCCGCGCATCACCGCGATCCGGTCGGCCAGCGTCAGCGCCTCGATCTGGTCGTGCGTGACATAGACCATGGTGTTGTTGAGGCGCGAGTGCAGCCGCTTGATTTCCACCCGCAATTCGGAGCGGAGCTTGGCATCGAGATTCGACAGCGGTTCGTCGAACAGGAACACGTCCACATCGCGCACCAGCGCCCGCCCGATCGCCACCCGCTGCCGCTGCCCACCCGACAAAGCTCCGGGCTTGCGGTCCAGAAGCGGCTGGATCTGCAAGATTTCGGCGGCCCGCGCCACCCGCTTGTCGATCTCGTCCTTCGGCATCCGGGCGTTCTTCAACCCGAAGGAAAGGTTCCCCCGCACCGTCATCTGCGGGTAAAGGGCATAGGATTGAAAAACCATTCCAATCCCCCGCTCGCTGGGTTCGGCCCAGGTGACGTTCTGCCCCTTGATCCAGATCTGCCCGTCGGTAATGTCCAGCAATCCTGCAAGACAGTTCAGCAGAGTGGACTTGCCACAGCCCGACGGCCCCAGCAGGACGATGAACTCGCCCTCGGCCACATCAAGGTTCAGGGTCTTCAGCACTGCCTGCGCGCCGAACTTCAGCGTCAGGTCCCTGACCGAGATCGAATGTTGCATGTGTCAGCCCTTGACCGCGCCCGCAGCAATGCCGCGCACGAAAAGTTTGCCGGAAATGAAGTAGATGGTCAGCGGCACCAACCCCGTCAGCAGCGTCGCCGCCATGTTGACGTTGTATTCCTTGACCCCCTGCACCGAGTTGACGATGTTGTTCAACTGCACCGTCATGGGGTAGATTTCCGGCTTGGTGTAGATCACCCCGAACAGGAAATCGTTCCAGATTCCGGTGACTTGCAGGATCATCGCCACCACGAAGATCGGCAGCGCCATCGGCAGCATGATCTTGAAGAAGATGCCCCAGAACCCCGCCCCATCCACCCGCGCCGCCTTGAACAGCTCTTCGGGCAGCGCAGAAAAATAGTTGCGGAACAACAGCGTCAGGATCGGCATGCCAAAGATCGTGTGCACGATGACCAGACCGCTCAACGTGCCGTAGACCTGCACCTTGCCCATCCCCATCGCAAGCGAGAAGATCGACAGGAAGTCGCCGATGTTCTTCAGCACCAGCACGATCGGGTACAGCATCACCTGATACGGGATGAACGCCCCGATCATCAGAACGGCAAAGAAAAACTCAGACCCGCGATATTTCCAGTTGGCCAGCGCATAGCCGTTCACCGATGAAATCGCGATGGACAGAATGACCGACGGGATCAGAATCCAGACCGAATTCCAAAAGCCCCGGCTCAACCCGTCACAATTGATGCCGGTGCAGGCGCTGGACCATGCCTTGACCCACGGCTCGAAGGTGATCTCGACCGGGGGCGAAAAGACGTTGCCAAGCCGGATTTCCGGCATGGTCTTCAGGCTGGTCACGATCATCACGTAAAGCGGCAGCGCATAGTAGGCGGCCACCACGATCAGCGTGCCGTAAAGCACGATGTTCGGCGTCGAAAACGCCCGGCGCGGTTTCGGCCCGCGCGGCCCTGCGATCATCTCAGCCACGCCGCTTGCCTCCGAATTCCAGATAGGCCCAGGGGATCAGCACGATGGCCACCGTCACCAGCATCATCGTCGAGGCCGCAAAGCCCTGCGCCAGGTTCTGGTCCTTGAACATCTTGTCCATCACGTAAAGCGCGGGCATCTGGCTGGCATTGCCCGGCCCGCCGCTGGTCTGCGCCACCACCAGATCGTAGACCTTCACGATCCCCGCCGCGATGATCACCACCGCCGTCACGATCACCGGGCGGATCATCGGAATGATGATGACGATATAGGTCTTCCAGACCGAAATCCCCTCGACGCGGGACGCCTTCCAGATGTCCTCGTCGATCCCGCGGATGCCGGCCAGCATCAGGCACATCACCAGCCCGGTCCCCTGCCAGAGCGCGGCAATCAGGATGCCGTAGATCACGATGCTGTCGGTATACAGCGGATCGAAGGAAAAACTGGTCCAGCCAAGGTCGCGCACGACCTTCTGCACACCGTAGGTGGGGTTCAGGATCCACTGCCACACCAGCCCGGTCACGATGAACGACAGGGCGAATGGATAGAGGAAGATCGTGCGAAACGCGTTTTCAAACCGTATCTTGCGGTCCAGCATCGCGGCCAGCGTGAACCCGATCACCAGCGAAAACACCATCGACAGCACGCCGAACACCGCAAGGTTGCCGATCGACACCAGCCAACGGTCGGTGCCCCACAGCCGTTCATACTGTTCAAGCCCGACAAACCTTTCGCGCGGCAAAAGTTTGGAATCGGTGAAGGAATACAGCACCGTCCACAGCGAACAGCCGATGAAGATGACCAGAACCGTCGCCACCATCGGAATAGAGGCAACCTTGGCGTTCATGTTGCGCCAGGCCCGGACCGGCCGCACGGCAGCCCGCCGGTCCGTCAGGGGTTTGGTCATGCCGGCGTCGGCCATGGCGATCTCCTGTTGCCTTGGAAATGCGGCCCGGTCCGACAGGACCGGGCCGCAGGTCACACGGTCACTCGGCCGAGGCGATGATCTCGACGTATTTCGCATGGGCATCGGCGGCGGACATCGTGGTCGAGTTCCAGAATTCGACCATCAGATCCTCGATCTGACCCTGCGCGTCCGGTGTCAGCAATTCGTCCTGCGACGGCAGGATCGCCCCCGCTGCCAGAATTTCCAACCCCTTCTTCATGCAATCGTTGGCCGTCGCCAGATCGACATCGCCGCGGATCGGCAAGGACCCCTTCTTCAGGTTGAACGCGACCTGCAGTTCTTTCGACACCAGCAGGGAAGCCAACCGCTTCTGCGCCGCCGTCACCTCGGCATCGTCGTTCACCGGGAAATAGAACGCATCCCCGCCGGTCGAGATCACCTCGTTGACACCCAGCCCGGGAAGGCAAGTATAGTCGGTCCCCGCCACCTGCCCGGCCAACTGGAATTCGCCCTGCGCCCAGTCGCCCATGATCTGGCCCCCGGCCGCGCCCGAGATCACCAGGTTGGTCGCCTGATTCCAGTCCTGCACATTCGACTTGGCCGCCATCGACCGTGCCGCGACCGCAGCCTCGAACACCTTGCCGAATTCCGGCGACGCGGCCGCTGCTTCATCCTTGTCGCGGTGCACGGTCAGCCACAGGTCCTGCCCGGCAATCGCCACGGCCATCACGCTGAACGCGCCAGAACTTTGCCAGGGCTGCTGACCCATGGCCAGCGGGATGATCCCGGCCGCTTCCAGGGCCGGACCTGCGGCCACGAACTCGTCCCACGTCGTCGGCACGGCGACACCGGCCTTTTCGAAGGCCGCGTTCGACAGCCAAAGCCACTGCCACGAATGGATGTTCACCGGCGCACAATAGATCTTGCCTTCGAAGGTGCAGGCATCCAGCAGGCTGATCGGCTTGATGATGTCTTTCCAGCCTTCGGCCTCGGCCACCTCGGTCAGGTCCTGCAGAAGGCCCGCCTGAATAAGCTCCTGCGCCTGCAACCCGTGGTTCAGTTGCGTGGCACCCATCGGATCGCCGCCGAGTATCCGGCTGATGATGATCGGGCGCGCCGTGCCGCCGGAGCCGGCGATGGCACCGTCGACCCATTTGTCACCGCTTGCGTCGAACGCGCGTGCCATTTCGGCCACGGCCGCCGCTTCGCCGCCGCTGGTCCACCAGTGCGTCACCTCAAGGTCGGTTGCCAGAACGGCTTGCGGCAAGGCCGCCGAAGCCAGAAGCGCAAGCGCCAATTTCATCTTCGTCATAAGTACCTCCCAGTTTCTATAACGTTATAGTGGCAGCCTATAACGTTATAGATTTTGCATTCAAGCGATCTTTTCACTTGCAGGACGTGTTTTTCGGGTTCTTTGATGGGCGAAACATTTTCTGGAAAACACCCGAATGTCGCAGCCCGGTCAGCCTTTTTTCCCGTTCTTGCCGCGTGTGCAGCATCGTGGCATCCGGATGTGCCCACGGCATTTTTCGCCGAGTTCGGCCGATCCGCAGCCCCTTTCCATTCTGCACCGCAACACGGGTTGCGAAGCCCAGCCCCGATTCGAAGCGGCCTTTTTCGGCGCAGGTGTCACCCGATGACCGACCTTTTGCCCATCCCGCCCGATTCGGAACGCCCGACGCTGAAGACGATTGCCGCGGAAACCGGTCTTGCCATCGCCACGGTCAGCCGAGCGCTGAAAAACGCGTCTGACATCGGCGAGGAAACCAAGCGCCGGGTGCGCGAAGCCGCCGAACGGCTGGGCTACCGGCCGAACCGGGCCGGGGTTCGCCTGCGCACCGGCAAGACCAACGTGATCGCGCTTGTCCTGTCCACCGAGGCGGACGTGATGAACCACACGTCGCAACTGATCTATTCCATCGCGGCCGCCCTGCGCGGCACCGCCTATCATCTGGTCGTCATGCCCTACTTTCCCGATCAGGACCCGATGGACCCGGTCCGCTACGTGGTTGAAACCGAAAGCGCCGACGGGGTGATCCTGAACCAGACAAGGCCCGACGACCCGCGCATCCGCTACATGGCCTTGCGTGGTTTTCCCTTTGCCACCCACGGGCGTACCGACATGGGGCTGGCGCATCCGTATTTCGACTTTGACAATACGGCCTTCGCCCGTCTTGCGGTGCGCGAACTCGTGGCGCGCGGCCGCAGGCGGCTGTTCCTGCTGCCGCCTCCGAAGGCGCAGAACTATGCGGGGCACATGATCGCCGGGTTCACCGCAGAAGCGGCGCTGCACGGTGTTGCCTTCGACGTGGCGACGGACATCCATAGCGATTCCGGCGCGACCCGGATCGAAGACGCGATGCAACGGCGTTTTGCCGGCACAGACGCCCCTGACGGCCTTCTTGTCGGTTCCACCACCGCCGCGATGGCAACCGTTTCGGGGGGTGAACGCAGCACGATGCGCATCGGTCGCGACTATGATCTGGTCGCGAAAGAGGCGATCCGCTTTCTTCACCGGTTTCGTCCCGAAATCATCGTGGTGCAGGAAGATGTCAACCGCGCCGGCGCGTTTCTGGCCGGTGCCGTGATGGCAGCCATCGAACGCCGTGCCCCCGAACTGGGCCAGTTTCTCGACACTCCGACTGCCGTCCTGCCCGGCCCGCTGTCAGACCGGGCCACAGCCTGACGCCGCGCGCAACCTGCCGCGTTCGCGCTGCAGCCACAGCGCCGTCAGGATCAAGGGCGCGTTTCCAGCCTCGCCACTGCCGACCATCGCAATCAGATCGTCAAGTCCGATCAGATGGCCGCGAATGTCTTCGGCCTCCCCCTCGACGCCAAAAACTCCCTCCACCCCGTCGGGAAGGTCAACCAGCGCGACATAGGAATAGATGAACTCGCTGACCGCGCCCGGACTGGGGTAGTATTGCGCGACCGGCAGCAGTGCATCCAGCACCAGACCCGCCTCTTCCACCGCCTCGCGCCGCGCGGCGGCCTCGGGCGACTCGCCCGGGTCGATCCGCCCCGCAATCGCCTCGATCAGCCAGGGTTGCGGGTCGCCGCGCCCCCATGGCCCCGCGCGGAATTGCTGGATCACCAGCACCCGGTCGCGCCTTGGGTCATAGGGCAGTACCGTGACCGCATCACCGGTCACGAACACCGCCCGCGTCACCACCGGGCTCAGGCTGCTGTCGAACCGGCGGTAGGCCACATCGACCTCTTCCACCGCAAAGAAATGCGCATAGGGCTGGCGCAGTGTGGCCACCTGCACATCGGATGGGTCCGCGGCAAACCGCAGCGTCGTCGGGGCGGCAAGCGCGGCGCGTGCACGCGACGCCCCCCGCACCAGCATCAGGTCGTACCGCCGGGCGACAGCCTCGGGCGCGTCCACCCCGAAGCGCGCCATGATGTCGCCCGCCGTGGCCACGGCCGCCGCCGCGTAGCGGACTGCCCATTCGGCCTGATCCCACACCGGTCCGGCCGGCGCGTCCGAAAATCCCGCCCGTGCCCGGAGCTGGCCGGACGCAACCCGCACCTCGACCAGCCGACCGGCTTGTCCGGTGACAGCCTCGTAGAATTCCAGCCGCGCCTGCTCGTCCTCGGACAACCCGCGCAGCAGCATCCCCGCTGCCCCGGCACCAGGGCACAGCACCGAAAGGGCCCGTCCCCGGACCCAATGCACCGCATGACCGGCCAGATCAGCCGCCTCTGCGGCAACATCGCGCCGCAGGATGACTTGCCGCAGCGCCGGGTGGCACAGCGGACCATGAACGAACCAGTCCATCATCTCAACTCCAGCGGCGCGCGGCCCATTCGGTGATCAGCCCCGCAATCGCGCTGCCGACGAACAGGATCAGCAGGACCTGCCCGTTCAGCATCAGCGTGGCATATTCGACCATCAGGCCCACGGCGCCAAGAACGGCCTCCATCGGACCGTCATAGCGCATCTTGGTCGACCGATCGATCATCTCGACGATCGACCACAGCAGCAGCATCCAGAACGCGACCGCTACACCGGTGCTGATCCCGTTTCCAAACGCCGCGCCATACCCCCGCCCGGCAGTCCTTCCGATCATCAACCAGCCGCAAAGCAGCCCGATGATCACGGCCGAGGGGATCACGCCACGGGTCGGCGTGGCCTCGGGCAGCAGGGGAATGTACGCCTGCCCCCCCATCACCGCGAGCAGCACGAACATCAGGGCGGCAACCAGCTTGGCGGCGGTCGGCATCAGGCGGTTCTCCTCGGGCTGCCCCTGTAGACGTTGACGGCGTGGCCGGTCAGGCGGGGCGGGTCACGGTAATCTGCGTCACGTCACAGTTGCCCCCTCGGAACGCCCCGGCGCAAGAGGTCAGATAGAAATCCCACATCCGCTGAAACCGCTCGTCAAAGCCCAGTTGCTGCACATCGCTCCACCGCGCGTTGAACGTCTCGCGCCAGCGCCGCAGGGTCTGGCTGTAGCTTTGCCCGAATTCAATGGACTGCAACACCTGCAGCCCGGCCCGCTCCACCTCGGCGCGCAGGATGGATTTCGATGGAAGCATCCCACCCGGAAAGATGTATTTCTGAATGAAATCGACACCCTTGCGATAGGTCTCGTACCGCTTTTCCTGCACGGTGATGATCTGAAACGTCGCATTGCCGCCCGGCCGGAGGCGGCTGCGCACCTGATCGAAATAGACCGGCCAGTATTTCTCGCCCACCGCCTCGAACATCTCGATCGACGCGATCCCGTCATAGACTCCCCGCTCGTCGCGGTAGTCCTGCATCTTGATGGTGACGCGGTCCGACAGCCCCGCCTTGGCAATCCGCCTGACGGCGTAATCATACTGCGCCTGGCTGATCGTGAGACCGGTCACCCGCAGGCCCCGCTCGGCGGCCGCATATTCGGCAAACCCGCCCCAGCCGCAGCCGATTTCAAGTACATGATCGCCGGGCTTCGCGCCCATCTGATCCACCATGCTGGCATATTTGGCCGTCTGGGCCCGTTCGAGGCTTTCCTGACCGGTCGCGAACAAAGCCGACGAGTAGGTCATCGTCTCGTCCAGCCACAGCCCGTAGAAGTCATTTCCCAGATCATAATGGTGCGCGATGTTCTTGCGCGCCTGCCCCTTGGAATTCGACCGCAGCCAGTGGCGCAAGCGTTCGAATGCGCGAATGATCTTCTGGCCCTGAAATCCGTCATAGACCCCGTCATTGTCGTGATGCACGAGGTCCATCACCGCCTGCAGATCGGGCGTCGTCCACCAACCGTCCAGATAGGCCTCGCAGAACCCGAGGTCACCCTCGCGGATCAGCCGCCCGAACAGATCAAGGTTGTGGATGTCGATCCGCGCCACCGGCCCCGGCCCCTTGCCCTCGGCCCGGAACAGCCGGCCGTCCGGCAGGGTGAACTCCAGCCGCCCGTTTTCCAGCGTATTCGCAACCGCGAACACGGCGGCGAAATAGCGCGGAAGCCCGGCCTGTCCCTTTGTCGTGTGCAGTGCAGCCATGTCCCCCCCGGGTGTCGTCTCGCTTTGTGACATCGTCCCTCGTTCTTTCTGAATTCTCAAGCGTTTCGTTGTGCATAGGCCGCCAGCGCACGGCGTCGCCCCTCGGCAAGGTCGATCATCGGCGCGGGATAGGGCCGTTTGGGGTCCAGATTCCAGGAACGCGGCGCGGCGGCAAAGAAACCCAACGCCGCGGGTCCGGGATCGGGCGAGAGTTCCGCAATGAACCTGCGGCGATAGACGGCACCGGGATCGAACTTTTCGGCTTGGGTTGCCGGGTTGAACACGCGGAAAAAGGGCGCGGAATCCGGGCCGGACCCCGCCACCCATTGCCAGCCCATGGCGTTCGACGCCGGGTCCCAGTCGGTCAGGCATTCGGCAAACCAGTCGGCCCCGACTTTCCAGTGGGTCAGCAGATGCTTGGTCAGATAGGACCCCACGATCATCCGCGCCCGGTTGTGCATCCGCCCCGTGACGAACATCTCGCGCATGGCGGCGTCGACGAACGGCTCGCCCGTCATGCCACGCCGCCAGATCTCGGCGTCGCGACTGTCCCCGCGCCAAGCGAAATCGTCCCACTCGGGCCGCCAGCTTGCCGTCGTGATGTGGGGAGTATGGTGGATCAGATGATAGGCGAACTCGCGCCAGACCAGTTCCTTCAGAAACGTTTCCGCCCCCGCCGCCCCCGCCTCTTCCATCGCGCGCCAGCCGCCGTGCCACACCCGGCGCGCGCCGATCTCGCCATAAGTCAGGTTTTCCGAAAGGCCCGAGGTTGCCGCCTCTGCCGCAAAGTCGCGCCGGGTGGCATAGCCCGCAACCGGCCCGGCCAGAAACCGCGCCAGCTTGTCCAGCGCCGCCGCCTCGCCGACCTCCTGATAGGGAAGAACAACCGCCGCCCCCCGGTTCATCGCGGCCCCCAACCGCCAATCTCCCAGCCGTTCACTTGCGGGCCAAAGGTCCGGCACCGGAATACGACTGGGCGCAGCCAGTGCCGGGGCGACCGGCACTCCCCGCACCGCGCGCCAAAAGGGCGTGAACACCCGGTAGAACCCGCCCTGCCCGGTTGTGACCGTCCAGGGTTCGTGCAGCAGATGCCCGGCATGGCTGACCGCCTCCAGCCCCGCCGCCTTCAGCCCCGCCTTGACGCGCGTGTCGCGGGCGACGGCAACCGGGTCGTAAAGGCGCGACCAGTGCACCGCCGTCGCGCCGGTTTCGGCCACCAGCGCCGCAAGCACATCCAGCGCTGCCCCCCGCCGTAACACCAACCGGCTGCCCAACGTCTCCAGTGCCGCAGCAAAGGCCGCAACCGAAAGTCCCAGACGCCACTTCGGCGCAGCGCCCTGCGCCTCCGTCTCGGGGTCAAGGATAAACAACGGGATCAGGGGCCGTCCCGTCGCCAGGGCCGCCTGCAACATCGGGTGATCGTCCAGCCGAAGATCGCGACGGAACCAGAGTATCAGGGGCGCGTCAGTCATCGGCTCCGCCATGTTAACAAAACGTTTACGCACGGCGGCAAGCCGTGGATCACCCGCGCGATCTGTTCACATCTGCGAAGGCGGGCACAAGCCGCGAAAAAGCGGGTCCCCTTGCTACAACACCCGGTCCAGCGCCCCGATCAGCCGGTCGACATCCGCCGCGCTGGTGTAGTGCACGGACGAAAGCCGCAACACGCCCTTGTTGCGATCAATGCCCATCGCGGCCAGCGGGCGCACGGCATAGAAATCGCCGCCCCAGCACGCGATGCCCTCGGCGATCAGCGTCTCGGCCACCGGCACCGCGGCACCCTGCAATTCGACAGCCACCGTCGGCGCGCGGTCCTCGGCGCGGCGCGGCCCCAGCATCCGCACATCGTTGCGCGCCGCCAGATAATCCAGCAGGGGTGCGATCACCGCCACCTCTTGCGCACGCATCAGGTCATGCACCGCCCGGTTGCGCGCGGCCGGACCGGCCTCGGCCCCGAAATGCGCGGCATAAAGTGCGTCGACGTAGTCCACCATTCCGGCACAGGCCGCGATCTGCGCATGGTCCGGCCCGGCGGGGGTGAACCGCTTGTAAAGCGACCCTGCGTTGAACCAGTGGCATTGCGCGGGCAACTCCATCCCGAACGCCTCGCGGATCACCATGATCCCCTGATGCGGGCCGTAGGTCTTGTAGGCCGAAAACAGATAGACATCGCAGCCCAGCGCCTCGACATCCGGGAACCCGTGCGGCGCGTAGGACACCCCGTCGACCAGCGACCGCGCCCCCGCCGCCTTTGCCCTCGCGGCAATCGCCGCCACGTCGTTGATTTCCGCCACCACGTTGGAACAATGCGGAAAACACACCAGCTTCACGCGCCCGTCGCCCAGCAGCGACGCAAGCCCTGCAAGGTCAAGATGCCCGGTTTCGGAGTCCACCTTCCACTCGCGTACCTCGATCCCGTCGTCGGCCAGACGCCGCCAGACGCCCGCGTTCGCCTCGTGGTCCTGATCGGTGACGACGATCGCACCATCGGTCCCTTTCAGCCATCCCCTGACCGCCTGCGCCAGAACATAGGTATTGGCGCTGGTAGACGGACCGAAAGACACTTCCTGCGCCGCCACGCCCATCATCGCCGCCAGACGGCTGCGCGCCTCGTCGATCTCGGCCCCGCCAAGCTGACCGGCGGGATGCGGGCTGCCCGGTTGAACCTTGCGGTCGGTGTAGAACCGGTGCAGCCGGTCCACCACCTGACGGCAGGGAAACGAGCCGCCCGCGTTTTCAAAGAACGCAGGCCCGCCCAGAACGGGGCTTGCAAACGCGGGAAACTGCGCCCGCACGAAATCCATATCCAAAGCTGTCATCGCGCATCCATCGTTGCGCCGCGCCGGATACCCCCTGCGCTCGAGGGGGCACCCCGGTTCGCGGCAGGTCTTCCAGCCAGACCGACGGCTGTCTCGCCGCAGGCCAGACCCTGCAAAACGCAGGGAACAGAAGAACCCTAGCGAGGGCGATGCGCGTGGTAAAGGGTGATCACGATGGGTCGGGGGCCTTGGCGCGACATTGATCCACCAGCACCCTTGCTCTTCCAAGAGCCTGATGAGGACCCTCCGGTCCACCCGTCGCTCATGCTGTTCACTCCGCCGACCTCGCAATGCAGGAGCCAGCCGTCAACCGCCTTCGGGGCAAGGCGACCGCAGCGTCGCAGCAACGGACTAACGGCCGCCCCACCCCCTGTTCGACCGCATCCGACATCGCGCATGCGATGGCCTCTGCCATTACCGTGCAATGGTTCTTGGTTGTCATCGGCGCGCTCGAAGGCGGCTCGGGCTGCCAGGACCGCAGAGGCGCGGCTTTTGTCCCCCGATCCCGGTCACCAGCCCTTATGCATTCACATCAACCACCACACGCCCCTGAACCTCGCCCTTCAGGATCGCCGCGCCCAAGCCTGGCAAATCCCCCAGCCCCGCCTCGACGATCATCGCCTCCAGCTTGTCCATCGGCAGATCGCGCGCGATCCGTTCCCACGCCGCCCGCCGCTGCGGATAGGGGCACAGCACCGAATCGATGCCCAAGAGGTTCACCCCCCGCAGCAGGAAGGGAATGACCGACGCAGGCAGCGCCGCCCCCCCCGCCAGCCCCACCGCGGCAACCGAGGCACCGTACTTCATCTGTCCCAGCACGCGGGCCAGCATCGCACCACCCACGGCGTCCACACAGCCCGCCCAGGTCTCACTCTCCAGCGGCCGCTTCACCGTTTCCGCCAACTCGGCCCGCGGCACGATTCGGCTTGCCCCCAGATCGCGCAGATAGGCTTCCGTCTCGGGCCGCCCCGTCACCGCAGCGACGGAATACCCCAGATGCGCCAGAAGGGCCGTCGCGACCGATCCCACCCCCCCCGCAGCGCCCGTGACCAGCACCTCGCCTGCATCGGGCCGCAGCCCGTGCGCCTCCAGCGCCAACACCGCCAGCATCGCGGTGAACCCCGCCGTGCCCACCGCCATTGCCTGCCGCGCCGTCAGACCTTCGGGCAACGGCACCAGCCAGTCCGCCTTGACCCGCGCGCGGGTCGCATAGCCGCCCCAATGCGCCTCGCCCACGCGCCAGCCGGTCAAAACCACCCGGTCCCCCACGGCATAGCGGGCATCCGAGGACGCCTCGACCACTCCGGCAAAGTCGATTCCCGGCACATGCGGCCAGACCCGCACCAGCCCGCCGCCAGTCTGCGACAGACAGAGCCCGTCCTTGTAGTTCAGCGTGGAATGGCTGATCGCCACCGTCACGTCCCCGGCCGGCAGGGCTGCGTCATCCATTTCACGGACCGACGCCACCGCAGACCCGTCCGCACCCTTTTCCATCATCAAGGCCCTGAACATCGCACCCTCCCGTCCCTGCCGCATCCTGCGTCATTCACGCAATTTTTTTCATCGTCGGGCGTCCCGATCCGCAATTATCCCTTGGCAAAGACGCACCGCTGTCCAATCTGCAGTATGTGGTCGCGCCAACACCAGTGTGAAACGCGCAGCCCCGTTTTTTTCCAATGCTGGAAACCCGCCCCATATCCAACGACAAAAAAGGAGCGTCCATGACCCACAAGACCCTACTGCTTGCAGCGACTGCAACCTTCGCCCTCGGCTTTGCGGCCCAGGCCGCCGACCCGGAGCTGACCGTGTTCGACTGGGCCGGCTGGGATATCGACGGCGCCGTGGCCGAATACGTCGCGAAAAATGGTGACAAGCCGACCTATGCCTT
Source organism: Rhodobacter sp. (assembly GCA_027487575.1). GTDB lineage: Bacteria > Pseudomonadota > Alphaproteobacteria > Rhodobacterales > Rhodobacteraceae > JAIYDJ01. The sequence continues at coordinate 3,400 of JAIYDJ010000001.1, read as the reverse complement.
CTTTGGCGACGATGACGAAGCGTTTCAGAAAGTCTCGTCCGGGTTCAAGGCTGACGTGGCTCACCCCTGCGCCGCTTCAGTTCCGCGGTACCGCGAAGCAGGTCTGATCGAGCCGTGGGATACCTCGAAGATCACCGCCTTCGCCGACATCGACCCGCGGATGTATGCCGCGCCGACGCTGAAGGACGATGCAGGCCTGTGGTTCCTGCCGCTCGACACCGCCTTTGCCGCCATCGCCTACAACACCGAAGAAGTCCCGGCGGAAGACGTGGCGACGCTGCAGGTGTTCACCGACCCGAAATATGCCGGCCGCATCTCGCTGCCCGACAGCAATGACGACGTGTGGTCGCTGGCCTTCCTCGCCACGGGCGTGACCTCGTGGGACAATGCGACGGACGAACAGTTCAAGGCCGCTGCCGATTGGCTGCGCAAGGTGCACCCGAACGTGCGCGCCTACTGGGCTGACCCAGCCGAGATGACGCAGTTGATGGCATCGGGCGAGGTGCTGGTGTCGTGGTCTTGGAACGACGGCGTGGCGCTCTTGAAGGCCGAAAACTATCCGGTCGATTTCAACCGCGCCCCGGCCGAAGGGTCGGCCACGTTCTTCTGCGGTCTGGTCAACATGAAAGACGGACCGGGCAACGAGGACAAGGTCTATGACTTTGCCAACTCGCTGCTGTCAGACACCGGAACCGCCGCCGTGGTCGAGGCGATCGGTTATGCCACATCGAATACCGCCGCGATGGCCAAGCTTGACGCCGCCACGTTGAAGGACGCCTACCTTGACCCGGTCGAGGGCACGCTGTTCATGCAGTCGCCGACCTCGGCAGAGTTCCGCGAGAAGATGATATCCGAGTTCGAGCTGATCAAGTCGGGTTTCTGACCCGATCGCCAGCGCATCGCAGCGCCCGGAGCCAACTCCGGGCGCTTTTTCATGCCCGCCGCCCGCCGCGAGAACGTCATGCGCAAAGCCAGACGCGCGCCATACGCGAACCAGACGCGCGCCATACGTCGAATTTGCACGATTTCAGCGGCTTGCACGCCACGCCGAGGCACCTTGCGCATTCCCGCCCGCGCCCCTATATTCAACCCGTTCCGGTTCGCCGGGACTATGGCGATAAACGCACCCGTAATAAACGGCTCGGACCCGGGGGCGGTACCCGGCGACTCCACCAAAACTTCCCGCATTGGGGACGGAGGGGGTCGAAACAGGATCGACGGACGTCTAAAGGGGCCAGCTTTTGCTCGGTGAGGTACCACCGTTATCGGTCCACAAGTACAGTTGCCAATGACAACCGTGCTCCGATGGCTCTGGCTGCGTAAGCAGTTCGAACATCGAAACTTAAGCCCTTGCGCTTAGCCGCGTAAGGCGGGGTTCGCAGGTACCTGGCAACAGAAACCTGCACCTTTCCCGCATCCTTGACCCGTCCTGTTCTCTGGCACGTCCGGAATCCGCATCCGGATTGACCGTTCTTCGGTTACGCTCGCCTGACATGATTCAGGGAGTTCTTTTGATGCGCACCTTTCTGCTGGCCCTTCTTTTCCTGACAGCTTCAGACCTTTGCGCCGTCGCCGAACCCTTGCCCGGCGTGCGGTTCGACATCATGCCTGTCGGATGCCGGATTCATGGCACCTACTCGACGGGCGAGAAATCCGTTGACGAATACATCGGGCGCAAGGGCGGCAGACACATCGTGCAAACCTATGCCGGGGCGACAGGGGGCGGACTGATCCGGACCACGATGTATGACCGGAACGGGTTCATGGTCCACAAGGAATGGGCGGACGGCAAATGGGAAAGCTTTGCGCCTTACTCGTGTTTTGCCGTACCCGGAAGCTGCCGCTACACCTATCGCAATGCGGATGGCCAGGCTTCGGTTTTCGTGGGCAAGGTCACGTGGCGGGGAGACAGCGTAATCAGCACGGGCGGCTTCGAAGGGCAGGCGCCCTTTCCCCCGACCGAATTCACCCCGGGTCCGTTCAACAGCGGCGCGCGCTTCGATGACGGGTCACTGTCGTTCCTGGTGACCAAATACGAAAACTGCGGGGACGTGTTTCAGGGCTCGTGATAGCACTTCTTGACCTTTGCAGATCCACAAGGCACGATTTCCCCATGGGGTCCGCGCGCCTCGTGAGGTGTCAGACCAAAGCCGCATCCTCCATCTCAACACGGATGCCAAGATGCCCGGACCCAACGCCATCTCTGCTGCCCAACTGGCGCGCCTGATCGGCACGCCCGACTCCCCCGCCCTGATCGACGTGCGCCTGCCGCAAGACCATGCGGAAGACCCTTATCAGGTGCCCGGCTCCATCTGGACACCCCATGATCTGATCGAAACGCTGATCCCAGCTCTGCAAGGCCGTCGTGCCGTGGTGATCTGCAAAAAGGGGCGCAAACTGTCCGAAGGTGCGGCGGCACTGCTGCGCCAGGCCGGGATTCCGGCCGAGGTCCTTGACGGCGGGACTGTCGGATGGCGCGAGGCCGGTCTGCCACTGATGCCAGCCGCCCTGCTGCCCGCAACGGCGCTGTGGGTGACCCGCCACCGCCCGAAAATCGACCGCATCGCCTGCCCCTGGCTGATCCGTCGCTTCATCAATCCGGCGGCCCGCTTCCTGTTCGTCGCCCCTGCGGAAGTTCGCGATGTCGCAACCCTTTTCAACGCCACGCCTTTCGATGTCGAAGGCGTGACCTACACCCATCGCGGCGAAAACTGCACCTTTGACACGCTTCTGGACGACTTCGCCCTGCACACGCCCGCTCTGGACCGTCTGGCGCTTGTTGTCCGCGCCGCCGACACAGACCGGCACCACCTTTCCCCGCAAGCTGCCGGACTTCTTGCGATTTCCGTGGGACTGTCACGCCAGTTTCGTGATGATCTGGAACAGGTGGCGGTCGGAAACACGATCTACGATGCGCTTTACCGTTGGGCGCGCGACGGGTTCGACGAAGGCCACGACTGGCCAGCCGGGCGCGCCCCATGACCCCTTCCCTGTCTGATCTGACCCGCACCTTCGCGCGCATCGGTATCCTGTCGTTCGGCGGGCCGGCCGCGCAGATCGCCATGATGCACCGCGAGGTGGTGGACCGGGCCAAGTGGCTGTCGGAAAAGGAATATCTCTCTGCGCTTTCGTTCTGCATGTTGCTGCCGGGGCCGGAGGCGATGCAACTGGCGACATGGATCGGCTGGCGCAGCCATGGCACCCTCGGCGGTCTGATCACCGGCCTTCTGTTCGTCCTGCCCGGCGCGGTGGTGGTGCTGGTCCTGTCGATGATCTACGCGGCCTTCGGCACGGTGCCGCTGGTTGCCGCCCTGTTCACCGGGGTTCAGGCGGCGGTTCTGGCCGTGGTGATCGAGGCGCTGCTGCGCGTCGCCCGCCGGGCGCTGAAGGGCACCGCGCA
>JAIYDJ010000089.1 GCA_027487575.1 Rhodobacter sp. | reverse complement strand
GCCTTGGCTACATCGGCGCCCGTCCGGATGCCACCCGACACGATCAGTTGCACCTTGCGATGCATGTTCAGGTCCTGCAGCGCCTTCACCGCCTGCGGGATGCAGGCGAGGATCGGCATTCCGACATTCTCGATGAACACATCCTGCGTCGCCGCCGTGCCGCCCTGCATGCCGTCCAGAACCACGACATCCGCCCCGGCCTTCACCGCCAATGCCGTGTCGTAATAGGGCCGCGCGCCGCCGATCTTCACATAGATCGGCTTTTCCCAATCGGTGATCTCGCGCAGTTCCATGATCTTGATTTCAAGGTCATCCGGCCCGGTCCAGTCAGGGTGCCGACAGGCCGACCGCTGGTCGATCCCTTTGGGCAGGTTGCGCATCGCGGCCACCCGGTCGCTGATCTTCTGGCCCAGCAGCATGCCCCCGCCGCCCGGTTTCGCGCCCTGACCGACCACCACCTCGATCGCATCCGCCCGGCGCAGGTCGTCGGGGTTCATCCCGTAGCGGCTGGGAAGGTACTGATAGACCAGCGTGCGGGAATGCCCGCGCTCTTCTTCCGTCATCCCGCCGTCGCCGGTGGTGGTCGAGGTTCCGGCCTCGGTGGCACCCCGTCCCAACGCTTCTTTGGCTGGCCCTGACAGTGCCCCGAAACTCATGCCCGCGATGGTGATCGGAATTTGCAGGTGGATCGGCTTCTTGGCATGGCGGGTCCCGAGCCACACGTCCGTGGCGCATTTCTCGCGGTAGCCTTCCAGCGGATAGCGGCTGATGCTGGCCCCCAGAAACAAGAGGTCGTCGAAATGGGGCAGGCGGCGTTTCGATCCGCCGCCCCGGATGTCATAGATGCCGGTTGCAGCGGCACGGCGGATTTCGGCATTCACATCGGGCGAAAAGGTCCAGCTTTGGCGCGGGGGGGTGTGGGGAAAATCGCTCATGGGTACCTCAGTATTCGCCGGCGTTGTCGATGTTGAAGGTGTAGAGCTTGCGCGCCGACCCGTAACGTTTGAAATCCTCGGGCCGCGCAAGATGCTCCGCTTCGCCCCGCTGCAGCAAGTCGGCCACCTGTTCCAGATGTTCCGCCCGCATCGGCTTTTCCACGCAGTCCGCCCCCAGCGATTTCACCGATCCGCGCACGTAGAGCCGCGCCTCGTATAGCGAATCGCCCAGTGCCTCGCCCGCGTCACCCAGAACCACCATCGCACCCGACTGCGCCATGAAGGCCGACATGTGGCCGATGTTGCCGTGCACCACGATCTCGATTCCCTTCATCGAGATGCCGCAACGCGACGATGCGTTGCCCTTGATCACCAGCAACCCGCCGTTGCCGGTGGCCCCGGCATACTGGCTCGCGTCGCCGTCGATGATCACCGTACCCGACATCATGTTTTCGGCGACCCCCGGCCCGGCGGACCCCTTGATCCGCACGGTCGCCTGCTTGTTCATGCCCGCGCAATAATAACCCGTGGACCCGTGCACGGTCAGATCGATCGGCGCATCAAGCCCAACGGCGATGGAATGCGCGCCCTTTGGGTTCACCACGTCCCACACCGTCTGGTTCGTCTGGCCGCGCAACCCGTGCAAGGTGGAGTTCAGCGCGCGCAGGCCCTGCGCATCAAGGTCGAATGTCTGCATGGCTCAGCGTTCCCAGAAATAGACGGTGGCAGGCTCGGGCTCCCACACGCGGGCGGTCTCGATGCCGGGAAGGCCGACCATCGCGCGGTATTCGGACCCGAAGGCGACGTACTGGTCCGTTTCGGCCATCACGGCGGGCTTGCAGGCGATCGGGTCGCGCACCACGCCAAAGCCGTTCTTCGTACCGACGACAAAGGTGAAGAAGCCGTCCAGATCGGTCAGCGTCGCCTCCATCGCCGCGCCCAGAGCGGAGCCTTCATGCAGTTTGTGGCTGATGAAAGCCGCCGCGACCTCGGTGTCGTTTTCCGTCTCGAAAGTCATTCCCGCTGCCCGCAGCGTCCGGCGCACCGAGTTGTGGTTCGACAGCGATCCGTTGTGCACAAGGCACTGGTCCGGCCCGGTTGAAAACGGATGCGCGCCCATGGTCGTCACGGCCGATTCGGTGGCCATCCTTGTATGTCCAATGCCGTGCGTTCCGGTCATTCGCGCCAGATCGAACCGCGCCGCCACGTCGCGGGGCAGGCCGACCTCCTTGTAGATTTCGATACCTTCCCCCGCGCTCATCACCCGCGCATCGGGGCGCAGGGTCCGCAGGGCGGCGCGGGCCGCGTCCAATGCGGGGGCGGGCAGGTCGAGCACGATATGCGTATCCTTGATCTCGGCCGTGATCGTTGCGCCCACCGCCCGGCCCAGATCGTCCGCCAGCGTCGCGAAGTCCCGTGCGGGGTCGGCCGACTGCACCGTCAGCTTGGCCTGCCCATCCGTCGGACGGCCGTAGATGGCGATGCCTGCGCTGTCGGGGCCGCGATCCGTCATGGTGATCAGCATGTCGGTCAGCAGCGCACCCAACTGCGGTTCCAGCGCCGGGTCCTTCAGAAACAGTCCAACGATCCCGCACATGCAAAGGCTCCTGACAAGGTTGACCGTCAGGCTAGCACCGACCTTTGCCCATCTCAACTGGGAAGAAACTTTTATTACTGTCTGGCAATGCGGCAGCCCGGCGGCCGGGTTTGCATAACCTGGGGCACCTGCCGGAATCTTTGCCTGTCAGGAAAACTTTTTGCACAAGAATGTTGATTTTGACGGGCATGGCCCGCAGACTGCGCCAAAAGAGCACGGCCATCGGGGGGCGCACATGACCAATTCCTGGAGATTCTCGGCACTGGGGGATCGGCATCGCGCCCTCGGCTCCAACCTTGAGGACTGGAGCGGAATGGGCACCGCCTGGAGCTATGATGGCGATCCGGAACTCGAATACCTCGCCATCCGCACCAAGGCCGGGCTGATGGATGTGTCGGGGCTGAAAAAGGTCCACCTCACCGGCCCCGCCGCCAGCCATGTCGTCGAACGCGCAACGACGCGCAACATCGAGAAGCTGATGCCGGGGCGGTCGGTCTATGCGACGATGCTGAACGACGCGGGAAAGTTCGTCGACGACTGCGTGATCTATCGCACCGGGCCGAACGCCTTCATGGTGGTGCACGGGTCGGGGCAGGGGCATGAGCAACTGACGATGGCGGCCAGCGGGCGCGACGTGTCGGTGCGGTTCGACGACAACCTGCATGACCTGTCGCTGCAGGGGCCGTTGGCGGTGGAGTATCTGGAACGCCATGTCGAAGGCATCCGCGCGCTGCCCTACTTCGCGCACATGCAGACCTCGATCTTCGGGCGTCCGGTGATGATTTCGCGCACCGGCTATACCGGCGAGCGAGGGTACGAACTCTTCTGCCGCGGGCAGGATGCCCCGATGATCTGGGACCGGATTCTGGCTGAAGGGGCCGATATGGGCATCATTCCGTGCCGGTTCACCACGCTGGACCTCTTGCGCACCGAAAGCTACCTTCTGTTCTTCCCGTTCGACAATTCCGAGATGTATCCCTTCGCCGACGAAGCCCCCGGCGACACGTTGTGGGAGTTGGGGCTAGATTTCACCGTGTCCCCCGGCAAGACCGGCTTTCGCGGAGCGGAGGAGCATTACCGGCTGAAGGGCAAGGAACGGTTCAAGATCTGGGGGCTGAAGCTGGAGGGGCGCAACGCGCCGGGCAATGGCGCGCCGGTGATGCGCGACGGGGTGCAGGTGGGCGTTGTCACGCAAGCCATGTATTCGCCGCTGAACCAGCACACCATCGCCATCGCCCGGTTGCCGGTCGATTGCGCCAACACGGGCACGCCATTGGTCGTGTCCTGCGCAACCCATGGCGAGATTGCCGCAACGACCCATCCGATGCCGTTCTACGATATCGAGAAGAAACGCCGGACCGCAAAGGGTTAAGATGCACGCCCCGCCCTCGATCCCCAGCCGCCCGGTCTACGGCACGCTGACCGCCCGCCCGGGCCGGGGCCATCTGATGGTCGCCGATGGCGAGGGGGCAGAGGCGCTGCTGGCCATGGTGGCGCAGGCGGAAGATGCGTCCAACCTTCTGGCGACGGCGCAGATCATCTACATGCCCGGGCCGAACGGCACCGATCTTTCAGACCGCCTGCAGGCCCTGACGCCCGCCCGGTTCCACCGCAGCCCCAGCTTCGCCGCCGCCCTGCCGCGCCTGCAAAAGGTGTTGGCCGACGCCCATATGGGTCTGCAAATCTACGCGGCGGGCAGCGAAGGGCTGATCGGGCAGGTCCAGCAGCAGGCGATGTTTGCCGGCCTGCCGTGGCAGGCGGTGCAGACCGAACATCGCGGATCGACCGTGCGCCGCGTGCAATGCGTGCATTGCAAGGGCATTACCGAAAACGTCCGCACCGACCCGTTCGTCTGCAGCCATTGCGGCCTGAACCTGTTCGTGCGCGACCACTATTCGCGCCGGATCGCCGCGTTTCAGGGCGTCAACATCGATGCCGAAGACCCCGGCCTTGTCCCTCCAGCCCAAGAGCGGTTCGCATGAGCGTCGGTGCCCCGAAAATCCCGGTTCGCGTGGCCGAGGTCGTCAGCGTCACGCCCCTGATCAAGCGGTTCCGCTTCGTTCGCCGCGACGGCGGGCCGATGCCCACGTTTTCGGGCGGCGCGCATGTGGTGGTCGACATGGACGATCACAGAACCCGCCGCCTGAACCCCTATTCGCTGATGAGCGACCCTGCTGACACATCGGGCTATGAAATCTCGGTCCGGCGGGATGAGGCCGGGCGCGGCGGGTCGCGCCATCTGCACGACCATGTCAGCGCCGGGATGGATATGGTGATTTCCTCGCCCGTCAACCTGTTCCCGCTGGATGCCCGCGCCCGCAAGCACCTGATGATCGCGGGCGGCATCGGCATCACGCCGTTCCTCAGCCAGATCGCAGCCCTTGCCACGCTGGGCGGCCGGTTCGAACTGCACTACAGCGCGCGCAGCCGCGACCACGCGGCATATGCCGACGATCTGACCGCCCGCCACCCCGGCAAGGTGCGCATCTACCTTGACGATCAGGGGCAGGTCATCGACCTGGCCCGGTTGCTGTCGGGCCAGCCGCTCGGCACGCATCTTTATGTCTGCGGCCCCAAAGGCATGATTGCCTGGGTCCGCACCACGGCGCTGGCGATGGGCTGGCCCGCGCATGCCGTCCATTCGGAAGAATTCCTTGCCCCCCCGGTCGGCCTGCCGTTTCAGGTGCAGCTTGCGGCCACGGGCAGAACGTTGACCGTCGGCCCCGCGCAATCGCTGCTGGAAGCGATCGAGGCGGCGGGGGTGGACGCCCCCTATCTGTGCCGGGGCGGGGCCTGCGGCGAATGCGAAACCGACGTGCTGGGCTGCGACGGGCAGATCGACCACAACGACCACTGGCTGACCGACGAACAGAAGGCGGCCAACCGAAAGATCATGCCCTGCGTGTCGCGGTTCGCTGGCACCACTCTGGTTCTGGACCGATAGGGGAAGCGATGGGACTGGACTTCAATGACGAGACGTTCCGCGGCGACTACACCTTCCGCAACTCGCCCCGCGCGATTGCCCGGTTTCCGTTTCCGTTTCCCGAAGACAGCTACATGTATTCGGTCAACATGGAGCCGCACCTGCCGGGGCGTCCCGGATCGGTGTTCGAGCACGTGTTCGACGTCGATGAACATTATGTCGCCGAAATGCGCGACCGCGCGCTTGTGCTGGCCGAAGACCCCCTGCGCTGCCAGTCATTGCCGCACATGACGCTGGCGGGGTGGGACCTGCTGGAGTTGATCATGGTAGCCAAGGCGCGGGACTATCCGCAGTGGTTCAGCCTGACGCAGGATGGCAACCGCTGGCACTGGGTCATCCGCCCGCTGCAGATCGAACAGAGCTTCACCTTCCTTGACGAAACCACGCTGCCCTGCGGCCCGATGGAATACATCACCCGCCAGACACAGGGCGATTTCACCCTGCAGGATCAGCGGGACGACAACCTGTGGATCGAGGCCGGGATGGTCACGACGCAGGCGGACTGGAGCCTTGATTTCGACATCGGCATGTCGTTTCACGAATGGCACGCGCCGGTGCCCTTGGCGCACGAGATGCGCGTGTTCGACCGGGCGCTGAAGTTCCTGCTGAACCTGCAACTTGGCGCACCCGTGCGGCGGTTCAACTGGACGATGACGGTGGACCCGCTGCTGGACACCAGCCCCGAGAATTACCCCAAATGGGGCCCGTCCAAGACCACGATGACGGCTGACACCATCGGCCACCGTCAGCATCTGCGGGTGGAATTGCAGACCCTGCACCGCCTGCCGCGGTCCAACGCCATAGTCTTTCCGATCCGCTGCTATCTGATCAAGTTCGAAGAGTTGGTGACCGTGCCGAAATGGGCCCGCCGCCTGCACCGGGTCGTGCGCGACATTCCGGATGAACTTGCGACCTACAAGGGCTTCATCCGCAACAAGCCGCTGATGCTGGACTATCTGTCGAAGTACGACGACGGCGCGCCGACCTCGCCGGGGATCTGGGCGGATTAGATCAGGCATTCTGGCGCGTCTTGGGATCAATCATCTCGCGACCGCTCCTGTCTTCTTGCCGGATTTGATCTCAATCAAATCAGGCCGCGCCTGTCTGCCCCTTGGCAGGCGCGAAAAGCGCCAGCCCAGGCAGGCGCGGTCTGATTTCTCTCACGTCAAACCTGCGGAAAACCCCTTGGTCTCCGCCTTGCGGCTTCAACCAACGGACCGGGGGATCGTCCACCGGACGATCCCCTGATCGGTCCGGGCACACATCCCTGACCCGTCACCAAACTCCTGCTACCCCTGCTGATACGAAATGATCGACAGATACCGCGCGGGCAGTTTCACGTGCACCTCCGGCCCGTGCTGCGCATCGGCGTCGAACATCAGGCTGTCGCCGGGCTTCAGGTGGAACAACTGGTCGCCGTGACGGTATTCCACCTCGCCTTCCAGCATGTACAACAACTCGATCCCGTCATGCTGGAATGTCGGGAACGTATCGGACTCCTCGGTCAGCGTGATCAGGTACGGCTCGACCACCACGCCCGAATCGTTGGACCCGATATGGCCCAGCAGGTGGTACTGATGCCCCGCCCGCGTGCCGCGCCGTTCGATCTCCAGATGCTCGCCCGCCTTGACGTGCTGCACCTCGCGCCGCTCCTCGAATCCCCGGAAGAACGCGGTGATCGGCGTCGAAAACGCGTGGGCAAGGATCTGCAGCGTGGTCAGTGACGGCGAGGTGATGCCGTTTTCGATCTTCGACAGCATCCCGATCGACAGGCCGGTCACCCCGGCCAGATCGGCCACCGTCATGCCCTGCTGGCGGCGGAACGCCCGCACTGACCGGCCGATCGCCATTTCCAGATTGCGTTCGGACAACTCGCGCACCCGGTGCGGGTCCTGATCGAAGGCGGGCTTGGATTTCGGCAACAGGATGTCGTCTGGCTCGTCCGGTCCTGCGTCGATCATGCGGCCCACCCTCGTTGTCACGGATTTCGTTTACTACCGTGAAACACTCGATGCCTCAAATGAAAAGCCGGACCTGCGATCATGCCAGCCCCAAAGACACGATCCCGCCGAACACGACCGCCACCCCGATCCATTGCAGCCGCGTCATCGGCTCTTTCAGCAGTTTCCATGCCAGCAGAATGGTGATGATTCCAAAGACGCTGGACGCGACCGAGGCGTATTCGGGGTTGGCGAACCCGCCGGCAATCGTCACCAGCGTCAGCGCGCCCACATCCAGCGCCCCGATCAGCAGCATCGCGCGCCAATGCGCTAGCGCGGGGCGCACATCGGGCCGCCGCACCGCGATCAACCCCAGTACCATCGAAATGGCCGCCAGCCGGACCACCAGCGACACCGGCAGGTCTGCCCCTGTCTCGACGGCCCATTGCGCAAAGGCAAAGGTCGTGGCGTACCCGGTGCTTGCCAGCAGCGACCATGCGATGGCGGCCCCCCGGCTGCCCTGGCTTTCGCCGTCCTGCCCCTGCGCCACCACGGCGATCCCGCCCACGACGGCGGCGGCCCCCAGCCAGACCAAAAGCCCCACCTCCTGCCCGCGCAGCACGGCGATGCCGACCGACAGCAGCGGAAACGCCCCGGTGATCGCCGCGACCAGACGCACCGGACCGATGGCAAAGGCGCGGTACTGCCCGTACCCAGCGCAGGCATAGGACGCCCCCGCCAGCAGCGCCAGACCGACCACCGCGCCTGATAACGTGTCCCAGCCGCCCTGAAGCGCAGCCAGAGGCAGCAGCAGGCAGGCCCCGAACAGGAAGGCCATCGCCAGCAGAACCGACACATCCGCCCGGCCGCTGACCTTGCGCACGGCGAAATCATGCACGCCCCAGACGACGGCCGCCGCCAGACCCAACAGGATTGTGTACAAACGATCCGCCCTTCGCCTGTTCCGAAGGGACTGCCGCAAATCCCTTGCCGCAAGGACGCCCCGCCGATATTATTCTTGTGAAACATTTTTGAAGCGTGTGCAACGCATCCGGGAAGGCCAGGCAGATGCTCGACATCGCATATCCGCGCGTGATCCCCGGCCCGCCCCGGCCCAGCCGCATCCTGATGCCCGATTCGTTGCATCGGCAGGGCCGGGAAACCTATGAGGTTGCCGGGGGCGGCGCGTTGCTGATCCCGGTTTCGGCGGGCGATGTGGTGACGGTCACCAACACGGAAGGCGGGCAGGTTGCCGAACTTGTCGCCGCCGACGAGACGGGCCGGATCGATGCGGGACTGCTGGGGGTCGCATCCAATTCGGAGGCGCGCGGGCTGAAGGCCCTGTTGTCGGGCGGGCCGCGCGCCGGGTCCGGTCTGGGCGGGCTGCGCCTTGGGCTGGAACGGCGGGGCATCGACCTTGCCCGCGCCGGGGCCGTGGCGCGGTTCGACGCTGAAACTCCGGCGGGTGCCAGCGAAAGTTTCACGATTACCCGTGCGGGCAACCTGATCATCGCCGCCCCCGGTGCCGACATGGCACCGGACGCGCAGGACACGGTCACGCCGCTGGGCGTGCAGGTCAAGCGGGCCAGCCTGATTCCGGTGCGCCGGTTCGACCTGCCCGATCCGCTGGCCGACCCGGTGCTGGACCTGCGGGTGAAATCGGCCACCGCCGAAGCCTATTTCGTCAAGGCGGGCGACTACATTCAGGTGATCGACGTCGACGGCCGCCAGTGCACTGATTTCCAGTGCTTTTCGGCCCGCAAGCTGGACAAGGGCATCGAACACGCGCTGGACGTCACCACCTCGCGAACCCTGATGGGTCACGCCTTTTCTGTACCGGGGCTGCATTCGAAATATTACGACCACGACATGCTGCCGCTGGTCGAGGTGGTGCAGGATACGGTGGGCCGGCATGACGCCTTTGCGCTGGCCTGCGCGTCGAAATACTATGACGACATCGGCTATCCCGGCCATGCCAACTGTTCGGACAACTTCAACCGTGCGCTGGCCCCGCATGGGGTGACGGCGCGGGCGGGCTGGATGGCGGTCAACCTGTTCTTCAATACCGCCATCGACGCGCATGGCGTGGTCATCTCGGACGAGCCGTGGTCGCGCCCCGGCGATTATGTGCTGTTCCGCGCGCTGACCGATCTTGTCTGCGTCAGTTCGGCCTGCCCGGACGACACCTCGCCCGCCAATGGCTGGTATCTCAGCGACATCCACGTGCGGACCTATTCCGGCGTCCAGACCTTTTCCCGCGCGATCGCCACCCGCGCCACGCCCAACGCGGAGCCGAAGATGACGAAGGACACAGCCTTTACCCCGCGCACGTCGGCGCTGACGCGCAACGTGGTCGAATACAAGGGCTACTGGCTGCCGCAGGTCTATGCCGCGACCGGCGCGATCGAGGAATACTGGGCCTGCCGTCAGGCTGCAGTGGTCATCGACCTGTCCCCGCTGCGCAAGGTCGAGGTGACCGGCCCGGATGCCGAGGCGCTGATGCAGTATGCCCTGACGCGCGACGTCAAGAAACTGTCAGAGGGGCAGGTGGTCTATTCCGCGATGTGCTATCCGCACGGCGGGATGATCGACGACGGAACCCTGTTCCGGTTGGGGCGCGACCGGTTCCGCTGGATCGGCGGCGATGAGTACGGCGGCATCTGGCTGCGCGAACAGGCCGAAAAGCTGGGTCTGAAGGTGATGATCCGGTCGTCCACCGACCAGTTGCACAATCTGGCGGTGCAGGGGCCCAACAGCCGCGAAATCCTGTCGCGGATGATCTGGACCGCCCCCACACAGCCCACGGTGCAAGAGCTTGGCTGGTTCCGCTTTGCCGTCGCCCGCATCGGCGGCCCCAACGGCGCGCCGGTGGTGGTGTCGCGCACCGGCTATACCGGCGAGTTGGGCTATGAAATCTTCTGCCACCCCAAGGACGGCGAGGCGGTGTATGATGCGGTGTGGGAGCATGGCCGCGACCTCGGCCTGCGCCCGATGGGCCTTGCCGCGCTGGACATGGTCCGCATCGAGGCGGGGCTGATCTTTGCCGGCTATGATTTTTCCGATCAGACCGATCCGTTCGAGGCCGGCATCGGGTTTACCGTGCCCCTGAAATCCAAGACGGACGACTTCATCGGCCGCGACGCACTGATCCGGCGCAAGGAGCAGCCGAGCCACCGTTTTGTCGGGCTGGACATCGACTCGGCGGTCGATGTCGGCCACGGCGACACCATCCATCTGGGCCGGGCGCAGATCGGTGTTGTCACATCCGCCACCCGGTCACCGATCCTTGGCCGCAACATCGCGCTGGCGCGGGTCGACGTCATCCATGCCGCCCCCGGCACGGCGGTCGAGGTTGGCAAGCTGGACGGGCAGCAGAAGCGTCTTCCCGCACAGATCGTGACCCTGTCGCATTACGACCCCAAGAAGACCCGGCCGCAATCCTGACCCGCTGCGCCGATGCCTAAAAGCACGGCGGCATCGTTTCCCGGCAGGAAAAATATTTGACACGGCAACCGTCGCCTCGCTAGCGTTGGGTCAAACGATCCGGGCGCAAAGCCTTTGGACAAGCGGGAGTGTCGAATGCAGAAACGTGTCGCGGTCATCGGCGCAGGGCCTTCGGGTCTGGCCCAGCTTCGGGCCTTCCAGTCGGCAGCGGCCAAGGGGGCCAACATCCCGGAAATCGTCTGCTTCGAAAAGCAGGAAAACTGGGGCGGGCTTTGGAACTACACCTGGCGCACCGGTCTGGATGAACATGGTGAGCCGGTGCATTGTTCGATGTACCGCTACCTGTGGTCGAACGGTCCCAAGGAAGGGCTTGAATTTGCGGATTATTCCTTTGAGGAACATTTCGGCAAGCAGATCGGCAGCTACCCGCCCCGCGCGGTGCTGTTCGATTACATCGAAGGCCGGGTGAAGAAGGCCGGTGTCCGCGACTGGATCAGGTTCTGCACGACGGTCCGCTTTGTGCGCCACGACCCCGCCACAGGCAAGTTCACGGTCACCGTGCACGACCTGAAGAACGACACGGTGTATGACGAGGTATTCGACCATGTCATCGTCGCCTCGGGTCACTTCTCCACCCCGAACGTCCCGGAATTCCCCGGCTTTTCCACGTTCGGCGGCCGTGTCCTGCATGCCCACGACTTCCGCGACGCGATGGAGTTCAAGGGCAAGGACATCCTGATCGTCGGCACGTCCTATTCGGCCGAGGATATCGGGTCGCAATGCTGGAAATACGGGGCAAATTCGATCACCGTGGCGCACCGCACCGCGCCGATGGGGTTCAATTGGCCGTCGAACTGGAAAGAAGTCCCGATTCTGGAACGGGTGGACGAAACGACCGCCTATTTCAAGGACGGCACTTCGGTGAAGGTGAACGCCATCATCCTGTGCACCGGCTACAAGCACCACTTCCCGTTCCTGCCCGACGACCTGCGGCTGAAAACCCGTAACCGCCTGGCCGCCGCCGATCTTTACAAGGGCGTTGCCTGGGTGAAGAACCCGGCGCTATTCTACCTTGGCATGCAGGACCAGTGGTTCACCTTCAACATGTTCGACGCGCAGGCCTGGTGGGTGCGCGACGTGATCATGGGCCGCATCGCGATTCCGGCAGACGAGGCGACCCGCGCCAAGGATGTGGCCGACCGCGTTGCGGCGGAGGACGCAGGGCAGGATGCGCATGACGCCATCCATTACCAGGGCGACTACGTCAAGGAACTGATCGCCGAAACCGATTACCCGTCCTTCGATGTCGATGGGGCCTGCGAGGCGTTCTTCGCCTGGAAAGAGCACAAGAAGAAAGGGATCATGACCTTCCGCGACAACGCCTATGCCTCGGTGATCACGGGCTCAATGGCACCTCTGCACCACACGCCATGGAAGGATGCGCTGGAAGACAGCATGGAAAGCTATCTCAGAAATTGAGCGTTGAACGGCGGCGCAGCATTTTTCGGCGTCGCCGCCCCAGTCCGCGGGCAAAGCCGACCAGAATGGCCCGCACCCCTGCATTGCATTTGACAGTCCGAACCCAGGCTTCCACGCTTTCTCTCAAGACCGGCAAGAATGTCGGCGCAGGTGCCGCCCAGATCACCGGGCAGACCCCAACCCAACAGAGGATTTGAACATGAGACAGACGACACGACTGATTTCGCTGGGCATGGCCCTTGGTCTTTCCGCCGGGGCGGCGCTGGCGCAGGTTGAATCGGAAGACCCGATCAAGCTGACCCTGCATGACTGGACCGGGCAGTTCATCACGACGAACATCATGGCCGCCGTGCTGGAAGAGGCTGGTTACAACGTGGAACTGGTCCAGGCCGATTACCTTGCCCAGTTTTCCGGCATCGAATCGGGCGATCTGCATGTCGCGATGGAATTGTGGGCGACCACCGCCGCCGATGCGATGAATGCCTCGATCGCCACCGGCAACACCGTCAGCTTCGGCGAGACCGGGATGCAGGCGAAAGAGGAATGGTGGTACCCGATCTACATGAAGGAAAAGTGCCCCGGTCTGCCCGACTGGAAGGCGCTGAACGCCTGCGCCGAACTGTTCGCCACGGCCGAAACCGCGCCCAAGGGCCGGTATCTGGGCGGCCCCGTCACCTGGGGCGGCTATGACGAGGAACGGATCGCATCGCTGGGCCTGAATTACGAAGTGATCCATGCCGGCACCGACGCCGCGATGTTCGCAGAACTGGAGGCGGCGTATCAACGGCAGGACCCTATCCTGATGTGGATCTATTCGCCGCACTGGGCCCCGATCAAGTACCCCGGCGAATGGATCGAATTCCCCGCCTACAGCGCCGAATGCTACACCGATCCGGCAGCGGGCGAAAACCCTGCCGCCGCCTATGACTGCGGCAAACCCACCGGTCCGATCTACAAGGCGGGCTGGGTCGGGCTTGAAGGCAAGTGGCCGGGTGCCGCCAAGGCGATCAAGGCATTCACCATGACCAACGAAGAGATGGGCGCGATGGTCGGCAAGGTCGATGTCGAAGGCATCCCGCTGGAAGATGTGGTCGACGAGTGGATGACCGCGAACGAGGCCGTCTGGACCAAGTGGATCGAGTGACCAATCCCGGCGGGGCTGGCCATGCCCGCCCCGCCGACCTTGCTGCGCCCAGACCGCCTGTACCGGACCCCGCCATGAATGAACGCCCCGTCAAGCTTGCCTGCCGGCATGTCTGGAAGATCTACGGCCCGCATCCCGAACGCCTGCTGGCCAACGGTGCCGCGCCGACGCTGGACGACATCCGCCGCAGCGATCATGTGGGGGCGGTGCGCGACGTGACGCTGGATGTCCGCGAGGGCGAGATTTTCGTGATCATGGGCCTTTCAGGGTCGGGCAAATCAACGCTGGTGCGCTGCCTGTCACGTCTGATCGAGCCGTCGGGGGGCGAGATCCTGTTCAACGGGCAGGACCTGCTGAAGGCCGGCGCGGCCGAGATGATCGAAATCCGCCGCCACCGGATGGGCATGGTGTTTCAGCATTTCGCCCTGCTGCCGCACCTGACCGTCCTGCAGAACGTCGCCTTCCCGCTGGAGATTCAGGGCATCGCGCGCGATGTCCGCGAAGCCCGCGCCCGCGAGGTGACGGCGCTGGTCGGGCTGAAAGGCCGAGAGGACTACTATCCCCGCCAGCTTTCGGGCGGCCAGCAGCAACGCGTCGGCATCGCCCGCAGCCTGGCCGTGGAGCCTGAACTCTGGTTTCTCGATGAACCCTTCTCGGCGCTTGATCCGCTGATCCGGCGCGAGATGCAGGACGAATTCCTGCGCATCCAGAACCAGTTGCACAAGACCATCGTGTTCATCACCCACGACTTCGACGAGGCCATCCGGCTGGCCGACCGCATCGCCATCATGAAGGACGGCGCGGTGGTGCAGGTGGCGACGCCCGAAGAACTGGTGCTTGCCCCGGCCGACGATTACGTGGCGGCCTTCACCGCCCATGTGCCGCGCGCCAAGGTGGTGACCATCGGCCGCATCATGACGCCCGGCGTTGCGCCCGAAACCGCAGGCAGCCTGCCCGCCTCGGCGCGGGTCGAGGATGTGGCAGACCGGATCGAGGCGGCGGGACTGCCGCACGCCGTAACCGATGCCGCAGGCACGGTCATCGGCCATGTCGGGGCGCGCGCGGTCGTCGATGTGCTGATCGGACGCGGTACATGATGGGCCCGCAAGCCCTGCCGGGCCCCTACGCGCTGATGCGACCCCGGGCCCTGTTGTGGCCGGCTCTGTTCGCGGTCAGCCTCCTGCTTGCCCTTCTTTCGGTGCAAATTCCGGCATGGCTGCTGCGCCCGCCGCCCACCCTGATGATCGACCTTGCCGGGGCCACCAGCGCCGCGATGAAATGGCTGGTCGAGGATGCGACCTTCGGTCTGTTCACGGTCAAGGAAGCCACCCGCGCCATTGCCACGCTGGTCGAAGTCCCCTATGACGCCGCACGCATCCTGCTGGTCGATGGCATCACCGAAGGCAAGGGCCGCCGCGCCACCACCATCGTCCCGCCGATCTCATGGATCGCGGTGACCGCCGCGATGGTGGCGCTTGGCATCTATGCCAAGAACCTGTGGCTCGGCCTGCTCATCGGCGCGCTGTTTCTGTACCTCGCGGTGTTCGGCCAGTGGGAAAGTGCGATGACCACGCTCGCCTCGATCCTGATCGCGGTGCCGATGGGGGTTGCGGGGGGGCTTGCCCTCGGCATCGCCGCCTTCCTGTCGCCGCTGTTCAACCGCATCCTTTCGCCGGTGCTGGACCTGATGCAGACCGTGCCGACCTTCGCCTATCTGGTGCCGATCCTGTTCCTGTTCGGCTTCGGCCCGGTCTCGGCGCTGATCGCCACGGTGATCTATGCCATGCCCCCGATGGTGCGCATCACCACGCTTGCCCTGCGGTCGATCCCGCCCGAGTTGCAGGAATTCGGCCGGATGGTCGGCTGCACGCCGGGCCAGCAGATGCGCAAGGTCCTGCTGCCGGTGGCGCTGCCCGACCTGATGGTGGGCGTCAATCAGGTGATCATGCTGTCCCTGAACATGGTCATCATCGCCTCGATGATCGGGGCGGGGGGGCTGGGGTTTGACGTGCTGAACGCGCTCCGCAGCCTCAAGATCGGGGCGGGCATCGAGGCAGGGCTGGCAATCACCGCGCTGGCCGTGGCGCTGGACCGGTTGTCGCAGGCGCTGGCGGCGCGATCGGGGCAGGGGGCTGTCGTCACCGGCAATTGGACAAGGCGGCACCCGAAGACGGTGGCTGTACTGGTCCTGATCGTGGTGACGGGGGTGGCGGGTCTGGTGCTGCCATGGGTGCAGACCTACCCGAAAGAGGCGATGCTGTCGACGCGCACCTTCTGGTCCGACCTCGTGGAATACATCAACGTCAGCTACTTCGACCAGATCGAGGCGTTCAAGGATGCCATCCTGATCAACGTCCTTCTGCCGGTGAAGCGCTTCCTTCTGGCGCTGCCCTGGGTCTGGGTGTTGGCGCTTGCCACGCTAGCGGGGTGGCAGTTGGGCCGCGCCCGGCTCGCGCTGCTGTGCCTTGGACTGGGTCTGTTCATCGCCGTGACCGGCCTGTGGGAACAGGCGGTGACCACCGTCTATCTGTGCGGCATCTCTGTCATCATCGCCGCGATGATCGGGGTTCCGCTGGGCATCTGGGCTGCGGCGAACCAGACGGCGGGCAAGGTGATCGGGGCCTTCATCGACACGCTTCAGACGCTGCCGAGTTTCGTGTACCTGATCCCGGTCATCATGCTGTTCCGGGTGGGCGACTTTGCAGCGATGATCGCCGTCGTCCTCTACGCGCTGGCCCCCGCCGTCCGCTACACGGCCCACGGGCTGCGGTCGGTGCAGCCCGAACTGGTCGAGGCGGGCATCGTCTGCGGCTGCACCCGCTGGCAGGTGCTGACTCGCGTGCGCCTGCCGATGGCGCTGCCCGACATCCTGCTGGGGGTGAACCAGACGATCATGCTGGCCCTGTCGATGCTGGTCATCACCGCGCTGGTCGGCACCCGCGATCTGGGGCAGGAGGTTTACGCCGCACTGGCCACCGCCGACGTGGGCCGCGGCGTGATGGCCGGTCTGGCCGTGGCAGCCATCGCCATCATCGCCGATCGCCTGATCACCGCCGCCACGGCCCGCGCGCGTGCACGTCTTGGCCTTGCCGGAGAGTGACCTGCGCCGTGCAATGTCGGTTCTGTGTCACGGCTGCGCGGGTATGGGCCTGCCGCAGTGCAGCAATCAGTGCTAGGCAGGCGCGCAATGGCGCCGGCCCGGCCCAGCCCATCCGCCCCATAGGAGACTGAAGTGCCGAACTACATTCTGACCGTCGCCTGCCCGACCAAGCGGGGCATCGTCGCCGCCATCGCCACCTATCTGGCGCAGAACGGCTGCAACATCACCGACAGCTCGCAGTTCGACGATGCGCTGACGGGGCGGTTCTTCATGCGCGTCAGCTTTGCCTCGGAAACCGGGGTCGATCTTGCCGCCCTTCAGACAGGTTTCGCCGAAACCGCACAGGCCTTTGCCATGGCGGCGAAATTCCATGATGCCACGTCGCGGATGAAGGTCGTCATCATGGTGTCGCGCTTTGGCCATTGCCTCAACGACCTGCTGTACCGCTGGCGCATCGGGGCGCTGCCGATCGAGATCGTGGCCGTCATTTCCAACCATATGGACTATCAGAAGGTTGTGGTGAATCACGACATCCCCTTCCACTGCATCAAGGTGACCAGGGACAACAAGCAGCAGGCCGAAGCCGCGCAGATGCGCATCGTCGAAGAGACGGGGGCGGAACTGGTGGTGCTGGCGCGCTACATGCAGGTGCTGTCGGACGACATCTGCCAGAAGATGTCGGGGCGGATCATCAACATCCACCATTCCTTCCTGCCCAGCTTCAAGGGGGCGAACCCCTACAAGCAGGCCTATGAACACGGGGTCAAGCTGATCGGTGCTACGTCGCATTACGTCACCGCCGATCTGGACGAAGGCCCGATCATCGAACAGGACACCGTCCGCGTCACCCACGCCCAAAGCCCCGAGGATTACGTCAGCCTTGGCCGCGACGTCGAGGCGCAGGTGCTGTCGCGCGCGATCCACGCCCACATCCACCACCGTGTCTTTGTCAGCGGCACCAAGACGGTGGTGTTTCCGGCCAGTCCGGGCAGCTATGCGTCGGAACGGATGGGCTAGTCAGTCCACGCTCCACGCGACGACCCCCGCCGCCCGGTCCAGCACATACCGGGCGTTCGGGGTGATGCCGCTCCAGTCGGATGCAATGCCATCCGGCCAGATCACCCGCACCTCTGCCGCATCCGCCGCGCCCAGCCCGAAATGCCACCACCCCAGACTGCCCGACACATGCCCCCCGCCCGAGGTGATCTCGCGCCGCTGCACCCTGTCGCGCGTGCGGACCTCGATCCACGCGCCGATGCCGTCCAGATTGGGGGCCGCCTGCGCCAGCCGCAGTTGCACCCAGCCCCCGGCGTCCGGCGTCACGTTGCGCCAGACCTGCGCGGGTGAATTGCGGTTGACCACGATCAGGTCGATCCGCCCGTCCAGATCGAAGTCGGACAGCGCCGCGCCGCGACCGGCCGCAACGCTGCCGACCCCTGAAACACCGCCCATTTCCACGAACTTGCCGTCCGGCCCGCCCGCCACCAGCAGGTTGTCGGGATCGGCCATCGCGAAATCGGGCATTTCCCAGACATTGCCCTTTGCGACGAACAGGTCGGCCAGTCCGTCGTTGTTCACATCCTCGAACTGCGCATGCCAGCCGGTCGACGGGCGCAGGTCGTCGCCCGTGTAGGGCCGGTGCGCCGTCACCCCGTTGACCCAGGCGACGTCGGCATAGGCCGGACCCTTGGCGTCTGGTTTCAGCGTCTGCAGCTTGCTGTCGGCCATGCTGGTCAGGAAATAGTCGGGGTATCCGTCGCCGTTGACGTCATGGCTGGCGATGCCCATGCCCCAGATGCGCAGCCGCGCCCAGCCTTCGGCTTCGGTGTAAAGGCGGGGCGCGGTGCCGGGCGCGATGTCCCAAAGCTGTTCCTGCCCGCCCTTGTAGTATTCGCGGTCGTTCGACACCCGCAGCGACGGGCGGCCCGACCGGTTCCAGTCGGTGAACAGCATCGAAAGCGTGCAAAAGCTGGGCGTCAGGGGCAGCGGCGCGGCAAAACCCGCAGCCCCCCCGCGGTGCAGCCAGTTGTCGGTGCACGACCCCCAGGGAAACGCCTCTTCCGCCCGGTCGATGTAGTTGCCGATGGCCAGTGTCGGAAAGTCGGCCCCCGTCTCCCACATCGCGGCAAAGGCGGTGGACCAGCCGTCACCCCCGTCAAACCCCCATGCCTCGTTCGCCCGTTCGAACCGGCAGTCGCCAAGCCCCCGCATCACCACATTCTCGCCCACGCGCAACAGGACAAGGTCCATGACACCGTCGCTGTCAATATCCAGCGGATAGGCCCCCGCGACCTTGGTCAGCCCAAGACCGGCGTCCATCGCGGAAAAGGCCAGCGGCCCGCCGGTCGGACTGTCGTTGCGCCAGAACGTGGCGGGGTTGACGCCGCCCGCGATCAACACTTCGTCCTTGCCGTCGCCGGTGCAGTCGAAGGTTGCCACACCGCCGCCGACCATTTCCTCCCATTCCCCCGCAAAGGTGGCGGCGATCCCGGCGCTTGCGGTTTCCTCGGCAAAGGCTGGCGGGGTCTGCGCCGCAGCGGGGACGGGCAAGGCCGCGCAGGTGATCAGGGTAAGAACGCGCCTCATGGTGCCACCGTCTTCAATGCGTTCACATGCGCCCCGATGCAGCGCCCCTGATCCAGCCCCCGGTCGATCGCCGCGCGAAAGTGGATGCCGCCATAAAGCCGCGATACGCCAGCCTCTTCGGCCGCGTCCCAAAAGCTGGCAAAGCTGCGCGGGGCAAGGCCGTCATCGACATGGGTTGCGTCGTCAAAGGCGTACCCGCCGCCAAAAAGCGCCGTCAGCACCGTCGCCGCCGCGCCCGACTGGGTGGAATGGCCCGAGGGATATTCCGGGAAGGGCGGGGTGATCAGCAAGGGCTCCCATTTCGGGTCGATCACCCGGCGGATATAGGTCACCGGGCGCAGCAGGTCGTATTCGAACTTGGCCTGCCAGCAGCCGATGAACGCATCCGATAGGGCCATCCCCAGACGCGCCAGCACGTCGACGTGACGCTCGACCCCGGCCGCGTCCTTTTCCAGAATCTGCAGGGCGATGGAAATCCAGTGGCCGGGCGGCGTCGGCGACAGCATCGGATCGTCTGACCAGAAGCGGGCAATGGTCTTTTGTTCGTCGGTCAGCCCGGCCTTCGCGGTGACGACTTCCATCGCTTCGCGGTAGAACTGCGACGCGGGGTCCTCGCTGTAGTCGGGCGGGGGGGGCAGGGGGCAGGCCGCGCCGTGCGGCATCGCGAAGGGCCGGTTGCTGCCCCAGTGCGGAAGCAGCGGCGCCTGCTGCTGACGGACCAGCGAGGTCGGGACCCAGTTCTGCGGCCCGGATGCGGGGGTGTGGTCCAGCGGGAAACCCATGTTGTCGATCACCGCCCCGCCGTCGGTCTGCGACCATGCGTACACATGCGCCGCAACTGCCTGCCCGTAGGACCGGCTGCGCGCGATGACGTCTTCGGATACCCCGGCGGCGACCTTCGCCCCGAACTTTTCGGTCATCGCGGCCATGGCGCGCTGCCCCGTGGGGCCGGTATTGCCAAAGTGGTCTGCGACGGCCCCGGACAGCACCGCATGCAGCACCACCGCCTCGTCATAGGCCGCCCCCGGTTCGCGCTGCGGCAGTGCGGTCAGCCCGTTGACCTGTCCGGCCAGACTTGTCATCCCCGCCGATCCGGTCGCGACCGATTCATAGGCGGCCACGCCGATATAGCCCATGCTGCGGCTGGCGACGGGGGGTGACATCGTGGGGGTATGGCGCACCAGTTCCAGAACCAGCCGGTACCACGTGCGCACCACCTGTTCCGGGGGGATGGCGGATTGTGCCGCGCCCGCGCCCGCCCCCCCGATCACCGCCACCAGGGCCAGTACCGCCACCCGCCGCATGAAACCCATTGCCGCCTCCTGTCTGCGCGGACAGGAATGCACGGGCGCAAGCGCTTGGGCAAGGGGCCTGCCCCGGTACGGGGGTCAGTCGGAATAGTTCTGGGTCAGAAGTCGGATTTCGCGGGCGATGGCTGCGGCGGCCGGGGGGAGCACCGCGCCCGCGCGGGTGACCAGTCCGAAGGGTTCCACTTCGATGCCCAGATCGACGGCAAGGATGGCATAGGGCCCGTCGGGCAAGCGCGAAAAGCTGCGGGCCACCGCCTGCGCCAGCGGGGCGATGGCGTTCGACTGCAGCAGCAGCGCGAAGGTCAGCAGGAACGACGCGGTGGACAGCCGCTGCGGCGGGGTTTGCAACCCGTGCGCGTGCAACCGGTCCAACACGGTGCGGGTCAAAAGGGAATCCGCCGGCGGCATCACCCAGTCATACCGCAGAAGGTCTGCGGCCGACGGCGCGGGATGGTTGGCCAGCGGATGGCCGCGCCGCACCACCAGCGCCACCGGTTCGGTCGCGATTTCGGACACCGCGAAAAGCTGCGCTTCGGGTCCCGCAGGCACCCGCCCGATCGCAAAGTCGATGCGGCCCGACAGCAGATGGTCGCACAGGATGTCGGACGGTGCCACGATCACCTCGAACGTGATCTGCGGGGCGGTCAGCCGTGCATTGCGCAGCACCGGCAGCACGCGGTCCATTGCGGGGCCGGTCACCGACCCGATGCGGACATTGCCCGTGCCGCCCGATGCGGCCTCGGCCATGTCCCGCGCGGCGTCCTGCAGTTCCAGCTGGATGCGCTGCGCCCGCCGCGCAAAGGCATGCCCGACCGGCGTCAGAACCATGCCGCGCCCGGTGCGCAGATGGACAGGCTGGCCGACGATCCGCTCGATCTCGGCCAGAAGGCGCGAAGCGGCGGGCTGGGCGATGCCGATCTGGGCTGCGGCCATCGAAATGTGCTCGGTTTCGGCCAGCGCGGAAAGCAGGCGCAGGTGCACGAGTTTCAGGCCACGTTGAATCAGCGCAGCGGTGTTCGGCGGTGCATTCATGATCATCTTGCCATGTGTATCAGCAAAATCATCATTTGACCGATATGACGCCTTTCTGCAACTGTCCCGCCACGGCAAGGCAGGGTTGCAACCTGCGCCGTTGGGATTTGCCGCCGCCTCGTGCGGCCAGGGAGGATACACAATGCAGCTTTCAAGAAGGGCGCTTCTGGCGCTTGGCGGCGCTGCGGCCGTCACGTCGGTACTGGGACTGCCCGCCTTCGCGCAGGACAAGGGCACCATCGGCATCGCCATGCCGACCCAATCCTCGGCCCGCTGGATTTCGGACTGCGCCGCAATGGTCGAGCAGTTCACCGCTGCGGGCTATGCCACGGACCTGCAGTACGCCGAAGACGACATCCCGAACCAGCTTGCCCAGATCGAGAACATGATCACCAAGGGCGTCAAGGTTCTGGTGATCGCGGCCATCGACGGCACGACCCTGTCGAACGCTCTGGACAACGCCGCTGCTGCGGGCATCAAGGTCATCGCCTATGACCGCCTGATCCGCGAGTCGGGCTCGGTCGACTATTATGCCACCTTCGACAACTTCAAGGTCGGCGTGCAGCAGGCGGAAAGCCTGGTCGCCGGTCTGAAAGAGCGTTTCCCCGACGTGAAGCCGTGGAATGTCGAACTGTTCGGCGGCTCGCCCGACGACAACAACGCGTTCTTCTTTTACAACGGTGCGATGTCGATCCTCGACCCGCTGATCGCCTCGGGCGATGTCGTGATCCCGTCGGGCCAGATGGGCATGGACGTGGTCGGTACGCTGCGTTGGGATGGTGCGGTTGCTCAGGCCCGCATGGACAACCTGCTGTCGTCGAACTATGCCGACAAGCAGTTGCACGGCGCGCTGTCGCCCTATGACGGTCTGTCGATCGGCATCCTGTCGTCGGTCAAGGGCGTGGGCTATGGCTCGGGCGACCTGAAGATGCCGATCGTCACCGGTCAGGACGCCGAGGTACCCTCGGTCAAGTCGATGATCGCGGGCGAGCAGTACTCGACGATCTTCAAGGACACCCGCGAACTGGCCAAGGTGACCGTGAAGATGGTTGATGCCATGCTGTCGGGCGGCGAGCCGGAAATCAATGACACGACCACTTATGACAACGGCGTCAAGGTCGTGCCGTCCTATCTGCTGGCGTCGCAGCCGGTGGATGCCTCGAACTACGAGGCGGTTCTGGTCGGGTCGGGCTACTACACCGCCGATCAGCTGAAGTAACCAAACCGCCCGCCTCCGCATCGGCGGGGGCGGGCAGGCACCGGTGTGCCGATGGAGGGGGCGATGACGGCACTGCTGGAAATGCGGGGGATCAGCAAGGTTTTTCCCGGCGTCAGGGCGCTGGACAACGTCAGCCTGTCAGTGGAGCCCGGAGAAATCCACGCGATTTGCGGCGAAAACGGCGCGGGCAAATCCACGCTGATGAAGGTGCTTTCGGGCGTCTATCCGCACGGGTCCTACGAAGGCGACATTCTGTATGACGGTGCGCCGCTGGTGTGCCGCAACATCCGCGACAGCGAAGATCGCGGGATCATCATCATCCATCAGGAACTGGCCCTCGTGCCGCTTCTGTCGATCGCCGAGAACCTGTTTCTGGGCAACGAAGTGGCGAGGAACGGGATCATCAACTGGCCAGAGGCGTTTCAGCGGACCGAAATGCTGCTGAAGAAGGTCGGGCTGACGGAATCGCCCACCACCCGCGTCGAAAAGCTGGGCGTGGGCAAGCAGCAACTGATCGAGATTGCCAAGGCACTGGCCAAGGACGTGCGCCTGCTGATCCTAGACGAGCCGACCGCGGCCTTGCAGGAAAACGACAGCCAGAAACTGCTGGACCTGATGCTGGAACTCAAGGCGCAGGGTGTCACGCAGATCATCATCAGCCACAAGCTGAACGAAATCGGCCGGGTCGCCGACCGGATCACCGTGATCCGCGATGGGGCGACGGTATCGACGCTGGACAAGGCCGACATTTCCGAAGACCGCATCATCCGCGACATGGTGGGCCGCGACATGGCGCACCGGTACCCTGACCGCACACCGGCCATCGGCGAGACGCTGATGGAAGTGAAGAACTGGAACGTCTGGCACCCCGACCAGAAGGATCGCCAGATGATCCGCGACGCCAGTTT
>JAIYDJ010000122.1 GCA_027487575.1 Rhodobacter sp. | reverse complement strand
CCAATTCCCCGGAGGCCGAATGCTTCCGGTCCCGCCCCATTGCGGGATCGCCATCCGTCAGCGCGTTGCGCCCACGGGTGCCGTTCCGCATTGGATATCCGCCGCCGGACCCCATATCCGGCAAAACAACTGGAGCGTGCCCATGTTCGAAAGCCTTTCGGAACGCCTTGGTTCCGTCTTCGACCGCCTGACCAAGCAGGGCGCGCTGACCGAATCCGACGTGGACACCGCGCTGCGCGAAGTCCGCACCGCGCTCTTGGAGGCGGACGTCTCGCTCGACGTCGCCCGCACCTTCATCAAGGCGGTCAAGGCCCGCGCCATCGGTCAGGCCGTCACCCGATCGATCACGCCCGGTCAGCAGGTCGTCAAGATCGTGCATGACGAGTTGATCCGGGTGCTGACCGGCGACGGCGAACCCGACGCGCTGAAGATCGACAACCCGCCCTCCGCGATCCTGATGGTCGGCCTTCAGGGGTCGGGCAAGACCACCACCACCGCCAAGCTGGCCAAACGGCTGAAGGAACGCAACGGCAAGCGCGTGCTGCTCGCCTCGCTGGACACCAACCGCCCGGCCGCGATGGAGCAGTTGGCCATCCTTGCCGCGCAGATCGGTGTCGACAGCCTGCCCATCGTCAAGGGCGAGTCCGCCGTCCAGATCGCGAAACGCGCCAAGACCCAGGCCGCGATGGGCGGCTATGACGTGGTGTTCTTCGATACCGCAGGCCGGTTGCACATCGACGAAACCCTGATGGACGAAATTCAGGCCGTCCGCGACATCGCCCAGCCGCGCGAGACGCTGCTGGTGGTCGACGGACTGACCGGACAGGACGCGGTCAACGTTGCGACCGAATTCAACGCACAGGTCGGCATATCCGGCGTGGTCCTCACCCGGATGGACGGCGACGGGCGCGGTGGTGCGGCGCTGTCGATGCGGGCCGTGACCGGCAAGCCGATCCGTTTTGTCGGCCTGGGCGAAAAGATGGACGCGCTGGAAACGTTCGAGGCCGAACGCGTCGCGGGCCGCATCCTCGGCATGGGCGACATCGTGGCGCTGGTGGAACGTGCGCGCGAGACGTTCGAGGCCGAACAGGCCGAACGCATGATGCGCCGGTTCCAGAAGGGGCTGTTCAACATGAACGACCTCAAGGGCCAACTTGAACAGATGCAGAAGATGGGCGGGATGCAGGGCCTGATGGGCATGCTGCCCGCCATGGGCAAGATGGCCAAACAGGCCGAGGCGGCCGGCCTCGACGACAGGATGCTGAAACGCCAGATCGCGCTGATCCAGTCGATGACCAAGAAGGAACGCGCCAACCCCGACCTGCTGGCAGCCTCCCGCAAAAAGCGCGTGGCCGCGGGCGCGGGCATGGATGTGGCCGACCTCAACCGTCTGCTGAAGCAGCACAAGCAGATGGCCGAGATGATGAAGAAGATGGGCAAGGGCGGCGGCATGAAGGCCGCGATGGCCCAGATGCTGGGCAAGGGCGGAATGCCCGACCCGTCGAAGATGTCTCCCGAACAACTGGAAGAGGCAGCGCGCGGCATGAAGCAGGGACTTGGGATGCCGGGGATGGGCGGTGGCATGGGCATGCCGCGCGGCCTGACGCTGCCTTCGGGCCTGTCGGGGCTGATGAAGAAGAAATGACCATCCGCTACCATGATCTTTCTGCGAAAGAACCCCTGCGCCCCGCGCAGGCGGCGCAGTCAAGCGTGCCCGGTTCTTGCGTGAAGAACCGCCCCCGGGTGATCTGCCCCACCCTGCACACCGAACGGCTGACCCTGCGCCCGCTGAACATGGACGACCACCCGGCCTATGCCGCCTTCATGGCTTCGCCCCGCGCCGCCTTCATGGGCGGTCCGTTCGACACCTTCGCCACCTGGGCCCTGTTCTGCCACGACGCGGGCCAATGGGCGCTGTTCGGCCATGGTGGGCTGATGATTGACCTGAGCGCAACGGGTCAGACCATCGGCAACGTCTGCATCAGCCACGGCCCGCTGTTCCCCGAACCCGAACTCGGCTGGTTCCTCTACGACGGCCAGACCGGCCGGGGCTACGCGACCGAGGCCGCCCGCGCCTTGCGCGACTGGGCATTTGCCACCGCGAACCTGCCCACCCTTGTCAGCTACATGGACCCGGCCAACCGCGCCTCTGCCGCCGTTGCCGAACGGCTGGGCGCCCCCCTAGATCCACACGCGCCCCGCCAGCCCGGCGCGGGCAACGAGGGTGACCTTGTCTACCGCCATCCGAGACCCGCTGCATGACCGCCCTTGCCCCCACCCCGACCCTGACCACCGCCCGCCTGACCCTGCGCGCGCCGAAAGCCGCGGACTGGCCGTTCTGGCGTGACTTTGCCGCATCGGACCGCGCCCGCTTCGTCGGCGGTCCGATCGACGAGGCCAAGGCCTGGCGCGCTTTCGGCCATGTCATCGGCATGTGGGTACTGCGCGGCTATGGCAGTTTCGTGTTCCACGAAACCGGATCGGACCAGCCGCTGGGCATGTGCGGCCCGTGGCGCCCCGCCGACTGGCCCGAGGCCGAACTCGGCTGGACCGTCTGGTCCGCTTCCGCCGAGGGCAGGGGCTACGCTTTCGAGGCCGCCACCGCCGCCCGCGCCCATGCGTTCCACACACTTGGCTGGCAGACCGCCGTCAGCTACATCGACCCGGACAATGGCCGGTCCATCGCGCTGGCGCTGCGGCTGGGTGCGATCATGGACCCCGACGCCGTGCAACCGCCCTTCGATCATCCGGTTCTGGTGTTCCGCCATCTTTCACCGGCGGCGCTCGCATGACGCCCGCCTGGCTGACCCCGCCACATGGCCCCGCAGCCGGCATCGCCGCCAGCATCGCGGCGGGCGTGCCGGTTCTTGTCACCGACCGGCTGACCCTGCGCGCGCCGCGCTTGTCCGATTTTCCAGCCTACCGGACCGTGTTCCTGTCCGACCGCGCCCGGTACATCGGCGGCCCGTTCACCGAAGAGACGGCCTTCTTTGACTTCTGTCAGGGCATTGCCGGCTGGATGCTGCGCGGCGCAGGCATGTGGACCCTGACGGCGCGTGACGGGGATGACCTGCTGGGCTGGGTCTACCTCTGGCAGGAACAGGGTGACCCCGCGCCCGAACTGGGCTGGATCCTGACCGAAGCCGCCGAAGGCAAGGGCTATGCATCCGAGGCCGCGCGCGCCGCGCTGCCCCATGCCGTGGCGCTTTACGGCGCGCAGGGGTTCGTCAGTTACATCGACGCCGACAACCACCGCTCGATCCGTCTTGCCGTGGCGCTGGGGGCCATTCGCGACCCCGCGACCGAGGCGCTGATCGGCGACGCCACCCTGCATGTCTACCGCCATTCCGGAGAGCCGCTGTGACCGACGCCATTTCGGACGCCACCACCCGCGCCGCCACCCTTCTGGCCGAACATCGCGACAGCATCGACCGGCTGGATGCCATTCTGGTCTATACGCTGGCCGAACGGTTCAAGCACACCCAGCAGGTCGGGCGGCTGAAAGCCGAACACGACCTTCCCCCCTCTGACCCCGCCCGCGAAGCCCGGCAGATCGACCGGTTGCAGCGTCTGGCGGAAGAAGCGCACCTCGACCCCGAGTTTGCGAAGAAATTCCTGACCTTCATCATTTCGGAAGTCATCAGGCATCACGAAAAACTGCAGAAATGACCCACAACCGGGCATGACCCATGCCCCTTTCGAAAACCCAAGGAGACGACCCCATGTCCATGAAAATCCGCCTCGCCCGTGGTGGCTCCAACAAGCGGCCGCACTATTCGATCGTCGCCACCGACAGCCGGATGCCGCGCGATGGCCGCTTTCTTGAAAAGCTGGGCACCTACAACCCGCTTCTGGCCAAGGACGACGAAAACCGCGTCAAGATGAACATCGAGCGCATCCAGCACTGGATCAGCCAGGGCGCACAGCCGACCGACCGGATCGCACGCATGCTGGAATCGGCCGGCGTGATGGCGAAGAAGGTCCGCAACAACCCCAAGGCCGCCGTGCCGGGCAAGCGGATGGCCGAACTGGCGAAAAAGAAGGCCGCCCGCGCAGCCGAACCGGCGACCGAGTAAGCTTTCGAACCGGGGCAGGGGGCGCGTCAGGATGCGCGCCCTGCAACCACCAGCAGGGCAGGCAGCATGACAGCAGACCGCATCTGCATCGGGGCCATCGCGGGGTCCTTCGGCGTGTCCGGAGAGGTGCGGCTGAAAAGCTTCTGCACCGAACCTTCGGACATTGCCGCCTATGGGCTCCTTTACACCGAGGACGGCACCCGCAGCTTTGCCATCAAGCTGACCCGCCCCGTTGCGGGCGGTCTTGGCGCGCGGCTGACCGGCATCGCGACCAAGGAACAGGCCGACGCCCTGAAGGGTGTCGGCCTCTTCGTCGACCGCAGCCGCCTTCCGACCCTGCCCGATGACGAATACTACCACGCCGATCTGATCGGACTGGCCGCGCACGACCCCGGCGGGGTGCTGATCGGATCCGTGCAGGCGATCCACAACCACGGCGCGGGCGACCTGCTGGAACTCGCGGGTCCGGGGCTGAAACAGTCGCTGGTCATTCCGTTCACGATGGCCGTGGTGCCATCGGTCGATCTTGCGGCCCGCCGCATCGTCGTGGACCTGCCCGAAGGGCTGGACTAACCGCACCTTTCGCGTCACCATGCCACCGCTAGCGAAACGGGGACGATCTTGTACAACCGGTTGCGTCTTATGATGGGGGCAACGGCCCTTCTTTACCTCGGCCCCCTGATGGCCGGGCTGGGCGGGTTCGGTTGGCGCGTCGTGCCGGTCTTCATCGCGATCTTCCTGCTGTGGACCCTGATCCTGCGCCCGTCCTCCTGGCCGCAGACCCGCGCCGACTGGCAGCGCCCCGAAGCCGTGGTGACGTTGGTCGCCCAATCGTTGGTGCAGGCCCTGCTGGTTATCGTGTGCTTCGGCATCGGACGCGGCCTTGGGGGGGTGCTGGGCGCGCTGCCGCCGTTTCCGGTGCTGCTGCCCGTGGCGATCTCGTTCCTTGCCATCCCGCTCTGCCGCCTGATCTGGGACCCGAAGAAGGCCGAGGCGATGGACCGGTTCCTGGATACCGCGATCGACGGCATCACCGCCGCCTCGGCAGGCGTGTCGCCGGTGCGGTCGGACCAGCGGGCGCTGGCCGCGCAATTGCTGGCCCCGCTGCAGGCCTTGCCCGACGACACGTCCGAAGACGAACTTCAACGGCACCTGCTGGCCATCGCGTCCCACGCTGACCCCGAGGCCATCGAGCATGTGCTGCGCAACGCGGCAATGTCCGGCACGGCCACCACCTCGGGCCTGCGGGCGTGGGTCCTGCATGCGACCGACCTGCGCAGCACCGACACCCTCGCGGGTGAAGCGGCCCCGGCGGCGGTGTTTCAGTACCTGTCGGGTCGCGATGACCTGACGTTGCTGTTCGCCCGGCGCAGCGCCGCACAATTGCAGGACGACCCTTCCGTCTGGTGGGACAGCCCCGACCCCGATACGCTGCGCAACGCCGCCGGGCAGGTTGGCGCCGCAGCATCCGCCGCCCTGATCGCCCTGGCCGACCTGACCACCGCCTTGGCCCCGCCGGATGCCGTCTTTGAACGCGACGCCGTCTACACATCCGAATCCGAAACAGGACCAAGCCGGTCCGATCCGCGCATCCGTGCCGGACAAGATGGTGGGTGACGCCCGCATCATCTTCCACGCGGGCTTTCACAAGACCGGCACCACCAGTGTGCAGACGGCGCTTCATCTGCATGCGCCCGCCCTGTCGCCGCTCTTTTCGGTGCATACGCGGGCCACCAGTCCTACCCTGCGGGCCGCCGCCGATGCTGCCCGCGACCATTCCGTGGCCACAGCCGCCGATGCCGCGCAGACGGTCGCGCGCCTTGCCGCGCGGGTCGTCGACTGGGTTGATACGCTGATCCTGCCGCCCGGCCGGGGCCTTCTGGTGTCATGCGAGGATTTCGCGGGCCATATGCCGGGTCGGTTCGGCCTGCGGGATTACCGCGCCGCCCTGCCGATCACGGCGGTTCTGCGGTCTGTCCTGCGCAGCCGGTTTCCGGACCATGCCCTGACCTTCCTCTACACCACCCGCGCCCCCGCAGACTGGCTGCGATCCATCCACTGGCAGCTTTCACGACATGAGGAACTGATGCTTGGCCCCAACCGGTTTGCCCGCAGCCATGCGGCCGCCGCCGATTTCGCGCCGCTGCTGGCCGCCCTGCGCGCCGCAATGCCCGACACCCCGGTGGCCGAGGCTGCGCTGGCCGACTTCACCACCCGCCGCCTCGGCCCGGTCGAGGCGATCTATGACGCCGCGAACCTGCCCGACACCCTGCGCGCCAGCCTTCACGTGCCGCCCCGCGCCAACCCGTCCCCCGCCCATGATCTGGCCCGGGTCTTTGTCCAGCTCAACCGCTCGGGCCTGTCCCGCGACGAGGTGCGCCGCCTGAAGCTTCACATGCTGATGGCCGAAGACCTGTTCGTGGGTCAGGACAGCGCGACTTTCCTCGATGTGCCAGAGACGCGGTTCCCTCTGCCCGCGCCTTGGGCTAAACCCGCCGAATGACCGACACGCCCCCAGATACGCCCCCAGATACGCCTCCGTATACTGCGGCAGACACACCGGCCGCCCCCGGCAAAAGCCACCGGAGGCTGTCCGTGTCGGTCAGTGCGACACCGCGCGACCTGATGGAGGAACCCCTGCGCATCAAGGGCGCATGGACGGCCAAGGTCATCACTTTGTTTCCCGAGGCTTTTCCCGGCACGCTCGGCCTGTCCTTGACTGGCAAGGCGCTCGACTTCGGCCTCTGGGCGCTCGACCCGATCGACCTGCGCAGCTTCGGCGCGGGCAAGCATCGCAACGTCGATGACACCCCCGCAGGCGGCGGCGCGGGCCTTGTGCTGCGCGCCGACATCCTTGACCGCGCGCTGTCGATGGCGGCGCTGAACACGCCCGCCGACCACAGCCGCTGGCCGGTGGTCTACCTCTCGCCGCGTGGCAAGCCGTTCACCCAAGCCACCGCGCAGACCTGGGCCGCAGGCAGCGGCGTCACCCTGCTCTGCGGCCGCTTCGAAGGCGTCGATCAGCGCGTGCTGGATCATCACGCCGTCGAGGAAGTCAGCTTGGGCGATTTCGTCCTGACCGGGGGCGAGATCGCGGCGCAAGCCATGCTCGACGCCACCGTGCGCCTGATCCCCGGCGTCCTCGGCAACGCCGCCTCGACCGAGGACGAAAGCTTCTCCCACGGCCTCCTCGAACACCCCCAGTTCACCAAACCCGCCGTCTGGAAAGACCGCCCCATCCCCGAGGTGCTGCTGTCCGGCAACCACGCCGAAATCGCGAAATGGCGAAAGGCAGAGGCGGAACGGATCACGCAGGAACGACGGCCGGACCTGTGGGCGGCACACGCGGGACGCGAACCCTAAGTCCGCGGCCACCGGGCAGCCGCCGTCACATCGCGGTCTCTCCCCGCCCGCGACCGGAATGGGCGTGATAGGCTTTGGTCACGATCTGCCAACGTCCCGACGCATCCGGCTTGTCGTTCACCATGACCAGATAATCAGTGAAATCAGTGCCAAAACAGGTATCGGTGATCTTTGCCACGGCGACGGTGCCGGTCACCTCGATCGACAGCAGGTTTGCCGTATAGGGCGTCCCCGGCGGATCAGCCCCCTCGTCCTTCAGCCAAGCTAGGAACTCCGGCAACGGGAAGAACTCGAAGGACCCATCGAAATGGCCGACCTGCAGGGCCCCGGGATGAAAGGCGCGGCGCAACCGCTCCTCGTCGCCCCACAGCATGCCTTCCAGGTAATCGATAACGACCTGCCGAACGGCGTCATGCTGATTGCCAAAGCTCATGTCCGATTCCCCGCAACCTCTCACCCCCTAGCCTAACACGACACGATGGCTGACAAAACACCTGCCCCTCTTGACCCTAAACCCCCCAGTCCCTATACGCCCCCTGTCCGGGGCCCTCTTGCCCATCGGACCCGATTCCCTTTGGCCGGTCGCAAGATCAGGCCAAACCATCGGACCAAACATCGGTTGCCCAACCTCCCGGCGGGCTTGCCTTTACCAAGGCAGGGACCCGGCCAGAACGGAAGCTCTGGGGCGGCATCACATCCGGGGCAAACCCCGTGAAACAGAAGGACCAGGCATGAACCTGATCGCAATCATCGAGGCGGAACAGATCGCCGCCCTCGGCAAGACCATTCCCGACTTCCGCGCGGGCGACACCGTCCGCGTCGGCTACAAGGTGACCGAAGGCACGCGCAGCCGCGTGCAGGCCTACGAAGGCGTCTGCATCGGCCGCAAGGGCGGGGCGACCATCTCGGCGTCGTTCACCGTCCGCAAGATCAGCTTTGGCGAAGGCGTGGAACGGGTGTTCCCGCTCTATTCGACCAACATCGACAGCATCGAGGTTGTCCGCCGTGGCCGCGTCCGTCGCGCCAAGCTGTATTACCTGCGCACCCGTCGCGGCAAATCGGCCCGGATCGTCGAAGACACCACCTACAAACCCAAATCGGCATAAGGAGAGGCGTGATGAAAGACGGCATTCACCCCGAGTATCACGTCATCAACGTCAAGATGACCGATGGCACGATCTTCCAGACCAAGACCACCTGGGGCAAGTCGGGCGACCAGATGGCGCTTGACATCGACCCGCTGGCGCACCCCGCCTGGACCGGCGGCAACGCCAAGCTGATGGACACCGGCGGTCGCGTCACGAAGTTCAAGAACAAGTACGCAGGCCTGGGCTTCTGAGCCACCGGTGCTTGCCCATCCGGGCAGGTCGGCCCTATACCCCAAGGCGCGCCCCAACCGGCGCGCCTTTTTCATGACCCGCAGGAGCAGCCTTTGGCGCATATCATCGTTGTCGGCAACGAAAAGGGCGGCTCGGGCAAATCGACCACCTGCATGCATGTGGCAACCGCGCTGGTGCGCATGGGCCATCGGGTGGGTGCCCTCGACCTTGACCTGCGGCAGCGCAGTTTCGGGCGCTATGTCGAAAACCGGCTGGCCTACCTTGCCCGCTCGGGCCTGTCCCTGCCGACGCCCGCCTATGCCGATCTGCCCGAGGCCCCCGCCAACCCCGGCGAAAACCCCTATGACGCGCGGCTTGCCGCCGCCGTGTCCGCGCTGGAGCCGGACTGCGATTTCATCCTGATCGACTGCCCGGGATCGCACACCCGCCTGAGCCAGGTGGCGCATTCGCTGGCCGACACCCTGATCACGCCCCTGAACGACAGTTTCGTCGATTTCGACCTGTTGGCCCGCGTCGATCCGGAAACCGGCAAGGTCAAGGGTCCCTCGATCTACTCCGAAATGGTGTGGAGCGCGCGGCAGTTGCGCGCGCAGGCGGGGATGAAACCGATCGACTGGATCGTCCTGCGCAACCGTCTGGGCGCGCAGCAGATGCACAACAAGAAAAAGGTGGGGGCCGCGCTGGAAGACCTGTCGAAACGCATCGGCTTTCGCGTGTCACCGGGGTTTTCCGAACGGGTGATCTTCCGCGAACTGTTCCCGCGCGGGCTGACGGTGCTGGACCTCAAGGACACGGGCGTGGACCAGTTGAACCTGTCCAACATCGCCGCCCGTCAGGAAGTCCGCGACCTTATGCGCGAACTCAGGCTGCCAGGCGTGACCCACGGTTTCTGAACACCCCGACCAGCGCGGCGCAGCGGCGTTCCCGCGCGCCGATCCGTTCCAGCCGCAGATCGAAGGCATCCCGGTCGGGCGTCTGGCGGGCGCGCCATCCGAACCGGATCAACAAGGCTTTACCAAGTTTCATTGCAGCCTCCTGCCGCGTTTCATGGGTCCAATGTCGCGGTCAAGAAAGGCAATTTCGCGACCCTGCTTGGGTGTTTTCCCAGACCATCGCGCAAAACCGGAAACGAACCGTTTCCAGGATCGCCGATTGCCCCTTCAAATCGATCTGACTTTGCAGTCATCTTGACCCGAACCGTCAACGGGGGAACCGCGCCAATTTGGCCGCTCCTGCCAAACACAGGGCGCTGAATGCCAAATCCGCTGTTCGATGCGCTGTTCGCCCCGCTGGCCGACCGCGCCACCCCCCTGCTGATCCTGCCGGATGGCCGTTCGCTGACCGGGGCCGCCTTCCTTGCGCTGACGGCCCGCACCGCCCATGCCCTGCGCGCGGCCGGGCTGACCAAGGGCGACAGGCTTGCCGTCCAGATCGAAAAGTCGCCCGAAGCCTTGGCGACCTATGCCGCCGCAACCGCGCTGGGGGCGATCTTTTTGCCACTGAATACAGCCTATACACCGGCCGAGCTGGACTACTTTCTGGGCGACGCAACCCCGCGCATCTTTCTGTGCGACCCTGCGCGCGCGGCCGATCTGCAACTGCTGGCCGACCGCCACGGTGCCACGCTGCTGACGCTGAACGGCGGGCAGGGCGGCCTGCCGGACCTGGCCGCCGCACAACCCGACCGGATCGCGCCGGTCGACTGCGCCGATACCGACCTCGCGGCGATCCTTTACACCTCGGGCACGACCGGGCGGTCCAAGGGCGCGATGCTGACGCAGGGCAATCTTTTGTCCAATGCCCGCACGCTGGCCGACCTGTGGCGCTTTACGCGCGACGACACGCTGCTGCACGCGCTGCCGATCTTCCACACCCATGGCCTGTTCGTGGCCAGCAACATCGCGCTTCTGACCGGGGGCCGGATGATCTTCCTGCCGGGCTTCGATCTGGACACCGTGCTGCGCCTGATGCCGCAGGCCACGGCGATGATGGGGGTTCCGACCTTCTACACGCGCCTTCTGGCCGACCCCCGGTTCGATGCGGCGCTGACCGCGCACATGCGGCTGTTCATCTCGGGGTCCGCACCCCTTCTGGCCGATACGCATGTTCAGTTTCATGCCCGCACCGGCCACCGCATCCTTGAACGCTACGGGATGACCGAAACCAACATGAACACCTCCAACCCGCATGACGGCGACCGCCGCGCCGGGACGGTGGGCTTGCCGTTGCCGGACGTGGAATTGCGGATCATGGCGGACGGCGGGCCGGTTGCCCCGGGCGACGTCGGCGTGATCGAGGTGCGCGGCCCGAACGTGTTCGCGGGGTACTGGCAGATGCCCGAAAAGACCGCCGAAGAGTTGCGCCCCGACGGCTGGTTCATCACCGGCGGGTACAACGTCTATCCGCGCGAGGTGGAACTGTTGCTGGACGCCGTTCCGGGTGTTCTGGAAAGCGCCGTGATCGGCCTGCCGCATCCCGACTTTGGCGAGGCGGTG
>JAIYDJ010000086.1 GCA_027487575.1 Rhodobacter sp. | reverse complement strand
TGAACCCGATTCCACTGAAGCGGATCTTTGCGGTCTTTCTGGTGCTGGTGGCCGCCAACATGCTGCGCAAGGCGGCGGGATGGTAGACGCGCGGGTACTTGGCCCCCACCCGGCCCTGCGCACATGGGCCGACGCGGCCCTGCCGCTGGCGCAAGCCGCGCTGGCCGGAACTGAACGTCGCGCCGGGGGCACCTGGGCGGTCGGGCTGGACCTGCTGTCCAACGATGCCGCGGGGGGCGTGGCGGGTGTGCCCCTGCCGTGGGAAGCTCTGGGCCTGACCCCGCAACCGCTGCACCGGGCGCAGCTTTCGACCATCTACCCGGGATATCCGCTCCCCGATCCCGGTGAACCCGAAAGTGCCAACCGCTTCCGCCTGACGCGTGATGCGGCCCACATGGACGGCCTGCTGCCGATCGGCCCCGACAAGCGGCGGATGATCAAGGAACCGCACGCCTGGATTCTGGGCCTGCCGCTGACCGACAGTCCCGCCGCCCCGCTGGTGGTCTGGCCGGGCAGCGCGGCCATCCTGCGGGCGGCCCTTCTGGCGGTGCTGTCGCCGCATCCGCCCGAGGTCTGGTCCGACATCGACGTGACCGAGGCCTACACCACCGCCCGCCGTCAGGTCTTTGCCACCTGTCCTCGCGTTGAAATGCCCGTCCGTCGCGGGCAGGCGACCCTGTTGCACCGCCTGACGCTGCACGGCGTCGCCCCGTGGAGCGGGCCTGAAACCGCCCCCCGCATCATCGCCTATTTCCGTCCGCAACTGGCAACCGTGCAGGACTGGCTGGCCGGTTAGCGGTCGAGCCGCCCGATGCGCCCGCCGCGCCTGCGCGCCATCCGGGGGCTGCGGCCCGGCAGATCGGCCATCACCGCCGCCCGCGCCTCGGGCGTCATCCGCGACCAGACCGAGATTTCCTCGATGCTGCGATAGCAGCCGACGCACAGCCGTTCTTCGGGATGGATGACGCACAGCTTGACGCAAGGACTGTCGACCTCGTCGCGCGTCCAGACGGCGTCTTTCGGATGCTTGGCGTTGGTCATGCGGCCCCCAGATGCGCCATGCGGTCCAGCGCGCCCTGTAGGATATAGCCCGCCGCCACCTGATCGATCACCTGCGAGCGACGCTTTCGTGACGTATCCGCCTCGATCAGCGCCCGCGTCGCGGCCACGGTGGACAGCCGTTCGTCCCAATAGCCGATCGGCAGATCGGTCAGCTTTTCCAGATTGCGCGCGAAGGCCCGCGTCGACTGCACGCGCGGCCCTTCCGAGCCGTCCATGTTCAGCGGCAGACCCAGAATGATCCCCATCGCCCCGCGCGACGACAACAGCTCCAGCAGACGCGCGGCATCCAGCGTGAACTTCTCGCGCCGGATCACCTCGATCGGGGTCGCCACCGACCGGCGCAGGTCCGACAGGGCGACGCCGATGGTCTTTTCCCCCAGATCAAGCCCCGCCACGGCCCGGTTCGGGGGCAGCGCGGCCAGCAGTCCCTCGATGCTGTCGTGAATCATGGCTGAAGTCCGGTTTCGACCGCCGCCAGCCGCAGGAACGAAAGCTCTGAAGGGCGTCCGGCGAACACCACCTTCGATTCGTCATAGATCGTCTGCGCATCGGCCTTCCGGTCCAGCACGACCAGCGACCGGATCAGCCGGTTCCATTCCTCGACCGTGCCGCCCTCGCTGGCCAGACGGTCTGACAGTTGCGCCACCATGCCCGCAATCATCGCCTGCCGGTCTTCGGGCGACATGTCGGCCGCCGCAGCCATGGCATCCGCATCCGGTCCGATGGCCGCTCCGGCAACACCGGTTTGGGGTTCCAGCGCAAAGCGCACGCCCGCCGCCTGCGCCACCCCTTCGATCTGCGCGCGGATCGGCGTGACCCATGGCGCGTCAGGCGCACTGTCGCGCAACAATGGCTCCCACAGGGCGAAGGTCCGGTCCGGCCGGCCGATCTGCGCAAACATCAGGCCCGAATAGTACCGCGCGGTCCCGTTCGCCGGATCGCCTTGCAGCGCCAGCCGCAGCGCGGCCTCGGCGTCCGCCGTCACCAGACCGCCCGCCGCCAGGATGGTGATTTCCGCCAGCGCCGCATGATCTTCGGGTAAGGCCCCGTCACCCCGCGCCGCGATCAGTTGCTGTTGCGCCGACTTGGCTGCCACGAAGTTTCCCAGCGCCGCCTCGTTGCGCGCCAGCAGTTCCAGCCCGCGCACATCAGTGGGGCGGTCGATCACCGCCTGCCGCAGCTTGGTCATCAACCCTGCGAATTCCGGGTCGACGTCGGGGGCGGGGCGCAGCGGGGCCGCCGCTTCGGCCTCGGCCTGGGTCGGGCGCTGCGCGTAGATCTCGTCGGCGATGGCAAGGCGGGCAGACAGCGGCAGATCGGGATAGCCCGGCGCGCCAAGCCAGTCATAAAGCCAGACCGACCCCGCCACCACAGCGGCCACCACCCCCAGCGCCGGGGCCGTGCTGCGCGTCCGCCTTACGGGTTGCGCCGCCCGCGCCATCCGGTCGGCGTCCAGCAACCGGCGCGACACTTCGGTGCGCAGGCGTCCCGCCTCGGCGTCGGGCAGGGTGCCCCGCGCGACATCGCGGTCGATCTCGGCCAACTGGTCGCGGTAGATGCGCAGATCGGCGCTGCCCGGCTGTTCGGGATCGGGCTCTGCCCGGCGCATCGCCTGCACCAGCACGAACAGCACGGCCAGCGCCATGCCCCCTGCCGCCGCCCAGAACACCCAGTCCGTCATCAAGGTCCCGCCCGTTTTTCGCCAGTGCCGATGTAAACCTTTCCCGGCCCGTTCAAAAGGGGCGATCCGTCGCGGGGCGCTGGGGCGGTGCAGCCCCCGTGGCCCCTTGCGGATGTCGCAAATTTCCTGAATCTGCCGCTGTTGGCAGGACGCCCCGCTGCGGATGGGTTCATTGCTGACCCTTGGGCTGCAGCCGCGAAGGACACGGGAATGAAACGCTATTCGGCCTTTGCCATCGCGCGTGAAGCGATCGGAAATCACCTTGGCTGGCAGAAGGCCTGGGCCTCGCCCGCCCCGAAAGCCGCCTATGACGTGATCATCGTCGGCGCAGGGGGGCATGGCCTTGCGACGGCCTATTACCTTGGCAAGAACCACGGCATCACCAATGTCGCGATCCTTGAAAAGGGCTGGCTCGGCGGCGGCAACACCGGGCGCAACACCACGATCATCCGGTCGAACTACCTGCAGGACCCTTCTGCGGCGATCTATGAAAAGTCGCGCTCGCTGTACGAAACGCTGTCCCAGGACATCAACTACAACGTCATGTTCAGCCCCCGCGGCGTGATGATGCTGGCCCAGACCCACCACGAGGTGCGGGGATATCGGCGCACCGCCCACGCCAACGCGCTGCAGGGGGTCACGACCGAATTCATCACCCCGGCCCGCGTCAAGGAGTTGTGCCCGATCCTGAACATCGACGGCCCGCGCTATCCGGTGCTGGGCGCGCTCTGGCAGGCGCGCGGCGGCACCGGGCGGCACGATGCGGTCGCCTGGGGCTATGCACGGGCCTGTTCTGCCATGGGGATGGACATCATCCAGCAGTGCGAGGTCACCGGCGTGCGGTCGGAGGGCGGGCAGGTCACCGGGGTCGAAACGACCAAGGGCGCGATTGCCTGCAAGAAGATGGGCATTGTCGTCGCGGGCCACTCGGGCCAGGTCGCCGACATGGCCGGTTTCCGCCTGCCGGTCGAGGCGGTTGCACTGCAGGCGCTTGTTTCCGAACCGATCAAGCCCTGCATGGACGTGGTGGTGATGGCCAACACCGTGCACGGCTATATGTCGCAATCCGACAAGGGCGAGATGGTGATCGGCGGCGGCACCGACGGGTTCAACAACTACACCCAGCGCGGCAGCTTCCACCACATCGAGGAAACCCTGCGCGCCCTGATCGAAACCTTCCCGATGCTGTCGCGCCTAAAGATGCTGCGCCAATGGGGCGGCATCGTCGACATGACCGGCGACCGCAGCCCGATCATCTCGAAAACCCCGCTGGGCAACTGCTTCATCAACTGCGGCTGGGGCACCGGCGGGTTCAAGGCGATTCCGGGGTCGGGCTGGGCGATGGCAGACCTGATGGCACGGGGCGAGCCGGGGCCCCTGGCCGAGGCATTCGACCTGTGGCGCTTCAAGGAAGGCCGCTTCATCGACGAATCGGTGGCGGCAGGGGTGGCGCATTGATCGGGAACTTTTCGGCGCGGTTGGACGTTATGGGGCAGTTACCTTATGAAACGGAGACATTCCCATGTCCGATCAGTACAATTCCCAACGCCCCACACCGCCGCGTCCCTCGGCGGTCGGGACCGGCCAGACCCTTTCGGGCACAGAACCGTCGCGCAGCGACGTGCGCGTCGACGTCTCCAGCCCGCCACTCGCGCGGGGCGGGTTCTCGACCGGGCTGCTGGTTGCGATCGTCTTCGTGGTTGTCGCCATCATCGCCGCCGCCGTCTTTGGCAACCGTGATGCGTTCGGCGTCGGCGACGGCGGATCGCCCGACGTCTCGATCGAAAACAACTCCACGGCCCCGGTCGAGGCCGTTCCTGCGGAAACCGCACCCGCAACCGACGCCCCTGCGGCTACCACCGTCGATCCGGTTGCACCGACTCCGGCACCCGCACCCGAGCCTGCTCCCGCACCGGCAGACCCCGCAACCCCGGCCGTGCCGCCCGCAAACCCGTAACCGGGTTTCGTGCTTCTGCTTGACCGCCATGGGCGGGCATCTTCGGATGCCCGCCTTTTTCATGACCGGAGATCCGCAATGCTGACCCTCGAATGCCCGTATTGCGGAATCATGGCCGACGAAACCGAACTGTCCCCCGGCTACGAGGCGCATCTGAAACGCTATGGTCCCGGATCGACCGACGCCGAATTCGAGGCCTACATGTTTGCACGTAAGAACCCCAAGGGCGTGCATTTCGAACGCTGGCGTCACGCCTACGGCTGCGGCAAGTGGTTTCTCGCCGCCCGCTGCACCGCGACGCTCGAGGTGTTCGGCACCTACCCTGCGCAAACCTCCGGCCCGCCGCCGCACATCATTGCGGCCATCAAGGCCCGCCGTCCGGGATGGGAGGCAGGGCAATGAGCACCCGTCTGTCCACCGGCGGCCGCCTGATCGACCGCACCGCGCCGCAAGGCTTCACCTTCAATGGCCGCCCGATGCGCGGGTACAAGGGCGATACGCTGGCGGCCGCGTTGCTGGCAAATGACCAGATGCTGATGGGCCGCAGCTTCAAGTACCATCGCCCGCGCGGCGTCGTAGCCTCGGGGGTCGAAGAGCCGAACGCCCTGATGAACCTTGGCACCGGCGCGCGGTTGGAGCCGAACCAGCGCGCGACCACAACCGAACTGTTCGACGGGTTGATCGCCGCCAGCCAGAACCACTGGCCGTCGCTCGATTTCGACATCGGGTTCCTGA
Source organism: Rhodobacter sp. (assembly GCA_027487575.1). Classification (GTDB taxonomy): domain Bacteria; phylum Pseudomonadota; class Alphaproteobacteria; order Rhodobacterales; family Rhodobacteraceae; genus JAIYDJ01. The sequence goes on along the minus strand of JAIYDJ010000086.1, from coordinate 7,596 downwards.
ACAACCATGCCGCGCGTCTTTTGCCGGCCGGGTTCTACTACAAGACCTTCATCCACCCGCGCGCCTTCTGGAAACATGTATTCGAGCCGATCATCCGGCAGTCTGCCGGTCTGGGAAAGGCCCCGACCGAACTTGACGCCGACCGGTATGAACAGGCCTATGCCTTCTGCGACGTGCTGGTCGCGGGCGGCGGTATCGCCGGGCTGAATGCCGCGCTGTCTGCTGCGACGGCGGGGCAGCGGGTCATCCTGATGGAACAGTCCGCGCATTGGGGCGGCCGCGCGCCGGTCGATGGCGCGACGGTGCAGGGCCAGGCGGCCGAAAGCTGGATCGCCGCGACCCTCGCTACCCTCGCCGCCATGCCCAACGTCACACTGCGCCTGCGCACAACGGTCGCAGGGGTCTATGACCACGGCTATGTTCTGGCGGACGAACGGATCGCCGACCACACGCCCGGCGACGGCAGGCCCCGGCAACGTTTGTGGCGGCTGCGCTGCGGGCAGATCATCGCGGCGACCGGTGCCATCGAACGCCCCCTGGCCTTTGCCGGGAATGACATTCCGGGGGTGATGCTGGCCAGCGCCGTGCGCGACTATGTGGTGAACTGGGCGGTATCGCCCGGCGACCGCACGGTCGTTGTGACCAACAACGACGACGCCTATCTGACCGCCATCGCGCTGAAAGAGGCGGGGCTAGAGGTGCCCGCGATCCTTGATGCACGCGCAACGGCAACTGGCGATCTGCCATCGCGCGCCCGCGCGATGGGCATCCGAGTGGAAACCGGAAAGGCCATCGCCAAGGTCAAGGGCGGCAAGCGGGTGACGGGCGTTTCGGTCTGCGTGCAAGCGGGCGAAGGCGCGGTGCTGCACGACATCGCCTGTGACGCCGTGGCCATGTCCGGTGGCTGGTCCCCGGTTGTTCACCTCTACAGCCACTGTGGTGGCAAGGTCGTATGGAACGACGCGCTGGCGGCCTTCGTGCCTGACACCGCGCGTCCCCCCATCAACCATGATGGGCGCCCGATGGTGGTCTGCGTCGGCGCGGCGGCGGGGCACTTTGCGGCCGATGCCGTTTCCCCGGGTGGCGGTGTCGGTACGGATGGAGCAATTAGCCGCGACGCCAACCCGGCGCAGGCCATACAGCCGGTCTGGGTGATGCCGCAAGGCGCGGGGATCAAGCTTCGGTCCAAGATGTGGCTCGACTATCAGAACGACGTCAAGGTGTCGGACGTACAGCTTGCCGCGCGCGAAGGCTATGAATCGGTCGAACACACCAAGCGCTACACCACCCTCGGCATGGCGACGGATCAGGGTAAACTCAGCAATATTAACGGTTTGGCTGTTCTTGCTGCGGCACTGGACGTGACGATTCCACAGGTGGGCACCACCACGTTCCGCCCACCCTACACGCCGGTCACGCTGGGTGCGCTGGCGGGCGAGGCGCGGGGGGAGATATTCCAGCCCCTGCGGCGGACGCCGATGCATGAAATCCATGAGAAAGCCGGGGCTTACTTTGAACCGGTCGGTCTGTGGCGCAGGCCCTACTGCTTTGCGCAACAGGGCGAAAGCCATGCGGATGCCGTGGCGCGCGAGGTCAACAACACCCGTCAAGCCGTTGGTTTGCTTGATGCTTCGACGCTGGGCAAGATCGTGGTCAAGGGTCCGGATGCCGGGCGCTTCCTCGACATGCTCTACACCGGCGTGATGAGTACGCTTCCGGTCGGCAAGTGCCGGTACGGGTTGATGTGCAACGAACAGGGTTTCCTGTCGGATGATGGCGTGGTCGCGCGCCTGTCCGAGGACACCTGGTTGTGCCACACCACTTCCGGGGGCGCAGACCGCATCCACGGCTGGATGGAGGACTGGCTGCAATGCGAATGGTGGGACTGGCAGGTCTACACCGCCAACCTGACCGAACAGTACGCGCAGATCGCGGTGGTGGGACCCAATGCGAGGAAACTTCTGCAAGACCTTGGCGGCATGGACGTTTCCCGCGAGGCCCTTCCCTTCATGGGCTGGGCCGAAGGCTCGCTGGCCGGTTTTCCGGTCCGGGTCTACCGCATCAGTTTTTCCGGCGAGCTCAGCTATGAAATCGCTGTCCCGGCCAGCCATGGCGCGGCCTTCTGGGCCGCGTGCGTCACGGCGGGAAAGCCATATGGCGCAATGCCTTATGGCACGGAAGCACTGCATGTCATGCGGGCCGAGAAGGGCTTCATCATGATCGGCGACGAAACCGACGGTACGGTCATACCGCAGGACCTGGGGCTTGGCTGGGCGATTTCCAAGAAGAAGGCGGATTACCTGGGAAAACGCGGTCAGGAACGGACCTATCTGGCCAATCCGGACCGCTGGACCCTTGTCGGCTTCGAAACGCTGGACGGATCAGTGATCCCCGACGGGGCCTATGTGATCACCGACGGCACAAACGCAAACGGCCAGCGCAACACGCAGGGCCGTGTGACGTCAACCTACCACAGCCCCACCTTGAACCGCGGCATAGCGATGGGGCTTTTGCTGCATGGAACCAAACGCTTGGGCGAGGTGGTGCAGTTCAACACCGTGTCCGGCGGCACGGTCAGCGCAAAGGTCGTCGATCCGGTATTTGTCGACAAGGACGGAGTAAAGCAGAATGTCTGATCCGGTCTCTGCGCTTGGCGGCGCGATGTTCGACGGCTTCGCCCGCGTGCGCGAAATGGGCCCCGTGGGCATGATCACCTTGCGGGCCAAGCCGGATGCGGCAGGTCTGGAGGCAGCGATAAGAGATTGTATCGGAACGGAAGTTCCGTCCCGACGCGCCATCCTTCATGCCAATGGCCGTGCAGCCGGCTGGATGAGTCCGGACGAATTTCTACTGATCATGCCCTATGGGGAAACCGAAAGCGCGCTGGCCAGAATCGCCACGCACATGACGGGGGCGCATCATCTGGCCGTGCCGGTGTCCGACGCACGCGCCATGTTCCGCATCGAAGGGGCCAGGGCGGACGCGGTGATGATGAAACTCGCGCCGGCCGACCTCGACGCCCTTGCACCCGGAGAATTGAGGCGCACCCGTGTTGCCCAGGTTGCGGCGGCATTCTGGCGCGACGGCGACGGATTCACGCTTGTGTGCTTTCGCTCGGTTGCGCGTTATGCCTTTGATCTGCTTTCGGTTTCAGCCCGGCAGGGTTCCGATCCGGGTGACCGCACTCGCGGTTGACGCGCAGGGGGGGTATCTTCCGTCGTTGACTTCCAGCCGAGGGTCGTCATCCTGCGAGTTGGAACCGAATGGATGTCCGGGTGGGTGAATTGAACAGTTTGGCCGTTTCACTGTGTGTGGGTCTTGTGGCGGCATCTGGGCAGGCAGGGGCGGCTCCGCTTCTGTACGATTGCGCCTTCGAACAGATCGGCAGCCGAGGCGGTGGCTGGATCGGCGAGAAGGTTCTGCTTGTCCACAACCCTGATGACGGCAGCGTCGAGGTCTTCGACCCGCTGATCCGGCATTTCGTCGGATCGCCGATCCAGGGCCAGGAGGGCAAAGAGACCGGGCGGCGCATTCAGTTCAACTGGAAGATCCACGCAAAGGGCCTGGGCAACCAGTCCCCTGTGATGAATTACACCCTGACCGTCTTCAAGGACACCAAGGCCGCGCAGATTTCGGTCGAGCCCGCCGGTTACGACAACATCTGGACCGGATCGGGGTCCTGCAAGACGGGCTGACCCTGACACCACGTCCCGGCCCGCGGGCCCGCGACCGGAGATTGCATGACTGCGCGCATCGCCTTTGTGACCATGGTCCGTCACGAACCGGTTTTCCTGCCGCTGTGGATCGCGCACTATGCACGCATTGCGCCCCGGTCGCACATGTTCGTGCTGATCGACGGGCTGGAAGAGGCGTTGCCGCCCGAGGCTGCGGGGTTGCAGGTCCTTCGTCTTCCGCAACTGCCCGCCGGACCGGGGTGGGACGAGTCGCGCTGGCGGATGCTGACGGCCTTTGCGAACACCTTGCGGGAGCGGTTCGATGTGGTGGTTCTGAACGATGTCGACGAACTGATCGTTCTGGACCCGACCCATGGCGACGATCTGGCCGGTGCCCTTGCCGAAGCGCGCGAGATCGGCGTGATATCGCCGTTTGCGGTCGAAGTGATCCATCGCCCCGATCTGGAAACCGACCCGCTGCGGCTCGATGCGCCGATTCTGGAACAGCGACGGCATGTGCGGATCAATTCCAGCTACGCCAAGCCTTGCATCACGGCCCGTCCGATCCGCTGGTCGATGGGCGGGCACAAGGCGGATCATCCCCACCTGCACATCAGCCGCAAGTTGTACCTGTTCCATCTTCGCGCCATGGACCGCGACATGATGTGTGCAAGGCTGCAACAGCGCCAACGCCTTGTATCGGATGTCGCCGGAAATGCGGTGGAGGGCGTCGCCGGAACCGGTTGGAACATGGGGGTGAACGAAGTCGACGCCTTCCTGCGCAAATGCGCCGACCGGGGGCCGCCGGAAGAGGGGGATTTCGATTTCGAATGGCAGCGCCGCCGGATCGAACAAAGCTGGACGCGCGACCGCCGGACCGGCTTTTGGGAACATGCGCGCGTCCTGAACCGCCGAACCTACCGGGTGCCGGACCGCTTCGTCGGGCTGATCCGTCCCGGTCACCCTTGACCTTTCCGCATTGCGACGCCTTATACACGGTACCGCAATGACCCTCCTTTGAAAGGAAACGCCATGGCTTTCACCCTTCCTGACCTGCCCTATGCGCATGACGCGCTGGCCTCTCTGGGCATGTCGAAAGAAACGCTCGAGTTTCACCATGACATTCACCACAAGGCCTATGTCGACAACGGCAACAAGCTGGCGGCGGGAACCCAGTGGGAAAACGCCGCGCTGGAAGACATCGTGACTGGCACTTATCAGGCCGGGGTGGTGGCGCAGTCTGGGTTGTTCAACAACGCCAGCCAGCACTGGAACCATAACCTGTTCTGGGAAGTGATGGGGCCTGCCGGCAAGACGATGCCGTCAGAGCTTGAAGCCGCTCTGGTGGGGACGTTCGGTTCGGTCGCGAAGTTCAAGGAAGATTTCTCGGCGGCCGGGGCAGGGCAGTTCGGGTCGGGCTGGTGCTGGCTGGTCAAGGATGCGGATGGCAGCCTGAAAGTCACCAAGACCGAAAACGGCGTCAACCCGCTGTGCTTCGGGCAGACCGCGCTTCTGGGCTGCGATGTGTGGGAACATTCCTACTACATCGACTTCCGCAACAAGCGGCCGGCCTATCTGACCAACTTCCTGGACAAGCTGGTCAACTGGGAAGCCGTCGCCGCCCGCATGTGACGACGATATCCGTTCCCGGGGTCCGATTCAGTCGGGCCTCGGGCAGGGACGTGCACAAGAGAGAGGCGACCGCCATCGCCCCTCAGCCCAGTTTGCCGCGCAGGACGCGGGTCAGGCCCGCGACATCCGGCACGACCTCGAACAGGGTACGCAGCGACGGATCGGCGAAACCCTGCGCAATCACGTGGTCGATCAGGGCCACCAGCGGTTTCCAGTATCCGGCGCTGTCGACCATCAGGATGGGTTTGTTGTGCAAGCCGATCTGCGCCCAGGTCACCACCTCGAAGAATTCGTCCAGACTTCCCGCGCCGCCGGGCAGCAGAACGATGGCGTCGGCATTCATGAACATCACCTTCTTGCGTTCATGCATCGTCTGGGTGATCACGAGGGTCGACAGGTCGCGACGACCCTGTTCGCGCCCCATCAAATGCGTCGGGATCACCCCCAGCGTGGTCGCACCGGCCGCGATGGCGGCACTGGCGACTTCCCCCATCAGACCGACATCGCCCGCGCCATAGACCAGCCGCCATCCCTGCGCCGCGATCATAGCGCCGGTGGCGCGCGCCGTCACCAGATGCGCCGGATCATGCCCGCTGCGCGCGCCACAGAACACACAGACCGAACGAAGCGCTGACATTGGGGCAGAATCCCTGAAAATCTGTTGCGTTGTGCCGTGATATCGGGGTTCCTAGAGGAAAGAAAGCAGGGGTCGGGACAGGCCCCGCTTGAAGGGGAACATGATGTCGGCTTGGGCACGGATGGGCATGGCGGCAAGGGCCGCAATCGGGGTGGGCGGTCTGGCGGCGGTCGCGGGCGTGGGATATCTGGCCGGATGGTTCGGCACCGCCACACCCCCGGCACCCGCACCTCTGGCGGCCGTGGTCGAACCGGCAGCCCCGGCAGCGCCGGTTGTGACGCAAACGTCTGCAGCGGCCCCCGCCGCACCCGCGCCCGAAGTGCCTGCGCGCCCCCCCGCCTTTGATCTGGTCCGGGTCGAGGCGGACGGGTCGGCGCAGGTGGCCGGTCGCGGCGCGCCGGGGTCGCAGATGCAGATCCTGGTGGACGGCGGCAGGGTGGCCGAGGCGGACGTTGCGCGGGACGGCAGCTTTGTCGCCCTGTTCACTCTGGCCCCCAATCCGCTGCCCAGCCTGATGTCGCTGCTGATGCGGATGCCCGATTCCACGGAGATACCCGGCCGCGACACGGTGGCGCTTGCCCCGATTGCAGGCCCCGTCGCCGAGGCTGTCGTCGTCGCCGTCGAGCCAGCCGCACCTGCAGAGCAGGCGGTGGCGGTCGCGGAACCCGTGGCGATGCCCGAGCCGGTGGCAGAACCGCCTGCGGCCCTGCTTGTCACCGATCAGGGCGTGCAGGTTCTGCAGGCACCCGATGCCGAAGCCCCGGCCGGCGTCACCATCGACACCATCGCCTACACCCCGGCGGGCGCGGTCCAGTTCGGTGGGCGCGGCCAGGCGGCGCAGGTGGTGCGGCTGTATCTGGACAACGCGGAACTTGCCGAGGCAACGGTGGGCCCTGCCGGGCAATGGGCGCTGACCGAGGCGGACATCGCGCCGGGCGTCTACACGCTGCGCGCCGACCAGATCGACGCCGAAGGTGCTGTCACCTCGCGCTTTGAAACGCCGTTCAAGCGCGAAACCGTCGCCGCACTGGCCGAAGCGGCAGCCCCCAGCGTTCCCGCGCCAACAGTCGAGACGGTAGCCGAGCCGGTTGCCGAGGTTGCGTCTGCACCCGCAACGACGCCTGCCGTCGAAGCCGTGGCAGAGGTTGTGCCTGAAACCGCGGCAGAACCGGAGCCCGTCCCTGTACCCGAGCCGGCGCCGGAAATCGCAGTGGCCGCGGCGGACCCGGTTGTGGTGGTTGAAACCCCGGCCGCTGCCGCGCCGGTTGCCGAATCCGGGGTGGTTGAAGCGGCACCAGACGCCGCACCCGAAACTGCTCTGGCCGAACCCGTGGTGATCCCGACCGAGCCCGCCGCCGCGCCGGTGGTGGCAGCCGTCGAGGAACCTGCCGCTCCGGCGCCGGTCCTGGGCGAAACCCCGGCCGTTCCGGTTGCCGCGAACCCGCCCGAGCCGGCCGTTCCCGTGGCCCCGTCCGTGACGGCAACCCCTACGCCCGTTACCGCCGTGGCGGTCAGCGCCCCCGCGCCAGCACCTGCGGCCGATCCCGCCCCATCCGCCCCACAGGCGCCGGTGTCGGTGACTGTGCAGCCGGGCCTGACGCTCTGGGCGATTGCAGAGGAAAAGTTCGGCAGCGGCGTGCTGTATGTGCAGGT
>JAIYDJ010000092.1 GCA_027487575.1 Rhodobacter sp. | reverse complement strand
GACACGGTGTCCGGCGGCTCGGGTGACGACACCATTTTTGGCGGTCACGGCGCGGACTATTTGTCCGGCGGCGACGGTGACGACCTTGTGGATGGCAGCTCGCCAGATTGCATCGCGACAGAGATGGTCGAAGGGCCAAGCACACGGCACAGCTCCGCCACCGGCACACCGCCTTCGGCCTGCCGCAGGATCGCGATGATCTGCGCCTCAGTGTATCTGCTTGTCTTCATTAGAAATCTCCTCGTCCATCTTGCCGAGAAAATTCTACTTATGCAGCCCATTACTTTGGGGGGGATTACCCACCCACAATGCGCGGCGGCTCGTGCTGGCGCTTGATGCCGGCGGCCATGACCTCGTCATAGGCGCTGCGCATCCCGTAGAGCTTCAGGCTGCTCATCAGGTCGAGGTCGAGCCAGTGGTTCGCCATTGGTCCGAGAACCACTGGCGAGGGTGTGCGTTCCATGTCGGGTTGTCCTCCTGAGGCTGTCATAGCGGGCGCAGTCGGCCACAGGTTCATGGGTCAGGCGCAGCGCGGTGGGGGTCAGTAGAAACGGTGGCGGGGTGGGGTCTTGCTGGCGCGCCAGGATGTTGATGATGACCGGCGCGAAATGGACGCCCTGATCGAGGGCTTCGCGGCAGGCCGCTTCGACAGCCTGCAGCCCGTCGTCCCGCACATAGGTCAGGATCTGGACCATCTGCCGGTCGCCATCGTCACTGCCCTTGAGCTTGCGCCGGATTGCGGCCATGGCCTGCGGCAGCACCCAGTCGCGGAAGGGGGCACCATTGCGCAAGACACCGGGTTTGCGGGCCAGAACAGGCACATAGTGCCACGGATCATAGACGGTCTGGCCCCGACCAAAGGCGCGGAGATGTTCTGCGACCACCACGCCATCCTGCCGGATGACGATCCGGTCGGCATAGGCATGCACATCGACAGGCCGCCCGACCGCCGTGGCCAGCACCGAGTACAGGTTTTTGTCGAACCGCACCGTGCAGGTCTTGGAGACCGAGGCGGGCACGCAGGCGCAGGACGCGGCCAGAGCTTGCCCCCGGCGGAATGGTCAGGCTGACCGGGCCGGTGATGGTGGGTGCCGCCACCTTGGCGCCGAGGATCGCTTCGTCGATGGTGACGGGCAGGGTCACGAGGATGTCGTCGCCGTCACGGCTGAACACGGGATGCGGACGCACCGACAACGTGATCAGCGCGTCGCCCGACGGTCCGTCGCCCTGCCCGGCATTACCTTTGCCGCGCAGCCGCAGCGTCTGACCATCCTGCGCGCCGGGCGGAATCTTCACCGCGATGTCGCCCCCATCGCCCAAGGAAAGGCGCATCTCGGCCCCGCGCGCGGCGTCCAGAAACGGCACCTCCAGCGCAAAGCGCAGATCGCGCCCCGGTGCTTCAAAACGCTGACCGGTGAAGCCGCCCGCCGCGCCGCGCTGTCGGAAGATGTCGGCAAAGATGTCGTTCGGGTCGGCCCCATCGCCAAAAGGCGAACGCGTGCCACCCCGCGACCGGTAGGCATGGCCCGGGTCTTCGGCAAAATCGCGGTAGTATTGTCTGGGCGGGCGTTCGGCACCGGTATCGTCGATCTCGCCCGCATCGAACCGGGCGCGGGTGGCGGGGTCTTTCAGCAGGTCGTGGGCGGCGCTGATCGCCTTGAACCGCGCCTCGGCACCAGCGTCATCAAGATTGAGGTCTGGGTGGCTGCTGGCTGAAGCCGAGGCGCAGGCGACCTTTGCGCGGACCGATGCCCTTGGGACCAACGCGGCGCGGGTGGTTCTGGAAAGTGCCGCGCGCAGCGTGCAGACGGCGGCGCAGGACGTGGCGCGGATGACGGCCCTGCTGGATCAGGCGCAAATCCAGCTTGCGAAGTTCACCATCGGCGCCCCTTTGTCAGGGACGGTTCTGGTGCTGACCGCCGAGCCGGGGCAGATCGTTGACCTGTCGACCGTACTGATGACGATCACCGATCTGGGGCAGTTGATCGTCGAAACGGATGTGGACGAATCCCATGCCACGCAGGTCAGGGTCAGGCAGCCCGTGACGCTGCATCTGACGGGCGGCAGAGCTGCGGGCGGGCAAGGTCAGCTTCGTGTCGCAGCGGGTCGATCAGGCGACCGGGGGGCTGGCGGTGGAACTGACCCCGGATGCCGCCCTGAAAGCACCCGTCGGCCTGACCGTCACCGCCAACATCACCGTCGATGAAAGGGCGGCGGCGGTCACCGTGCCGTGCGCCGCGCTGGTACGCGCGGGGTACGCGGACGCTGTTCTGGTGGTGGCCGATGATATTGCGGAAAGCCGCGCGCCGAGTGATCGACTGGCCCGCCGCCCGCCTGATCGTGACCGACGGGCTGGCCGCGGGCGACGTGGTGATGCAGCCGACCTCGGGCAGTCATGTGATGCTCGGCGTCGATCTGACCCGCGCCTCAGACCACGCGCTCACCGAGTTTCGCAACCGGCACATCGGGTTCGTGTTCCAGTTCCACAACCTGCTGCCTGACTTTACCGCGCTGGAAAACGTGATCTTTCCGACCGCCGTCCGCGAGGGCCGCGAAACCGCCAGCGCCCGGATGCGGGGACAGGAGTTGTTGGTGCGGATGGGTTTGGCAGAAAGGGTGCATTTTCCCACGGCCAACCTGTCGGGGGGCCAGAAGCAAAGGGTCGCCGTCGCCCGCGCGCTGATGAACCGCCCTGAACTGGTCCTGGCGGACGAGCCGACCGGCAACCTCGACCGCGTGTCGGTCCTGCAGGTGATGGACCTGATCGCCGAGATCAACCGCGACGAGGGCACGACGTTTCTGATCTCGACGCACGACGAAAAGATCGCAGCATTGTGTCGTCGTCAGATCGTGGTGGGCGACGGGCTGGTGACCTGTCTGCCGAGCGGCGGCGACGGCCTTCGTCCTGCGCTATGCGGCCCGGGTCAAGGCTGACCCGTCAAGGTCGCATGTGTTCGACCGCAAGGAAGCGAACGAGGCGCACTTCCTGAAGGACACGGTAGCGCACGTTTCTTTCACCGGGCAGCACACGCTGGAGCTGGTGCCGTTCGCGTTGGCCTTTGCCGTGATGATCCCGGGCGTATCTTCGGGCGACAGGTGGTTGCCGGGACGGACGGGATGTCCCGCCTTGACGGACCGGGGCCATCTGCTACGCTTTGAGAGCCGAGTTCAACGACGGCCAGTGTGGCCAGACACCTCCGGAAGAAACCGCCAGGAGGCAGCATGTCATTCAAGGTTCCCACAATAGACATCCGAGCCTATGCACAGGGCGGGACCGTGGCCGATCAGGCCGGGGTTGCGGCAGCCGTTGACCGCGCCTGCGTGAATGTCGGATTCATGCAGATCGTCGGCCACGGCATCCCCCCCGAAGTGCAGACCGGCCTTGCCTCGGCGGTTGACGATTTCTTCGGCCTGCCGCTGGACGAAAAAAAGGGGTATCGCGTGCCCGACTCCAATCGTGGCTACAGCCCCCCCAAGAGTGAATCGCTGTCCCTCAGCCTGGGGGTCGAGTCGGCCAACCGGATGAACGACTTTTTCGAGGCATTCAACATCGGGACCGAAGCCCGATCCTTCCCGCATCTTGATCTGGACGAACGCGATTACGGCATCAACCTCTGGCCCGAAATTCCGGGTTTTGCAGACCGGGTCACACGCTATTTCACCGAGGCGCAGCGCGTCGCGCGGACATTGACCACCATCCTCGCCGATGCCCTCGGGGCCGAGCGGGGCTATTTTGCGGCGATGACCGACCATTCCATCGACGTCCTGCGGATGAACAACTACGCCCTGCCGCCCGGCACCGACATCAGCCTTGATGGCGACCTGACCGGCATGGGCGAGCATACCGATTTCGGCATCGTCACCGTTCTGTGGGCCGATCAGGTGGCCGGATTGCAGGTGCTGGACAAGGCGGGCGTCTGGCATGATGTGATGCCGGCCGATGGGGCGTTGCTGGTCAACCTTGGCGACCTGACCGCCCGCATCACCAATGACCGCTGGATGTCGACGCTGCACCGCGTCAAACCGCCGGTGGTCAATGGCACGATCCGCCGCCGCAGGTCGGTCGCGTTCTTCCATGACGGAAATGCGGACGTCGTGGTCAGCACGCATCCCAGCCTTGTCGACCGTGGCGATGGTCTGGCCTACGAACCGACGACGGTCCGGGATCACGTGGCGGCCAAGCTGGCAGGCTCGCGTCTTGGCCGCAAGAACCTTGCCGCCGTCCGCGAGGCGGAACGTGTACTGGCCTCGGGTGGTCGGCAAGGGTGAGCGGCGCAGGCTTTCTGCTGTTGCATGGCGCATGGGCGGGGGCATGGGTCTGGGACCGTGTCGCAGCGCCGTTGCGGGCCGCCGGGCATGTGGTCGTGGTGCCGGACCTGCCCGGCGGACACCCGGGCCCTGACAGCCGGGTTTCTGTCGACGACATGGTGCGCCACGCGCTCGCGGCGCTTGCCCCGGCGGGCGGGTCGTGGATCGTGGTCGGGCATTCCGGGGGGGGCATCGTGTGCACGATGGTGGCCGAAGTCCTGTCGGCCGACGGGGCCGACGGCGTTGTCGGGCTGGTCTATCTCGCTGGCATGATGCTGCCCAGCGGCATGGATTTCCAGCAGGCCTGCCGACGTGCCGGCGTAATGCCGCCCCAGGGCATCGAGCCATTCCTGCGGCCTACCGCCGATGGCCGCGCGACGTTTGTTCCACACGAAGCGGCCGCCGAGATCTTCTTTCAGTGCGCCAGTGCGGACGAGGCCAGGGCGGCCGCCCGCCGGCTTTGCCCGCAGCTTGACACCAGTTGGATGATCGTTCCGAACTGGACCGAATCCGGTGCCGGCAGGGTTCCGAGGCTTTACATCGAGGCGTTGCAGGATCGGTCCGTCCCGATCGTGGTCCAACGGACCATGCAATATCTGGTGCCGGGGGCGCAGTTCGCCAGCCTGGACACCGACCATGCGCCGCAACTGTCGTGCCCCGACCGGGTGGTGGCGCTTCTTCTCGATTTCGCCAACGGCCTGTCGTAACCAGGCAGGACGCGGGCGATCTTCATCCACTCGCGTGACAAGGCCGCCCCTGTCCGCCATGCGCCCCTAAGCCGTGCCGACCTCGGCCAGTTCGCGGCGCAGCCGGGCGTCTTCGGCGGCTTTCGGTTTGGACAGACCCGCCAGCAACAGATAGGCCACCGGCGTGATGTACAGCGTGGCCACCGTCGCCAGACCCAGACCGCCGACGATGATCCAGCCCAGAACCTCGCGCGCCTCGGCCCCGGCGCCGAAGGCAAAGACCAACGGAAGCCCCCCCAGAACGGTTGCCACCATCGTCATCATCACCGGGCGCAGGCGGATGGTCGAAGCATCCTCGATGGCCTGCCGCACCGACGCCCCCTCGTCGCGCAACTGATTGGCGAATTCTACGATCAGAATGCCGTTCTTCGCCATGATCCCCACCAGAAGAACCAGCCCGATCTGGCTGTAGACGTTCAAACTGCCACCCGTCGCCAGCAGCGCGAACACCGCGCAGGCCAGCCCCAGCGGCACCGTCGCCATCACGATCACCGCCGAAACGAAGCTTTCGAATTGCGCCGCAAGCACCAGAAACACGATGATCAGCGCGAAGCCGAAGGTCAGAAGGATGCCGTTCGAAGATTCGCCCAGCGTCGCCGCCTCGGCCAGCGGCACGATCCGGGTGTCGGGCTGCAGAATATCCGCCGCCAGCGCCTGCACCCGCACCAGCGCATCCCCCAGCGCCAGTTCGGGTGTCAGACCGGCGGTGATCGGCACCGACCGCATCTGCGTCTCGCGGCTCAACTCTGGGGCCACGGCCCGCTCGGTCAGGGTGACGAAGGTCGAGATCGGGATCATCTGCCCCCCCTCTCCGGCTTCGGCGCCCGCCTGCACGAAGATCCGCTCCAGATCGCCGGGGTCGTTCACCGGGTCCGAGGTGGACACCATCTGGATGTCATAGCTCTGGTCGGCCAGAAACACCGCCCCCACCGTGCGCCCGTCCAGCACCGCCTGCAGCGCCTCACCCAGCCCGTCGATGTTCACCCCAAGGTCGGACGCCCTTTCGCGGTCCACCTCGATGAAAAGCTGCGGCTGCGTCGTGTCATAGCCCAACCGCACCTGCCCCAGCGCCGGGTCCGCCTCCATCGCGTCGACCAGCGCGCGGGCGCTGTCGGCCAGCGTCGCATAATCGTTGCCGACCACCGCAAAACTCAATCCCTGCCCTGCCCCCCGGATGCCCAGCGAATTGGGCTGGATCGCGAAGGCGCGGATGCCGACGACCCCGCGCAGCTTGCCGTTTATTTCGGCTGCGATGTCCTGCTGGCTGCGGCTGCGGTCGGCCCAGTCGGCCAGGGTCGCCACCACAAAGCCGCGGTTGTCCTGCCCGCCCTGTCCGATGTTGGCAAACACCGCCACCACCTCGCCCGACTCGCGCAGGGGGGCCAGGATCGCCTCGATCTCGCGCATCTTGCTGTCGGTATACTCCAGCGCCACGCCCTGCGGGGCCTGCACCGACAGCAGGATCAGCGCGCGGTCCTCGGGCGGGGTCAGCTCCTGCCGCAACGAGGGCAGCAGCACCACCGCCGTCAGCGCAAAGAACCCCGCCACCGCCAGCGCCACCAGTGGCGCGTTCAGAGCACCACGCAGGGTCCAGCCATAAATGCCCGCCAGACGGTCGCCCAGCCACGCCACAGGGCCGCGCGGCGCATGGTCTTCGGCGCGCAGCATCCGGCTGGCCAGCACCGGGCACAGCGTCAACGCCGTGATCGACGACAAAAGCACCGCAATGGCCAGCGTGAATCCGAACTCCCGGAACAGTCCACCCGTCTGCCCCGGCAGGAACGACAGCGGAATGAACACGGCCGCCAGCGTCGTGGTCGTGGCGATCACCGCAAAGAACACTTGCTGCGTGCCCAGCACGGCGGCCGCCCGCGCGCCCATCCCCTTTGACCGTTGCCGCACGATGTTTTCCAGCACCACGATCGCATCATCCACCACCAGCCCCGTCGCCAGCACCAGCGCCAGAAGCGTCAGGATGTTGATCGAGAATCCGACCAGCCAGATCGCCGCCAGCGTGCCAACCAGAGACACCGGCATCGCGATGATCGGGATCAGGGTGGCACGGGCGTCGCGCAGGAACAGATAGATGATCGCCGTCACGATCAGCACCGACAGGCCAAGCGCGATTTCCACCTCATGGATCGCACCCTTGATGAAGGTCGACGTGTCCGAAGTGATGAAAATCCGGATGTCATCGGGCAGCAGGGGGCGCACCTCGTCGATCACCGCGTTCACCGCCTCGGAAATCTCCAGTGTGTTGCTTTGCGCCGCACGGATGATCCCCAGCCCGATGCCCGTCTCGCCATTCGCCCGCAACAGCGACTCGCCCGGTTGCGGGCCCAGCGTCACGCTGGCCAGATCGCCCAGCCGCACGTTCGGGGCCACTTCCAGCGCCTCGAATTGCTCGCCGGTGGTGACGGACGCGGTGGTGCGGACCAGAATGCTTTGCCGGTCCGAACTCAGCGCGCCTGCGGGAGCGTCGAACGCCACATTGCGCAGCGCGTTGCGCAGATCGGCCAGCGTCAGCCCCCGCGCCGCCACCTGCATCAGGTCGATGTCGACGCGGAACACCTGTTCACGGTCGCCGAAAATCTGCAGATCGGCCACACCTTCAGCCGACAGCAGCCGGTCCTCGATCAGGTCCTGGACGATCCGGGTCAGGTCCTGCGGCGAGCGTGTGGCAGAGGTCACGGCAACGCGGATCACCGCCTCGGCATTGGCATCGGCCTTCACGGTGCGCGGGTCTTCCGCCCCGTCCGGCAGGCTGTTGGCAATCCGCCCGATGGCGTCGCGCAGGTCGGTCGCGGCCACGTCCAGATCGACCGAGTCGCGGAATTCGACCGTGACCCGGCTGGAACCGAAGCGTGATGAAGACGAGATCGACTTGACCCCCGCCACCCGTCCCGCCGCCTGCTCGATCACACTCGTGATCTCGCGGTCGACCGTTTCGGGCGCGGCCCCGGCGAAATCGGTGCTGACCGTGACGACGGGGCGGTCCACATCCGGCAGTTCGCGGACCTCGGCCCCTGAAAGCGCGGCGAGGCCGGCCAGCAGGATCAGCGCGTTCAGCACGAAGGCCAGAATGGGCCTGCGCACGAACAGCGCTGTCCCCGAGCCCGAAAGCTGGCTTTCCGTCAATTGCGAGGCATGGTCCGACATGGGCAGTCTCCCTCTGGTCCGGCTGCGCTGGCAGGGTTCAGGTCTTGCCGGGGTCCGCCCGGTTCAGTGCGGCGCCGTCCGCCGGGGGCGCGGCCACGCTGACCTCGGCCCCGGGGCGCAGGGCCTGCACGCCTTCGGTCACCACCAGATCGCCCTCCTGCAGCGCCCCGTCGACCAGAACCGTCGTCGCGTTGCGCTGCACGATGCGCACCGGCAGTTGCGCGGCCTTGCCCTCGCGCACGATCCAGACGAACGACCCTGCCGAACCCCACTGGATCGCCAGCGGATCGACGCCGGGATAGCTGTCACCCTCGAAGGTCAGCGAAATCGAAAAGGCCATCCCCGACCGCAGCCGGTCATCCTGATTGGCAATCGCCGCCTGCACCATCAGGGTGCGGCTGGCTTCGTCCACCCGGTTGTCCAGCGCGGAAATCTGCCCCCGCAACACCAGCCCCGGATCGGCCAGCGGCACCGCCTGCACGGCCACCCCCGGCGAAATCATTCGCACGATGCGTTCGGGCACGCGGAAATCCACGATAAGGCTCGACCGGTCCTCGATCCTTGTGATCTCGGACCCGTTCGACACGCGCTCGCCGACCTCGACAGCCAAAAGCCCGACCGACCCGTCGATCGGTGCCATGATCCGGTGGCGCGACAATTCGAATTCCGCTTCGCGGTACTGCAGTTCGGCGGTCTTGAGGGCCAGATCGGCGTCCTGCACCTGCAGATCGGTCGTGGCCCCGCGCGCCTGCAACTGCGCAACCCGCGCCGATGTCGCCTGTGCATCGGCCAGAATCAGTGCTGCCCGGTCCAGCGCGATCTGTGCCGCCGCACTGTCCAGTTCCGCAATCGGTTGCCCCGCAGCCACCATCTCGCCGGGTGCGACAAACAGCGCGGTCACCTGCCCGTCCACTTCTGCCTGCAGGGTGACGGACCGCGCGCCACGCGCCGACCCGATGGCGGCGATCACATCGTTCAGCACAACCGACTGCGCCGCCGCCGCGATCACCACTGTGCCCCCGCCGCCGCGATTGCCACCGCCCGCCTGCGCAGGTTCCTCTGCCGCCTCGGCAATCAATCCGAGGTCCTTTAACGGGCCCAGAAGGCCGATCCGGTCCAGCCAGGGTTGCGCGGTTGGAACAAGGGCCGCCCAACCGACCAGACCCGCGCCCAGCAGCACGACCGTCAGCACAATCTGTTTCCACAAGGCCATGCTGGATCGCCCCTTCGACCGGTTCACATCTTTGCCTTACCGCACCTACAGGCGCGGCGCTGAAAAGAAACCCCGGATCGCCGGATCGTGACCGAAGATCAGGCGGTTCTGCCTTCGAGTGCGGCAATCCGCGCCTCAAGTGCCGCATTTTCCTCGCGCGCCTTCTGCGCCATTGCGCGCACCGCGTCGAACTCCTCGCGTGTCACGAAGTCGCGGTCGGCCATCCAGCGGTCGATCAGTCCCTTCATCGCGGTTTCCGCTTCGGTCTTGGCCCCCTGCGCCACGCCCATCGCGTTCGTCATCAGCTTGGACATGTCTTCGAAGAACTTGTTGGACGTCTGCATGGTACATTCCTTCACGATTTCACCTTATATGGTCCACGTCCCCGCGCCCGACAAGAGAATCCGGCGCGGCATCCTGCGCGCTGCATCCCCGGTTGACTTGTATCCGCCGACCCCGGACAACCTCGCGCAGCGGTTTGCCCGAGGTGCCCATGTCCATTCCCTTTCCGCCGATCTCGCCCGAGATCGTCTCGGTCGAACTTTTCGGCGTCACGCTGGCGCTGCGCTGGTACGCGCTGGCCTACATCGCGGGGCTGGTTCTGGGCTGGCAGGCGATCCGGCGGATGCTGGCCACCCCCCGGCTGTGGGTCGGCCCGCCGCCGATGACCGCCGATCAGCTGGAACGTCTGCTGACATGGGTCGTGGTGGGGGTGATCCTTGGGGGGCGCATCGGGTTTGTGCTGTTCTATCAGCCGGCCTACTACCTTGCCAATCCATCCGACATCCTGAAGGTCTGGCAGGGCGGCATGGCCTTTCACGGCGGCTTTCTGGGTGTGGTCGTTGCGGGCTGGCTGTTCTGCCGCCGCGAAGGCATCCCGATGCTGACGGCGGGCGACCTGATGGCCGCCGTCGCGCCCATCGGCCTGCTGTTCGGCCGCATCGCCAATTTCATCAATGCCGAGTTGTGGGGCCGTCCCACCGACCTGCCCTGGGGCGTGATCTTTCCGGGCGAGGCGGCCCAGACCTGCACCGGTGTGATCGGCGCCTGCGCCCGCCATCCCAGCCAGCTTTACGAGGCCGCACTGGAAGGTCTGCTGCTGGGGAGCGTCCTGCTTTGGGCGATCTGGCGGTCCGATGCCCTGCGCAAACCGGGCCGGATCATGGGGCTTTTCCTGACCGGCTACGGCGCGGCGCGGTTTTTCGTGGAATTCTTCCGCCAGCCCGACGCGCAGTTCGTCACCCCCGGCAACCCGTTGGGGCTGGCCTGGCACATCGGCGGATACGGGCTGACGATGGGACAGATCCTGTCGGTGCCGATGATCCTTGCCGGTCTCTGGTTCATCCGGCGCGCGCGCCGCCAGACCGGGGTCAGATGACTCCGCTGGCCGATATGCTGGTCCGGCGCATCCGGGCCACGGGGCCGATCACGCTGGCCGATTACATGGCCGACTGCCTGCTGCATCCCGACCACGGCTACTACGCGACCCGCGATCCGTTCGGCGCGGCGGGCGATTTCACCACCGCGCCGGAAATCAGCCAGATGTTCGGCGAACTTGTGGGCCTGTGCCTTGCGCAAAGCTGGCTTGATCGGGGTGCCCCGTCGCCGTTCACCCTCGCCGAATTCGGCCCCGGACGCGGTACGCTGATGGCCGACCTCTTGCGCGCGACGGCACGTGTTCCCGGCTTTCACGCCGCCGCCCGCCTGCACCTGATCGAGGCATCTCCGGTCCTGCAGGCCCGCCAGAAACTGGCGCTGAACGGCTTTCCCTGCACCTGGCTGACCAGTGCCGATGACCTGCCCGAACAACCGCTGTTCGCCGTCGCCAACGAATTCTTCGACGCCTTGCCGATTCGCCAGTTCACCCGCGACCCCGACGGCTGGCGCGAAACGGTCGTCGGCGTGACGGACGGCATCCTGACCCCCGGCCTGTCGGCCCCGGCGCCGATTGCCGCCCTGTCGCACCGCCTGTCCGACACCCGACCCGGCGACGTCGTCGAAATCTGCCCCTCTGCGGGGCCTGTCATTGCCGCCATCGGGGGGCGCATCGCCGGCCACGGCGGGGTGGCCCTGATCATCGACTATGGAGCCTGGGGGTCCGGGGGCGATACGTTTCAGGCGCTGCAGGCGCACAGCTTCGTCGATCCCTTTGCCGCCCCGGGACAGGCCGACCTGACCGCGCATGTCGATTTTGCGGCGCTCGCTGCTGCATCGCCCACCGCGCATTCCTATGCCGAACAGGGTCCGTTCCTGTCGCGGCTTGGTATTTCAGCGCGAAGTGACCGGCTTGCGGCGGGGCTTGAAGGCAAACGGCGGGAATACCACCTTGCCGCCACGCGCCGCTTGACCGCACCCGCGGAAATGGGAACCTTGTTCAAGGTACTTTCGTTGCATGCCGTCAGCACCCCCCCGCCGCCCGGAATGTATTGATGATCGAAATTGTCACCGCCAATGTCCTTCAACCGCTGCACGGCTTCTTCACCCGCAAGGGCGGCGCTTCATCGGGCATCTTCAAGGGGCTCAACTGCGGTCCGGGGTCGACCGACCTGTCCGAAATCGTGGCGATCAACCGGGCCCGTGTCGCGTCGCGCATGGGGGTCGATGCCGACCATCTGCTGACGCTGCACCAGGTGCATTCGGCGGACGTCCTGACCGTGACCGAGCCGTTCACCACCCGCCCCCGCGCGGATGCGATGGTGACGCGCACCCCCGGCCTTGCCCTGGGCATCCTGACCGCCGATTGCCAGCCCGTGCTGTTTTCGGACCCGCAGGCGGGCGTGATCGGCGCAGCCCATGCCGGATGGCGCGGCACACGGGACGGGGTGCTCGAGGCGACCGTGGCCGCGATGACCGCGCTTGGCGCGACCCCGTCCGGCATCTCCGCCGTGATCGGACCCTGCATCAGCCAGCAGGCCTACGAGGTCGGGCCGGAATTCTTTGAAACTTTCACCGATGACGACCCCGAAACCGCCCGGTTTTTCGCCAGCGCCCCGACGGGTCGTATGCTGTTCGACTTGCCCGCCTACGGATTGTCGCGACTGCGCGCCGCCGGGGTGGGCCAGGCCGAATGGACCCGGCACTGCACCTATCGCGACGCCGAGCGATTCTATTCCTACCGGCGCACCACCCACGCGGGCGAGGCCGATTATGGCCGCCTGATTTCGGTCATCCGGCTGTAGCCGCCGCGCGGCTGCCGCAATTGCGGCGCCATTCGCAGCCATCGTTTCCACAATGCCAACAATCGCAGGGGGTGCCTTGCCACATTCCGGGCCGGCAGAAAGCCTGGCCGCCCGGAAAATGCCCAGATCGCCGCCAGAACCACGCCGCATTGTGGATGCAGATTGATGTCAGACCACGAACAACCGACAGAAGGATTGCCGCGATGACAAAGACCCCGCGCTGGATGAAATCGGTTCTCGCCGCCAGCACCGAAGCCACCCCGGCGCTGCCTTGGGCGCGCGGAACCCGCCGCAAACCCGAATCGCTGAAGTCGCCCGCCCCCAAACTTCGGGCCATCGCCGCCCATTGACAGTTGCCGCGCTGTCACACCGACTCGACGCAGCCGCCGGGGCTGCGCGACGATCCGCCGGAACTGGCCGCATTGTTGCCCGTGCCGCGGGTCATTAAGAATAAAGTTTGACGACCCGCCCGCTTTCCGCCATCTTTCCCTTACAGATGTCCTCTGTGAAAACAGGCAGCGACAGGCAGATAAGACCGACGAACGACTGTCGGCTCTCCTGTGTCTGCTCCGGATCGGTCGCAAGACCGTCTCTGGGATTGATGCTCGGTTATGGCGGCCCTGGTGCTCCTCTGGCACCGCAAAGGGGCCGCCTAAACATTTGCGGACTCAGTAACTTATCGTGCAGCCCCCCACAGGCCGCATCACGCGTTGCGCGCCAGCCGTGCTTCCAGCACATCGAACGGCAGGCCCGGTTCGTCCTTGGCGCAGCGGATCACCAGCGATGTTTTCACGCTGGCCACATTGTCGGCCGAGGTCAGTCCTTCGGTCAGGAAGTTCTGGAAGGTGCTGAGATCCGGCGCGACACATTTCAGGATGAAATCGATCTCGCCGTTCAGCATGTGGCACTCGCGCACCAGCGGCCATTCCCGGCACCGCTTTTCAAAGGCAGACAGGTCAACCTCGGCCTGGCTGCGCAGGCGCACCATCGCGAACACCTGCACCTCGAACCCCATTTCGCGGGCGTCGATGTCGGCGTGATAGCCTTTGATGAAACCCGCCTCTTCTAGGGTCCGCACCCGGCGCAGGCAGGGCGGGGCCGAGATGCCCACCCGGCGCGCCAGTTCCACATTGGTCATCCGGCCGTCGCTTTGCAGCTCTGCCAGAATGCGGCGGTCGATGGGGTCAAGTTTGTTGACTGGCACAGATCACCCCGGATTTATGAAAATTGCGTTGCTTGCGCCTAGCAGAAACATTGTTGCGCAATCAAGCAATATCCTTTCGGGAGCCTGCCGCAGGTTTCCCGGTCCGGTCCGCGGCGGCACCCCTGCATCGTCCGAAAGGCTTGCCGACCGTGCCCGGTGTCTATACCCATACCCCCTATATCTATGGAAACCCCGCCATGTCACATCTTTCAACCGACAACGACAAACTCCTCGCCCGGGTCCGCCGCCTGCGCGGTCAGGTCGAGGCGATCGAACGCGCGATCGAGACGGGCAAGGACTGCGCGGCGATCCTGCAACTCGTGGCATCGGTACGGGGCGCGATGGGCGGGCTGACGGCCGAACTGCTGGAACATCACTTGCACCACCACGTCACCAGTCCCGATGACGTCGCCGATCGGGCGCGCGGGGCGGACGAGTTGAACGCGGTGATCCGAACCTACCTCAGATAAGGCTTTTACGATGCACGATCACGCGCCCCACGATCACGACCATGGCCCCGCGACGGGCCACGCCCCGCACGATGCGCCCTTCGCGACGGCGCATGACCACGTCTTTCTCGGGGCGGATCACGACCGCAACGCCCGGCGCACCTGGATCGTCATCGCCATCACCGCAACCATGATGGTGGTCGAGATCGTCGCCGGCACGATCTACGGCTCAATGGCGCTGGTGGCGGATGGCTGGCACATGTCCACCCATGCCGCAGCCCTTCTGATCGCGGCGCTCAGCTATCGCTATGCGCGCCGGCATGCAAACAATCCGCGCTTCACCTTCGGCACCGGCAAGCTGGGCGATCTGGCAGGCTTTGCCAGCGCGGTGCTGCTGATGCTGATTGCGGCGCTGATCGCCTGGGAAAGCGCGATCCGGCTGACCAGCCCCGTCACCATCGACTACACGCAGGCCACCATCGTTGCGGTAATGGGTCTGGCCGTGAACCTCGCCTGCGCCGCGCTGCTGTTCGACCGTCCGCACGGCCATGATCACGGACACGGGCATGGGCACCACGACGACCACGGCCACGGCCACAGCGACCACGGCGACCACCCCGTTAAGGCGCGCGACAACAACATCCGCGCGGCCTACCTGCATGTCCTCGCCGACGCGCTGACCTCGGTGCTGGCGATTGCTGCCCTGCTGATGGGCAGCGCCATGGGCTGGCTCTGGCTCGACCCGGCTATCGGCATCCTTGGCGCCGTGATCATCGCGCACTGGTCCATCGGCCTGATGCGCGGGGCGGGGGCGGTTCTGGTGGACTACCTGCCGCCGGATCAGACCCTGTCCGACAAGATCCGCCATCTGATCGAACGCGGCGACGAACGGATCACCGACCTGCACGTCTGGCAACTCGGCCCCGGCCATCACGGTGCGATCGTGTCGATCCGGTCGCCGCATCCCCAGCCGGTCAGCAACTATCGCGCGCGGCTGGCGCCGCTTGCCGGTCTTTCGCACGTCACCGTCGAAATCGAGGCGATCTGACGCGCGGCGACAGGGGGGGAAGGGTTCCATCTGCCGGGCCGCTTCTTTATATCAACGCCTCAGGTTCCAAAGGGGTGATCATGGGCGACACGCGGCACACGAAGGTTCTGATCATCGGCTCGGGCCCGGCAGGTTATACCGCCGCCGTCTACTCGGCCCGCGCCATGCTGAACCCCATCCTGATTCAGGGCCTGCAGCCGGGCGGCCAGCTGACCATCACGACCGAGGTGGAAAACTGGCCCGGCGACACGCATGTGATGGGCCCGGATCTGATGGTTCGGATGCAGGAGCATGCGACGGCCATGGGCGCCGAGATCATCGGCGACTATATCTCGTCGCTCGATCTGTCGCGCCGCCCCTTCACCGCGCAGGCAGACAGCGGCACCACCTATACCGCCGATGCGGTGATCCTTGCGACCGGCGCGCAGGCCCGCTGGCTGGGCCTGCCATCCGAGGAAAAGTTCAAGGGTTTCGGCGTCTCGGCTTGCGCCACCTGCGACGGGTTCTTCTATCGGGGCAAGGAAATCGTCGTGATCGGCGGCGGCAACACCGCCGTGGAAGAGGCGCTGTTCCTGACCAACTTCGCCAGCAAGGTCACGCTGATCCACCGCCGCGACAGCCTGCGCGCCGAAAAGATCATGCAAGACCGCCTGTTCAAGCATCCCAAGATCCACATGATGTGGAACCACGAAGTGACCGAGGTTCTGGGCACCGAGGCCCCGCTGGGCGTCACCGGCGTGCGGGCGCGCAACGTGCAGACCGGGGCCGAACAGATCGTGCCCTGTGCGGGGTTCTTCGTGGCCATCGGGCATGCGCCCGCGTCGGAACTGGTGAAGGATCAGCTTGCGCTGCATTCGGGCGGCTATGTGGCGGTCGAGGCGGGTTCCACCCGGACCGCCATTCCGGGCGTCTTTGCGGCGGGCGACCTGACCGACCATATCTACCGGCAGGCCGTCACCAGCGCCGGGATGGGCTGTCAGGCCGCGCTTGACGCCGAACGGTTCCTGTCGGGGCATTGACCGCACCCCCCGGCCCGTCGCAGTCTGCGCCGGAACCAGCCGGAGAGGAAAGTTGAGCGATCTGTGGCGGGGCACCTGGACAACGCGCGCGCGGATCGGCAGCGGCCTGATCCTGTTCACCTATGCCGCGCTGCACTTTGTGAACATCGGCCTCGGCCTGATCTCGCCCGAGGCGCTGCAGGCCGGACAGGACCTGCGCCAGACGGTCACGCGCAGCCTGCCCGGCACAGTCCTGATCTATGCGGCGCTGCTGACCCATGCCACGCTTGCGCTGGCCAGACTTGCCGGTCGCGCCACCCTGCGCCTGCCGCTGTGGGAGATGACGCAGATCGCCCTGGGCCTGATGATCCCGGCGCTGCTGATCACCCACATCACCTATACCCGCGGCGCGCACCAACTCCTTGGCGTCAATGACCGGATGCCCTACCTGATCGGCCTGATCTGGGACACCGCCTCGGGGTGGAAACAGGCGGCGCTCTTGCTGATCGTATGGACACATGGCTGCATCGGCATCCATTTCTGGCTGCGGGGTCAGACCGCATGGCGGCGCAACCTGCCGCTGCTGGCGGGGTTCGCCGCGCTGATCCCGGCCTTCGCGCTTGCGGGATTTGTCACCGAAGGCCGTCGTCTGGCCGCCGCCTACGCGGACCCCGATCTGCGGGCCGAGATCACCGCCGAGTTCAACATGCCCGACCGCGAAGGCTTTGCCTACCTGTGGTCGGTCAAGGAAACGTCCCACTGGATTTTCTGGACGATCCTGGCGCTGCTGGCCGCGGGATGGCTTGCCGGTCGGTTGATCCGCCGCCGCCGCACCCTGCGGATCACCTATGACGATGGCACACGCGTGACCGGGACCCCCGGAATGACCCTGCTGGAAATCTCGCGCAGCAACGGCATTCCGCACACCGCCCTGTGCGGCGGGCGGGGGCGCTGCACCACCTGCCGGATCGTGATCGAGGACGGCGGGACCAATCTGCCCCCGCCTTCTCCAGCGGAACAGCACAGCCTCGATGCGGTCGGGGCCGGACCCGGCACAAGGCTGGCCTGTCAGGTCCGTCCCGGCGGCCCCCTGACCGTGCACCGGGTGTTCCGCCCCGACGGCAGGTTGCGCCGGTCGCATGCCAGCACCGGCACCGAACGGCGAATGGCGATCCTGTTTCTGGACATCCGGGGCTTCACCGCACGCACCACGGGCCAGTTGCCCTATGACGTTGTGTTCCTGCTCAACCGTTTCTTCGACGCCATAGTGCCGGCCATCGCCCGCGCGGGCGGATCGGTGGATAAGTATCTGGGCGACGGTCTGCTGGCGATTTATGAAACCGGCGACGAGGCGACCTCGGCCCGTGCGGCGCTGAACTCGGTGGCCGATATCGGGGCGGCGCTGGCGGCTTTCAATCAGGCCCTGACCGCCGAAGGCGCGCCCGCCCTGCGCATCGGCATCGGCCTGCATCTGGGCGATCTGGTGCTGGGAGAGATCGGGGCGGCGGGCAATGCCCCGCGCACGATCATCGGTGAAACCGTCAACGCCGCCAGCAGGCTGGAGGCGGCGACGAAAGACCTGTCCGTCGAACTTCTGGTATCGCAGGAAGTGCTTCAGGCCGCGCAGGTGGAAACCTCGGCACTGGACCTGATCACGCTGGACCTGCGCGGCGTCGCGCGGCCGGTGCTGGCACTGGCAGTGCCGCGCGCGATCAACCTGCCCGCAGCGCTGGACCGCGCGGCAAACCCGCGCTGAACGGCGGGATCAGTGCGCGTTGACCGGCACCATGTCGTGCTCGCGCGCCAGATCGAAGGCCAGTTTGCGGTTGGCGACCAGCGCCAGACGCGCACCATCGGGCCGGTGCACCGCATACAGCGTTTCCGCACCGTCCACCTGGTCGCGAATTTCATCGGGCAGATCGGCCACGGCCACGGGCAGGACATAGACGATGCGCGGGCCGCCTTCGGGCAGGGCGTTGAAACGGGTGTTCATCTTGTGTCTCCTTACCGGTTCGATTTCGGGGCAGTTGCGATCGCGATGGTCTGGACCACGGTTTCGGGAACGGTCCGCCGCAGGTCGATGTGCAGCAGGCCATGCTCCAGCGCCGCCCCGGCCACATCCACACCCTCTGCCAGTACAAAGCTGCGTTGAAACGCGCGGGCGGCAATCCCGCGATGCAGGAAAATCCGCTCCTGGCCATCTTCCGCCTGCCGTCCGCGCACCACAAGCTGTCGATCCTCGACGGTGATGGCCAGATCCTCGTCGCGAAATCCCGCGACGGCCAGCGTGATGCGATAGTCGTTCTCGCCCACCGCCTCGATGTTGAAGGGCGGATAGCCCTCGCCTGCGGTTTTCGCAGTACGTTCGACCAGCCGTTCCAACTGCTCGAACCCCAGAAGGAACGGATGCGCCCCAAAGCTCAGTTTCGTCATGGTCATGCCCTTTTAAGCGACAATCGGCCGGGGCCCGCGCTCGGCACCCCGAAGAACCGATATGGGGCGTCGCACCGGGCCGCGCAAGACCCTGACCCTTTGTCCAACCCTGACAAATACTTCCCGCGCGGCACCCGAATCACTGTATCATTTGCAAAGCCAAAAAGACCGGACACCGATCCAGCCATGAATGCCCCCTCTGAACTCAACTTCGAAGAAATGCTCCGTATCCGGCTCGAGGTGCTGCGCCGCGAACACCGCGATCTGGACGAGGCGGTGCACGCGCTGGAAACCAGCGGCAGACCCGACCAACTGACCCTGCGCCGACTGAAGAAGCAGAAGCTGGCCCTGAAGGATCAGATCGTGAAGCTGGAAGACCAGTTGATCCCCGACATCATCGCCTGACCCTGCACGCCGCCCTGTCTTGCCCCCGCCCCGCCCGCCGGTATAGTGCACGCTCACTTTGGGGGCGGGCATGGTTCAGATCGGCATCATCATGGGCAGCCAGTCCGACTGGCCGACGATGAAACTGGCCGCCGCACTGCTGGACGAGTTGGAAATCCCCTACGAGGCCAAGATCGTCTCGGCCCACCGCACGCCCGACCGGCTGTGGACCTACGGCAGGACGGCCGTGGATCGCGGCCTGAAAGTCATCATCGCGGGCGCGGGGGGGGCGGCACATCTGCCCGGCATGATGGCCTCTAAAACCCGCCTACCGGTGATCGGCGTGCCGGTGCAGACCCGCGCGCTGTCGGGGGTGGACAGCCTGTATTCCATCCTGCAGATGCCGCGCGGCTATCCGGTGGCCACGATGGCAATCGGCGGCGCGGCCAATGCGGCGCTGATGGCGGCGGGCATCCTTGCGCTGTCCGATCCCGACCTTGCAACCCGGCTGGACGCATGGCGCGCGGCACTGACCGCCTCGATCCCGGAAGACCCCACGGATGACTGACGCGACGCCCCTGCTGGCCCCCGGCGCGACCATCGGCATCCTCGGCGGCGGGCAGCTTGGCCGCATGCTGTCCGTCGCCGCCGCCCGGCTGGGGTTCCGGTGCCACATCTACGACCCCGCCGCCCATCCGCCCGCTGCCGATGTGGCCCATGCCGTCACCACCGCGGGCTATGACGATGCCAAGGCGCTGACGGCTTTCGCCGCTTCGGTCGACGTCATCACCTATGAATTCGAAAACATCCCGACCGACGCTCTCGACCTGCTCGAAAAGCTGAAACCGATCCGCCCGAACCGCCGCGCGCTGGCCGTCAGCCAGGACCGGTTGACCGAAAAGGCCTTCCTGCGCGATCTGGGTCTGCAGACCGCGCCCTATGCCCCGGTGACAACCCGGGCAGACCTTGACACCGCCCTGTCTGACATCGGCACGCCATCCATTCTGAAAACCACCCGCCTCGGCTATGACGGCAAGGGCCAGATGCGCCTGACCACCCCCGACGATGCCGCCCCGGCGCTGGCCGCGATGAATGGCGCCGACTGCGTCCTGGAGGGGTTTGTCGACTTTTCACACGAAGTGTCGGTGATCGCCGCCCGCAGCCTGTCCGGCGCCGTCGCGGCCTATGATCCGGGCGAGAACGTACATCTGTCAGGCATCCTGCACACCACCACTGTCCCCGCCCGCCTGTCCCCGTCGCAGCGGACCGATGCCGTCCTGATCGCGGCCCGCATCCTGAGTGCGCTCGACTATGTCGGTGTGATGGGGGTGGAACTTTTCGTGACCCCTGCCGCGCTGATCGTCAATGAGATCGCCCCGCGCGTCCACAATTCCGGCCACTGGACGCAGAACGGCTGCGCGGTGGACCAGTTCGAACAGCACATCCGCGCGATTGCCGGCTGGCCGCTGGGCGACGGGTCGCGCCACACCGATGTGCGGATGGAAAACCTGATCGGCGAGGATATCGCCCGCGTGCCGCATCTGGCGGCGCAGCGAGATACCGCCCTGCACCTTTACGGCAAACCCGACGCCCGTGCGGGGCGCAAGATGGGCCACGTCAACCACATCCTGCGCCGGGGTCAGGTCTAGCCGACCGCGCTCAGCCGCCGCAGCGCGCCGCGCAGGGTCATCTCGTCGTCGAAGGCGCCCTCGCGCAGAAAGCGCAAGGTCTGGGCGATCACCACCGGGTTGTTCATCAGGAAGGTGTGGCTGACCGGCAGCACCAGTTGCGCGGCCCCGTCCAGCCGCGTGCTTTGCACCGAAACCTTGCCATCGTTCGGCCCCGCGATCATCGCCGAGGTCAGCGGGTTCAGACTGACCCTGCCCGCGATCACCCCTGCCTCGAAGTCGGGCGCCGCAAGGCTGGCCGCCACCCCGCCCGGCCCGGTGCCAAGGCCCAGACCGGCCGGACCCACCAGCCAGCGGAACATCCCAAGATCGCCAAACGCATCCACCAGTTCCGATCCCGCATTGGGCGGGGCCAGCATCACCACCCGCCCCATCTGCGCCGGGCGGTGCCGCGACAGCCAGGCCCGCACCAGAATGGCCCCCATGGAATGGGTGACGAAATGCACCGGGGCCTCTGGCGCACAGCCCGCCACCTGCCCGGTCAGCCAGTCCAGCAGATCGGGCATCGGCGCGCGGGTGGACGGATAGCTGGCAAGGCTGACCCGGTACCCGGCCCGGATCAGCGCAAGACGCATCAGCAACAGCGATTCGGCCTTGCGCCCCAGTCCGTGCACCAGAACGACCGTTGCCGGAACCGGCGTCAGTTGCACACCACCGCCACCACCATGAACCGGCACTTCACACCCTTTTTCTCGGGGGCCGCTGCGGGTGCAGGTGCTGGTGCAGCCTTCTTCTTGGCCGCCGCAGGCTTCTGCTGTGTCTTCTTGGCGGCGGCCGCAGGTTTCTTGGGCGTCGCCTGCGCCACGGGCTGCGGCTTGCAGGTCTTTTCCGGGGCTTCCAGCAGCAGCCGCCAGGCCGCCTCGTCGGGACGCGCCACACTTCCCGCCGGGCGGGGGGGCAGGTCCTTGCCTGCAGCGTAGAACCGCTCCAGCGCCGCCTGCGACCCGCGCCCCCAGTCGCCGTCGATGCCGCGCGTGTAACATCCGATCCGCTTCAACTCGGTCTGGATTGCGGCGTGCAACTCTTTTTCGGTGGCAGGCACGGGCGGCAGTTGCGTCACCGCCCCGTCAACTCCGGGGGACACCCCCGGCACGCGCAGCACCGGTTCCACTCCCTTGATCCGCAAATCCTGTGCAGCATCGACCGCCGCCAGACTGCGGGTTTCACTGCGCACCGCCGCCAGGCGCATCTGGTCCCCCTGCACGCGGGTGATCGCACCGCCTGCCCCGTCTTCGAGCAATGCCCCCACGACCGTGGCATCCTGCGCGAATTCGAAAACCGGCAGGGCGGCAACCACCGGTCCGGGCACCAGAAACACCTGCGCGCGCAGGCTCGACTGGTCCCATGGCACCTGCTGCCCGCCGGTCATCTGATCGACCGAATTGCGGACCGAGATCATCAAATCCGATATGCTCTGCCCCGGCGTCGCCATTTCGGCCAGCAGGGCGCCGGTGAACGGGCTGTTGCGCTCGCCTCCGGCCCGGTCAAAGGCCACCGCACCGGGCCGGGTCGCAAAGGCCACGAAGGTTCCGGCCCCGCCGTCGAACTGCGCCAACCCCTGCGAACCTGTCGCCGCAATCTCGGGCAAGGGCGCGGTGCGGCAGGCATCCAGAAAGATCAGAACCTGCCCCGACCCCGCCTTCAGCCGCGCCACGATGTCGTTAAGCGTCCAGGTGTCCGCCAACACCCCCCCGGCAGCATCGGGCTGCGCGCCCACCGGCACAAGATGGTTGACACCGTCGCGCTGAAACGCGTGCCCGGCATAATAGAAGACAACGGTTTCCGCCTGTTTCGCCTGTTCAGCAAAGGTATCGAGCACGACGCGGAACACTGGCGATCCGATATCGGTCAGCAGCGTCACCTCGTACCCCATGTCGCGCAACGTGTCCGCGACATCCTGTGCGTCATTGGTCGGGGTGGTCAGGCCGGGCAGATGCGCATAGGCGGAATTGCCCACCACAAGCGCCACCTTCGCCGGATCCGCCGACGCCCAGACCGGCATCGCAGCCAGACACAGCAGAGCGGCCCAAAACCGGGCAAATCCAGAAAAAGACCGAAAACAACGCGTCACCATCGGGCAATCCTCCCGTTCTGTAGTTTTGAGTCTACCGCGAACCGGCCTGTGTTGCCAGCGCAGGCTTCACCGCGCCGCATCGGGCGGCGCAGATCGGCCGCAACACGCCATGGACAAAGCGCTGCGAACAACGCAGCCTTTGCCATGATGCGCAAACACCAGACCCCCCGCCTTGCCGTGCGCGCCCTGATCCTGCATCAGGACCGGCTCTTGCTGGTCAACGCCTATCCCGGCGGGCGGTCCGACCTGTGGTGCGCGCCGGGCGGCGGTGTCGAACCCGGAACCTCGTTGCCCGCCAACCTGATCCGCGAGGTGCACGAGGAAACCGGCCTGACCGTCGCCGTCGGCCCCCCCGCGCTGATCAACGAATTCCACGACCCCGCCACCGGGTTTCATCAGGTCGACCTGTTCTTCCGCTGCACCGTCACCGCAGGCGAAATCAACCTGCTGTGGAAAGACCCCGAAGGCGTGGTCACCGACCGCCGCTTCTTTTCGCGCGACGATCTGCAACTTGGACGCATCCGGTTCAAACCCGACAGTCTGACGCGGGCCGCCTGGGGTGACGGGCTGCTTTACGATCCGCTGGAGCGTCTGGTGCGGTAAGAGGCCAGCGCGACCCCCGCCAGCACACACCCCCCCGACACCACCAGCCGCACACCAACCCCTTCCCCCAGCAGCACCACACCAGCCCCGGCAGCGATAACCGGAACGGTCAACTGCGCAACAGCCGCCCGCCCGGCGCCAAGGGCAGGCACCACGGCATACCACAGCGCATAGCCCAACCCCGACGCAACCGCCCCCGACACCACCGCCAACCCCAGCCCCGCAGGCGATCCGCCCACCGGCACCTGCGCCACCGCCAGCCCCACCGCCACCACCGGCACCGCCAGCCCGAAGTTCCAAGCCGTGGCTGCCACCGCATCCCGCGCGCCCCGCCCGGCCAGCGAATAAATGCCCCAGCCGACCCCCGCCGCCGCCATCGCCATCCCATGCCGCAGGCTCAGCATCGCCCCCGGCCCCGGCCACAACAGCACCGCCAGCCCGGTCAGCGCCAGTCCAAGCCCCACCCAGCGCAAGCGCGGCACCGCATCGCCCGACACCAGCGCCCCGCCGAACATCGTCACCTGCACCACCCCGAACAGGATCAACGCCCCCGACCCGGTATCCAGCCCCGCATAGGCCGTCGAAAAGCCGAACAGATACACCAGCAGCCCGCCCACCCCCGCCAGCCGCCCCCGCCAGCCGGGCCAGACCACCCCCCGCGCCCGCAGCGCCATCAGCGCGGCCAGCATCACCGCCCCCGCTACCAGCCGCACCACGGCAAAGCTGACCGGGTCGATCAACCCCTGCCCCACCGCCATCCGGTTCAGCACCGAATTGGCCGCAAAAGCGCACATCGCAAGGGCGGTCAGCAGGAACAGGCGCATCCGCTAAACCCCGGCAAAGGCGGCCGGATAGACCAATTCCGCCTCCGGAACATCATCCCCCGGCCGCGCGATCAGCGTGTTTCTGATCGGGTACGGCGAGGTCAGCCGCCCCGCCCGCTCCAGAGAGAACCCGGCGCGTTCGTAAAGCGAAGGCGCGCCCAGCACCACGACGGTCCGTCCCGCTGCCAGCCGGACCGCCGCCTGCGCCATCCGCACCGCAATGCCCCGCCCGCGCCAATCCTCTGCCACGCACAAGGGCGCCAGACACAGCCACCCGTCGGGCGCGACCATGCGGGACAGCGCGACACAGGCAATGATCCTACCCTCCACCGGCAGCACCAGCTCCACCGCCATCAGGCCACCAGCGCGCAGCGCATCGACCAGACCGGCCTCCGCAGGCCCCCCGAAACTTGCCGTCAGCAGAACGCGCAGGCCCGGATCATCGGCCACACGATAGCCCCGCGCAAAATCGGGCGTCACGCGCAGGCCCGCTTGCGCATCAATCGAACACCGGCGGCAGGTAATTGCCGGTCCACCACGCATGGTCGCTGGTAAACCGGATTGCCACCTGAACCGCCCCCGCCAGAATGCCGAGCACGCCCACTCCAAAGGCAAGCGGCTTCAATCCACCGGATGGTGCGGACAACGTGCCCACCAGCAGAATGACCAGAAGCACCGTCATCACCGCATCCAACGCAATGTTGAAGACCGCGTAGGCATAGGGCGGAAATTCGTCTGCAGGCATGATGGTCGCCATGACGGCGCCAAAGATCAGAAAGGCACCCATGAACAGCATCACGAGCTGGGTCTGCCGGTAATTCGGTTCCGCCATGATCAATTCCTTTGCCAGAACGCCGGTCCAGCCTACCCGCGACCCACCCGTCGCACAAAGAAAAAAGGGCGCCCGAAGGCGCCCTTTCCCTAACACGATCCTTTAAGGATCAC
Organism: Rhodobacter sp.; assembly: GCA_027487575.1. Lineage (GTDB taxonomy): Bacteria > Pseudomonadota > Alphaproteobacteria > Rhodobacterales > Rhodobacteraceae > JAIYDJ01. The sequence continues at coordinate 7,784 of JAIYDJ010000092.1, read as the reverse complement.
ATCATGCCGTCCATGCCGCCCATGCCGCCCATGCCGCCGCCAGCGCCAGCGCCCGACTTGGGCTCCGGACGGTCGGCGATCATGGCTTCGGTGGTGATCAGCAGCGACGCGACCGAAGCCGCATCTTCCAGCGCGATCCGCACGACTTTTGCCGGGTCGATCACACCGAACTTGAACATGTCGCCATATTCTTCGGTCTGCGCGTTGAAGCCGAAGGTCTTGTCGGTCGACTCGCGGACCTTGCCCGCAACGACAGCACCGTCGACACCGGCGTTCTGCGCGATCTGGCGCAGCGGTGCTTCCAGGGCGCGACGGATGATCGCGATCCCGGCGTCCTGGTCAGAGTTTGCACCCTTCAGGCCGTCCAGCGACGATGCAGCCTGCATCAGCGCCACGCCGCCGCCAACCACGATGCCTTCTTGCACGGCCGCGCGGGTTGCGTTCAGCGCGTCATCAACGCGGTCTTTGCGCTCTTTCACTTCGATCTCGGTCATGCCGCCGACGCGGATCACCGCAACACCGCCAGCCAGTTTGGCCACGCGCTCTTGCAGCTTCTCTTTGTCGTAGTCCGAAGTGGTGTCTTCGATCTGCTGACGGATCTGTGCCACGCGCGCCTGAATCTCGGCCTTGTCGCCAGCGCCATCGACGATGGTGGTGGTGTCCTTGGTGATCGAGATTTTCTTGGCACGGCCCAGCATGTCGAGCGTGACGTTTTCCAGCTTCATGCCCAGATCGTCGCTGATCACCTGACCACCGGTCAGAATGGCGATGTCCTGCAGCATGGCCTTGCGACGATCACCGAAACCCGGAGCCTTGACAGCGGCGATCTTCAGCCCGCCGCGCAGCTTGTTGACGACCAGCGTGGCCAGAGCCTCACCTTCGACGTCTTCCGAGATGATCAGCAGCGGCTTTTGCGACTGGATGACAGCTTCCAGCAACGGAACCATCGGCTGCAGCGAGCCGAGTTTCTTTTCGTGCAGCAGCACCAGAACGTCTTCCAGATCCGCAACCATCTTGTCGGCGTTGGTCACGAAGTAGGGCGACAGGTAGCCGCGGTCGAACTGCATGCCTTCGACGACTTCGGTTTCCGTTTCCAGACCCTTGTTCTCTTCGACGGTGATGACACCCTCGTTGCCGACCTTCTGCATCGCATCCGCGATCTGGCGGCCGATTTCCGATTCGCCGTTGGCCGAGATGGTGCCCACTTGCGCGACTTCAGCCGAATCCGAAACCGGACGCGACGCTGCCTTGATCGCTGCCACGACTTTGCTGGTGGCAAGGTCGATGCCGCGCTTCAGGTCCATCGGGTTCATCCCGGCGGCCACGGCCTTCATGCCGTCCTTGATGATCGCCTGCGCCAGAACGGTGGCGGTGGTGGTGCCGTCGCCAGCCTCGTCATTGGTGCGGGAAGCGACTTCCTTCACCATCTGGGCGCCCATGTTCTCGAACTTGTCGGCCAGTTCGATTTCCTTGGCGACCGTCACACCGTCCTTGGTGATGCGGGGCGAGCCGAACGACTTGTCGATCACCACATTGCGGCCTTTGGGCCCCAGGGTCACCTTCACGGCGTCGGCCAGGATGTTGACGCCGCGCAGCATGCGGTCGCGGGCGTCGGCTTCGAAACGTACGTCTTTAGCAGCCATGTTGTAGCTCCTTCGAATGGGTTACAGAAAGGCGACGTCTCAGGCCAGAATGCCGAGAATGTCGCTTTCCTTCATGATCAGCAGGTCTTCGCCGTCGAGCTTGATCTCGGTGCCCGACCATTTGCCGAACATGATCCGGTCGCCGGCCTTCACCGACATCTCGATCAGTTCGCCAGAATCCTTGCGGGCGCCCGGGCCAACTGCCACGACTTCGGCCTCTGCGGGTTTTTCCTTGGCGGTATCGGGGATGATCAGACCACCCTTGGTCTTGTCTTCGCCTTCGATGCGACGGACCAGCACGCGGTCATGCAGCGGTTTGAATGCCATCTGGTAACACTCCCTAGGTTCCAGGTTAAATTTATTGGCACTCACCGAATACGAGTGCCAGCGACGCTTCCATAGCCAACGCGACCCGCGCCGTCAACCTGGGCCTTCGCGAAAATTTCACGACAACGCGCTTGGGTTTCGGGCCGCACGGTGCCACCTTCCGTGCAAAGGAGTCCCCGATGCTGCGTACCCTGACCCTGCTGGCCCTGATGTTTCTGCCCGTCCAGTCGATGGCGCAGTGCGACGGCCACAACCTGATCGCAGCTTTGCCCGCCGCCGATCAGACCGCGTTGCGGAGTGCTGCCAACGCCGTGCCCTACCCGCAGGGCAACCTCTGGCGGGCAACGCGCGGCCTGCAGACCGTCCATCTTCTGGGAACCTACCATTTCGAGGATCCGCGCCACGACGCCACGCTGGCTGCCGTCACGCCGCTCATCGCCTCTGCCACCGCCGTTCTGGTCGAGGCGGGCCCGGCGGAAGAGGCGGCTCTGGCCGAACGCATCGCGCGCGAACCGGGCGTGATGACCATCACCGACGGCCCCACCCTGCCCGAACTGCTGCCCGAAGATGAATGGCAGGCGCTGTCCGCCGCGATGTCCGCGCGCGGCATCCCAGGCTTCATGGCGGCTAAGTTCCAGCCGTGGTTCCTGTCGATGATGCTGGGAATTCCGGCCTGCGACATGCCGCGCGCCGCCACCGGGCGCGGCCTTGACAAGCTGGTGATCGAGGAAGCCGACCGTCGCGGCGTGCCCGTCCGCGCGCTGGAACCGTATGACACCCTGTTCAGCCTGTTCGACACGCTGACCCAGACAGACCAGCTCGCCATGATCCGGTCGGCCCTGGCGATGGAGCCGCAGGCGGCCGACCTGTCGGTCACGCTTGCCGACAGTTATTTCGCGGGCGAAAGCCGCCTGATCTGGGAATTCACGCGCTTGCAGATTACGACAGCCCCCGGCGCCGACCCGGTGCAGGCCGAACGCGACCTGCGCCTCATGGAAACCGCCCTGATGGTGGACCGCAACCGTGCCTGGATTCCGGTCATTCTGGCCGCCGCGTCCAAAGGCCCCGTCATGGCGGCCTTCGGCGCCTTGCATCTGTCGGGCGAACAGGGGGTGCTTAACCTTCTGGCGGCAGAGGGTTTCACGATTGAACCCCTGCCGCTTTGACGTTCAGTAGTACGTCTTGAACTCGACGTTCTCCAGACCCAGCACGCGCAGGTCAGCCTTCCGGGGGGTCCGGTGGTTTTCAACCGCGTTCGCCACAGCCCCGGCTGCCGCGATGCTGACAAACACATTGGTAATGGCCGACAGGACGCGGTGCGCGACCGACACCAGCGACACAGCGGGTTTGGCGACAAGAGCAGACATGGTTTTCTTCTTTCATGGGTTGTTCCGTACGCCCAACGTGGGGGCACGGGCCCATTGCTGCAACGCAGAAATTTGCCGGGTCGCCATGCACCGGATGCATGGCTCTTTCACAATCTGCCTGATGCTGCATCGCAGCAGCATGCCGCGCCGCGCGTGACATTCGTGCGGCACGCCCCTATAACCGCCGCAAATCTTCAGAAACGGAACCACCCATGACCACGCTCGTCTTCGGCCACAAATCCCCCGACACCGATTCCACCCTGTCGGCCATCGTCTGGGCCTGGTACCTGACCAACATGCGCGGCGGGAATGCGGAACCCCGCCTTCTGGGCGAGCCGAACACCGAAGCGGCCTTCCTGCTGTCCCACTGGGACCTGCCCAAGCCCGAGATCATCGCAGATATCACAGCCGATCAGGACGTGGTCATCGTCGACACCAACAACCCCGCCGAACTGCCGCCGGGTATCCACGACGCCAACATTCTGGCCATCATCGATCATCACATGCTGGTCGGCGGCCTGAAGACCAGAACCCCGATCGATGTCGTCATGCGTCCGCTCGCCTGCACAGCCACGGTGATGCACGGGATCATGGGGGCCGACGTTGCCGGGCTTCCCCCGCAGATCAAGGGCGCGATGCTGTCGTGCATCCTGTCGGACACGATGGAATTCCGCTCTCCCACCACAACCCCGACCGACCGCGCCGTGGCAGAATCGCTGGCAGCCGATCTGGGTCTTGACATCCCCGCCTTTGCCGCCCGGATGTTCGCCGCCAAATCGGATGTGTCGCATTTCACCGATGCCGAACTGCTGCGGATGGATTCCAAGGAATACACCATCGACGGACACGAGTTGCGCATCTCGGTTCTGGAAACCACTTCGCCGCAGGTGCTGCTGGACCGCAAGGCCGCGCTGATGGCCGCGATGCCTGCCGTTGCAGCCGAAGACGGGGCCGAACAGGTGCTGCTGTTCATCATCGACATCCTGAACGAACAGGCGACGCTGCTGGTCCCGAACGATCTGGTGAAAGCGGTGGCAGAGGCGTCGTTCGGCTGTACCGTCACGGGCGATACCGTGCTGCTTCCCGGCATCATGAGCCGCAAGAAACAGATCATTCCCGCCCTGAAGCTGTGATTTCGACAGCCCGCAGATGTCGGTACGCAAACCCGACGTTCGCCTTACGTTTGCCATACGCAAACCAGACACCCCGGAAAGGCACGCCATGACCGACATCATCGCCAATCTGGCCCAGGTGGCCGACCGTTACGACGCGGTGTTCTGCGACCTTTGGGGCTGCCTGCACGATGGGGTCAAACCTTTTCCGGCGGCGGTCGCAGCCCTGCAAGCCTATCGCGCGGGCGGCGGGATCGTGGTGCTGGTGACCAACGCGCCACGTCCAAAACCCAGCGTCGTCAATCAGTTGGCACGGCTGGGCGTCCCGCGTGACGCATGGGACGAGGTGGTGTCTTCAGGCGACGCCGCACAATACGCCCTGATCACCGGGGCCGTGGGAACGCGGGTTCACCACATCGGTGCCGAAAAGGACCTGCCGTTCTTCACCGATTTCGCCGATGATCTGTTGCCCATCCTGAAGGCATCGCGACCCATTGAACGTGTCGCCTTGTCCGACGCACAGGGCATCGTCTGCACCGGCCTGTTCGACGACATGACCGAAACCCCCGACGACTATCGCGCGCAACTGCTGATGGCCAAGACGCTGGGCCTTCCGATGCTCTGCGCCAACCCCGACATCATCGTCGACCTGGGACACAAGCGGCTTTACTGCGCGGGGGCCCTGGCGCAAGCCTATGAAAGCATGGGGGGAAAAGCGCTTTACTTCGGCAAGCCGCACCCGCCGATCTACGACCTTGCCCGCCGCCGCCTGACGGCCTTCACCGACATCGCCGAACCGCGCATCCTGTGCATCGGCGACGGTATCAACACCGACATCCAAGGCGGCATGGGCGAAGGTCTGGATACCCTTTTCGTGACCGGCGGGATCGCCGCAGCCGAGTTCGGCCCGGACTTCTCCAACCCGGACAAGACCTTGCTAGAGGCGTACCTGCAAGACCGGCAAATCAGCGCGACACTGTCGATCGGATTTCTTCGGTAACTTTATTGCGCATTCCGCCACACTGGCGATTATTTCTTGCGCAACGGATTGCGCTGCGGCGCGGCGTCGTCTAGCCTTGCAATACCACATCCGGGAATCACGCAATGCTGGACAACATGCCCCGCGGCACGATCTGCATCGAAGACATCGAGATCGGCATGACCCGCTCCTTGCGGAAAACCGTAACCGACCGGGATATCGAGCTTTTTGCCGAAGTGTCGACCGACCGGAACCCGGTGCACCTGGACGATGACTATGCCCGCGACACCATTTTCGAAGGCCGGATCGCCCATGGCATGCTGACGGCCGGCCTGATCTCGGCGGTGATCGGTGAACAGCTTCCGGGTCATGGCACTGTCTACCTGGGCCAGTCGCTGCGTTTCATGGCGCCGGTCCGCCCCGGCGACACGGTGGATGCGCATGTGACCGTGACCGCCATCGACCACGCAAAACGCCGGGTCACCCTTGAAACTCATTGTGCGGTGGGTAAAACGGTGGTCTTGAAGGGTGAAGCGCTGGTTCTGGCGCCGAGCCGCAAGTTCGACTAGCGGGCCCGGGGCCCCGCGCAGGGGCAGAATGGAAATTCACCAACACTGGCATGGGCTTGACCCATCGGCCCGCGGCGCGTCGGTTGCCATGGGCAACTTCGATGGCGTTCACCTTGGGCACCGCACCGTCATCGACCTCGCCCGGACCTCAGCTCCGCTGGGCATTCTGACCTTCGAGCCGCATCCCCGCGAATACTTCGCCCCCCACACCCCCCCTTTCCGCCTGATGAATGCCGAAGCCCGCGCCAACCGTCTGGCCAAGCTGGGCGTGCAGCATGTCTACCAGCTTCCGTTCGATGCCTACATGGCGGGCCTGACACCCATCGCCTTCGCGCGTGAAATCCTGTCCGACGGGCTTGGCGTCGCCCATGTCGTCGTCGGGGCCGATTTCTGTTTCGGCAAGGGTCGCGCCGGCACCGCCGCCGACCTGCAGACCTTCGGGCGCGAGTTCGGGTTTGACGTGACGGTCGCCGACATCGTGCAGTCGGGTGGCATCGAAATCTCGTCCACCGCCATCCGCACCGCCCTGACGGAAGGGCGCACACGGGATGCGGCCAAGATGCTCGGCCATTGGCACCGCATCGAGGGCGAGGTCATCCACGGCGAAAAGCGGGGCCGGGAACTGGGCTATCCCACGGCCAACATGTCCCTTTCCGGTTTGCACCTGCCACGGTTCGGCGTCTATGCAAGTCTGGTGGACGTGCTGACCGGGCCGCACAAAGGCACCTACCAGGGCGCATCGAGCCTTGGGGTGCGCCCGATGTTCGGGGAAAACCAGCCCAACCTTGAAACCTTTCTGATGGATTTCGACGGTGATCTTTACGGTCAGCATGTTTCGGTGGCGCTGGTGGACTACCTGCGCCCTGAACTGAAATTCGACGGCCTCGCAGCACTGATCACCCAGATGGATGCCGACACCCACCAAGCCCGCGGCATCCTTTCCGCGCTCTGACCCCTTCCCTTTTCCCGCGCCAGAGGCGACGCTGCCCCACATGACCACGCGCCCCCGCTTCTGGGAAACCGTTCCCCTGACCAAGATGACGATTCCCGAATGGGAGTCGCTGTGTGACGGCTGCGGCAAGTGCTGTCTCAACAAACTGGAATACGAAGACACGGGCGAGGTCGAATTCACCCGGGTCGCCTGCAAATTGCTCGACGGCGATACCTGTCGCTGCATGAGCTATCCGAACCGGCACGATTTCGTGCCGCAGTGCATCCGCCTGTCGCCCAAGACCCTGCCGAAGGTCGCCTACTGGCTGCCGCAGACCTGCGCCTACCGTCTTCTGTTCCAGAACAAGCCGCTGCCCGACTGGCACCCGCTTCTGACCGGCGATCCCGAAAGCACGCACAGTTCGGGCAATTCGGTGCGGGGCTGGACGGTTTCTGAACTCACCGTTCCCGAGGAAGACTGGGACGACTACACGATCGAGGAAAAACCCTGATGCATTTCGCCTCTGACAACACGTCCGGCTGCCCGCCGCAGATCATAGCGGCCTTGGCCCGCGCCAATGAGGGCTATGCTTTGGGGTATGGCAACGATCCCTTCATGGGCCGCGTCCGCGCCCAGTTGCGCGACGTGTTCGAGGCCCCCGAGGCCGCGGTCTATCTGGTGGCCACCGGCACCGCGGCCAACGCGCTGGCCTGTGCCATCGCCTGCCCGCCATGGGGGGCGGTGTTCTGCCATACCCACGCCCACATCGCCGAAGATGAATGCGGCGCACCCGAATTCTTCACCAATGGCGCAAAGCTGGTGCTGGTGCCCGGCACGCACGGCCGCATGACGCCCG
>JAIYDJ010000076.1 GCA_027487575.1 Rhodobacter sp. | reverse complement strand
TCAGGGCAATTCGGGTCATCGGCTCAGGCCTTTTCTGCATTAGAGGCTTCGGTGCCGATCCGGTCGATGTGGGTCTGCAGTTTCAGGCGGCTGAGCGTGTCGAAGGGCAAGGCCACGAAGGACGCGATCTGGCGGCGCAGGGACGCATAGGTCTGGGCAAAGACCAGCGCCTTTTCGGCATCGGTGCCGGTGGCCTTGACCGGGTCGGGCAGGCCCCAGTGGCCGGTGATCGGCTGACCGGGCCATGGCGGGCACTCCTCGGCCGCTGCCGTGTCGCAAACGGTGAACACGAAATCCATCACGATGGAACCCGGCTGCTGGAATTCCGACACATGTTTGGCCCGCAGTCCGGCTGTGTCATGACCATTGCGCCTCAGTACCTCCAGGGCGAACGGGTTCAATTCGGAACTCGGGCGCATCCCGGCCGAGAAGGCCTGAAACTTGCCCTTGCCCAGATCGCGCAGCAGCGCCTCGGCAAAGATCGACCGGGCAGAATTGCCCGAACAGATGAACAGCACGTCAAAATCGGTGTCGCGCATGGCATGAACTTCCTTGTGGGGGTCAAGAAGGGAGGACAGCAGGTCCGGGCGGCCACGCCCCAGATCGAAGGCAAAGTAGCCGATCAGGGCTTCGGTCGCGTCAAGGTTGACAGCATAGAACAGCGACCGGCCCTGCCGTTCGACCGCCACCAGACCGGACGCCGTCAGATCGGCCAAATGGTGCGACAGCGTGTTCTGCTTCAGCCGCAGCGCCTCGGCCATTTCGGTCGGGCGGACACCGCGCGGTGCAAAGCGCATCAGCAGGCGGAACACCGCAAGTCGGCCGGGGTGGCCGAGGGTGGCAAAGGCTTGGGCGGCGCGGGTCTGTTCCATGATTCCTGATATCAGGAATTATCCACGGAGGTCGAGTGAAGGTTTGATGACACCCCGGGCTTTCGCAGGACTGCCGGGCGTGGCAGGACTTGGTGGCAGGATGCGGAGGTGGGTATGGCGGGGATGGCAAGCGTCGGGATCGTCGGGGCCGGAATGGCGGGGCTGGCCTGCGCGCGCCTGCTGGCAGAGGCGGGGATGCGGGTTACGGTGTTCGACAAGAGCCGCGGACGGGGTGGGCGCATGGCAACACGGCGCGGACCGGAGGGGGTGTTCGACCATGGGGCGGTCGCTCTCAGGGATCGGGCGGATGTGCCGGGGTGGTCAGCCTGGCTCGACGCGGCGCAAAGCCACGAGGCGGTCGCGTTCTGGCCTGCGGCGCAGGGTTGGGTCGGTCTGCCGGGAATGAGCGGCGCCGTGCGGCCGCTTGCGACCGGGCTGACTGTAAGGGGCGGGTATGAGGTTGCCGACCTGCGGCAGACGGCCACGGGGTGGGCGCTTTCGGCCAGGGGCGAAGCGGACGATGGCTGGACCACCTTTGATCAGATCGTGCTGGCCGTACCGCAACCCCAGGCCAGCACGCTGCTTGCAGGCTGGCCGAACCTGCAACAGGCGATTGCCGGCGCGTCGATGCGGCCCGTCTGGACAGCGATGGTGCGGTTTGACGAGGCCTTGGCGATTGACGGCGACCTGATCGACTGGCCGACCGGTCCGGTGCAGCAGGCCGTGCGCTGCTCTGCCAGGCCGGGGCGGGGCGGGGGCGGGGAGGCGTGGGTGCTGCATGCGTCGGCAGACTGGACCCGCCAGAATCTGGAGCGGGACAAACCCGAAGCGGCACGGCTTCTGCTGGATCGGTTCTTCGAACAGGCCGGATTGCGCGCCGTCGCACCGACGCTGCTTGACGGGCACCGCTGGCGCTACGGCCTGACCGACAGGCCGTTGGGGCAAGCCTTTGTGCGGGATGCCCGTCTGCGCCTTGGCGTCTGTGGCGACTGGTGTCTGGGGGCGCAGGCCAGCGATGCGTTTGCCAGCGGGACGGCGCTGGCGCGGGCGCTGCTGGCCGATCAATAAAGCCCGGCCACCCGGGCGCGCAGCCTGACCAGCGCCAGAACCGTGTCAAGGATGGGGGTCGGCGTGCCGGTCAACTGCCCCAGTTCGGCCACGGCACTGACCAGCGCGTCGATTTCCATCGGCCGGCCTGCGTCCAGATCCTGTAGCATCGAGGTGCGGTGCGCCCCGACCGCCGCCCCGCCGTCGATGCGGCGGTCGACGTCGATCGGAAATTTCACCCCCAGCTTTTCGGCAATCACCTGCGCTTCCAGCATCATGCCACGGGCGACGGCGCGGGTGCCGGGGTCGGTGCACAGCACGTCAAGCGTGGCATGGGTCAGCGCGGAGATCGGATTGAACGACAGGTTGCCCCACAGCTTGACCCAGATCTCGTCGCGGATGCGCGGGCGGACCGGTGCCTTCAGACCTGCCGCCTGCAGCGCGTCCGACAGCCGCACCGCACGGTCGGACCGTGACCCGTCGGGTTCGCCCAGAGTGAACCGGTTGCCTTCGATATGCCGGATCGTGCCGGGTTCGCTGACCTCTGCCGCCGGATAGACCACGCATCCCAGCACGCGGTCCGGGCCAAAGCCCGTCCACTGCGCATCGCCGGGATCAACGGAAGCCAACCGGGTGCCCTCATGCGGCCCGCCGATGCCGTGAAAATACCACCAGGGCACGCCATTGACACCCATCACCACCGTGGTGTCCGGCCCGATCAGAGGCTGCATCCGGGGAACCACGGCGGGCACAGAATGGGCCTTCAGCGTGATGATGACATAGTCCTGCGGCCCCAGATCAGCCGGATTCTCGGCCGCACGAACCGGGTGGGTGGTGGTCTGGCCGTCTTCGATCAGGGTCAACCCGCGCGCTTGCATGGCCGCAAGATGGGGCCCGCGCGCCACCACGCTGACATCCGCGCCGACCTGCGCCAGTTTGGCCGCCATGTAACCGCCGATGGCACCGGCGCCGAAGATACAGATTTTCAAGTCAAAGCCTCCGGCGGGGATAGGTGATCCAGATCGAACGGGTCAGACGAGGCCAAGCTTTTCGGCAAGGCCGATCCGCTGCAGCTTTCCGGTCGCCCCCTTGGGGATTTCTTCAAGGATCACCACCCGGCGCGGCACCTTGTAGCTGGCCAGGCGGGTTTCGCAGAAGGCCCGTATCTCGGCCTCGCCCGCAGCCATGCCGTCGCGCAACACGACAGCGGCGGCAACCTCTTCGCCCAGCTTGCCGTGGGGCATCGCGAACGTCACCACCTGCTGCACCGCCGGATGGTCCATCAGCACCGCGTCCACTTCAAGGGGCGATACCTTTTCCCCGCCACGGTTGATGATTTCCTTGAGCCGCCCCGTGAGGCTGAGATAGCCGTCCGCGTCGAAGCTGCCCTGATCACCGGTGCGGAACCACCGCTGACCACCGGCCATGAAAAAGCTTTTCGCGTTCGCCTCGGGATTCCCCTCGTAGCCCGGCGTGACGTTCGGCCCGCAGATCACGATCTCGCCCACGCCGTCGATCAGGATATCCTCGACCTCGTGCGCGATGCGGACGTCGGGTCCGGCGGCGATCCCGACCGAGCCGGGTTTCTGGGAGCGGGGCGGCAGCGGGTTCGACGCCATCTGATGCGCGGCTTCGGTCATGCCGTAGCCTTCGATCACCGGGGCGCCAAAGGTCGCCGCCAGTTCCAGCATGACCTGCGGCGGCAGGCTGGCCGAGGACGAGCGCAGGAACCGCAGCGGGACCTTCGCGATGGTGTCGGCATTGCGCGCGGCGCGGGTCAGCAGCGTCTGGTGCATCGTCGGCACGGCGGTGTACCAGGTGGGGGTTGCTGCCTCCATCCAGCCGAAGAATTTCAGCGCGTCGAAACCCGGCGCGCACCAGACCGATCCCCCCGCCGCAAGGCTGGAGGACACCGCCGCCACAAGGCCGTGGATGTGGAACAGCGGCATCACGTTCAGACAGCGGTCCGCCGGAGTCAGCGCCAGCGACGCCCCGATGTGGCGCGCCGAAGCGGCGATGTTGGACTGCAGCAGCGGCACGATCTTGGGGCGCGAGGTGGTGCCCGACGTGTGCAGGATCAGGGCCACGTCATCGGGGCCGGGGGCCGGGGTGTCTGCACCGCCGCCGTTTGCATCGGTCTGAAGGGTGAATGTCCCGGCGGGGGAGTCGGGATCGAAGGCCAGCCGCAGCACGATCAGCCCGTGTGCCAGTGCCGCGTCGAGTGCCGGGCCCTGATGGCCGTCCGGCAGGATGATGGCCTTGGCCTTGAGGTCGGTCAGATAAAAGTCGAACTCTTCGCGCTTGTACGCCGGGTTCAGGGGGGCCGTCACGGCAACCTGCGCCACGCAGACGAAAGCGGATGCCATTTCCGGCCCGTTCGGCAGAACGATGGCCACCCGGTCGCCGCGCCCGATGCCTGCGCCATGCAGCGCGTCGCGCACAACGCGCGTCTGCGCCCGCAACCCGGCTCGGGTCATCCAGCCCCGGTTCGGCGCCCCGATAGCCGGAGCGTCTCCGGGGTGCGGGGCGAACAGGGAAGCAAGCGTATCGGTCATCGGTCGGTCCTTCGGTTGCGTTGTCACAGTGGTGACCGCTGCATTACCGTCTGGCAAGAGGGCAGTGCTGGAAAGTGTTTTCACCCGGCTAGCCGCAAGGACCCGTCGGGTTCAGCGGGCGGCAAAGGGTCGCTGTCCTTCAACGGCGCGTTCAAGGATGAAAAGGTCCGGAGGTCGCGCCGTAACCGTGTGCGGAGCCGTCCTACCCCGCGCGGGCCAGTCGGCGCGGCGAGGGTTGCGGTCTTTGCACCGGCTCGGGCCGCGCCAGCAGCACCCGTGCCTCGTGCGCCTTCAGGGTCAGGCGGGCCGCCGCATAGGCGGTTTCGGGGACCGGCAGGTCCAGCCCGGCAAAGACCGAGAAAATCTCGGCCTGCTGATCGGGGTCAAGCCCGCCCAGATTGCGCGGACCGGGCTGGAAGCTTTCGCTCCACGCGCCGTCTGCGCGGATCACCTCGTGACGGTCGAACAGCAGGTGCAGATAGGTGACGCGCGGCAGGACGGCGGGCAGCACACCGGGCAGGTCCAGAAGATGCAGCGCGCGCACAAAGACTTCCGCCTCGCCGAACAGCAGTTCCGCGCGGCCGCTGTGGATCAGCATCCGGTGCTGGCGCGACACCATCATGTCACGCTCCGGCAGACCCGGCCCCAGCGCATCCTTGCGGATCAGGATCGGCTGCAGGGCGACATCCCTGCGCAACGCGGCCGCATCCAGATGCTTCAATCCGACCCAGCGCACCGTCTGATAGCCGCTGTCGCGGGTCAGCACCCGTTCGCCCGCCGACAGCGTCTCGACCGGGCGGGGTCCGGAGCGGGTTTCGATCAGCGTTCCCGGCGTGAAACACGAAACGATGGTTTCGATGTTCGTGTAGGTCATGAAGCCGGTGTATTCACCGGTGTCCGTATAGAACTCCACCCGACCGTTTTCAGGATTCAAGACGTCGCGGCGCACGCGGAAATTGCCCGCACCCGACAGATCGAGCACGTCGGCGTCGCCATCGCTTTCTTCGCCATCGACGATATCGCCCGCGCGGCCGACGATCGTGTCCGATCCCGAACCGCCCGCCAGATAATCGGTGCCGTCGCCGCCGATCAGCAGGTCGTTGTCGTCGCCGCCGTACAGCGAATCGTTCCCAGCACCGCCCAGCAACGTGTCTTCATCGGCCCCACCGTACAGCAGATCGGCCCCGTCGCCCGCGTCGATCAGGTCCGTGCCGGTCCCGCCCGACAGCGAGTCATTTCCCAGCCCGCCGATCAGACTGTCGGCCCCGTCACCGCCCGACAGCGTGTCATTATCATCGCCGCCATCCAGCGTGTCGTTGCCGAGGCCCCCGGTCAGTTGATCGGAACCGGTCCCGCCAAAGGCCGCATCCGCGCCGTCGCCGCCGTCGATCTGGTCGTTGCCCGCGCCGCCGAAGATCGTGTCGTTGCCGAACCCGCCGGCGGCCAGATCGTTGCCGTCGCCGCCGTCCAGCGTGTCGTTGCCCGCGTCACCTGCAAGCGTGTCGTTTCCGGTGCCACCCGACAGGCTGTCGTTGCCGTCGCCCCCTTCGACCACGTCGTTGCCGCCGCCGCCCAGCACGGTGTCGTTGTCGGCACCGCCATAGCCGAAATCCTCGCCATCGCCGAGGCTGATCGAATCGTTGCCTGCCGCCCCGTAGATCTCGTTCCAGTAGATGTCGCCGACCAGCCCCTGATTGTCGAACCCTATCAGGGTGTCGTTGAACGCCGACCCGAAGATGCCGTCCACGCCCGACAGCACGTCGTCCGACGCGTCGCCCCCCGACGCCGCGCCGGTCGCAAGGTTGATCGACACGGCCGCGCCAGAGGTGGAATAGTCGAGGAAATCCATGTCCTCGCCGCCGAACAGGCTGTCCGCGCCCGCCCCGCCCGCCAGCGTGTCGTCTCCGGTATCGCCGTTGAGTACGTCGTTGCCCGCCCCGCCGGACAGCATGTTGGCGCCGGAGGTGCCTGTCAGCGCGTCGTTGCCGCCGGACCCGGTCAAGTTTTCGATGCCGGTCAGCACATCGCCCGCCGCATCGCCGCCGCTGGCCGATCCGCCGTTCAGGCTGACCGTCACACCCGATGTCGACCCCGAATAATCGGCGGTGTCGATGCCCGAGCCGCCGTCGATCAGATCGGCCCCGCTGCCGCCGGTCAGCGTGTCGTTCTCGCTTCCGCCGTAAAGGCTGTCGTTGCCCGCCGCCCCCGACAGCAGATCGGCCCCCGCGCCCCCTGTCAGGATGTTGGCAACGCCGTCGCCCGTCAAAGTGTCTGCCGCGCCCGAACCGGTGACGTTTTCAAACCCGGTCAGGGTGTCGCCGCCTGCGTCACCGCCGCTGGCAGCACCGGTGGCAAGGTTCACCGACACGCCAAGAGCCGATGTCGTGTAGACCGCCGTATCGGTGCCCGACCCGCCGTCCAGCACGTCGGCTCCGCTGCCGCCGCTGAGGACGTCGGCATCGCCGCCGCCATAAAGGCTGTCGTTGCCAGCCTCGCCGGACAGCGTGTCGGCCCCGGTTCCGCCGAACAGGGCGTTCCCCGCGCCGTCCCCCGTCAGGCTGTCCGAAGAGGACGATCCGACAAGGTCCTCGATCCCGGTCAGAAGGTCGCCCGCCGCATCCACGCCCGTGGCCGTTCCGGTCGTCAGGTTGATCGTGACGCCCGAACCCGACGCCGCGTAATCCGCGCGGTCCTGCCCAAGCCCGCCGTCGATGACATCGGCCCCGCTTCCCCCCAGCAGCGTGTCATTGTCCGCCCCGCCGAAAAGGCTGTCATTGTCGGCGCCCCCGCTCAGACTGTCGGCGCCACCCGCCCCTTCAAGCCGGTTGGCCGCCGTATCGCCGGTCAGGGTGTCGTTGAAAGCCGACCCTGTCAGGTTTTCGAACCCGGTCAGCGAATCCCCCGCCGCATCCCCGCCCGACGCCGTTGCGCTGGACAGGTTGACGGAAACCCCGGCAGACGAGGCCGAATAATCTGCTGTATCGACCCCGGACCCGCCTTCCAGCCGGTCCGATCCGGTGCCCCCGGTCAGCGTGTCATTGTCGTTGCCGCCGTAAAGGCTGTCGTTGCCCGCACCGCCGGTCATGCGGTCAGCACCCGAACCGCCATAGATCATGTTGGCGCTGCCGTCACCGGTCAGCGTGTCGGACAGGCCTGATCCGAAAACATCCTCGATCCCCGAAAGGACGTCGCCCTCGGCATCGCCCCCCGACCCGGTGCCGGTTTCAAGGTCTACCATCACGCCAAAGGCCGACGCCGCGTAGTCCACCCGGTCAAAGCCGCTGCCGCCGATCAGCGTATCGGCCCCGCCCCCCCCGATCAGGGTGTCGTTGCCCGACCCGCCTGACAGCAGGTTGTCGTCGGTGTTTCCGGTCAGGCTGTCGGCAAAGGTCGATCCGGTCACGTTTTCGATGCCGACCAGCGTGTCGCCGCCCGAATGCCCCCCCGACCCCCGGCCGGTGGTCAGGTTGACGGTCACGCCAGAGTTGGAGGCGCTGTAATCGGCCTCGTCGATGCCTGTGCCACCGTCCAGACTGTCGCTGCCCGTACCGCCGATCAGCGTGTCATTGTTGTCACCGCCGAACAGCCGGTCATTGCCGCCGTTGCCCAGCAGCAGGTCATTGCCGCCAAGACCGTTCAGCGTGTCTGCATTGCTGCCGCTCGTAACGGTATCGTTCCCGGACGAGCCGTTGAGTGTTGCCATGACGCCTGCCTGCCCGTGCCCCGCCCGGATCTTGTGCCCGGGTTTGCCGGTCCGGCAGGTCCGGCCCCGAACAGGGACAGACGCGCGCAGAACCGTTCGGTTGCAACAATGCGGCGCAATTGTGGCGAATTTTGGACAGGGTTTCCGGCGATCCGCGCAATGCTTGCTTCAGGCGCAAATTTCGGTGGAACCGCCCCGGTCAGAGGTTGCTCCGTCACCCCCAGCGGCCGGCATCCACTAGGAACCGGCGTGGCGGACCGGTGGCACGATCTGTTGGGCGATCCCTGCAAGGCACAGATACAGCGAGGTGACAACCAGCCCCCACAGCGCCCAGCTCGTCGGATCGAAATCCACCGTCGCGGCCCAGCCCGCGAACACGACCCAGCCCAGCGACATCGGCAGCGACACAATGCGCCACCTTTCGGTGCGGACCGGATGGATGAATTTCAGGTTGGTGAACATCGTGGCGGTCAGGCCGATGACGATCAGCAGGATGATCCATGGCCGGGGTTCGACCGCGAACAGCACCAGAACCACCATGTTCCAGCAGGCCGGAAAGCCCGCGAAGGATTTGTCCTTGGTCTTCATCCGGGTGTCGGAAAAATAGATCACTGACCCGTAGACAATGGCGATGATGGCCAGCCAGCCCGACCAGCCGGTCAAGAGGCCGGACTTGAACAGCGCATAGGCCGGAATGAAGACGTAGGTCAGATAGTCGACGATCAGGTCCATCAGGACGCCGTCGTAGTTCGGCCAGTTGGTCGTCACGTCATAGCGCCGGGCCAGCGGCCCATCGACCCCGTCCACAATCAGCGCCACCACCAGCCACAAGAACATCAGCGACCAGTTCTCTTCGACCGCCGCCAGCATCGCGAACATCGACAGCACCGCCCCGGTGGCGGTAAGCAGGTGGACGGAAAGGGCTTTGATCCGGATATGCATCGCGTTCTGATGGCTCAATTCGGTGCGCGGCGCAAGGATCAGGCGCGCGGATGGGCGGCCCGGTAGACGTCCATCAGCCGCGCGGTGTCGACGGCCGTGTACCCTTGGGTCGTGGACAGCGAGGCGTGGCCCAAGAGTTCCTGAATGGCGCGCAGGTCGCCGCCCGCCGACAGCAGGTGCGTGGCAAAGCTGTGGCGCAAGGCGTGCGGCGTGGCCGTGGCGGGCAGACCAAGCTGCATCCGGGCCTGTTCGACGGTTTTCTGCACCAGCCGGGGGTTCAGCGCGCCGCCGCGCGTGCCCCGAAACAGCGGCGCGTCGGGGGTCAGATCGTGGGGGCAGAGATCCGCATAGGCCGAAACCGCATCGCGCGCGGCGGGAAGCACGGGCACCAGACGTGTCTTGCCGCCCTTGCCGGTGATGCGCAGCACGTCCCGCAGC
Source organism: Rhodobacter sp. (assembly GCA_027487575.1). Taxonomy (GTDB): domain Bacteria; phylum Pseudomonadota; class Alphaproteobacteria; order Rhodobacterales; family Rhodobacteraceae; genus JAIYDJ01. The sequence goes on along the minus strand of JAIYDJ010000076.1, from coordinate 19,185 downwards.
GGGTGTGCCGCCCCCGTCAGACCCAGCGCCTCGGATATCCGCAGGCCGCAGCCGTAAAGGATCGTGACCACCGCCACATCGCGCGCCTCGACCCACGGTTCGCGCCCCTGTTCGCCCACAGTGTCCAGCATCTGCGCCGCAGCCTCGACCGACAGCGGGCGGGGCAGCTTGCGCCGGAATTTCGGGCCCCGCGCCGACAGGATGGCGGTCGCATCCGCCCCGTCGCGTTCGGCGGCCCAGCCGGTGAAGTTCTTGACCGCCGACAGGGCCCGCGCAAGCGACCGGGCAGACAAGCCGCGCGCCCGTTCTGCGGCCATCCAGGCGCGCAGGTCGGGCGTCGCAAGCCCGGTGACAGAGGACAGCCCCGCCGATCCGCCCTGATGGCGGCCCAGAAATTCCAGAAACCCGGCGACATCGTGGCCATAGGACGTCAGCGTGTGCGCCGCAGCCCCGTCCACCCCGCGCAGATGGCTCAGCCACCGCTCCAGCGCGTCGCGCAGGGCAGGGGATATGCCAAGGTCCGACGCGGCGGCGGTCACGACAGCCAGCGCCGCATGGTGCGTTCGAACACCCCCGCAAAGAAGCCCAGCAGGTCTGTGCCATGGGTGGTCTTGAACTGGTGCGGGTCTTCCGCGCCCAGCACCAGCATCCCCGGCAACCGCCCCTTGCCGAAGTCGAGCTTCATCAGTGCCTCGGACCGGATCCAGCCGGCCTTTTCGCCATAAAGCGCATCCGACGCGGGCAAGACCTGCCGCAGCACGACGGGGCGCAGTGACACGTTGCGCCCGCCGGACAGATATTCGCCGACAAACCCCGGACCTGCGACATAAAGAACGTCACCCAGCTTGCGCAGCACGGGGTCCTCGCCGGGCTGCACCGATTCCAGCACCAGCCGCACGCAGTCGATCCGCAGCGTCTGGGCCACGTCGGTGTTCAGCGTCTTCAGAAAATCTTCGAAGGTCAGCGGGTCCAGCATCTGCAGGATGGCGCGGTGCACCTGGTTGGTCCCGGCCAGATTCTCGTAAGCGGCCGCGATCACCGTGCGATGGGTGTCCTCCAGCCGCGACAGGCGGCTTTCCAGCCTCTCCATCGCGATGCCGCGCAGGTCCACGATATTGGACCCCATCGCCCGTTCGTTCGCGCCGATCAGCGCGTTCATCACATCATTGTCTTCCAGCAGCGCCTCGGGTGCCGCGATGATGCGATCCCGCGTATCCTGGTCAATCATGCCGTCCCTGCCCGTTTCTTGGTGATTTGCGGCACGGTAGCACGCGTTCAGATGATTTTTTGCCCTGTTTTTGCCCAGTCCTGCATGAACTGGTCCAGACCCTTCTCGGTCAGGACATGGCTCGCCAGCCCCTTGATCACGGCGGGCGGCGCGGTGATGACATCGGCCCCGATCAGCGCGCACTGCGTGACATGGTTCGCCGTGCGGATCGAGGCGGCAAGGATCTGCGTGTCGAAGCCGTAGTTGTCATAGACCTGACGGATGTCCGAAATCAGTTCCAGCCCGTCCAGATTGATGTCGTCCAGCCGCCCGATGAAGGGGCTGATGAACGTTGCCCCGGCCTTGGCCGCCAGCAGCGCCTGATTGGTGCTGAAACACAGGGTCACGTTGACCATGAACCCCTCGCCGGTCAGCACTTTGCAGGTTTTCAGCCCGTCCCAGGTCAACGGCACCTTGACCGCGATGTTCTGCGCGATTTCGGCCAGCTTGCGCCCCTCGGCGATCATGTCTTCGGCCTTCAGCGAGACGACCTCGGCCGAGACCGGACCCGAGACTATGCCGCAGATTTCGCGGGTGACCTCGATGATGTCGCGCCCTGATTTCAGGATCAGCGACGGGTTGGTCGTCACCCCGTCCACCATCCCAAGGTCGTTCAACTCGGCAATGGCGGCGACGTCGGCGGTATCGACAAAGAATTTCATGTGCTGCGTCCTATTCGGTTGCGGGCAGTTGCGCAGGCGTCATACCCCAAGAACAGGCGCGGGGAAAGAGAGGGTGGCGTGGTCGAGCGGGTCTATGAGGCAGGAGAGCCGCTGGCGGTTCTTACGACCGAGCCGCTGGGCCGCGTGCTGGATTACCGCGCGCCAGAGGGCGGCTGCGGGACGGGAGACTTCGTCGAGGTGCCGCTGGGGCCGCGCCGGGTGCTGGGCGTCGTCTGGGGCGACGCGGCGGGGGGGTATCCGGTCGAAAAGCTGCGGTCGGCGTCGCGCGTGCTGGATGCGGCCCCGATGCGGGCCGAGTTGCGCGGCTTTCTCGCGCGCGCGGCCGATTACACCCTGACGCCCTTGCCCGCGATGCTGCGGCTGGCCACCCGCGCGCCGGGTCTGGGCGATCCGCCGTCGATGCGGCGGGTGTACCGGCTGGGTGGCACGGTGCCGAACCAGATGACCGACGCGCGATTTCGTGTGGTCGAGGTGCTGAGGGGCGGCGTGCCGATGACGCTGGCCGAACTGGCCGAGGCTGCGGGCTGCGGGGCCGGGGTGGTCAAGGGCTTGGTCAAGCTGGGTGTCGTGGTCGAGGAGGAGGCCCCGCGCGATCTGCCTTATCCGGTGCTGAACCCCCGCCTGCCGGGGCGGTTGGCGGGCGATCAGGTGACGGCGGGGGATGCGCTGGTCGCGACGGTCGCCCTGGGGGGGTATTCCTGCACGCTTTTGAAGGGCGTCACCGGGTCGGGCAAGACGGAAGTCTATCTGGAGGCGGTGGCGGAATGTCTGGCGCAGGGGAAACAGGCGCTGGTGCTGCTGCCGGAAATCGCGCTGACGGCGGATTTCCTGACGCGGGTCGAGGGGCGGTTCGGCGCACGGCCCGCCGAATGGCATTCGGGCGTCACGATGACCGAACGGCGGCGGTTGTGGCGGATGGTGGGGCAGGGCGAGGCGGGGATGGTCGTGGGCGCGCGGTCGGCGCTGTTCCTGCCGTTCCGCGATCTGGGGCTGATCGTGGTCGATGAGGAACATGACACCTCGTACAAGCAGGAGGATGGCGTTCTGTACCACGCCCGCGACATGGCGGTGTTGCGCGGCGCGATGGCGGGGGTGCCGGTGGTGCTGGCCTCGGCCACGCCAAGCCTTGAAAGCTGGGCCAACGTCGAGGCGGGCAAGTATGCGCGGCTGGACCTTGGCGCACGGTTCGGGGTGGCGGAACTGCCGCTGATGAAGGCCATCGACATGCGGGTGGAGAAACTCGCCAACGACCGCTGGATATCCGACACGCTGGCCGCAGGGGTCACGGCGCGGCTGGCGCGGGGCGAACAGGCGATGCTGTTCCTGAACCGGCGCGGCTTTGCCCCCGTGACGCTGTGCCGGGCCTGCGGCAATCAGGTGGGCTGCGACGACTGCGACGCGCGGATGGTCGAACACCGGTTCCTGAAGCGGCTGGTGTGCCACCAGTGCGGCGCGACGAAGCCCGTGCCGGTGGTCTGCCCGTCCTGCAAGGTCGAAGGGCGCATGGCGGCGGTGGGGCCGGGGGTCGAGCGGCTGGCCGAAGAGGTGACGGCGCGGTTCCCGGATGCGCGGCTGGCGGTGCTGTCGTCGGACCTGTTCGGATCGGCGCGGGCGCTGAAGGACCAGATCGGAGTGATCGCTGCAGGAGGGGCCGACATCATCATCGGCACGCAGATCGTGGCCAAGGGGCACAATTTTCCCTTTTTGACTCTGGTGGGGGTGATCGACGCGGATCTCGGGTTGCAGGGATCGGACCTGCGGGCGGCGGAACGGACGTTCCAACTGATCCGGCAGGTGTCGGGGCGGGCGGGGCGGGCGGGACTGCGCGGCGAGGCATGGTTGCAGACGCACCAGCCCGACCATCCGGTGATCCGCGCGATTCTGGGGGGCGACGACGAGGCGTTCTGGAAGGCCGAAGCGGCGGAACGGCGGATCGCCGGGGTGCCGCCCTATGGCAGGATGGCGGGGGTCATCCTGTCATCGCCCGACGTGCAGGCAGTGTTCGATTTCGCCGCCGAACTCGCCCGCCGCGACGGGCCGCTGCGCCGGGTGGGGGCAGAGGTGTTCGGCCCGGCCCCCGCCCCCGTGGCCCGAGTTCGCGGCAGGCATCGGGTGCGTCTGCTGGTCAAGGCGGAAAAGTCGGTGAGCCTGCAGTCTGCGCTGGCCGAGTGGGTGGGGCAGTTGAAATGCCCGTCTTCGGTCAGGCTGGCCATCGACATCGATCCGCAAAGCTTCAGGTGACGCACGCGGAGGCTGCTGTTGCCGGCGGGGGTTTCACACCCCCGCACCCCCGTGGGATACTTGCACAGAGAAGAAGGGGACAGGAAAGCGGGGAGTGACCCGGCCGGTGGGGGCACCGCGACAGGCACTTCGCGCTGGCACGGGCCGCGCGTCGGGTATAAGGACAGGGGATGCGCCCGAACACCATAACCCTGGCCGATGCCCAATCGCTTTCCCGTTGGCGCAGGCCCGAAAGCCTGCTGATCCTGATCGCCTTTGCGATGCCGATAGCCTTCGCCACATGGTCGGCACTGCTGAACAATTTCGTCATCGAGGTCGCGGGCTTTACCGGCGTCGAAATCGGGTGGCTGCACACGGTGCGCGAGATACCGGGGTTTCTGGCGATCGGCGTGATCCTGCTGATCCTGTTCATCCGCGAACAGGTGCTGGCGGTGCTGGCGCTGGCCCTGCTGGGCGCCGCGACGGCCGCCACCGGGTATTTCCCGACGTTCAGCGGCATTCTGGTGCTGACGCTGCTGTCGTCGATCGGGTTCCACTATTTCGAGACGGTGAACCAGTCGCTGCAACTGCAATGGATCGACAAGGCGCGCGCGCCGCAGATGCTGGGATGGCTGACCGGGGCGGCGGCGGCATCGTCGCTGTTGTGTTATCTTGTGCTGGTGTTCCTGTGGGTGCCGCTGGGGCTGACCTACAACATCGTCTATGGCGTATCGGGGGCGTTCACCGCCGCCGTCGCGCTGTTCGTCTGGTTGGCCTATCCGCAGTTCGAAAGCCCGCATCCGCAGAACAAGAACATGGTCCTGCGGCGCCGTTACTGGCTGTATTACGTGCTGCAGTTCATGTCCGGTGCGCGGCGGCAGATCTTCGTCGTCTTCGCCGGGTTCATGATGGTCGAGAAGTTCGGCATGAAGGTGCATGAGATGACCGCGCTGCTTCTGGTCAACTATGTGCTGCTCACGGTCGCCGGGCCGGTTATGGGGCGCGCCTTGGGCAAGTTCGGCGAGCGCAAGGTGATGGCGTTCGAGTACGTCGGTCTGACGCTGGTGTTCCTTGCCTATGGCGGGCTTTACTGGTTCGGCTGGGGCATCGTGGTGGCAGGGGGGCTTTACATCCTGGACCAGATGTTCTTTGCGCTGTCCTTCGCGCTTAAGACCTATTTCCAGAAGATCGCCGACCCGAAGGACATCGCACCCACCGCCGCCGTAGCCTTCACGATCAACCATATCGCGGCGGTCTTCCTGCCGGCGGCGCTGGGATACATGTGGGCGATCGCCCCCGATTACGTGTTCGGGCTGGGTGCCCTGATGGCGCTGATCGCGCTGGCGCTGGTGCTGCTGATCCCGCGGCATCCGGAACCGGGGTACGAGACGATCTTTGGCCGCCGTCCCGCACCGGACGGGGCTTACAGGCCCCAGCCGGCAGAATGATGCCATCCGGGGTGGTGGCGGACGTGCCGCGCACCATATGAACAGCATAGCACAGGAGGCCTGATCATGTTCTTCACCAACACCCGCAAGATGCAGATGGTTGCCCCGCAGGACGCGCTGCCCGGCCGCAACACCCCTTTGCCCACCGCCGAGACGCATTTCCTGTCCGGCATCCCTCTGAAATCCGAAGTGCCGGACGGCATGGAAGAAGCGATGTTCGGCATGGGATGTTTCTGGGGCGTCGAACGGATCTTCTGGAAACTGCCGGGTGTCTGGCTGACGATGGTCGGCTATGCCGGCGGGTTCACCCCGAATCCGACCTATCAGGAAACCTGCACGCAGTTGACCGGCCACAACGAGGTTGTGCGGGTGATCTATGACCCGGCCATCATCAGCTATGACCAGTTGCTGAAAACCTTCTGGGAGGGGCATGACCCGACGCAGGGCATGCGGCAGGGCAATGATGTGGGGTCCACCTATCGGTCGGGCATCTATGTCTACACCGAGGCGCAGATGCAGGCGGCCAACGCCTCGCTGGCACTTTATGCGCCGCGTCTGAAGGCGGCGGGGCATGGGGCTGTCACCACGGAAATCATCGGCGCGCCGGTGTTCTACTTTGCCGAAGACTATCACCAGCAATATCTGGCCAAGAACCCGAACGGCTATTGCGGCATCGGCGGGACGGGCGTGACCTGCCCGATCGGTGTCGGCGTTTCGGCCTGAACAATTGTCCGGCCCGACCCATGATGTGATTGTCGTCGGGGCCGGGCCGGCCGGGTCATCGGCGGCCCTGACCTGCCGGAAGGCCGGTCTGGCGGTGGCGCTGATCGACAAGGCGCGCTTTCCGCGCGGCAAGCTGTGCGGTGGCGGCATCACCGGGCGCGCGCGCGGGCATCTGGATGCGGTGTTCGGCCCCGTTCTGGACCCGCGACTGTTCCACGAGACGCGGCGGTTGCGGCTGATGGCGGGGGACCGCGAGATCGGAGCGCTGGAAGACACGCCGCCCTTGTGGATGACGATGCGGCAGGATTTCGATGCGGCATTGCTGGCGCAGGCCCATGCCGCCGGTGTGGAGGACTACAGCGGACGGCGGATCGCGTCGTTGGATGTCGAAACCGGCAGCGCCGTTCTGACGGATGGGCAGGTCTTGCGGGGCCGGGTGATGATCGGTGCCGACGGGGTGAATTCGGGCACGGCGCGGGCGCTGTTCGGGCGCGCTTACGACCCGAGGCGAATCGGCTTTGCGCTGGAGGCGGAACTGGACGCGCCGGCCGACGCGGCACCCCGGGCAGAACTGGACCTGACGGCCGCCCGGTGGGGCTACGGCTGGGCGTTTCCGAAACTCCACGGCGTGACGCTGGGAATCGGTGGCCAGGCGGGCCGCAACCGCGACCTTCGGCCACGTTTCGACGCATGGCTGGTTGCGCGGGGGGTGGACCCGGCGCGGGTCGTCGTGAAGGGCCATCACCTGCCCATGGGCGACCCGCGCCCACCGCCCGGACGGGGGATCGTACTACTGGTGGGGGACGCGGCAGGGTTCGTCGATCCGATCACCGGCGAGGGCATCGGCTGGGCGGTGCGGTCGGGTCAGCTTGCAGCGGAGGCCGCCGCCGTGGCCCTTGCGGCGGCACAGCCCGAACAGGCGCTGGCCCGTTACCTTGACGCCGTCGCGCCGGTGCAGCGCGAACTGTCGCGGGCGCGGTTTCTGGCACGGGTCGTCTATCATCCGCTTCTGCAACAGCGCTTTCTGAACCTGATCGCGGGGTCGCCGCGAATTCAACGCCGGTTTCTGGACCTGATGGCCGGCACCATCGACTATGCCGATCTTGGGCCTGCACATTTTGCACGACTGGGCTGGCGGCTGGTGACCGGCCGGGGGTAAACCCTGCGCCAGCTTGACGGGCCGCGCCTGCGGGGCTATCCGACCGCCTTCTCCGAAAGGTTACATCCCATGGCCACCTATACCGCGCTGACCACCCTCATCGGCGAAGACGAGGCGCAGGCGCTGGCCGACGCGCTGGAAAAGCTGGAGCCTGAACCCAGCGGAGTCGGCGTGTTCGAGATGGAGGACGGATCAGCACTGTGGGAAGTCGGCGCGTATTTTCTGGACGAACCGAACGGCATGGTTCTGGACATGCTGGCGCTGGCCTTCGGCGCGAAGCCCTTTGTCGTGTCGGAAGTTCCCGATGTCGACTGGGTGGCGCATGTCCGGCGTGAATTGTCGCCGGTCGAGGCGGGGCGGTTCTTCGTGTTCGGCAGTCATGACGCAGACAAGGTGCCTGCGGGGCGCGTGGCGCTGCAGATCGAGGCGACCGTCGCGTTCGGTACGGGGCACCACGGCACGACGCTGGGCTGCCTGCGGGCGTTCGACCGGCTGCTGGATACAGGGTTCGCGCCCGGCAAGGTTGCCGACATCGGGTGCGGGACGGCCGTGCTGGCCCTTGGCGCGGCGGCGGTGCTGCCCGATGCGCTGGTCATCGCGTCCGACATCGATCAGGTCGCGGTCGACGTGGCGCGCGCAAATGTGGCGATCAACGGGTTGGATGGCCGGATCGCCTGCCTTGAAGCTGCCGGATTTGCGCATCCCGATCTGGCCCGGTCGGCACCGTTCGATCTTGTTTTCGCCAATATCCTGAAGGGCCCGCTGGTCGAGCTGGCACCCGCCATGGCGGCGCATGTGGGGCAAGGCGGTGTGATCATCCTGTCGGGATTGCTTGTGGAGCAGGCCGAGGCGATCACCAGTGCCTATTTAGCGGCAGGATTTGCGTCGCAGCACCGCGAGGAAATCGGCGACTGGGCCACTTTGGTTCTGGCCAGAATTTAGACGGGTTCGCAACACCCGCCCAAATCCTGCCGCATTTGTAAGGCAAAGATGTGTTCGTGGGGGTCGGTTGCAGGGAGTATCGGGATGTCCGACCCAAATCTGGCCAATTTCTACGGGCGCATCGCCCGAATCGAACGGGCGCGCGCCAAGGGCTATGGCTTCGAGGCCAACGGCACCCTCGGCAGGTCGCATTACATGCGCCCCGTGCGGCAACGGAGGCCCCTGTTGCGTGTCCTGATCTTTGCCTTTGTCTGTGTGTTCGGCCTGAAAGGGACGATCCTGTACAACATCGGGCCCGAGTCCTTTGACGCGCGCGTCGCGAGGCTGGAAAGCGGCAAGGAATTCGACAAGCTGGGTGCCTGGTTGATGCAGGCCGATCCGGTTACCGTGTGGGTCGCCCGGCAGATCGGCGACCTGCGGACCAGGCTGGAAATCTGACATCAAAAGGCCGTCGTCCCGGCGGAACGACGGCCTGTCTGCATACGGCGGGACGGATCAGCGGCCCATCATCTCTACATCGCCACGGCACAGGCCGATGTCATCCAGTTCACGGTCAGACAGGCGACCCAGCGCATTGCGGGTCATCCGGGCGTCGTTCCATGCTGCAAACGCAGCGATGAGGCTTCCGAAACCGGAAACCGGGCGGGACAGAGAGGTGGCGCCAATCGGCGCCGCAGCGGACGTCATCGAGGCGGCCATAGCGGGTAATCCTTTCAAAACTGCTTAATCTGCAGGCTTCCTGCCTGCGATACGAGCCATTTAGGCGGAATACTGCACTGCAGCAAGCGCAGGAACGGCATGACAGCATTGCACGAAATGCATAGCAGATGGCACGCCTCCGCATGGTCATGCGGTGGGCCATTCCTGCCGTTGGACCTGTCGCAATCAGCGCGTCTCAGGTCGGATTGATACCACGATGATAACGGCGCCGTGACGGCAGGGCAAGACCGGATTGGCCCTTGGCGGATGTTCCCGGTTCGTGCTAGTCGTGTCGCATTGATGACAAGGGGATCGGTCATGCGCGTTTTGGGGATCGACCCCGGTCTTCGCAACCTCGGCTGGGGCGTGATCGACGTGGCCGGTGCGCGCCTTGTGCATGTGGCGAACGGAATCTGCCATTCCGCCCCCGGTGACGGCGACGGCGATCTGGCCTTGCGGCTGGTCGCCCTTTACGATCAGTTGACGGCCGTTCTGCGCGCCCATGCCCCTGATGCGGCGGCGGTGGAGCATACTTTCGTGAACAAGGATGCCGTGGCGACCCTGAAGCTGGGGCAGGCGAGGGGGATCGCCTTGCTGGTTCCGGCGCAATTCGGGCTGACCGTGGGCGAATACGCGCCGAACGCGGTGAAAAAGACGGTCGTGGGCGTGGGGCACGCGGCCAAGGTGCAGGTCGATCACATGGTCCGCCTCCACCTGCCGGGTGTCGAGATTGCCGGGCCGGATGCCGCGGACGCGCTGGCGATCGCGATCTGCCATGCGCATCATCTGCAATCTGCCGGACGGCTTCAGGCGGCGCTGCGAAAGGCTGCGGGATGATCGGCAAGCTGACAGGGCGGCTGGACTGGCGGGGCAGCGATCAGGTGCTGCTGGACGTGCGGGGTGTCGGCTACATTGTTCATGTCTCGGACCGGACGCTGGCCGCGCTGCCGGTTCTGGGCGAAACGGTGGCGCTTTACACCGATCTGCTGGTGCGCGAAGACCTGTTGCAGCTCTTCGGCTTTCCCACCCTGCTGGAAAAAGAATGGCACCGGCTTTTGATGTCGGTGCAGGGGGTGGGCGCCAAGGCGGCCATGGCGATTCTGGGCACGCTGGGCGCGGAAGGCGCGGCGCGGGCGATTTCGCTGGGCGATGCGCGGTCGATCCAGGCGGCACCCGGTGTGGGCCCGAAGCTGGCGCAACGGGTCATTCTTGAACTGAAATCCAAGGCGCCTGCGGTGATGGCGGCGGGGGTCGCCCTGTCGGCGACCGCCGTGGTCGAAGAACAGGTCATCGAAACCGAAGCGCCCCGCGTGACGCGCAAGGCTTCGGCGGCCGTCCCATCGCGCGCCGCCTTCACGGCGGATGCCCTGTCGGCGCTGACCAACCTCGGCTACGGTCAGGGCGACGCGGCACAGGCCGTGGTCACTGTCGCGGCCGAACAACCCGAGGCCGACACGGCGGGCCTGATCCGCGCCGCGCTGCGGCTTCTGGCTCCAAAGGCCTGACATGCAGCCCGACCCCGCCCTGCGCGCCGAAAAGCTGCCTGAAGACCTGGACCGCGCCCTGCGGCCACAGACGCTGGAAGAATTCGTGGGTCAGGCCGACGCCCGGGCCAACCTGCGCGTGTTCATACAGTCCGCCAAAATGCGCGGCGAAGCGATGGACCACACGCTGTTCCATGGCCCGCCCGGACTGGGCAAGACCACCCTGGCGCAGATCATGGCGCGCGAACTCGGGGTGGGTTTCCGGATGACGTCCGGCCCCGTTCTGGCGCGGCCCGGCGATCTGGCGGCGATCCTGACCAATCTTGAACCGCGCGATGTGCTGTTCATCGACGAGATTCACCGCCTGTCGCCTGTGGTCGAAGAAGTGCTGTATCCGGCGCTGGAAGATTTCGCGCTGGATCTGGTGATCGGCGAAGGACCGGCGGCGCGCACCGTGCGCATCGACCTGCAACCCTTCACTCTGGTCGGGGCCACGACGCGGCTGGGCCTGCTGACCACGCCGCTGCGCGACCGGTTCGGCATTCCGACCCGGCTGGAGTTCTACACGGAAGACGAGCTTGATCTGATCGTGACACGCGGCGCGCGGTTGCTTGGCGTGACGTCGGACCCTGCGGGCACGCGCGAGATTGCACGGCGCGCGCGCGGGACCCCGCGGGTGGCGGGGCGTCTGCTGCGGCGGGTGGTGGATTTCGTGACCGTCGAGGGCGACGGGCGGCTGACCAAGGCAATTGCCGACAACGCGCTGACCCGGCTTGGAGTGGATCATCTGGGGCTGGACAGTGCGGACCGCCGGTACATGACGCTTCTGGCCGACAACTACGGCGGTGGTCCTGTGGGCGTGGAAACCATCGCCGCCGCCTTGTCAGAGGCGCGCGATGCCATCGAGGAGGTGATCGAGCCGTTCCTGCTGCAGCAGGGCCTGATCCTGCGCACCCCGCGCGGGCGGATGCTGGGCACCAAGGCCTGGCGGCATCTGGGGCTAGAGCCGCCGAGGCCAGCGGGCCAGTCCGACCTGTTCGAAAGCTGATCGCGCAGGCCCTTGCAGCGGCTGACCGGATCGGGCTGTTATGCGCCATCGAACCCATCAGAAAGCCGACCCAGTGACTCCGCAGGACGTGACCGATCTTTTCACCCGCGCTGACGGGGCCTACCTTTTTGCCCGCTGGGGCAGGCCGATTGCGCCCGTGGTCTTCGGGGTCGACGATGCGACATTGTCGGTCGTCAAGGGCGCGTTCGAGGCCGTCGTGGCGTTGGCCGGGCACAATATCGCCGAGGTGGATCCCGAACTCGGGGCCAATCTGATGGTGTTCTTCATTCGCGACTGGGCGGAACTGCCGCAGGTGCCCAATCTCGACCGGCTTGTTGCCGGTCTCGGACCGTTGTGCGAACGGCTTCAGGCGGCGGGCGCGAACCAGTACCGGGTGTTCCGCTTCGACGAGGCCGGGGCGATCAAGGCGGCGTTCGTCTTTGTGCGGATGGATGACGAACTATCGGCGGTCCCGGCAGAGGTGCTGGCGCTTAACCAGGCGGTTCAGGTCATCGTGCTGTGGTCGGACCGCGCCTTCCGGGCCGCGTCGGCGCTTGCGGCGATCGACGGACGGGTGATGCTGAAGCGGGACATTGCCGCGCTGGTCAGGGCTGCCTATGATCCGGTCATGCCGGTCGCCGCCCGCGACGCAAGCCACGCCTTGCGCCTGTTCGGTCGGCTGACGCGAGGCAACTGACCGAACGGAACCCGCATGGCGCTTATCCTTCAGGAACCCAACTACATCATGCAGGAAAAGGCGAACAGTTGCTGGTTTGCCTGTCTGAAAATGCTGATGGAATGGCACACCGGCAGCCGGTCTGTAGGGGATGAACGGGTGTCTGCTCTCGCGTCGTGGACCACGCCCCGGCATTACGACGAAATCCCCGACGACTATCTTCTGGCGCGCAACGTGGCGTTCACGAGGGGCATGTTTGCCAGTTCTGCAGAGATCGAAGCCGAATTGCGCGCAAGAGGCCCGTTTGTCGGGGGCGGTGCGGTCGGAAAGTTCTTTGGCAAGCGGATGTTCGGGCATGCCATCCTGATCTACGGCGTCACATCGGACGACGACATCCTGCACCACGACCCGATGTCGGGCCGCGCAAGCAAGATCAAATGGACCAGCTATCTTGGCAAGCAGGACGGTGAACGGCTGCGCATGCGCCCCGGCAGTGCGCGCGTCGTCGTGGCAGGGCAGGGCGTGTGACCCATTCCTTCGCCTTGCGGGTCTATTACGAGGACACCGATCTGGCCGGGATCGTCTACTATGCCAACTATCTTCGCTTCATCGAGCGGGCGCGCACCGAATGGGTGCGCGAGCTTGGCATCGATCAGTCCCGGCTGAAAGCCGAACAGGGGCTGGTGTTTGCCGTTCGGCGGGTCGAGGCGGATTATCTGCGCCCGGCGCGGTTCGATGACCAGTTGCAGGTGGAAACCCGGCTTGTCGGCCTGACGGGGGCGCGGCTGCATCTTGCGCAGGCCGTGACGCGCGGCGACGACCGGCTGTTTGCCGCAACGGTCGTACTGGTCTGCATGACCGACACCGGCCAGCCTGCGCGCCTGCCGCAGGACCTGCGCCGGAAATTGGCGGATGCCGCGCCCTGAGGGGGCAGCCCGGATTGGCGGGACTGCGCGCGATTACGGCATTGTGTTGGCAATCCGCTTCAAAGCTTGATAGAATCACGTCAAGAGGTGCCGCAGAGCACTGATAACAAGAGCAGGCGACATGGAACCCGATACCCTTGCGATGGCGCAGGAGCTTGATTTTTCGCTCCTCGGCCTGTTCGCGCGTGCCACGATCACGGTGAAACTCGTGATGATCGGGCTGATCGTCATGTCCTTCTGGTCGTGGGCCATCATCGTGCAGCGGCACATCCTGTTTCGCACGGCGCGGCGCGAGGCGGCGGTGTTCGACCGCGCCTTCTGGTCCGGCGAGCCGCTGGACGAGTTGTTCGAAAAGATCGGTCCCACCCCAGACGGGGCATCGGAAAAGATCTTTGCGGCCGGCATGCTGGAATGGCGGCGCAGTCACCGGCAGGACGGCGGGTTGATCGCGGGGGCGCAGGCACGGATCGACCGGGCGATGAACGTGGCCATCGCGCGCGAGGCGGAACGGCTGAACAAGGGCATCGGCTATCTCGCGACGACGGGATCGACCGCGCCCTTCATCGGGCTGTTCGGAACGGTGTTCGGGATCATGCACGCCTTCACCCAGATCGCCGCCACCAAGAACACCGATCTTGCGACCGTTGCGCCGGGCATTGCCGAGGCCCTGCTGGCGACCGGCATCGGCCTGATCGCGGCCATTCCGGCTGTGGTGTTCTACAACAAGCTCAATTCCGACTCCGAGCAGATCCTGGGCGGGTACGAGGCCTTTGCCGACGAGTTTTCCACCATCCTGTCGCGCCAGTTGGACGCCTAGGCGATGGGGGCCGGGGTAGCCAAGAAATCGGGCGGCGGGGGGCGGCGCGGGCGGCGTCGGGGTTCGGCTGCCGCGATGTCTGAAATCAACGTGACGCCGTTTGTCGACGTCATGCTGGTCTTGCTGATCATCTTCATGGTTGCGGCGCCCTTGCTGACCGTGGGGGTTCCGATCGAGTTGCCCGACACCGCCGCCAAGGCCTTGCCGACGGAACAGGAAGAGCCGCTGGCCATCACCCTGACCGCCGACGGGCTGATCGCGCTGCAGACGACGGAAATCGGCGATGCCGAACTGATCCCGCGTCTGATGGCCATCGCGGCAGAGCGGACGACGAACAAGATCTTCCTGCGGGTGGACGGGCAGGTCCCCTATGAACGGGTGGCGCAGGTGATGGGCGCGCTGAACGCGGCGGGGTTCAACGATATCGGGTTGGTAACGGAGGCCAACGGGCCGTCGTTCGGCGGCAACTAGGCACGGGTCTGGGCACGGCATGAGCACGGGCACAATCACATCCGGCGTGGGGCACGCCGCAGTGATCCTCTGGGTGGTTCTGGGGGACTGGCTGTTTGCGCCCGAGCCTGCGGCCGAGATCGCGGTGTCGCAGGTCTCGCTGGTGTCGTCTGCCCAGTTCGACGCGATGGTGGCTGCGGCCCCCGCGCAACCGGACCCGGCCCCGGAACTGCCGCAGCCGCCGGTTGCGGATGTGGTGAGCCCGCCGGTGGCCGAACCCGAACTGCCCGCGCCCGAACCTGAACCCCAACCCGCCGCGCTGCCTGAACCGCTTCCGGAACTGGCCCCCGATGTGCCGGTATCGCCTGACCCGCAGCCAGTGCCTGCGCCCGAACCGGTTGCGCCGATTGCCGAAGATGAACAGCCGGTTCCGGTGCCCAACTCTGCGGTGCGCCCGCGCCCCCGCCCGATCGACCGGGTGGCCGCCACACCGGTTGATGAAACCGTCGACGCGCCCGAGATCGCCGAAACCGTGACGCCGGAAACCAGCGAGGACTCCCCGTCGCCCGAGATCTTCGAGGAACCCGCCCCGGCTGCCGCGCCGGAAGAGGCGACGACGCAGATCGTGACCGAAGCGGTGGAAACCGAGGAAGACGCGCCGCAACTCGCCCCCACCTCCAGCCGCCGCCCGCAGGCCCGACCCGAACAGGTGGCGGAAGTCCCCGAGGAAGACCCCGCGCCGGCTGCCCCCGAACCCACGCCTGCGGCGGAACCGAAACCCGAACCCGAACCGGCCGAAGAGACGGTCGACGCCGAGGCAGAGGCCATAGCCGCCGCCCTTGCCGAAGCCACCGCAGAGGTGCCCGCCGAGGACAACGGCGCAGGCGACGCCCCGACAGGCCCGCCGATGACCAGCGGCGACATCGACGCGATGCGCGTCGCGGTCAAGCAATGTTGGAATCTGGGATCCCTGTCGTCAGATGCCATGCGCACCACGGTGACAGTCCGTGTCTCGCTGGGGCCGGACGGTGTGCCGGACGTGGGCTCGATCCGGATGACAGGGTCGGAGGGGGGCACCGACGCCTCGGCGGGCATCATGTTCACAGCGGCCCGATCTGCCATCGCCCGTTGCGGGCGCAGCGGCTTTCCGTTGCCCCCCGAAAAATATGATCAGTGGAAAGACCTTGAACTGGTCTTCGACCCCAACGGAATGCGCCTCAGATGAGGCATATTGCACGCAACGGGGAACCGCGCCCCCCTGTCCACCTGTTTCCCCGGCATGATGCCATTTACGCAAAGATGAGAATGAGGCCTATGCAATGACCCTGCTCAGAACCCTCGCCACCGCCATTGTCCTTGGTCTTGCCGGATTGTCGGCGCAAGCGGCCCCCCTGCGGATCGTGATAGACCAGGGGGTGATCGAACCCCTGCCGTTCGCGGTGCCCGACTTCATCGCCGAAAACGGCGGCGCGGGGGAATATGCGCAGAACATCAGCCGCGTCATCGCCGCCGATCTGGCCGGAACCGGACTGTTCCGCGAAATCGGGTCCGAGGCGTTCATCAGCGGTGTAACCAGCTTTGACGCGCCGGTGGCCTATAACGACTGGCAGGCGATCAACGCGCAGGCGCTGATCACCGGGGCGGTGCAGGCGAGCGGAGACCAGATCGTCGTCAAGTTCCGGGTCTTCGACGTGTTTTCGGGCCAGCAACTGGGCGAGGGGCTGCAGTTCGCGGGCACGCCGCGCACCTGGCGGCGGATGGCGCACAAGGTGGCGGATGCGGTCTACAGCCGGATCACCGGCGAGGGCGGGTATTTCGACAGCCGCGTCGTGTATGTCTCTGAATCCGGACCGAAAAACCAGCGGCTCAAGCGGCTTGCGGTGATGGACTATGACGGGGCGAACGTGCAGTACCTGACCGACAGCTCGTCGATCGTGCTTGCGCCGCGGTTTTCTCCGAACGGCGACCGCGTGCTGTTCACCTCTTACGCTTCGGGGTTTCCGCGTATCTATGTGATGGACGTGGGCAGCCTGTCGACCCGCGCGCTGGACGAACAACCCGGCACGATGACCTTCGCACCCCGGTTTTCACCTGATGGCAACACCGTGGTGTTCAGTCTGGAACAGGGCGGCAACTCTGACATCTACACGATGGATATCGGTTCTGGTGCGCTGCGCCAGTTGACCAACGCGCCCAGCATCGAAACCGCGCCCAGCTACAGCCCTGACGGCAGCCAGATTGTGTTCGAATCCGACCGGTCCGGCACGCAGCAGTTGTACATCATGGGGGCGGGCGGTGGCGAGGCGCGGCGAATCTCCAACGGGCCGGGCCGCTATGGCACCCCGGTGTGGAGCCCGCGCGGCGATCTGATCGCCTTCACCAAGCAGAACGAGGGCCGGTTCCACATCGGCGTGATGCGGGTGCAAGGCGACGAGGAGCGCCTGCTGACGGCCAGCTTCCTCGACGAGGGCCCGACCTGGGCGCCGAACGGCCGCGTCATCATGTTCACCCGCGAAACCGCCGGGGCCTCGGGGCAGGCGGGTCTTTACTCGGTCGACATCTCGGGGCGCAACCTGAGGCAGATCACCACCGAAGGGGCCGCATCGGACCCGGCATGGTCGCCTTTGCTGCCGTGATGGATTCCCCCGTTGTCCGAAATCTGCTAGGATTGCCGCCATCGAGCAGGCATGTCGCCAAAAAGGAAAAAAATCCGATGACACATCTTCCCAAGGCCCTTGTGCTGCTGGCCGTGCTTGGCCTTGCAGCCTGCAACAATCCCGACCGGTACGGCGCGGGCGGCGTTGACCCGAATGCCGCGGGCGGCCTGCCCGGCGCGGGGATCGACACGACCGGCCTTGGCGACCCGAACAACCCCAATTCGGTGGCCTATTTCAACCAGACCATCGGTGACCGCGTCCTTTTCGCGGTGGACCAGTCCAGCCTGTCGGACAGCGCGCGCGGCGTTCTGGCCGGGCAGGCCCGCTGGATGCAAAGCAATCCCGACTATGCCGTGATCATCGAAGGCCATGCCGACGAACAGGGCACGCGGGAATACAACCTTGCGCTTGGCGCGCGTCGGGCCAGTGCGGTGCAGAACTACCTGATCAGTCAGGGCGTATCGGCCAGCCGTCTGCGCACCGTGTCTTACGGAAAAGAGCGTCCTCTGGAAATCTGTTCGGACGAGGCGTGCTATTCGCAGAACCGCCGGGCGGTGACTGTCCTGTCGATCGGCGCAGGGGCCTGACACCATGCGCATACTGGTCCTGTGCCTTTCGCTGCTGGCCTTGCCCGCGTTCGCGCAGGACCGCACGCAGACGCTTGCCGACATCAAGGCCGAGCTTTCAGCCTTGATGTCAGAGTTTACCGCCTTGAAGCAGGAACTGGTGACCACGGGCGCAGCCACCACCGGTGCAGCAGGGGGCGATGCCCTGCAGCGTCTGGATTCGATCGAAGCCGAGTTGGTGCGGCTGACGTCCAAGACCGAGGAAGTCGAACTGAAGCTCAACCGGGTGGTCAGCGACGGGACCAACCGGGTGGGCGATCTGGAGTTTCGTCTGTGCGAAGTGACCGAAGGCTGCGACATCGCGGCGTTGCCGGAAACGCCTGTGCTGGGCGGCGATGCGCCTGAGCCGGTGATCGTCGACCCTGTCACGCCGTCCACGGGCCCTGAGTTGGCCATCGGCGAACAGGCGGATTTCGACCGGGCCCGGGAGGTGCTCGCTTCCGGTGACTTTCGCGCCGCTGCGGACCTCCTTGCGACCTATGCCCAATCCTACCCGGGCGGCCCCCTGATGCAGGAGGCGCAGTTTCTGCGTGGCGAGGCTTTGACCCAGTTGGGTGAAACCTCGAACGCGGCGCGGGCCTACCTCGAGGCCTTCTCGGGTGCGCCGGACGGGGCGCTGGCCGGGCAGTCTCTGTTGAAGCTGGGGCAGGCCCTGGGTGATCTGGGGCAGGTGCCCGAGGCGTGCGTGACGCTTGGCGAAGTGGGCACGCGGTTTGCGGGCACGGTCGATGCCACGGCGGCGCAGGTGTCGATGCAGGGGCTGGGGTGTCCCTAGACCCGCTCGCGGTCCTTTCCCGCTTTCTGGATGACGCGTTCGTCGTCATGGAACGCCCGGCGGTGGGCGTCGCCGTCTCGGGCGGGGGTGACAGCATCGCCTTGCTGCACATGGCGGCTCTCTGGTGCCGCGGGCGCGGCCTAACGCTTCGGGCGGTCACGGTGGATCACGGACTTCGGCCGGATGCGGCGCAGGAGGCTGCCGACGTGGCGCAGGCCTGCCAGATGCTGGGCATCGCGCATGATACGCTGCGCTGGCTGGGTTGGACCGGACAGGGCAACTTGCAGGACGCGGCGCGACAGGGTCGCCGGGGGTTGCTGGCGCGATGGGCCGATCGCCACCGGATACAGGCGGTGCTGCTGGGCCACACCGCCGATGACCAGGCAGAAACCGTTCTGATGCGTCTGGCGCGGGGGTCGGGGGTGGACGGGTTGTGCGGGATGGAGGCGGTGGACGACAGCGGCCTGTTCCTGCGGCCACTGCTGACCGTGTCGCGGCAGGACCTGCGCGATTGGCTGCGGGCGCGGGACATCGGCTGGATCGAAGATCCGTCGAACGACGATCTGCGTTTTGACCGCGTCAAGG
>JAIYDJ010000100.1 GCA_027487575.1 Rhodobacter sp. | reverse complement strand
TCCGGCGCGGACCGGACCGGCCTTGCCGCCGCGCTGTATCTGATCTGGGTCGAAGGCCGGTCCGTCGCCGACGCGCAACGGCAACTGTCGTGGCGCTATGTCCATCTGTCTTCGGGTCCGACCGGCATTCTTGACCATTTCCTGCGGGTCTACGCCCGTGTCGCCGAAACCCGGCAGATCAGCCTCTTGGACTGGATCAGGACCGAATACGACCACACCGCCCTCAGCGCGTCGTACAAACGCTGGCAGGCCGGGGGCAAGGACGGCGCATGGTAGCCCCCGCGTCGGGTCTTCTGTCGTGGCTGTGGCGCGACCATCTGCGGCAACGCTGGGGGGCGCTGCTGGCAGCGCTGGGGCTGATGGCGGTCGAAGGGGCGACGGCGGGCCTTTTGTCATGGCTGATCCGCCCGATGTTCGATCAGGTGTTTCTGGGCGAGGATCGCGGCGCGGTCGTTTATGTGGCGCTCGCCGTGGCTGGGGTGTTCGTCGCGCGCGCTCTGGCCGGTTTCGGCCACCGGGTGATCCTTGCGCGGCAGGCCGAACGCATCTCGGCCGGGTTGCAGCGGCAGATGCTGGCCCATGTGATGACGTTGGACCTTGCCTTCTTCCAGATCAACCCGCCCGGCGCGCTGATCGAACGGGTGCGCGGCGATACGGCCACCCTGCGCGGACTGTGGGGACCCATCCTGTCGGCGTTGGGGCGCGATGTCGTGGCGCTGCTGTCCCTGCTGGGCGTGGCGCTGTGGATCGACTGGCTCTGGACGCTGATCGCCATTGTCGGCGTGCCCATCCTGATCCTGCCGCTGGCCCGGTTGCAGAACCGCGTCCGACAGACCGCCGCCAGCGCCCGCGAAAGTGCGGCCCTGTTGGCCACCCGGCTGGACGAGGTGTTTCACGGCATCACCACCATCAAGCTGACCGGGTCCGAGGCGCATGAGTCTGCCCGCTATGACCGCGCGCAGGCTGGCTATCTGCGCGCGCAGTTCCGGTCTGAATCCTCGGCGGCGGCCATCCCCGCGCTGATCGATCTGGTGGCGGCGGCTGGGTTTGCCGGGGTGATGCTGTACGGCGGGTTGCAGATCATGGACGGAACCAAGACGCTGGGCGAATTCATGTCGTTCTTTGTCGCGATGGCGCTGGTGTTCGAACCCCTGCGCCGTCTGGGGTCGGTCGGCGGGGCCTGGGCGCAGGCCCGCGCCAGCCTGGAGCGGATGCGCGCGGTTCTGGACCAGCAAACCAGCCTTGCCAACCCGGCCCGGCCCGCACCCATTCCCCCTGCGCAGAGCCTGACGCTGCAGGATGTGCATTTCGCCTACGCCGACGCCGCCGTGCTGCAGGGGGCAAGCTTTACCGCCGAAGCCGGGCAGACCACCGCGCTGGTCGGCCCGTCCGGTGCCGGAAAATCGACCGTCTTCCACCTGCTGACCCGGATGGCGGACCCCGGCCGCGGGCGCATCACCCTGGGCGGCACTGACCTGCGCGATCTGGACCTGGCCCTGCTGCGGCGGCAGTTTTCCGTCGTGGCCCAGGATACCGCCCTGTTCGACGAGCCGATCGCGACCAACGTTCGCATGGGCGCGCAGTCCGCGACGGATGTTGATCTGCAACGCGCGCTGGCGGATGCCAACGCGGGCTTTGTGGCCACGCTGCCGCAGGGGGCCGACACGCCGGCAGGCCCGCGCGGTTCGGCCCTGTCGGGCGGCCAGCGCCAGCGCATCGCCATTGCCCGCGCCCTGCTGCGCAATGCGCCGATCCTTCTGCTGGACGAAGCGACGAGCGCGCTGGACGCCGCTTCGGAGCACCTGGTGGCCGAAGCATTGGCGCGGCTGGGTCAGGGGCGCACCACCATCGTGATCGCGCACCGCCTGTCCACCGTCCGGCAGGCCGACAAGATCGTGGTGATGGACGGCGGCCGCGTCGTGGATCAGGGCACGCATGACCAGCTTCTTGCGCGCGGCGGGCTTTATGCCGATCTATACCGCATGCAGTTCAAGGAGTGACCGATGTCCGCACCGATGCCGGGTGAAACCGATCCCGACCGCCGGATCGTCACGCTGACCGGCGCTGACGCGCTGACCTTCCTGCAGGGCCTGACCACCAACGACGTCCTGCCGCTGGCCAAGGGTCCCGGCCTTGTCTGGACGGCGCTTCTGACACCGCAGGGCAAGTATCTGGCCGATTTCTTTGTGGCCAATACCGGCGAGCGGCTGCTGCTGGACCTGCCCGCCGCGCTTGCTCAGGCCACGCTGCAGCGGCTGGCGATGTACCGGCTGCGCGCCGCCGTCACCCTTGCGCCCACCGACATCCCGGTTACGCGCGGTCTGGGCGATGCGCCCCCCGGCGCCCTGCCCGACCCCCGCCATCCGGCGCTCGGCTGGCGTCTTTACGGATCCGCGGGCGGAACGGCCGTCATCGACTGGGACGCGATCCGCGTGGCCCATGGCATCCCCGAGACGGGCATCGAACTGACCCCGGACACCTTCATCCTCGAAGCCGGGTTCGAACGGCTGCACGGTGTCGATTTCCGCAAGGGTTGCTATGTCGGGCAGGAGGTCACCGCGCGGATGAAACACAAGACCGAGTTGCGCAAGGGCATCGTCCGGGTCCGGGTCGCCGGTGCCGTGCCGGTGGGAACCGAAATCCTGACAGACGGCAAACCGGCCGGCATTCTATACACACAGTCGGGTGGCGAAGGCCTTGCCTACCTGCGCCACGACCGTATCGGCGACACGATGCTGGCGGCAGGCGCACAGGTCAGTCTGGCCTGAAGTTCAGTCGCGGGGCGGCTGCCCGCGCGGGCTGATCCTGCTGCGCCAGCGCTGCATCAACTCGATCTCGCTTCCCTTGAACAGCAGATAGCTGAACAGCGCGATCAGGCCCTTGGCCCCGATCAGCAGGAATTGCAGCAGACCGCCCTCCATCACCGCGACAATCCCGTGGCTTTCCAGAAACCGGATGTTCGCCATCGACAGGCTGACCAAGCCATAGGTGTTCCACGCGAACACCACCGACGCGGTGCACATGCACAGGATCAGAACCGTCCAGTGACAGCGGCCAAGGTCAAGCCATCGCATCATGGACGCCCCCCTGCCATCAGGCGCGTTCGGAATATTCCATCAGTTCGGTATGCACGATGATGTCTTCGTCCGGCCCGATGAACGGCGGAACCATAATGCGCACGCCATTGTCCAGCACCGCGGGCTTGTAGCTTTTCGAGGCGGTCTGCCCGTTCTGCACCGGTTCCGTCTCTGCCACCCGGCAGCGGACCTTTTGCGGCAGCGTCACGTTCAGCGCCTCGTCCCCGAAATACTGCACGGTGGCGGTCATTCCGTCCTGCAGGAACGGACGGCGGTCGCCCAGAAACTCTGCGTCGATCACAACCTGTTCATAGGTTTCAGCGTCCATGAACACGAGCCGCCCGTCGGTTTCATACAGAAACTGCTGGTCCTTGTTTTCAAGTTCGGTGCGTTCCACCTTGTCTTCCGACCGGAACCGCTCGTTCAACTTGCGTCCGTCGCGCAGGTTCTTCAACTCAACCTGCGCGAAAGCGCCACCTTTTCCGGGCTTTACGTGGTTGACCTTCACCGCCGCCCAGAGACCGCCGTCGTGTTCAAGGATGAACCCGGGCTTGATTTCGTTTCCGTTGATTTTCGGCATTGCGGCGAAACCTTGCTCAAGGATTGAAGGAAATTCGCCTGACCCTATATATAGGATAGTATTGCGTGGCAAGCAGACGAGATACAGTAGGTGACGTCGCTGCGTTATGCGCTATACGCATGGCAGACATGCCAAACCGTAAACCCCGAATCGTGACCAAATCGTTACAACCACCAAACGCCGGAATGACAAGAGCAAGAAAGAGGACGAAATGTTCGTTGACAGCACCGCCTTCAATTTCGAACAGGGGCAACGCGCCCGCAAGCTGTTCGCCGCCGTGGTGCTGGCCGCGTTGGATGATGCCATTGCCGATGACAAGAAGTACGGCAACGGACCTGACCAGATCGCCCGCTGGGCCCGGTCGCGGGATGGGCGTGAAGTCCTGTCCTGTGCCGGAATCGACCCCAACGAACGGGTGGTGAAAGGTCTGATGGATTTCGTCTCCAAGGGGGTTCGCACCTCTGTCGCGCTGTCGCGCGAAGAAAGCGAACGCCGCCACGCCGCCGAACTGGATCACGCAGAAGCCGCGTGATTTTCGCCATGGCCTGAATGGAAGAACGCGCCCCGATCGGGCGCGTTTTTCATTGGCCCGCGAACATCATCGCGAACATGAGGCCGGGCGCCGCCTCGGCCACCGCCGCCGCCACGATCAGCCCCCGCGCCGCAAGGCTGCGAAACCGTCGCCACAACGCCACGCACAGCACCAGACATGCGGCAATTTCCAGCGGACCTACGATGTTGCCATAGTGACTTCCGTCCCAATAGCTGACCGGACTTTGAAACACCCAGTCACTCAGGGGCCAGAAATGTCGGCGGGCATCGTCATGGTGCAGCGCGAAATCGAAAACCAGATGCAGCAACCCCGACCCCGCAAAGGCCAGCAGCACCGGCGCGCGCAGCCAAAGGGCCAGGGCAAGACCCGCGCCCCATAGCGGGATCGAGTTGTCGACCGCAAATATCCCCTGCCACGCGGGCGAGAAATAGAGATCCCCGAAGATGGTCCGCGCGTCGATGCCCTGCACCAGCATCGCCCAGCCGACCAGCAGATACAGCGACAAGTCCGGCAACAGCCCCCCGGCAATCGCCGCGGCGGTCACGAAGGGCCGATCCGGTTTCGCAAAGGCCGCCGCACCGAAGATCAGATGGGCCGGCGTGTTCATCGCCGGTCAGTTCAGTTCCGCCGCCGCCAGCGCACGCGCAATCTCTGCCCGCACCAGCTTGCGGATGTTGCGGGTGATCCGTTCGCCCAAATGGCCCTGAAGCTCTTCGCGGATCAGATCGCGCACCAGATCGCGCAGAACCTCTTCGTCTAAGGTAAACTCGGGTCCGTCGTCCAGAAGGTTGTCAACCGGTTCGTCCTGCCGGGTGCGGTTCAGCCCGGCGATGACCTCGGCTTCGGCGTCATCCATCCAGCCGGATTCGGCCGGGGCAACGGGTACTTCGGGCGCGGCGGCGTGCTGAAACGCGGCTTCGTCGGCCCCGGACTGCGCCCAGCCGGCATCGACCGGCACGTCAGGCTCCTGCGCGGCAGGCCCGGGTTCTTCGTATGCCGGGTCAACGACAGCATCGGCCGCCCCGTTGTCGCGAAGCTCCGGTTCCGAGATTTCAAGGGATTGCGCTTCATCTTCCCCCTGCCAGTCCGATCCGTTCCAGACACGGTCCGAGGCGGGGTCGTGCTGCGGCGCGGCATCGCCCATTTCGGGCTCGAACTCGGGGGCCATTTCGGTGATCCCTGCCCCGACCGCAGCGACGACCTTTTCAATGCCGGGGGAAACCGGATCGGGCACCGGCGTCGACGACACGACGCGCAACGCCGGGGTCAGGATCAGGGCCTGCCGGGGTGGTTCGGCCTGCGGCACCGCAGGGCCGCGCTGCATCGGGCGCAGGTCCTCGGAAACAAGGCGGCGGATGGAGGACAGTACATCCTCGATCTCCCCGGAACTCAACGGTTCAGACATGCGGACCCCAGACACGGACATTGCTTGCGAATTTGCAACATTCTACCTGCAAGCCCGCGTTCTGACAAGGAAAGCCGAAACAATTCCCTCGGCGGCCCTTCAGTTGCCGATGGCACGCAGGATGCGGTCCAGTTTCGCACCCTGAGGCGAATGCGCCGGGGCGTTGCGCACCGCGCGGTAATAGCTGTCGACATCATAGGTCGGGATGCCCAGCTTCAGATGTTCGGCCGTCAAAAGCCCCATGGCCGACAAAAGCTGGTACTGCGCGACGTAAAGGTTCGCCTCGGCTTCCAGACGGCCGGCACGGGCGTTCAGCAAGTCCTGTTCGGCATCCAGCACGTCCAGCGTGGTCCGCGCCCCCAGCGCTGCCTCCTCGCGCACGCCGTCGAAGGCCACCTGGGCCGCCCGCGTCTGTTCATCCCCCGCCGCGATGGATGCGCGGGACACGGCGATATTGGCCCAGGCCTGCCCGACCGCCTGATCCACCAGCACCACCGTCTGGTTCAGACCGGCGCGCTGCCGGTCCTTCTGCGCGATCGCCTGCCGGATCAGCGACGAAAACTGACCACCCTGATAGATCGTCTGCCCGAAGTTGAGCGACGCCGACTGGTTGTCGATGCCGCCCGCATCGGTGCTGTTGTTTTCGGTCAGCGTGACCCCGCCCGTGATCTGCGGCAATACCTGCGCGCGCGATAGCTCGACCTGCAGGTCGGCGGACCTGACCAGATGCTGCGCCTGCCGGATATCCGGATGGGTGCGCAGGGCCACGTCGCGCGCGGCCTCGATGCTGCCCGCCGTGGCGGGAGAGCGGGGAAGGCCGGACAGCCGCCCCGGATACTTGCCGGTCGCCGCCTTGTAGTTCTCGCGTGCGACGTTGAATGAACCTTGCGCCGCCGCCAGACCCGACCGGGCCTGCGCCAACGCCGCCTCTGCCAGGGCCACGTCGGTGCGGGTGACTTCGCCCACCTCGAACCGGTCGCTGGTAGCGCGCAGTTCCTGCGTGATCAGCCGCACGTTCGATTCCCGCAGGGCGACGATGGACCCCTGGAAATTCACATCGACATAGGCCTGCACCGCAGACAGAAGCACATCCTGTTCGACCCCGACCAGCGCCTGCCGCGTCGCCCGGACCAGTTCTTCGGCAATCGCGATGCCCAGCCGGTTGCGCCCGAAGTCCAGAAGCGTGATCGAAGCCGACAGGTTAAGGGAGGTCTGCAATCCGGTGTCACGCGAACTGAAAAGTCCGCCGTCCTGCCCGGACCGCCCGAACGTCGTGTTCGCCGAATACTGCACCACCGGCCGCAGGGCAGCCACCGCCTGCGCCACGTCCTCGTCCGCCGCACGCAGCACGGCCTCGTTCTGGGCCAGCAGGTTGGAATTTCGATAGGCCGCAATCAGGGCATCGGCCAGCGTTTCCGCCTGCGCCATGGGTGCGGAAAATCCGATCAGGCCAACCGCCAGAACACTCCAGAACTTGCGCATTCGACCCGTTTCCCTTTGATCTGCAGAGCCGATTCGGCCCCATCGTGACGTAAACCGGCGGGTAGGAACCGCGTCCTCCTGCCGGAAGACTACAGCACAAACCCGCGCGGCGCCGCAAAGCCCGCAATGACCGGCGCGGTGGCGTTGAACGAGAACCGCCAAGTCACACGCCCATCGAACTTATATCCGATCATCGCCTTGCCAAGTGGCCCGTTCATGAAGATGGCGGCAATCCGCCCGCCTTCGCGCACCTGCGCCAGTATGGCATCCGGCACCACCTCGACCCCGCCCTGAAGGATCACCGCATCATAGGGACCATGTTTTGCGGACCCCCGGTCCAGCGGACCCTGGATCACCACGGCATTGTCAACGCCTTCGACCGCAAGTCTGCGCTGCGCCTCGGCGGCGATGGTCTCGTCCGCCTCGACGGCGATCACCGCTTCGGCAAGCTGGGCAATGACAGCCGACGAATAGCCATAGCCGCATCCCAGATCGAGAACCAGCTCGGTCGGCTGCAAATCAAGCGCATCCAGCAGCTTGGCCAGCGTGCGCGCCTGCAGCATCACCCGGCCTTCGCCCAGATCGACGTCCTCTCCAACATAGGCCGCTTCGCGCCGGGCGTCGGGCATGTAGACTTCGCGGCGCACGGCCAGCATGGCCGCGATGATCGGAAACTTGGTGACGTCAGAAGGACGGACCTGCGTGTCCACCATGGTCACCCGGCGGCTGGCAAAATCGATCATGTCTGAACTTCTCGGTCTGGATTTTTCGAACATCTTCCTGCCACAGAACCGCTCGCGGGGCAACGGGCCACGTCAATGCCGCACCGCCAAACTAAGCATCTGTCACAGGACGCGCGACAAACGTCCGGACCCCCATTCCATCGCCCGCTCTCCAAGCGATTTGAACTTGTCCGACACGCCCTGCAGGCGGGCCTCCCATTCGGGGTTGGGGACCTGACCTTGCGTCACCTTGAAGAACACCTGCAGCAGGCAGGCGATCGCAAAGGGCTCGATCAGCGCGGCCTTGACCGCCCAGGCAAACAGCAGGGCGAACACCAACCCCCCGGCCGACCACGATCCGGGGATCAGATAGACCACCCCTGCGGCGGGGATCAGCATCCCCAGAAACACCGCGAACGACAGCGCATAGCTGATCAGCGTCAGCCACGCCGCGTTGACCAGCATCGGCCGGGCGTTCTGCGCATAAAGCACCAGCGCCTCGCGCGCCGAGGTCCAGGGATTGTCGGCCCGTGTTCGGATGGCATGCGCCAGAATCACCTCGTCGACCAGACCGACAGCGACGCGCAGATAGGCGCGGATCGCGCCCATCAGACCGTCGATGCCAGAAATGGGCAGAAGCGTCAGCAATCCCTGCACCAGTCCGGTGATCGCACCGACCACGCCCTTGATCAACTGGTCGAGTGCAAACAGCGCGCTGGCCTGCCCGAACCGTTCGGTCACCACCTTCTGCGCATGGTCGATCTGCCCTCGGCCTTCGGGAATCGTACCGCCTTCCAGCAATTCGACCATCACCGCGATGTGGCCCGCCTTGACCAGATAAAGCAGATAATCCCGCAAGAAGAACACCACGGCAGCCGTCAGCCCGAACCCGGTCGCCCCGCCCCAGAAGGTGGTGTTGACCTGAAACTCCTCGGTGCCCGCAGCCCCTACCCCATAGCCGATGCCCGCCCCGGTTCCGGTCGCCAGAACAAAGGCCAGCGCAACCCCGAAATACACCATCATCCGGAAGACAACGAACGGTGCGGTCCTGCGCATCAGGTCAAGCGACAGGCTGACAGAAAAATCCTTCATGCGAAACTCCAGTGCTTCAATCGCGATGGTCGGTCCAATGCGGCGAGACTTGGGGAAAGCCTGCCGTTTGGCAAGAATTTTTCGCGCTTCGTTAACCCGTGCGCGGCAGACTGGGCCGAACAGCCGCAAAGGGTCCCCATGTCCAGACAAGCCCCTGCCGACGAACTGGCCGACACGCTGGCCGAACTGGCGCGTCTGCGCCTGCGCGCGGCGCAGTTGCGCGCGCGGATTGTCGACAACCCCGACCTCGGGGCAACCGGGCGATTTGCCCGGGCCGAGGTCGCGTTGCGGCAGGAACGGGTGTTCGATCCGTCCCTGTTGCCGCCGGAAATCCGCGAGGATCCGCGCTTTCAGCGGGATCGGCAGCACTGGACGGTGCGCTGCCATCCGGCCGCGCCCGCGGCCCATGGCCCGCGCCCCGGCTGGCCGATCCGCCGCGATGCAGGCCGGTCCCTGCACTGACGGGGTGGAAAGCGGCACGGGATCGGTCTATCTGCCTTCCGACGTCAGCAGGAGCAAACCGATGCCCGACCTTGCCCGCCCGCCCTATCTGGGCGAGATTCCGGCCCCCAAGGCATTTCGCAACGCGATGCGCGGCTTCGTCGGGGCCTGCAGCCTGATCACCACGGGGACGGGCGACATGGCCACCGGGCTTGTCGTGACATCGGGCGTGTCACTGACCGCGGAACCGCCGATGATCCTTGCCTGCATCAACCGCAGCGCCTCAAGCTGGCCCATCCTGAAACAGACCGGCGTCTTCGGCTGGTCTGCCCTCGGGTCGGCGCATCAACCGGTGGCCGAGCGGTTCTCGGGGGTCGGCGGATTGAAGGGACAGGACCGGTATCAGGGGGCGCAATGGGTGACGGGGGCCACCGGCGCACGGCATCTGGCCGACGCGCCGCTGGCTTTCGACTGCACGGTGGAAGAAATGATCGACCGGGGCACGCATTCGATCCTGATCGGACGCGTCCAGTCGATCCTGACCAATCCCGACCGCGGGTCGCTCTTGTACTGGAACGGGGCCTATCACCCGCTGTCGTCGGCCTGATCCTGCCTCACGTCCAGTCCAGCACCACCTTGCCCGACTGCCCCGACCGCATCGCGGCGAACCCTGCCTCGAAGTCGTTCACGCCGAACCGGTGCGTGATGACCCGCCGCACGTCCAGCCCGTTTTCCAGCATCGCGATCATCTTGTACCACGTCTCGAATATCTCGCGGCCATAGACGCCCTTGATGGTGATCGCCTTGAACACGATCCGGCTCCAGTCCACGGGGGATTTGCCCGGCGGAATGCCCAGCATCGCGATCCGCCCGCCCATCACCAGACAGTCGACCATCTGATCCAGCGCCTGCTGGTTCCCCGACATCTCCATCCCGACATCAAAACCCTCTGCCATCTTCAGCCGCGCCATGACCGACCGCAGGTCCTCGACCGCCACATTGACCGGCACCACATCGGCGACCTCTGCCGCCAGCCGCAGCCGCGTGGGGTTCACATCGGTGATCACCACATGCCGCGCGCCGACATGCCGCGCCACCGCCGCCGCCATGATGCCGATGGGCCCGGCCCCGGTGATCAGAACATCCTCGCCGATCAGATCGAACGACAGCGCGGTATGCACGGCATTGCCCAAGGGATCGAGAATCGCCCCGACCTCGTCGTCGATCGCATCGGGCAAGGTCACCACATTGAACGCAGGAAGCCGCAGATATTCGGCGAATGCCCCGGGTTCATTCACCCCGATGCTCCGCGTCCCCGGTTGCAGATGGAATTTTCCCGCGGGTGACTGGCGCGAAAGCCTGCCGCTCAAGTGC
>JAIYDJ010000085.1 GCA_027487575.1 Rhodobacter sp. | reverse complement strand
TCCAACACGAAGTGATTACCATCGGCCCCCGCTCAAAGCCATGTTTCGTCGACTTCACGCGGATGTCACCGGTCCCGCCAGTTTTTGCAACAATTCGGCCAGATCGGAGGGCAGCGGCGACGAGAATGCCAGCGTTTCACCGGTGACCGGATGCACGAAGCCCAGCGTGGCCGCATGCAGTGCTTGCCGCGGGAAAGCGTTGCCGAATTCGGCCGCGGCCTCGCCGAACAGCTTGGGCGACAGTTTGCGCTTTCCGCCATAGGTCGCGTCCCCCAGAAGCCCATGCCCGGCATGGGCCATGTGGACCCTGATCTGGTGCGTGCGCCCGGTTTCCAGCCAACACTCCACAAGGGCGGCCACGCCCAGAAACTCCTGCACAACGCGCGCGCGGGTCACGGCGTGGCGGCCCTGTTCCCACACCACCGCTTGACGCTGGCGGTCGGTCTTGTGGCGGGCAAGCCCGGTTGCGATCTTGAGGATGCCGCCAAATTCGAAGCTGACGCCCTTCGTGCCGCGCAGGCGGGGGTCATTGGCGTTGGGCACCCGGTGCACGACCGCCAGATAGCGCCGGTTGACGCTGTGATCTTCGAACTGCGCGGCCAGCCCGTGGTGGGCGCGGTCCGATTTCGCGACAACCAGAAGGCCGGTGGTGTCCTTGTCGATCCGGTGCACGATGCCGGGCCGCCGCTCGCCGCCGATGCCCGAAAGCGTGTCGCCGCAATGGGCCAGCAGGGCGTTGACGAGCGTGCCCGACGGCGAGCCGGGGGCGGGATGCACGACCATTCCGGCAGGCTTGTCGATCACGATCAGATCATTGTCTTCCCAGATCACCGACAGCGGAATCACCTCGGCCTGCGTTTCCACCTCTGCCACCGGATCCAGACGAAGGTCATAGATTTCACCCGCTGCCACCTTTGTTTTCGGATCGGTGACGGCAGTCCCGCCCCGGCTGACGGCACCCTCGGCGATCATCCGCATCAGGCGCGACCGCGACAGGGCCGCCTCCTCTGGCACCCCGGCGGCAAGCGCCTTATCAAGGCGTGCGGGGGCATCTTCGCCGATGGTGACGGACAGGATGTCCTGCACGGGAAAAGGGTTCGACATGAAAGACGCTCCTGAAGCCGGGACCTTGCCGCCCGGCCTGCGGCTGCTGAAAGGGCTGGTCATGGCCCTGACCCTGACGCTGATTGCCGGTGTCATAACGGTGGTTGCGGTGATTGTCACCCGGATGCCGGACGCCTCGGTCCAGCCGCCGGTGCTGCCTGCCGGTCTGACCTTGCCAGCAGGGACCAAGGCGGCGGCCGTCACGGCGGGAACCGGCTGGTTTGCGGTGGTCACGACCGACGACCGCATCCTGATCTTCGACCGCAGCGGCGCACTGCAGCAGGACATCCGCATCGACACCGGGCCGGTTCAGTAGCGGCGATCCACCAGGGCGATCGGCTGAAAGACAAGCCCTTCGGGTGTCTCGGCGTGATAGCCCCGCACATGGAACACCTGCGCCAGATGTTCGGCACCCAGCACCGCGCGCGGCGGGCCATCCGCCACGACGCGCCCCTTGTCCAGCATCACCAGACGGCTGCAGTGCCGCGCGGCCAGCCCCAGATCATGAATGGCCACGACCACCCCCCGCCCCTCGGCCGCAAGATCGGCAAAAACCTGCATGCAGCGCAACTGCGCCTCGGGGTCCAGACCTGCAACCGGCTCGTCGGCCAACAGCAGCGGTGTGTCCTGCGCCAGCGCCCGCGCGATCAGCACGCGCGCCTGCTCGCCGCCGGACAGGGCTGTGGCCTGCCGGGCGCGAAAGCCCGCAAGCCCCATCCGGTCCAGCGCGTGGTCCACCGCCGCGCGGTCTGCCCCGGTCATCGCGCCTGCCAGATGCGGCCCGCGCCCCAGTGCGACCAGATCGGCCACGCCGACCGGCCAGGCGATGTCGCGGCCCTGCGGCAGGAACGCCGCCGCCCGCGCCCGCGCCGCGACCGGCAGGCTGGCCAGCGAGCTTTGTCCCTCGAACGGCAGCAGACCCAGCGCGGCCCGCAGCAAGGTTGTCTTGCCCGCCCCGTTCGGCCCGATCAGGCCGATGAATTCGCCCTTGGCCACCGTCAGGTCGACCCCGTCCACCACCGGGCACTGCCCGCGCCGTACGGTCAGATTTTCCAGCTTCATCAGGGTCATGCCTCGACCTTTCGCATCCGCCAGATCAGGTGCAGAAAGAACGGCGCGCCGACGAGTGCGGTCAGAACGCCCAGTTTCAGGTCCTGTTCCGGGGCGATCAGCCGCACCGCCACATCCGCCGCCAGCACCATCGCGGCCCCCCCAAGCGCAGACGCCGGCAACAACCGCGACGGCATCGCCCCCACCAAAGGGCGCAGCACATGGGGCACCACAAGCCCCACGAACCCCACCGCCCCGGCCACCGCGACCGATGCCCCGACGGCCAGCGCGGTGCCAAGGATCAGCACCCAGCGCAGCCGCGTCAGCCGCACCCCCATCGCCTGCGCCGCATCCTCGCCCAGCGTCAGCGCATCCAACCCCCGCCCCAGCGTTAGCAGCAGCGCCATCCCCGCCAGCATGAAAGGCGCCCCCAGCCAGACATGCAGCATCGACCGGTCCGCCAGCGAACCCATCATCCAGTAGACGATCTCGGTCACCGCAAAGGGGTTGGCCGACAGGTTCAGCACCAGCGATGTGCCCGCCCCCGCGAGCGCCGAAATCGCGATCCCGGCCAGGATCAGCGCCAGCGCCCCGCCGCGCGGCCCGGCAAGTGCAAGGATCAACAGCACCGACACCCCCGCCCCCGCAAGCGCCGCCAGCGGCAGGGCCAACGCAAAGGCGGCCGCAAGGCCTGTCTGCAAGGCCAACACCGCGCCAAGCGCCGCCGTCGACGACACGCCGATCAACCCCGGTTCGGCCAGCGGGTTGCGCAAGAAGCCCTGCAGCGCCGCGCCCGACAGCCCCAAAACAGCCCCCACCAGCAACCCCAGAACCGCCCGTGGCAGTCGGATTTCGCGCATGATCAGCACCACCGCCTCGCCCTGCCCTGTGACCAGCGCCCGCAGACTGTCGCGCAGGCCCAGACCCGCCGGACCGATCAGCAACGAGGCCAGAAACAGACCCATGACCAGACCCCCCAACGCCAGAGTGATGCCCCTGCCCCGCGTCACGGCGCGGCCGCCAGCGTCGCTCGCAGGTGCGCCATCCGCCGGATCGCGCGCAGGATATGGGGCGTGCCGCAAACCCAGTCCGCATCGGTCCGCGCCCCGGTTTCGGCGCCGATCGCCTTCAGTGCCGGATGGGACAGTATCTCTTCCGACCGCGTCGCACCCGGATAGGGCGTCGCGGTCACGATCACCTGCGGATCGGCCAGCACCAGACGCTCCAGTGGCAAAAGCCCGCCGCCGGTCACGCCCGCCGCCGCCCCGGCATTGGAAAATCCCGTCAACGCAAGAACTTCATCCGCGAGCGTGCCCTTGCCGGTTGTGTAGCCGCTGGCAAAGTAGAAGGCGGCCGTCGCCTGCGGGCCGGTCACCTGCAGCGCCGCAACCTCTGCCTCGAACGCAACCGCCATCGCTTCGGCCGCCTCGTCCTGCCCCAACGCCTGCCCGACCAGCCGGACCTGCCGGGCAACCTCGGCCAGCGAAGTCACGGGCGGCACCTGCAGCACGCTCACCCCCAGACCGCGCAGTAGGTCCACCGTTGCCAGTGAGGTATAGGTTCCGGCCAGAACCAGATCGGGGTCCAGCAGGAACACTTGTTCAGCCTGCCCGCGGTTGATGGTGTAGACCGAAGCCTCGGCAACCATCGACGACGATAGCGGGTCGCGGGCCAGATGCGTTACGCTGACAAGCTGCCCCGGGGCCGCCAGCAGCATGGCAAGCTGATCGGTGCACAGGTTGATCGACACCACCCGCGCGGGCGTGTCAGCCTGCACGGGCGCGCACAGCACCAAGGCCGCAGCCGCTGCCCGAAGGGCCAGCGCTGCGGCCTTGGTCAGGCGATCAGAACGAGGCACGAAGCCCCACATAGACGGCCCGCCCGGACGCGGCATACCCTTCAGAGGTCTGGTAGTCATCGTCGAACAGGTTCTCCAGCCGCAGATAGGCCGATTTGCCTTTCCCCAGATCCTGCTCCAGCGTCGCGTTGACGACCATGTAATCGTCCATCCGCGCCGACGCGAAATCGTTCAGCCGTCCCGCGACATGCTTGACGGTCACCCCCGCGACAAGGTCCGGAGTGACGTCTGCGGTCAGCGACGCCGACAGATCGTGATAGGGCACAAGGCCGATGCGGGTTCCCGACGGGCGGCGCGCGTCGGTGTAGGTGTAGGCAAGGGCAAACCGCAGCCGGTCCGAAACGGGCACCTCGGCCTCAAGCTCGATCCCCTGCCGGACGGATTGGCCGGCCACGTTCTGCAGCGTACTGATCGTGCCGGGGGCGCAGCTGTAATCCCAGTTCGCCGGGTCGGTGGCCGGGCAGCCATCATAGGTGATCAGGTTGTCGATGTTCAGACGGAACGCCGTGACTGAAAGGGTGGCACCGCTGGCAAAAGCCTGTTCGATGCCGATCTCGAAGCTGTCGCTTTCTTCTGGGGTCAGGTCCGGATTGCCGACAAACTCGGAACCTGGGTAATCCCCGAACAGCTCGTCAATCGACGGCGCGCGAAAACCGGTGGCGGCGGCAAGGCGCAGGGTGGTGTCGGCAGAGGGTCGCCATGCCAGCGCCAGACGCCCGGTGGTAAAGCCGCCAAAGCTCGAATGGTCATCGCGGCGCAACGTCGCCGCGATATCGACGTCCGGGGTGGCAGCCCACAGCGCCTGAACAAACCCGCCGGAGATCGTGGTGTCCGCAACGCCGGCCGGAAGATTGGTATAGCGCGCCTTTTCCGTCATGGTATCAAGGCCGTAGACCAGCTGCAGATCGGCCGAAACCTCGGTCGTCGCCTGCCAGCCGAAGGTCAGGCGGCTGCCGTCGAAGCCCGAAAGATCGCCTTCCTGATCATAGTCGCGCCCGACGCGGAAATGGGTGACGTCAAAGACGTGGTCAGTGTTTCCGGTGGTCAGTTCGGCAAACAGGCGCGCCCCGGTTTCGTCGCGGGTCTGGCTGTTGTCCTTGTCGATCAGGGCTGTGAAGAAGTCGTTGTATCCATCATATTCCGAATAGCTTTTCTGACCGAAGGCCGAGGCTCCGACCGACAGCGTGTCACTGATGCGATAGCGCAGCGAGGCGGTCAGGCGGGTCGCCTCGCCCGCGTCCGCCTCGGTTCCGGCGGCGGCGGCGGAAAACCCGTCGGTCTGCAGATGCGACAGGCTCAGCGCGGTTTCCCAATCCCCCGATTTCTGGACAAGGCCATAGCGCAGGTTGACCGTGCCGTAGGTCCCGACTTCTGCCTGGATGTCTTGTTGCGTTCCCTCGACGGTCGGACGGGACGACGTGATGTTGATCACCCCGGCCACCGCTGACCCGCCCCACAGTGCCGATTGCGAGCCGCGCAGGACCTCGATCCGGTCGGCACCGGCGGCGGGCAGCATGCCGAAGTCGAACTTGGTTTCGGTGGACGTCGGGTCCGTCACCCGCACTCCGTCAATGAAAACGGCGATATAGCGTTGATCCGCCCCCCGGATGCGAACCGAAGCCGGGCTGCCGAACGCCCCCTGCTGCGACACCGACACACCGGCGATCCGCGCAAAGGCATCGGCGATCCCGACCGGCTGTCCGGCTGCCTGATCGACGCGTGAAATGACGCTGGCCGACACGCCCGTGCGGTTGCGCGCAGTCGCCGTGCGGTTGGCCGTCACGGTGATTTCGTCCAGCGCAAAGTCCTGTGCCATAGAGCCCGAAGGCATTGCCGCGAGCATGGCTATCGCCGAAATTTTCAGTCTTTTCATGGTCTTTTGACCCCTTTTTGACCCGATGGATCGGGCCTGCAACGCGTATGCCTTTGCAAGGGGATGCCCCCCGCCCGGCGGTGAAGTCGTCACCACGGGCGGAATGCCGCCTCCTGGGCGCGCCCCGCGCCCCGGATAGGGTGATCACCTCTGGCAGGTCTCCTGGCTCGCGGGTCAGCGTTCGGGCGGGCCTTCCCGGGTTTCCCCAGTGGCATGTTCCGCCGTCACTCGCCGCTTACAGTTGCGGGGGCAGCCGTGGAGTTGGGTTGCCCCGCACCACGTTCCCTTTTCATCCGGGTTTCCCCGGAACCGAAGGCCCGTCCTGCATAGACCGCCCCCCCGGCATGTCAAGCGCGGTTTTCAGCCAGTGTCGTGTCGGCCTGACAGAAGGTCGCAAACGGAAGGCGTGGGAATTTCGGGATGAGGGGGCGCTCGGTGGGATAACTATATGAAAAATGACCCTTTCCCGGAGGTGGCGGATGTATGCCGGACGTATGGCCGGCGTATGGTCCGCGTCATGACGCTGTCGCCTCTGACAGGCCGTTAACGTCTTGCCGCGAATCGGGTGCGCGGCGACGCTTGCGCAGCGGGACGGCCGCGCGCAGGGTAGACCCAAAGGAAACGGGGAAGACTGCGATGATCGGTGATCTTGGAACGTGGGACGCATCGGCGCTGGCGGGGCTGGTGGCCAAGGGCGACGTATCGGCGACCGAACTTCTGGACGCGGCGCTGGAGGCGGCAGACCGGCGCAACCCGGCGATCAACGCCGTCGTGCTGATGCAGGAGGACGTGGCGCGCCGGGCCATCGCCGACGGCCTGCCGCGCGGGCCGTTCCGCGGGGTGCCGTTCCTGATCAAGGATCTGGGCTGCGAGGCGCGGGATTTTCCGTCGCACAACGGATCGCGGCTGTTTGCGAACACCCGGTACGGCCGGGACTCGGCGATCTGGCAGCGCATCCGGGCGACGGGGGTGGTGACCTTCGGGCGGACGACCAGCCCGGAAGGCGGTATCGGCGCCGCGACCGAAGCGGCGGTCTATGGCGGGCCAACGCGCAACCCGTGGAGCCTTGGGCACACGCCCGGCGGATCGTCCGGCGGGTCGGGCGCTGCGGTTGCGGCGGGGATCGTCGCAATGGCGCACGGGTCGGATGGCGGAGGGTCGGTGCGCATCCCGGCCTCGAACTGCGGGCTCTTCGGGTTCAAACCGACGCGGGCGCGCCTGCCGGACGGGCCCTATGTCGGCGAAGGCTGGGCCGGGATGGCGATCGACGGCTTCCTGACCCGGTCGGTGCGCGACACGGCGGTGATGCTGGACGCCTGTTCGGGGGCGGACCTTGGCGCGCCCTATCATGCGCCGCCGTTGCAGCATGGCCATGCGCAGGCGATATCGCGTCCGCCGCGCCGGTTGCGGGTGGCGGTCTGTGACACGACGCTGACCGGCGAGCCGATCGACCCGCATGTGGCCGAAGTCGTCCGCCACGTCGCGCGCTTGCTGGAAAGGCTGGGGCACCATGTGGAACCGGGGCTTCCCGCGGGGGCGGATGTGCCGATGATGATGCGGGCGTGGACCGATATCGTCGCGGTCGGTACAGCGCTGTCGATCCGCAACGGCCTGAAAGGGCGCGACCTGACCGACAACGACGTCGAGGGCGTGGGGCGTGGGGCCGTCGAACATGCGGCCACCCTGTCGCCCCTGCGCTATCTGGAGGCGGTGGGAGAGATTCACGCCTTTGGCCGGCAGATGGCGGCCTTCTTCGACGCGGGGCCGGACATCCTTCTGTCGGCGACGCTGGCCGAACCCCCGGCGCGGGTGGGGCGGTTTTCGCACCGCACGACCGATTACGTGGCCTATCGCACCGGGCCGGAGGGCATCTTCGCATATTCGCCGTTCTGCGCGGTCTTCAACGCGTCGGGCCAGCCTGCCGCGAGTTTGCCGCTGGGCATGGTGGACGGTCTGCCGGTGGGCGTGCATCTGGCGGCGGGTTTCGGCCGCGACGAGGAGTTGATCGCTTTGTGTGCGGAAATCGAGGCGGCGGAACCCTGGGCCGGGAGAAGGCCGCCGATCAGCGGTTAATTTCCTTGCACACCCCGCCAAATGCGGAAAATGTGATCAAAAGACCGCCGGGGAGCCTGCCATTGTCGAAGATCGCTGTTGAGGCCCGCAATGCGGTCAAGGCCTTTGGTCAGGGCGAACATGCGGTGCGCGCGCTGGACGACGTATCGATCACGATCCATCAGGGCGAGTTCTTTACGCTGCTGGGACCGTCGGGCTGCGGCAAGACCACGCTTTTGCGGCTGATCGCGGGCTTCGAGACGCCGACGAGCGGGACGATCCTGCTGGACGGGGCCGACATCACCGACCTGCCGCCGAACAAGCGGCCGGTGAACACGGTGTTTCAAAGCTATGCGCTGTTCCCGCACCTGACCGTGGCGCAGAACATCGCATTCGGGCTGGAAATGCTGAGCCGTCCGCGCGCCGAAGTGGCAGAGCGGGTGGGCCGGATGCTGGCGCTGGTCAAGCTCGAGGCGCTGGCCGAGCGCAAGACGAGCCAGCTTTCGGGCGGACAGCAGCAGCGGGTTGCCCTTGCCCGCGCGCTGGCCCCGCAGCCCAAGGTGCTGCTGCTGGACGAACCGCTTTCGGCGCTGGACCTGCAGTTGCGCAAGGAGATGCAGGTCGAGTTGAAACGGCTGCAGGTCGAGACGGGCATCACCTTTGTCTTCGTCACCCACGATCAGGAAGAAGCCCTGACAATGAGCGACCGCATCGGCGTGATGAGCGCGGGCAAGCTGCAGCAGGTGGGGGCGCCCCGCGACATCTACACCCGGCCGCTGAACCGCTTTGTCGCCAGTTTCATCGGCGAGACGAATTTCATGGCCGGGCAGACGGTACCGGGGGGCGTGCGGCTGGGCTGCGGTGCAACCGTGGATGTGGTCGGCACGCGGCCCGGTGCCGTGACGCTGACGGTGCGGCCCGAACAGGTGCGGATCGAGCCTGCGGGCGCCGGGGGAATTCCGGCGGTGCTGACCAGCCTTGTCTATTTCGGGACCGACACGCACTGCCATCTGGCCCTGTCGGACGGGGCCGAGGTGGTGGCGCGGGTGCAGAACCCCACGGGCGGCGATGTGGGGCTGGTGCAGGGTCAGGCGGTGTCGTTGCGGTTCGCGCCGGGTGCCGCGCAAGTGCTGGAGGACTAGATGAGCGCGCGCGAACAGCGCCGGATCGCGGCAGAGGCGCGGGCGGGGTGGCTTTTGTCGCTGCCCGCCCTGCTGCTGTTGGCGGTGGCTGCGTCAGGGCCGCTCTTGATCATGCTGGTCTATTCCTTTCTGGAGCCGGGGCAGTACGGCAACGTCGAATGGCGGTTCAGTTGGGACGGATGGTTCGGCACGCTGTTTTCGCGCGACATCTTCGACGGCACGGTGCAACTGGCCGATGCGCATCTGACGATCCTGTGGCGGTCGGTGAAACTGGCGCTGCAGACGACGCTGTTCACCTTTGTAGTGGGCTTTCCGACGGCGTGGTTCATCGCGACGCGGCCGCCGCGGGCGCGGGCGATGTGGCTGTTCCTGATCACCATTCCGTTCTGGACCAACCTTCTGATCCGCACCGTGGCGATCAACGAAATCATCCGGACCGAGGGACTGATCAACAAGGTCCTGCTGGGCATCGGGCTGCGGACCACGCCGCTGGACATGCTTTACAGCGATTTCGCGGTGTTCGTGGGGATGACCTATGTCTACCTGCCGCTGATGGTGCTGCCGCTGTTCGCCGCAATCGACCGGTTCGACATGCGGCTGCTGGAGGCGGGTTATGACCTTTACGCCAGCCGCTGGAAGGTGTTGCGCCGGGTGATCCTGCCCATCGTGCGGCCCGGCATCGTGGCGGGGTCGATCCTTGTGTTCGTTCCCGCCCTGGGGGCCTATGTCACGCCGCGCATCCTTGGCGGCGGCAAGAACATGATGATCGGCAACTTCATCGAGTTGCAGTTCGGACAGGGGCGGAACTGGCCGCTTGGGGCGGCGCTGTCGGTAATCCTGCTGGTGATCGTCATGGCGGCCCTGCTGATCTATGTGCGCGCGGCGAACCGGGGGACGTCGTCGCATGGCTGACCGGGCGTTCTCTGTCGCGCGGCTGCCGGGGTTCACCGCGATCGCGGGGCTGGTCTTTGTCTGCCTTTACCTGCCCATTCTGGTGCTGGTGGTCTATTCCTTCAACTCCGGCCGGTCCGTGGCATCGTTCGAAGGGCTCTCGCTGCACTGGTATGCAGATGCCTGGGCCAATGACCGCGTCGTCGATGCCACGCTGCGGTCGCTGACCATCGCCGCCTGCGCGGCGGTGATCTCGACCGTCCTTGCCACGATGGCGGCGCTGGGCACCACGCGGCGGCGGGCGTTCAAAGGGCAGACCTTCATCTACGTGATGATCAACCAGCCGCTGATGGTTCCCGAGATCGTGACGGCTGTGGCCTTGCTGATCCTGTTCGCGTCCGTGAAGGTGGCGACGGGGTATCAGGGGCTGGGCTATCTGATCCTGGCCCATTCGGCCTTCTGCATCCCCTTTGCCTATCTGCCGATCCGCGCCCGGCTGGAAGGGATGGACCTGACACTGGAAACCGCCGCCGCCGACCTTTACGCCAGCCCCTGGCACGCATTCCGCCGGGTGACCTTGCCCTTGCTGCTGCCGGGGATCGCGGCGGGCATGATGCTGGCCTTTGTCACCTCGCTGGATGATGTGGTGATCACGCTCTTTGTGCAATCGGCGGGGCAAGATACCCTGCCGACCTACATGCTGGGCCAGATCCGCCGCCAGATCACGACCGAGACCTATGCGATCTCGACCGTGCTGCTGGGGCTGACCGTTGTCTTGCTGACCCTGTTCTTCGCGCTGACGCGCAAGAAAAGCTGACCGAACGAAACCAACCGGGAGACTGACCGATGAAAAGACTGATGACCGCAACCGCCCTGCTGCTGGCAGGCACGGCCATGGCGCAGGCGCAGGGCGTGCTGCAGCTTTACAACTGGGGCGACTACACCAGCGCCGAACTGCTGGCCAAGTTCGAGGCAGAGACCGGCATCAAGGTGACGGTCACCGATTACGACAGCAACGACACGGCGCTTGCCAAGATCGAGGCGGGCGGGCA
The DNA here is from genome assembly GCA_027487575.1 of Rhodobacter sp. Classification (GTDB taxonomy): domain Bacteria; phylum Pseudomonadota; class Alphaproteobacteria; order Rhodobacterales; family Rhodobacteraceae; genus JAIYDJ01. The sequence continues at coordinate 1,386 of JAIYDJ010000085.1, read as the reverse complement.
CGGATTCGATCTGGTCGTGCCGTCGGCGAACTATGTGCCGGTCTGGATCGAAAAAGGTCTGGTGGCCGAACTCGACCTGACCAAACTGCCCAACCACAAGAACATCGCCGAAGAATGGCTGAATGTCGACTACGACACGGGGCGCAAGTATTCGATCCCATGGCAATGGGGCACCACCGGGGTTGCGGTGAACCAGTCCGTGTATGCGGGCGATGTGAACACCAGCGCCATCTGGCTGGACCCGCCGGCAGAACTGGTCGGCAAGATCAACGTGACGCCCGAGATGAACGACGCGATCGCGCTGGCCACGATGTACATGGGCGGCCAGCCCTGCAGCGAAGACACCGAACTGCTGAAGAAGGTCCGCGACAAGCTGCTGGAAGCCAAGCCGAAATGGCAGTCGATGGATTATGGCATGACCGAGAAGATGGCCGCCAACGATGTGGCGGCGACCGTCTACTGGAACGGTGCCATGTTCCGGGCCCGCCTCCAGAACCCCGACGTCAAGTACGGCTATCCGAAGGAAGGCTTCATCCTGTGGATGGATCAGGTGATGCTGCTGAACGACGCGGCGAATGTCGAGGAGGCGTACAAGTTCCTCGACTTCATCATGGTGCCGGAAAATGCCGCGATGATTTCTGCCTATGCGCGCTATGCCAACGGCATCGCCGGGTCCGAGCCGTTCATGCCCGCCGACATGAAGGACGCGCCTGAAATCGTCATTCCGGCCGAATTGGCCGACAAGGGCGTCTTCATGGGCAACTGCTCGCCCAAATCGGTCGAATACATCACCGCGATCTGGACCGAATTGAACAAGTAATCCCGCGGAGCCGCAGCCATGGGCTGCGGCGCGCCGTCTTTCAGCGTCTCTGGCCAAGCGGCCAGAGACGCTGCGCGCGGGGGGCATTCGGCCCCCCGGGTGGCCCAAGGGCCACCTCCCCCCGAGGATATTTGTGAACAGGAAATGGCATGGACCTGGTTGATCTGTCGGCCAGCGCGCTGTCGGTGCTGATTGCCGCCCGGAAAGTGGCGCCGTCCGAAGTGATGGCGGCGCATCTGGCGCGGGTGGCAAAGGTGAACGGCGCGATCAACGCAATCGTGTCACTGCGCGATCCGCAGGCGTTGATGGCCGAGGCGCGGGCGCTTGATGATGTGGCACCCTTAGGCTGGCTTCACGGGATTCCCTTTGCGGTCAAGGATCTGGTCGAGGTGGCCGGTATCCGGTCTACCCACGGATCGCCGCTGTTTGCCGATCATGTGCCTCATTTGGACGATCTGCTGGCGGCGCGGATGCGCCGGGCCGGGGCGGTCTTTACCGGAAAGACGAACGTGCCGGAATGGGGTCAGGGGTCGCACAGCTTCAACCCGGTGTTCGGGGTGACGCGC
>JAIYDJ010000119.1 GCA_027487575.1 Rhodobacter sp. | reverse complement strand
GAGAGATTCCCATCGCGCGCAGGGTTCGGATGATGCGGACCGCGATTTCACCACGGTTCGCCACAAGAACGGTCTTGAACATGCGCCTAGTCCGAAATCTCGACGCGGATCGGCGTCGGGTCAAAGCCGTTGCAGGGGTTGTTGATCTGCGGGCAGTTCGAGATCACGCAGAGCACGTCCATTTCCGCCACCATCTCGACATGGTCGCCGGGGGCCGAGATTCCGTCATCGATGGTCATCGCGCCATTCGGGCTGATCGGGACGTTCATGAAGAAGATGATGTTGGGCACGATATCCCGCTTGGTCATGCCATGGCGCGACAGTTCGAGGATGAAGTTCTCGCGGCAGGCGTGCAGGTGCCGCGTGCCCATCCCGAAGCGCACGGTGTTGCTTTCGCATGAACAGCAGCCCGCGCAGGTATCGTGCCGCCCGGAGGTGTCGGCGGTGACGGTCAGCATCACCCGGCCCTCGGAGGACATCACTTTGGTGCCCGTCGTGATATAGGCCGCTCCTTGCGCCAGCATCGTGTCCTGCGCGGAATAGCGTTCGCCAAAGTCGGCGGCGTTGTAGAAGATCGTGTCGATGGCCTGCTGGCCATACGCGTCGATGATGCGGATGGTCTGGCCTTTGCGCACGATGCCGGACCACGGTTTTTCGGCGGGAATGTCGTAAATCTGCATGGCCCTAACCCCTCGCGTTGTTTTCAAAGCCGCGGACCGCCTCGGCTGTGGCTGTACGGCACAGATCGTCTGCGGCCACCGGGCGGGCGGCCTGCAGCGTGGCCGTGACGGGCGGCACATCGCCAGTGGCGGGGTCCATCGGATGGCGGGTGTTCGACAGCGCCATAACCAGCGGCATTTCGGCGCGCAGGTCCACCCAGTCGGTGCCTGACAGCAGCGTGGCGTTCCAGAAGAACCGCCCCGCCGCATCGACGCGGACCGGGGCGAAGAACGTCATCAGCATCGGCAGGTCGCGGCGGTCCAGCCCCAGTTTGGCGGCGGCCAACAGCATGTTGTCGCGGGTGTTGCGCTGCGCGGGCGTGCCCGCCCCGGTCGGGCCCGAGCCACCGGTCAGCACGTCGTGGCCGCCGCAACTGTCTTCGGTGATCGACAGCAGCACCCGCCCCATGTCGGAAAACAGCACCCGGCCCTTGCGCAGGTCGGTGGTCCACTGGACCTTGACGGTGTCGGGCAGGTTCAGCCGTTCGGAATGGTCCGGTGTCGCCCATGCGGCCAGCGAGACGGAACTGCCAAGGCCATGGGCCTGCAGGCGCAGGGTCTGACCGGGTTGCAGGGCGAATGTGCTGTACCAACCGCCCGGAATGATCTGTTCGCGCAACACGCCCGTTGGCGGGGGGGCCGGGATCGGGCTGGGTGTCGGCGGCGATTTCGGCGTGAAGGACAGGCCCTTGCGCTGGTGATCTTCGTACCTTGCCCGGTCGGCGGCGATCGCCTCGGGTGGGCGGGGGGTGTGGGGCATCATGCTTGGGCTCCTGCAACGGGCCGGGTCGTCCCGGAGTGGATGGCAAAGCGGCTCAGGTCGTCCTGACCGGCGGGGATGTCGGCGTCATAGATCGTCTGTCGGCCCGCCACGCGGGGGGGCCAGATGGCGATATCGTTGGTGATGGTGGCACCATAGCGCATCCGTTCTTCGGGCCGGTTGCGCGGGCGGTCAAAGGCGATGACGCGGGTGGCCAGCGCAAACGCCTCGCGCAGGTCATGCGTCACCATCACCACGGTCATCGCATGTTCGTGCCACAGGCGTCGCATCAGCGCGTGAATTTCGGCCCTGATGCCGGGATCAAGCGCGCCGAAGGGTTCATCGAGCAAGAGGAGTTTCGGCCGCATCATCAGCGTCTGCGCCAAGGCCAGGCGCTGCTGCATACCGCCCGAAAGCTGGGCCGGATACTTGCCCTCTGCCCCCGCAAGCCCGACCTCGGCCAGCAAGGCCGCCGCCTTGTCGACCAGCACACGCCGCTTCATCCCCCAGACCCGCCCCGTCAGGCGCGACGCCTGCATCTCTGGTCCCAGCAAGACATTCTGCAGGGCGGTCAGGTGCGGAAAGACCGAGTAGCGCTGATAGACCACCCCGCGATCCGGACCCGGCTCGGGCGGCAGCGGGTCGCCGTCCATCAGGATGCTGCCCCGCGTCGGGCGTTCCTGCCCCAGCAGCATGCGCAGGAAGGTGGTCTTGCCACAGCCCGACGGGCCGACCAGCGCCACGAAGGCGCGCGGGGCGATGGTCAGGCTGACGCTTTCCAGCACGACCTGATCACCGTATTCCTTCCACAGGTTCTGGATGGTCAGCGCGGTCATGCCTGCCCCTCGGGTTCGGCCCAGGGGTACAGGCGGCGGCGGATCAGGCGCAGGCACAGGTCCATCGCCACGGCCAGAAGGGTGATCCAGATGACATAGGGAAAGATGATGTCCATCGACAGATACCGGCGCACCAGAAAGATGCGGTAGCCAAGGCCCCCTTCGGCCGAAATCGCCTCGGCGGCGATCAGGAACAGGAAGGCGGGGCCAAGCTGCAGGCGCAGCGAGTCGATCAGGCGCGGCATGACCTGCGGCAGCACAACGCGCGTTGCCACCAGCCAGCTTGAAGCGGACAGGGTTTCGGCCTTAACGATCTGTTCGCGTGGCAGGGCGGCGGCGGTCATGGCAAGGTCGCGGGTCAGGATCGGGGCCACGCCGATGACGATAAGCGCGATTTTCGAAACCTCGCCCAGACCCAGCGTGATGAACAGCACTGGCAGCAGGGCCAAGGGCGGCACCATCGACAGGAAGGCCACGAAGGGTGCCAGAATCGCGCGGGCAATGGGAAGCACGCCGTTCAACAGGCCCAGCACAAGCGCGATCAGGGTCGCAATCGCCAGACCCGACCACAGGCGCATCAGGCTTGCGGCGGTGTCCGTCCACAGCAGGTAATCGCCCGTCCGCTTGTCGGGGGTGAAGGCCATCACCTCGATCATCCGCCCCATCGCGGCCAGTGACGGCAACAGCTTGTCCGCCGGATTGTCGGCCAGCCGAAGGCCCGACCCGATGAGATAGGCCAGCGCCAGTGCCACAAAGGGCAGGGCGGCCAATACCGGCCGCCCCCCTTTGCCGGGGTGGATGTTGATCAGCCGCATCGCGCTGTTACAGCGTGCCGTCGGCGGCCATCTGCATGTAATCGGCGGCAAAGCGCAGCTTCACATTGGCCGCGTCACCCAGCACCGCACCGCCCGGAAGCTCGATCCCGATGATGTCGGCAGACGGCGCACCCGCCCCCAGCAGGCCCTTGTCGAACAGGAAGGTGCGCACCTTGTCCATCGTCGCCGAAAGGTCGGGCGAGGTGGTGAAGGCCACGGCATCGGCGGCCTTGTCGAACAGCTTGGTCGCGGCCATCTGCGCCTCGAACCCCGCCTGATCGGTGCCCGACGCCGCCCCCATCGCCGCACGGGCGGCGGCCCCCTCTGGCGTGTCCGACACCATCAGGGCCGCGGTTTCATACCAGATGCCCGCCAGCGCCTTGCCGAAATCGGGGTTCTCGGTCAGCGCTGCGGTGCTTGCCACCATCAGGTCGATGATCTCGCCGGGGATCTGTGCGCTGTCGAACACCTTGGTGGCATCGGGCAGGGTCGCAATCTCGGCCACCATCGGGTTCCAGGTGACCATCGCCGCCACATCCGCCGTCTGGAACGCGCCGACCATGTCGGGGTCGGCGGTGTTCACCACCGTCACATCCGCCTCGGACAGGCCGACCGAATCCAGCGCGCGCGCCAGCAGGTAATGCGAGACGGAAAACTCCACGAGGTTGACGCGGCGCCCGGCGATATCCGCCAGCCCGCCCGCCCCCTTCAGGAACACCGCGTCGTTGCCGGCCGAGAAATCGCCGACGATCACCGCCGTCGTATCCACCCCGCCCGCAGACGGGATCGACAGCGCATCCATGTTGGTGACCGTGACCGCATCATAGGCCCCGGCGGTGTACTGGTTCAGCGATTCGACATAGTCGTTGAACTGCGTGACCTCGATCGTCAGGCCGTACTTGTCGGCCCATTTCTGGACAATGCCCGCATCGGCGGCATAGCCCCACGGCATCCAGCCGACATAGATCGACCACGCCACCTTGAAATCGGTGCGGGTCTGCGCGAACGCGGGGCGCAGCGTGGGCAGGGCCAGCGCGGCGGCGCCCGACAAAAGCAAGGCGCGCCGGGAGATCAGGGATCTTGAAATCATGGGTCTTCCTTTCCTGTTCATCTGGGAAATGGACGACCCTTCGCCGCCAATCCCTTGGCTTGACGAGGTCTCCCGGGTTTTTGTCCCGCCGTGCGCCACCGGGGATGTCTGTCCCGGTGGTGACAGCTCTCGGACCAGACGCACCGCGTGGTGCCGGAACCCTAGCCGTCAACTCTGCTTCGAAGATGCCCTACGGCGGCCCTGCGGCAATGGACCGTATGACCGGGCGGAACGCGCGGCCTGTCGGTGCCGCCAAAACGGGCGGTCTTTCGGCGATATGCCTGCAAACCGCTCAGATCGCGGCGCAGCACGCACCCACTGCGCGCCGACTCACCCGGTGCCCGACTCACCCGCCCGCCGTCGCGGCAGCCTCGGCGTCCCACCGCGCCTCGTAGGTATCGATGATCTCCAGCATGCGGTCCCGACCAAAACTTGGGTCGTGGCCGCCGTGGATCAGGGTCACCGGCAGGGCGCGCAGCTTGGCAAAGGTTTCGCGGTAGGCGGGCACGCTCATCCCCGGTCCGCTGTAGATCAGGGGACCGTCATAGATCGCATCGGCGGCAAACAGGATGCCCGTGGCCCGTTCGAACAGTCCGATGCCGCCGGGCGAATGGCCGGGCAGGTGCCAGACTTCATAAAGGTGGTCGCCAAGATCGACGGTGTCGCCTTCGTTCAGCAGGCCGGTGGCGGGCGCGCCAAGCAGGCGGTAGGTTTCGGGATCGTAGCCCGCAAAGGGCAGCGCTTCGATCAGCATCTCGCCGATGGGGGGATACCCTGCGTCAAGGAAGGTCTGGATCAGCCGTTCGGGCATGTCGCGCTTGAACAGCGAATGCAAACCGGAGGGGCGGGCCATCTGATCTGCCTCGGCCGGGTGGACCAGCCGCGTTTCGAATTCCTGCACCGCGCCGATGTGGTCGATGTGGGTGTGGGAGGACACGCAGATGATCGGCTTGGCCGGATCGCGGCGCAGAGTATCAAGGAAGGGGCGCAGGGGCACGATGCCCATGCCGGTGTCCAGGATCATGTCGCGGTCGCGCCCTTCCACCAGCCACAGGTTGGCCTGTTCCAGCACATGCACATGCGGTTCGATGATCAGGGTGGTGTCGGCATCGATGCGGGTGGCGCGGTACCATTGGTCGGCGACGGGAAGGGGCATGGCGGTCCTTTGTGCGGTCAATCGGCGGAAAGGGGCGTCAGGTGAAGGGTGCGGGAGACGGTGGCCCCGTGAAAATCGGGCAGGGTCAGGTCGGCGCTGCCGGTGGTGCGGGTCAGCACGGCACTGCCTTCGCAATAGGGCTGGGTCGACAGGTCGGCCACGCCCCGCGCTCCGTTCCACCGACCCATCACATAGACCGAGGCAAAGGCGGATGCGGCATCGGCCGGGGCGGCGTCGCCGTTGCGCAGGGCCTGTGCGAGGTTTGGCCATGCCGGGGCATCCCGCTGGCCCAGACCAAGGACGAACACGTCTCCATTGCTCAGCAACATTCCTTCGGCGTCTGTCGTGTAGGCCGCAAATGCGGTCCAGTCCGGCCCCGGAACGCGGTGCCAGTCCTCGCGATAGTCCGCATGGACGCCGTCCTCGATCAAGTGGCCTGATCCGTCGAACCACAGCGCCCCGGCATCGACAGCGCAGGGAAACCCGCGCCAGTTACACTGCCGCGCCCAGGTGCAGACATCGCCCGCAAGGCTGGTGCGCCCGGCAAACCCCTCGGCTGCCAAGAGTTGCGCAAGGTCCGGGCCGGACAGGTCTGACAACGCGGGCGCGGCCAGCGCAGGCCGGATCAGCGGCACGCGGATGTCGGCGCACCACGGGCCCGCCTGCACCCAATGCACCCGTGTCGTGCTGTCTTCAAACCCCGGCGCGCGCAGCCAGTTGCGCCGCCAGTGGCCCTGAAGGTCGGCTTCCGTCACGCGGCGGCCGCGCGCCGCGCGCCCAGAACCCCGATGATCTGATCCGCCGTCATCACGGCCCCCTCCTGCAGATACTCCATCGCGTTCAGCGAAGCCTGATGCGCCGCCTCTGACGACCCGCCCACGCAATCGCCCACCACGCGGCAATGGTAGTCGCCCTGATGGCCATCGGCAAAGGTGTAGTGCACGCAGACATCGGTCAGCCCGCCGATCAGGATCAGAGTCTGCGCCTTCAGACCCTTCAGAAGGATCTCAAGCTCCGTGCCGTAGAACGCCGAATAGCGGCGCTTGTGGATGAAGTAATCCGACGGGATGCGGCCCATCTCCTCGAACGCGACGGGGGTTCCGGCATCGCCTTCAAGGCAGTGCACATCTTCGGTCCCATCCAGTTCGCGCCCGAAATCCACCATGTCGCGGCGGTGGATTTCCTGAATGAACACCACCGGGATTTGGGCCGCATGGGCTGCGGCAACCACGGTTTTCGCGCGCTCCATGTTCTCGCGGTAGCCGGGCATCACGGGGATGCCGAAATCCTGCTCCATGAAGGCGCCCTTCTGGATATCGACGACGATCAACACCGGGTTTCCGACGATCGCAGGCTGGCGTGGCATGGAGGCTCCCTTCAGGGTTCAGTTGCGGGATTGGTCCGCACCCATCAGGCGCGGCAGGTCGCCCCAGCGGGCGACGGCAGAGAACACGATGATGGACACGGTAATGAAGGCCACGGCGGCGACGGCCATCGTGGGGGTATAGCCGTTGCGCAGCGAATTGAAGATCTGCAGCGTGACCGTGCTGAACGCCGAGGCCGAGACGAAGAACATCACGATGAATTCGTTGAACGACAGCACCAGCGCAAAGAAGAACCCCGAGATGGTGTAGGGCAGCGTCTGGGGCAGGATGATGGTGCGGAAGGTCACGCCCTCGGTGGCCCCCATGGTGGCCGCAGCGTCCAGATGGGCGCGGTCAACCGCCTGCAAACCGATCGAGATCGTGACCAGCGGCAGCGCGAGAAACAGCACGGCATGGCTGATGATTCCGGCCCAGATCGACCCCAGGCCGCCCAGGAACGACCAGAAGAACCCCAGCCCGACGCCAAAGACAATCGGCGGCAGGGCAAAGGGGATGGAGCCGAGCCCCGCCAGCATCGCCGACTGGCGCGATCCGGTTTTCCACAGGGCATAGGCGATGGGCCAGGCCATCAGGACCGCCAGCGTCGCCGACCCGAGTGCGACGATCACCGAATTCGACAGGGCCCGCGTCCAGACGGGTTCGGAAAAGAAGAACTCGCCAAACCGGGCCAGCGTCGGATCCTGCGGCGGAAAGAACATCGTTCGCCCGCCGTTCAGCGCGGCAGAGCAGACGATCACGATGGGCAGGGCCACCACTATGGCCGCCAGCGCCATGAAGAGATGCCCGAACACCCGCCCCATCACGCACCCCCCTGTGACTTGCGGCTAAGCCGCTGACCCAAGACCAGAAACGCCCCGGCGGCCACCAGCAGGACCACCGACTGCGCCGCACCGAAGGGCGCGTTCAGCGTGCTGCCCCGCACGTTTTCATAGATCGACACCGCTGTTGTATGCTGGGACGGGTCGGCAAAGACCGTGATGGCGACATAGGCCCCCAGCAGGAACACGAACAATAGCAGCGTCGTGCCCATCAGGGGCAGGCGGACCGCAGGCAGGATGACCGTGCGCGCCACCGTCCATGGCCGCGCGCCCATGGTGCGCGCGGCCTCGGCCAGCGACGGGTCCAGCCGCGACAGCGCCGGGTACAGCAGGATCACCGCATAGGGCCACACGAGGTAGGACAGCGTCAGCACGGTCGCGAATTCGGAAGTCTTGAATTTCACGTTGCGCGGGTTGGCCAGACCCCAGTCGCGCAGCACGTCGAACCAGCCGGTGTCCTTCAGCCAGTCCGTCACACCTGAAGCCGCGAACAGCATCGGCAGGCCCGAATTGTTGGACAGGATGATATCCCAGCCCATGACGATGAACACTTCCGACAGCGACAGCGTGGCCAGCAGGAACACCAGCCACCGCGCCTGCGCCCGGCGTGACTGGCGCGTCATCAGGTAGGTGAAGGGCAGGGCGGTGACCACCGCCAGAACGGCAGCCACCACCGCATAGCGCATCGACCAGTAAAGCTGCCCCAGATACAGCGACGTCGTCTCGGCGGGCCAGTTGGCCCCGACGAAGAACCGCAGGTAGTTTTCAGAACTGAAGGCCCAGTCCCAGCCCGCGCCTTCCACTTTGTGGCCAAAGGAAATCAGCAGCACCAGACCAAACGGTACAAGGCACAGCAGCAAGGCGATGGCCCAAAGCAGCAGGTTGACCACGGCACCCCAGCGCAGGGCTGGCGGCACCTCGGCCATCGGCCCGATCTGTGCGGCGACGGTCATTCGGCGGCCAAGGCTGTAGCGGGAAGCGTCACAGGCAGACCCGGATAAAGCCGCAACGCATCGGGCGGCAAGGACAGGTGCACCCTGTCCCCCACGGCCAGGACCCGGCTTTGGTCCGCGCTTTGTTCGGCCACCAGCCTGCCCAGACGCGTCTCAAGATAAATGTCCCGCACCGGCCCCAGATCGCGCACAAAGGTCACGCGGCCTTCGATGCTGTTCACTTCCGCCAGGCCCGCCCCAAGCCGGATGCCTTCGGGACGGCAGACCAGTTGCACCGCCGATCCGGTCAGAAACTGCGCGGGTCTGGGCAGGGACAATGCCACGCCACCGACCATGATCCTGCCGTCCTGTGCGACGCCGTCCATGAAGTTGGCGCGCCCGATGAAGCCCGCGACAAAGCCCGTGGCAGGCCAGTGATAAATCTCTTGCGGGGTTCCGGCCTGTTCGACGCGGCCCTTCGACATCACGATGATCCGGTCGGCCATTGTCATCGCCTCGCGCTGGTCATGCGTCACGACGATGGTGGTGATGCCCAGGCGCTGTTGCAGCAGGCGCAGTTCAACCTGCATCTCTTCTCGCAGTTTGGCGTCCAGTGCCGACATCGGTTCATCCAGCAGGAACACCTCGGGTTCCTGCGCCAGTGCCCGTGCGATGGCCACCCGCTGTTTCTGGCCGCCCGACAACTGGCCGATCCGCCGGTCACCAAAGCCCGTCAGTTGCACAAGGTCCAGAAGCGTGTCGGCGCGCGCCGCAGCCTCTCCCCGCGCGGTGCCTGCGATCGTCAGCGCATAGGCCACGTTGTCGCGTACCGTCAGGTGCGGAAACAGCGCAAAGCTTTGGAACACCATGCCGAACTTGCGCTTGTGGGCGGGAACGCGCGTGATGTCGCGCCCCCCCACCGTGACGGTCCCGGCTGTCGGCACTTCCAGCCCGGCGATCATCCGCAACAGCGTGGTCTTGCCGCAGCCCGACGGCCCCAGCAAGGCCGTCAACTGGCCATCCGGAAAGTCCAGCGTGATGTCATCCACCGCGCGCGCCTCGCCGTAATCCTTGCGGATGCCGTGCAGGGACAAGGCCGACATTGGCGCGCCTAGACTCCGGCCACCATCTTGTCCCAGGCTTCCTTGATGAAGGTCTCCTTGTCGAGATAGGCCTCGTAGGCGGGTTTGATCGACGGGCTGCCCGAAACGAAGGCGAATTCGTCGTCGGTCAGGTCGGTCTTTTCCTTGGCGATCAGGGGCGCGGTTCCGATCTTGCGCGACATCAGCGCCTGCGTGGCCGGGTCGGACGAAAAGTTCATGAACTCCGCCGCCTCGGCGTCCTTGTCGGAAATCGCGGCCAGACACCACGAGCCATAGTCCTGCGGATTGCCCTCTTTCGGGAAGATCGGCTTGATCGGAAAGCCGTCCGACGCCATCAGGTTCGACACATCAAGATAGTACTGCCCGCCGATCACGTCGCCATTCTTCATCGCCTGTTCCATCTGGCTTTCGGCTGACCACCACAGCGCCACGTTCGGTTTCAGTTCGGCCACCTTGGCAATGACCGCAAGAATGCCCTCATCGGAGGCAAAGGTCGCCTCGCCGTCAAAGAACGTGGCGGCGGTGATATCAAGGAACAGCGCGTTGAAGTTCTTGGACAGGCCAAGGCTGGATTCATACTTCGACGTGTCCCAGAATTCGGCCCAGCTTGCCGGGGCTTCGGTCACTTCGGTCGGGTTGATGACCATCGAGGTGAACCACGACATCGCGCCCACACCCAGCGGGCCCTGACCACCGTCAAACACGAAATAGGGGTCAAGGTTGGAGGCACCGGGAATCTTCGACAGGTCCAGCGGTTTGATCAACCCGCCCAGACGGCTGGCCTTGATCATCGTGTCGCGGGCATAAAGCGAGATGTCCGTGGGCACAGACCCCGCTGCCGTGGCCTGCTGCATCGTCACGAGCCAGTCCGACGAGTTCGGCTGCGTCACGCTTTCCACGGTGATTCCTGTCGCGGCGGTGAAGGCCGGGAACACGTGTTCCTTGAAGCTGTTCTCGAAGTAACCGCCATAAGACCCCACCCGCAGGGTCCGGGTCTGGGCGATCAGCGGAGTGCCGATGACACCGGAGGCTGCGGCCAGCCCGAGCATGGCGCCACCCTGCTTGAGAAGTGTTCTGCGGTTCGGTCCGGTCATCCTGTTCTCTCCTGCCAAGCGCCTCTGCGCGGTCCCGTCGTCCAGTTGCCTGCGGGCGCCCTGCACGGGCAGCCCTCTGCACTGTTCACCCACCAAGGTTGGGCGGACGGCGGGCGGCTTGGAAAGAAACAGCGCGCGTTGCAGCCGAAACGGCGCGCCCTTGCGTAAACTCCGGGCAGTTTCCCGGCGCAGGCGCGCAATTGTAGACATTTTACGTGCAACCCCCAGTCCGGCGGGAGCAAACCTTGGAAAACCTTGATTCTCGGGAGCCTGACATGCGCAGCCAAGTGTCCGACGACCAGCGTGCCCTGACGGTGGATGATGCGACCCTTCCGGTGATCGACCTCAGCGGACTGGCGACCGGCGATCCCGCCGAAAAGGCCCGCATCGCGGCCGAACTGGGGCGGGCGGCGCGGGGGTCGGGGTTCTTCTACATCACAGGCCACGGGGTGCCGCAAAGTCTGATCGACGGTGTGAAGGCCGCCTCGCGGCAGTTCCATGCGATGCCGCGGTCCTACAAGATGCGGTTCTGGTCAGGCTTCACCACCCACCATCGCGGTTATGTGCCGTTTGAAGAGAACGGGTCCAACTTTCCCAAGTCGATCAACATGAACGAAGCGTGGGACATGTCTTTCGAGGCTCCGGCCGACCATCCGGACTATCTGGCGCAATGGCGGATGACGGGCCCGAACGTCTGGCCCGACCTGCCCGGCTGGAAGGACACCGTCGCGGGCTATTACGACGCGATTTTCGGCCTCGGGCTGCGGCTGCTGGATGCGCTGGCGCTGGAACTGGGGGTCGAAACGGCAGAGCTTACGCGCCACATCACCTGTCCGACCTCGCAGTTGCGCCTGTTGCGCTATGTTCCGAACGATCTGCCCGCGACCAAGGATATCGTCGGCATCGCGGCTCATTCGGATTTCGAGTGCTTCACGATCCTTCTGCAAGGCGGCCCCGGCCTGCAGGTGATGAATGCAGAGGATGACTGGATCGAAGCACCGCCGATTTCGGGCTGTTTCATAGTGAACATCGGCGACATCTTCGAGACGTGGTCGGGCGGACAGTTCAAGTCAACCCAGCACCGCGTCGTGAACATCGGGCGTGAACGCTTCTCGTTTCCGCTGTTCTTCGGGTTGGACTATCATGCGGTGGTCGAACCGCTGGAGAAATTCCGCACCCCGGAAACGCAGGCAAGGTACCCGGCAATGAAAGCGGGCGAGCATCTGATGCGGATGACGGTCAACGCATTCCGCTACATGGCGGATGCTCGTGACAAGGGGGCGCTGGTGCCAGAGTACGAGGTGCCCGAAGAAAACCCCTTCAAGCGCGAGGCGCGGGTGCATGGCCCGCAGGATGCGTCCGCGACCTGAAATCAAGGTCGGATGCCCCGTCTTTGCCGGGCATCCGACCCTGCCGTCACCGCGTGATGGTGGGCATAACCTCACGTGACGGCCAGGACTTTGCAAGCAGAGGCAGGCCGAACATCTTCGACACGAGGAACCCGCCGCGGATCGCCGATGTGCCCTGTTTGGGTGCCGAAACCAGCTTCATCGGCCAGAAGAAGCGCGACATGTAGCCGCCGCCACGCATGGCCGACGTCCGCTCCTTGCTGTGAATGATCGGGTTGTTGCCCAGAACATGCCCATGCGACAGGCGCCTGAACGGGTTCGACATGACCAGCGG
>JAIYDJ010000061.1 GCA_027487575.1 Rhodobacter sp. | reverse complement strand
CCGGGCGAAAAGGTGGCGGCCATCCGGCGGCTGAAGCAGCGCGGGAGGGTCGCCTATGTGGGCGACGGCATCAATGACGCCCCTGCCCTGGCCGAGGCGGATGTGGGACTGGCCGTGGGAACCGGGACCGACATCGCGATCGACGCCGCCGATGTGGTGTTGATGTCCGGGCGCCTGACCGCCATTCCCGACGCCATCGCGCTAAGCCGCGCCACGATGGGCAATATCCGGCAGAACCTGTTCTGGGCCTTTGCCTACAATGCGGCCCTGATCCCCGTGGCGGCGGGGGCGTTGTATCCGGTATACGGGCTGCTGCTGTCGCCGGTCTTCGCCGCCGGCGCCATGGCGCTGTCCAGCGTGTTCGTTCTGGTCAACGCGCTGCGGTTGCGGCGGTTTCAGCCGGTTCAAACCATCGGGGGCACGGCATGAACATCGGGGAAGCCGCCAAGGCATCGGGCGTTTCGGCCAAGATGATCCGCTACTACGAATCCACCGGCCTGATTCCCGCTGCCGGACGGACTGGCGCAGGGTATCGGCTCTATACCGAAACCGAAGTGCAGATGCTGCGCTTCATCCGCCGCGCCCGCGATCTTGGATTCGGCGTCGACAAGATCGAGGCGCTGCTGGCCCTGTGGCGGGACAGGTCGCGCCACAGCTCCGACGTGAAGCGTCTGGCACAAGATCAGATCGACGGACTGCACCGCAAGATCACCGAGATGCAGGCGATGTTGCACAGCCTGCAACATCTGGCCGACGCCTGCTGCGGCGATGACCGGCCGGATTGCCCGATCCTGGTCGATCTGGGCAACGGCGCCGAACCCGGACCGGCCACTGCACCGGCGGCCCGACGGTTCGGCTCCGGATTTTAAGGGTGGCAGCACGGCTTGGGCCACGCAGGGTATCAGGCGGCGTCCTAATCGACCGCAGCCCCCAGAGTGTCAGCCACCACCGCCCCGCGCTTGCCCATCGGGCGGTCGGGTCCGATGGTCGTGTCGACCGCCGTCTGGTGTTCCAGTTCGCCGTTGATCTCGGCCCCCAGAATGATGACGATCATCGACAGCCAGACCCAGAGAAGAAAGCCGATCGGGGCCGCCAGCGCACCGTATGTGGCGCTGAAGTTGGCGATCCGTTCCAGATAGATGGTGAAGACAATCGACATGACGAGCCAGCCGATGGTTGCAACCCCGCTGCCCCAGGTCACCCAGCGCCATTGCGGCGGACGCCGGCTTGGCCCGTTGCGGTAAAGCACCGTCAGCGCAAGCCCCAGAACCGCCACCAGCAGCGGCCAGCGCAACAGGCGCAACACTCCATCGGCCAAGGACCCCAAGTTCAGGACGGCCAGCATCGCTGGTATCACCGCCAGCGCCACAAACATGACAATGATCAGCGCCATGGCCCCCAGCGTGAAGGCAAAGGCAACGCCGTTCAAATGCAGGAACGACCGCTTCTCACGCTCGCCATAGGCAAAGTTCAGGCCTTCGATCATTGCCTTGACGCCACCGTTCGCACTCCAGAACGCGATGATCAGCGACAGGATCAGGCCCACCGTCAGGGTGTCGCTTTGCTTGGATGTCAGCCGGGCCAACTGTTCGGCGATCAGATCGACGGCGGCGGGCGGGACGACGCCCCGCAGCGCCTCTGCCTGATCCACGGCGGTGGCCGGGTCGAAGAACAGACCATAAATCGACAGGAATGCCACCAGGGCGGGAAACAGAGCAAGCAGAAGGTAGAACGTCACCCCGCCTGCGATCAGCATGACATGGTCCTGCGTCAGGGACCGCCACACCCGCCACATCACATCCTTCAATCCCTTGGACGGGATGTCGGATGGCGTTTCGGCGGTGCGGCCCCTGCTGATGTCGTCTTCTGTCAGGTCCATGTTTTTCGGGCCTTTTCTGCGTCGGGACTGTTATTCGGGCGTTTCGCGGATGGCTGCGCTGCGTCGCCCCTTCCAACGCGACAGGCCGCCACGGCGTTGCATGACCGGCAGAATTCTTTTGCGTGCCCCCTGATCAATCAACGTCCGCAGCGCCGCAGCTTGATCGGCGCGGCCATTCTGCCCGTTGCCTGACGGTGGCAACATCAGCATGGTCGTGCGGCTGACGGTCGCTGCGCGATTCGCAGCCCAGGCCCGCCCGGCGGTCCGCAACGCCGAATGCCGAGGAAACCATGACCGCTCCCCTGATCCTGACCGTCGGCAGCCTGCACCATGACATTCTGGTCGAGGCGGACCACCTGCCGGGGCGGGATGAAACGGCGATAGGGCGGCGCTGGTACCCGAAATTCGGCGGTAAGGGCGGCAATCAGGCGGTGTCTGTCAGCCGTCAGGGCGCGCGGTCAAGGATGTTCGGCGCGGTCGGGGACGATGATTTCGGCCGATTCCTGCGCGACGGCCTGCGCGCGGCCGGGGTGGACGACCGGTTCGTGGCCACCTTGCCGGTCGGGTCGGGGATGAGCGTCGCCATTCAGGACGCCGCCGGGGATTACGCCGCCACCATCGTGTCGGGGGCCAATCTGGCCATCGAGGTGGCGGGCTTGCACGATCAGGCCGTCTGGGAGGAGGTGGTGCTGCTTGTGCTGCAGAACGAGGTGCCGGATGCGGTCAACCTTGCCGCCGCCGCCGAGGCAAGACGGCGCGGCCTTTGCACGATCCTGAACGCAGCCCCGGCCCGCGCCCTGCCGCCTGCCCTGCCGCCGCTGATCGACGTGCTGGTCGTCAACACCGTGGAAGCCGCGATGATGGGAGGCGGTGAGGTCCGCTGCCTGCACAGCGCCGCCGTCGCCGCCCGCCACCTGTGCGCCCGGTTCCGCACGGTGATCGTCACGGCGGGCTCTCTTGGTCTGGCGGCGCAGGGGGAGGACGGCAGCCTTCTGCAACTGCCGGCGGAAAAGGTTGCCGTCGTCAGTTCGCACGGCGCAGGCGACGCCTTCATCGGCGCATTGGCCGCGTCCCTGGCGCAGGGTCACGACTTGGCAACCTCATGCCGGATGGCATCGAAAGCCGCAGCGCGTCATGTCTCGGGGCAAGGGCAAGGCGTCTGACACAGGTCCGATGCCGCTAGAACCGGCGCACCGCCGATCTGTCCAAAGCACCGCTCCGGCCAGTAAGGGAAATCCCTACCCCCTTGCGGCCAAGGGGATAGGGCCTTTCATTTCGGATGCGGACTGGTCCGCGTCAAGTCGCCTGCCGCACGATGGTCTCAGGGGTGTGCCGCCAGCTATAACTTGTCCATCGGGGGTGCGAAAACCCCTTGTTTTCGGCGTCTGAGGCCGGACCATTTCCGGCATTTTGTCCATTTGCCAGAGTAAGTTTGTCCATGCGAAATTTTCCGGTGCGCAAAGAAAAAGGCCGCCAGAACGGCGGCCTTTTCATCGGATTTCTGCTTTTTCAGGCGGTGAGATGGGTCGGGATTTCCGACCGACGATAGATCCTTGCCTGCAACCGTTCGGGGTCATCGATCGGCTGGACCCCTGCCGCGTTCAGGTTCCGTAGCAGAGGGATGTGATGCATGCCGATCTCCCGTCCCAACCCGATCAGGCTCACATAGGTCCGGGCAAACACCTCGATCTCTTCAACCGGCACGAGAAACTCTGAACGGTTGTTTCCCCGGATTGTTGGAAGCAGAGATCCTCCCTCGCGGGGCTCCATCAGTGCTTTGACGACACCCGTCGACAATCTGAGTTCCTGTGTGATTCCATGTACCGACAGATAAGCAGTCGGCGTGTCAGCTTTCGTGATGACCCGCACCTCTTCAGGGTCGATCAGGATTCCGCCGTAACCTGGAACATCAGCCATCTGGTAGACGTGGGCGAGCCTACGTTCTTGCAACAGGCGAACGATGACTGTGGCGGTCACACGCGAGACCTTTGCGGCCTCGGGAATATCGAGCATTCCCGATGGAGCGGCCTCCACCCACACCGCGTCGCGGCGCAGATCGGCAAGGAACTGTTCGACTACCTCAATGGCCACCGCAGCACCCCGGTCGCTGGGCCCATCGATTTCGCCGGTCAAAGTAGGCAGAAGGCGTGCCTCGACAAGTTGGATTGCCTGACCCCGGGTCGTGTTCAGGGCCTTCGGCAGATGGAGCTGCGGGATTGCATTCTTCATGACGCGAGCCATGCGCTCCCCTTCGACCGCGTCGAAAGTCGCCATCACAGCTGCGCGCTCATCAGCGGGGATCATCCCCATGGCGGTCAGAAAGTTGCCCAGCGTCTTGTAGTGGGTGCCCGTTGCATCCGAGAGCGTCTTGACGTTGTGACGCCGACGAACGCCGACCAACTCACCCAGCAGGATCCTTTCCGGCGGGACCTCCATCGTGTTCAAGACGTGTTCCCGCAGCACGTTGCGGATCGGGCCAGGCTCCTTCTTGTTGGAGCTGAATTCCAGCCACTGGTAGAGACGGCCAAACACCATCTGCGGCCCGGTCACCGCAGATTTCGCGAGTCCAGACTCCACAAAACGATCCTGCATGTACGTCAGAGCTTCGCGGATCCCATCCTCGTTGTGACGGGTGAATTCGAAACCAGCCCGCCCTGCCCTGTCCCAGTCGTCCCCGGTCATCAGTTTCAGGTTGGGTTTGGTCCCGAACTCGAGGCCGACACCCAACATCTCCGTGGTCCTGAACGCCTGTTCGATCTGCTGCCCGTCCAGCCAGTCAGGCCCGGCTTTGCCGTCCAGCCTGGCCAGGACATAATCCTGCAGGGGTGACGGCGCGCGCGGCACCAGGTTGGCTGCGAGTTGCTTCAGGTCCGCTCCGCGTTCAGGCACCAGCAAAGACAATTCCCGCAGGCTGTCCGACCATACTTTTGCTTCCCGTTCCACCAGAGGCAGATGATGCGTCGGACAGGTCCGAACGGGACGCAGGAGCCAGATCGTCTGGCCACGACGCTGGGCGGCCGGACGATCTCCCTTTGCATCATCTTCTGCCAAGCAGGCGGGACAGAACATCGAGTTCTTGCCGTGAAGAAATTCCGTCGTGAACGGGATCCCGCGAAGCGCGTAGTTGCGCCAAGACAGGAGCTTGATCGTGCCAGGCCAGACGCGATCGGGATCCTCGCCCGTGATGGCGCACAACTTCTCGATGGCGCTGTCGCGATTGACCCGCATCGCTTCGATGTGGATGCCGATGTCATGCATGAACGGCAACACGGACTCGCCCGTATGAAAGGCGGCAAGGCGGGTCGCCCACGACACCGGAGTTTCCTCCGGATCGTAGGGCAAGAAGGGGCGCAGTTTGGTCATTGCCGGAGCTTTCCATCTTTGAGGGGGCGACGGCGGTTCAGATCGATCGAGGCCCATTTCGGGTTCACGAAGACGTTCTGGGCGTCCGGACGCGTATCCGTGGAGGCCCAGGCCTCGGCGTAGTGCCCCAAGGCCAGACCCGTTGCGCCTTCGTTCAGGGCCAGTTCGATGGCCTCGATGCTCTTCTCGATGCACATCCCGAACCGCCCACGGCAGCCATGGATCAACTGGGGCACCAGATCAGCCTCTGTCGGCCGGTCGAGATCGGCGATCTCGCAAAACCTCGCGATGACGGCGCGCAGCGCGTCGCCTTCAGTGGCATCGATGATCGGCGGCATCTGGATCTTGGTGAAACGGCGATCAACCTCCTCATCGAAGTAGATCATATCCATCAGCAGGTCCGTTCCAGACAGGATCACGATAACGCCCTGATCGCCCTGCATCAGGCGCTTGAGGGTTTTCAGCAGGTCCTTGACCTCGTTCTTCGTGCTGATCAGATCATGGGCCTCGTCCACCCATGTGTTTCGGCGTGCAATTTTGACCCCTTAGGCGGGGTGATCGGCGTGCAATTTTGACCCCCTGTTGATCTGTCAGACCGTTCGTTGCGGGGCAGCGGACGGAGGGGGAGTTGAAGCGG
>JAIYDJ010000079.1 GCA_027487575.1 Rhodobacter sp. | reverse complement strand
GCCAGGCTGCCACGGTCTTCAGTTGCGAAAAGCCGTACAGCGCCTCCAGCCCCTTTTCCCGGCCATGGCCAGACTGGCCAACGCCGCCGAACGGCAGTTCCACCCCGCCCCCGGCCCCAGAGTTGTTGATGAAAACCTGCCCGGATTTCAGGGCTTTTGCCAGCCGCATCTGGCGGCCCCCGTCGCGCGTCCAGATCGCGGCCACCAGCCCGAAGGCGGTGCCGTTGGCAATCGCCAATGCCTGCGCCTCGTCCTCGAACGGCATCAGGACCTGCACCGGACCGAAGATTTCCTGCTGCGCCAGCGCGTGGTCGAGGGGCACTTCGGAATAAAGGGTGGGTGCCACGTAGAACCCCGCCTCGGGCGCGCCCGGTGCGATCCGGCCCCGCGCTGCGACGTTCAGATCGGACCCGAGCGCCAGAAACCCCTCGACAACGGCTTTCTGGCGCGCCGAAATCAGCGGCCCCAAGGCAAGATCGGCCTCGGCCGGCCCCACACGCAGCGCGCGATAGCGTTCCGCCATGCGCTCTTTCACCTGTTCATACACGCCGCGCTGCACCAGAATCCGCGACGCCGCCGAACAGGTCTGCCCCGCGTTCTGGATGCAGGCGTTGACCAGAAACGGAATCGCGCGGTCAAGATCGGCATCGTCGAACACCAGTTGCGGTGACTTGCCCCCCAGTTCCAGCGTCACGGGCACCACATTCTGCGCGGCCAGCGTCTGGATGATCCGGCCCACACCCACCGATCCGGTGAAGGACAGATGCTGTACCCCCGGATGCGCCGCCAGTGCCGCCCCCGCTTCGGCCCCCAGACCCGGCACGACGTTCAGCGCCCCCGCAGGCAGCCCCGCCTCCATCGCGATCCCGGCAAAGGCGAGGGCGGTCAGGCAGGCCTCTTCGGCGGGCTTCAGGACACAGGCGTTGCCCATGGCCAGCGCGGCCCCGACCGACCGACCGATGATCTGCATCGGATAGTTCCACGGGATGATGTGCCCGGTCACCCCATGCGGTTCGCGCAGGGTATAGACGGTGTAGCCGTTCAGATAGGGAATGGTCTCGCCCAGAACCTTGTCGGCCGCCGCGCCGTAGAATTCCATGTACCGCGCCAACGCCGCGACATCGGCGCGGGCCTGCGTCAGGGGTTTGCCGACATCCATCGCCTCAAGCCGCGCCAGATCGTCGGCGCGGGCCAGAACCATCTGGCCGATCCGGGTCAGGATGCGCCCCCGCTCCAGCGCGGTCATGCGGCCCCAATCGCCCTCCCGCGCCCGTTGCGCGGCCATGACCGCAGCGTCGATGTCGGCGGCCTGACCCCGCGCGATCCGTGCCAGACCGGCCCCGGTCGACGGGTTGGTCAGGGGCAGGGTCTGCCCCGAAACGGGCGGAACCCATGTGCCGCCGATCAGGCACAGTTGGGGGTCAAGACGCAGAAGGTCGTGCATGGGCGGGCCTGTTCCTCTGGGGAAGTTTCGGCGCGGCGGCGATCAGCGCGCGGGTATAGGCATGGGTCGGGTTGGCAAAAACCGTTTCGGTCGGGCCGGATTCGACGATCCTGCCCGCCTGCATCACCAGCACGCGATCCGTGATGGACCGCACGACGGTAAGATCGTGGCTGATGAACAGGTAGGACAGCGGCGTGCGGCGGCAGAGGTCGGCCAGCAGGTCCAGCACCTGCGCCCGGACCGAAACGTCCAGCGCCGACACCGCTTCGTCGAACACGATCAGGTCGGGCTTGATGATCAGCGCGCGGGCGATGGCGATGCGCTGACGCTGACCGCCCGAAAACTCGTGAATGAACTTTCCCGCATCCGAGGCCTGCAGACCGACCGACTCGAGCGCCTCTGTCACCGCCGCCCTGCGCGCGGCCCCTGCGGGCGGCGCGTCGAGCAGATGGAACGGCTCGGTGATCAGCCGGTCGACCCTGTGGCGCGGATTGAAGGATCCGTAGGGGTCCTGAAAGACCACCTGCATCCGCCGGCGCACCGCAAGATTGGGGCGGCGTTCGGTGAACACCGGCGCGCCGTCCAGCGTGATGGTGCCTGCCTGCACCTGTTCCAGTCCCAGAATGGCGCGGGTCAGCGTGGACTTGCCGCAGCCGGATTCGCCGACAAGCCCCAACCTTTCACCCCGGTGCAGGGTCAGGCTGACATCATCGAGCGCGCGGAACGGTTTGGCGCGGCCCAGCAGGCCCGAGCGGTGGGTGTATTCGCGCACAGCGCCACTGACCTGCAACAGCGGCGCGCCGGGGGCGACGGGCGGCAGGTCGACCTTGTGACGGGCGGCGGCGAACAGCATTTGGGTATAGGGGTGGTCCTGATGCGCCAGCAGGTCCGCCGTCGGCCCGGTTTCCACGACCCGGCCCTTCTGCATCACCACGATCCGGTCGGCCATCTGCGCCACGACGGCAAGATCGTGAGTGATCAGCAGCAGGCCCATGCCGAAGTCGGCCACCAGACCCTGCAACAGGTCCAGAATCTGCGCCTGCGTCGTGACATCCAGCGCCGTCGTCGGCTCGTCCGCGATCAGAAGGCGCGGGCGCAGCGCGATGGCCATGGCAAGGCCGACCCTCTGGCGCTGACCGCCCGACAATTCGTGCGGGTAGCGCGACAGGGCGAACCGCGCTGCGGGCAGGCCCACGCGGTCCAGCATGGCGGCGGCAAGTTCGGTCGCTTCGGCCCTGGTCTTGCCAGTGTGCTGGCGGATGGTTTCGGCGACCTGCTGCCCGATGGAATGCACGGGGTTCAGGGCCGTCATCGGTTCCTGAAAGATCATCCCCATGGCCTGCCCGCGCAGGCCGCAAAGCTGTGGTTCGGTCCGGGTCAGCAGATCCGTGCCATCCAGCAGGATGCGGCCCGTTGCCTGCGCCCCTTGTGGCAGAAGGCCCATCACCGCAAGCGACGTCATCGACTTGCCGGAACCGGACTCGCCGGTCAGCGCCACGGTCTGTCCTTCGTCCAGCGTCAGGTTCACGTCCTGCAGCACGGGCGTTTCGTGAATGGTGACCGACAGGTCCTGCACCGACAGCAGCGTCATCTGCGCCCCACCCGGATGCGCGGGTCCAGCAGATCGCGCAATCCGTCGCCCATCAGGTTCAGCCCCAGAACCGTCAGCACGATGGCCAGACCGGGAATCAGTGCCATGTGCGGGGCCAGTGTCACCATGGTCTGCGCGTCGGCCAGCATCCGCCCCCAGCTTGGCGCGGGTGGCTGCGCGCCAAGGCCGACATAGGACAGCCCCGCCTCGGCCAGTATCCCAAGGCTGAACTGGATGGTGCCCTGCACGATCAGAAGGCTGCTGATGTTGGGCAGGATATGTTCCACCGATATCCGCAGACCGGATTTCCCGGCGACGCGGGCGGCAAGGATGAAATCCCGGCCCCACAATCCCAGTGCGGCGCCACGGGTCAGCCGGGCAAAGACCGGAATGTTGAAGATGCCGATGGCGATGATGGCGTTGACAGCCCCGGGGCCGAAAACGGCGGTGATCAGGATGGCGATGACAAGGGACGGGAAGGCGAACACCAGATCGTTGCCGCGCATGATGACCTCGTCCAGCCAACCGCCGCTGCGCGCGGCTGCGGCCAGCCCCAGCGGCACGCCCACGACCATTCCGATTCCCACGGCAAGGAACGCCACCGCCAGCGAGATGCGCGCCCCCGCCATGATCATCGACGCGATGTCACGCCCGAAATGGTCGGTGCCCAGCCAGTGCGCCGCCCCCGGCGGTTGCAGCTTGGCGGGGATGTTCATCGCCTCGAAACTGTAGGGCGTCCAGAGATAGGACAGCAGCGCCGCCAGCACGAACACCCCGCTGAGGGTGCCGCCGATCAGCAGCGCACGGGAATGGTGCCACCTCATCGCCGCGACCTCAGCCTTGGGTCCACCAGCGCATAGGCCATATCGACCACGAAGTTCACCACGATCACCGCAAAGACCAGCAGCATCACCACGCTTTCCACCACGATCAGATCGCGCGACGAAATCGCCTGAAATACCAGCCGCCCCAGACCGGGCAGGTAGAACACCTGTTCGATGATGATGCTGCCCGCCAGCAGGAAGGCGAATTGCAGGCCAAGGATGGTCAGCACCGGGATCATCGCGTTGCGCAGGGCATGGCGCCACAGGGTCTGGCGGGCAGACAGCCCCTTGGCGCGGGCGGTGCGGATGAAATCCTCGCCCAGCATGTCCAGCAGGCTGGACCGCATCACGCGCGCAAGAATTGCCGCCTGCGGCAGGGCCAGCGCTATGGCGGGCAGGGTCAGGGATCGCATGGCCGCCCAGAACCCCTTGTCCCACCCGGCAAACCCGCCTGCGGAAAACCAGCCGAGGTTGATCGCGAAGATCAGCACGAGGATCATCGCGAACCAGAAGTTCGGCACCGCGACGCCCAGTTGCGTGGCCCCCATGACCGCCACATCCCCCGCCCGCCCTCGCCGCACCGCCGCATAGATGCCCGCCGGAAAGGCGATCAGCGTCGACAGGATCAGCGCATAGATCGCCAGTGGCAGCGACACCCACATCCGGTCGGCGATCATCCCGGCAACCGGGGTGCGATAGGTGTAGGACGTGCCGAAGTCACCCTGCAGCATCCCGCCGACCCAGTTCAGATATCGCTCGGGTCTGGACACGTCCAAGCCCAATTCCGCGCGCAGGGCGGCCACCGTATCGGGCTGGGCATTCATGCCCAGCATGTAGGCCGCAGGATCACCGGGGGCGACCTCGATCACCACGAAGATCACCAGACTGGCGACGGCCAGACTGACGATCAGCGAGGCGATGCGGCGGGCGACATAGCGGATCATGTCGCGTGTAGCCCCGATGTCGGGTTCAACATCGGGGCCACCCGGTCAGTTCGCCCAAGACAGCCCGGCAAGGTCGATGGCCGCGACGGGCGCATTGGCCCAAAGCCCCTGCACCCCGGCCTTGGCGACCGTCAGCGCGGCAAGCTGGAACAGGTAGCCGTTGACATAGTCGTTCGCGATGATGGTCTGCGCCTCTTGCAGCAGCGCCGTTCGCGCCGCCGGATCGGTCGTGCCGGTCAGCTTGGCCATCACGTCGCGGAAGGCCTGATTGTCGTACTGGAAGTAATAGTCGGGGTTGGCGTAGATGCCGATGTCCATCGGTTCGGTATGGCTGACGATGGTCAGGCCGAAATCCTTGCCCTTGAATGCCTGTTCCAGCCACTGCGCCCATTCCAGATTGCTGATCTCGGCGGTGATGCCTACCTCGGCCAGTTGCGCCGCGATGATCTCGCCCCCGCGCCGGGCATAGGACGGCGGCGGCAACTTCAGCGTGGTGGTGAAGCCATCGGCGAATCCCGCTTCGGCCAGCAGTTTCTTCGACAGTTCGGGGTCATAGCCCGAACCGGCGGTCAGATCGACATAGGCCGGGTTGTGCGGCGCGAAATGGGTGCCGATGGGCGTGCCATAGCCGAACATCGCGCCGTCGATGATCGCCTGCCGGTCGATGGCATGGGTGACGGCCTGACGCACCTTGATGTTGTCGAAGGGGGCCGCCTTGTTGTTCATCGCAAGGATCGTCTCGCCCTCGGTCGATCCGGTGATCACCTGAAACCGGCTGTCCGCCGCGATCTGCGCAAGGTTTTCCGGCGCGGGAAAGCCGGTGAACACATCCACGTCTTCGGCCATCACGGCGGCCAAAGCGGCGCTGGGATCGGAAATGAAGCGGAAGGTCGCGGTTTCCAAGGCCGGGGCGGGGCCCCAGTAGGCGTCGCTGCGCGCCAGCGTCAGCCGGTCACCCTGCACCCATTCGACGAATTTGTAGGGCCCGGTCCCAACCGGGTTTGTCGCATTGGTCTCGGCGGTTTCGGGTGCGACGATCACGGCATCGCCCCAGGCAAGGTTGAACAGAAGGCTGCCGTTCGGTTCGCTCAGCGTCACGGTCACCGTCTGTGGATCGACGACGGCCACATCGGCAATCTGGGCGAACAGCGCCTTCTGCGCGTTCGTGCTGGTCTCTGCCCGTGCCCGGTCCAGCGAGAATTTGACGTCTTCGGCGTCGAAGGCCGACCCGTCATGGAAGGTCACACCGCCCTGCAGCTTGAACGTATAGGTCAGGCCATCGCCCGAAATCTCCCAGCTTTCCGCAAGGCTGGGGATGACCGATCCATCGGAGGTGAACCGCGTCAGGCCCTGAAAGATGTTGGCATAAACCACCGAATCGATCGCTTCGGCAGCGCCGCCTGTCGGGTCAAGGTTCGGCGGCTCCAACTGCATCGCGATGGTCATGGCGGTCTGGGCCTGCGCGGTGCCAAGCCCCGCAACAAGGGCAATCGCGCTGGCGGACAGCAAACGGCGGATGTTCATGCGTCAGGTCTCCTTCATCTGGTGGTCAACCTTGCTGTGGCAGCAGCAGTCTTGCCAAGCTGAGCGCCATGACCTTTGCGCTGTCCATCATGTCGTCGACGCCGACATATTCGTCGGGCTTGTGGGCGAGTTCCAGAATGCCCGGACCGTAGGCCACACAATTCTTCAGCGTGCCGATGCGGTCAATGTGCTTTTGATCATAGCTTCCCGGCGAGGCGACAAAGCTGGCAGGCTTGCCCAGCACATCGGCAATCGCGCCCGCCACCGTGCGCGCGATCGGCGCGTCGCGGTCCGTCATTGATGGCAGGACGTGGTTCAGTTCACGCAGGGCATAGTCGAATTTCGGGCGGTCGGCGCGCAACCCGTCCAGCAGCGCGACCATCTCGGCGCGCACCCCGTCAAGGGACTCTTCCACCAGAAACCGGCGGTCCACCACGATGCGGCAACTGTCGGGCACGCAATGCGACGGCAGCGCGTCCGACCCCGGAGCCGCCTCTGCCTGACCGCCGTGGATCGAATTGACGTTCATGGTGGACGACCGCGCGCCCTCGGGCACCACCGGCATGTCGGTGTGCCGCGCGGCCATGGCGGGGTAAAGCGTGGTTTCGAACCGGTCCAGAACCGCGCCCATGTGTCGGATGGCGCAATCGCCAAGGAAGGGCATCGACCCGTGGGCGATTTCACCGAACGTCTCGATCTCGGCCCATCAGCCACCGCGATGGCCAAGGCAGACGCGGTCCTTGTTCAGGGGTTCGGGGATGATGACGTGCTGCACGCGCGACGGATGGAACAGCCGCTGCTGCGCCAGATAGGCGACCCCGCCATGCCCGCCCGATTCTTCGTCCGCCGTGCCCGAGATTTCGATGGCCCCGGCAAAATCCGGATGCTCTTCCAGAAACGCCTCGACGGCGATGATCGACGCGGCCAGACCGCCCTTCATGTCGCAGGCACCCCGGCCATAGATCCGCCCGTCGATCAGCGCGCCACCGAACGGGTCCTGCGTCCAGCCATGGCCCACATCGACCACGTCGGTGTGCGAGTTGAAATGAACGCAGTCGCCCGGATGCAAACCTTCGCGCCGCGCGACGATGTTCCAGCGCGGAAAGGCATCGCAGTCGCCCGGCGTTCCATGCGCCCGGATGAGCCGGGTCGAAAAGCCCCGGTCTGACAGGCGCCAGTCCAGATATTCGCAAATCTCGCGATAGTTTTCGCCGGGCGGGTTCAGCGTCGGAATCCGGATCAGGTCTTGCGTCAGCGCGATCAGGTCGTCGCGGCGGTCAGCCAGACGCCGCTCTAGCGCCGGAAGGAAAGCCACGTCTGCCTGCACTGTCACCCCGGCCCCCATGCTTCGTGGTTGGCAGTATTCACCGCCGGGCCGGGGGTGGCAATGCCATGGTCGTCCCGCGTTCTGAAAGGCGCGATCTTTCTCGCACCGCAGGGCGCGTCGCCCGTGGGAACGAGGAAGGCAGGGCAAAGGTCGTCGGCCGGAATCATCGGGACCCCAAGGCAATGGCTGCCATGGATTCGTCCGAAACGCCGGGGCCTTTGCAGAAAAACAATCGGATCAAGGCGCGCTTCGACACAATTGCGGGCCGGAACTACAGCCAACTTGGCGAAATCCGCTCATTCCGGCGTCGGAGCTGCCGCAAGGAAGCCCAAAACTGCCCCAACTCGGCGGATTGGAGCCGCACATTGCTCTCATTTAGCGTGCATCAGCCGATGGCGCGGACCGCACAGAAACAGCCCGCTGCCATCATCCAACAATCGGGATAAGCGCCCGGTTCCGGCTGGTGAACGATTGGCCATAATAAAACTTCGGGAACACTCCAAATGCCACAAAGCACCCCCACGAATGTCGTCTCCGTCGCACTTGGCACCACGTCGGCGCAGCTGCAGCATCTGATCGACACAGCGGCCAAGGGAACTTCCCTTCAGCTTCAGGCAGGCCATTATGCCTTTGCGCAAACCATCACGATCGGGCGGGATGACATCAGTCTGACCGGTGCCGGTTCGGGCAAGACCTTCATCGACGTGCCGTCCTCGCTGGGCAAAGAGGCGTTCAAGCTGGGGGACGGCCGGATGTCGGGCGACTTCCGCCTTGCCGCCGATGTGGACGAGGGGGGCAGGTCGCTGACCCTGACCGGGGCGCACAGCCTGGTCGCCGGGGACTTCGTCTACCTTTCCCGCGAAAGCACCCCGGAATTCTACGACTCGATCGGCGATCAGACGTGGCGCAATACCGATGTGGCGTTGCGGACGTCGATTGTCGAGGTGACGGCCGTGAACGGCCGGGTCATCACCCTGGCGTCAGGTGTGCATTTCGACTTCGTGACCGGCGAGACGCAGGTCCACGAGATCAGCATGGCCGAGGGGGTCGCGCTGGGTGGGTTTACCATCGACTACGGACTGGACGAGGCGGACCCGTCGCGGTTCGCGAACACGAAGTCGCTGTATGACCGCAATGCGGTGATCGAGGTCAACGGCACTGCGGACCTTTCCCTGTTCGACATCCAGTCGCATGACGTGCCCTCGCTTGGCGTCAACGTCGCAGCAAGCACCGGTGTCGCCGCCAGCCACATCACGATGACCGGCGCGCACAACAAGGGCGATGGCGGAAACGGATATGCCCTGCAGATCCGCGATGTCTATGACAGCAAGTTCACCAACCTGTCCGACGCGGACATGCGCCATTCGGTCGTCTTCGCGTCGTGGCGGTCGGCGGCGGGCAACGAGGTGCATGTCGCGCAGACCGACCGGGACATCAACTTTCACGGCGGTCGCGATCATGACAACGTGGTCATGGTCGACCGGTCGATGCGCGACGCGAATTCCGACATCATCGCGCCGACACTGTTCGTCAACACCGAGGGGACGCACTACGGGTCGGTCACGGATGCGTCGGCCAATACGGTGAAGTTCGGGCATGTCGTGGGCACCCGTCTGAACGACGCCGTGTCGGGCTATGACAACGGGGCCTTGCTGGACGGGGCGGGGGGCAACGACACCTTGACCGGCGGGGCCGGCAATGACCTTCTGATCGGCGGATCGGGGCGCGATGTGCTGATTGGCGGGGGCGGCGAGGATACCGCCCGTTACGCTGGCAACTGGTCGGACTTCGTGATCACGGACCTGGGACAGGGCAGGTTCGAGGTGCGGGACAAGGTCGGCACCCAGGCGACCGACATGGTGTCGCAGGTAGAATTCCTTCGGTTCGACAACGGCAACCTGCAACTGTCCACCATGAACTTCATCGGGGGCGGGCAGCAGAACGGCGGCTTTGACGGACCGGGACTGTATGATCCGCACGATTCGACTCCTCCCGATGCGCCAGCGGTCGTTGTGCCTGCCGGGCCTGTGGCCGCACCCGTGATCACATCGAAGATCACCGGGTCCGATAAAGGCGACCATCTGAACGGAACCGACGCGCGCGATATGGTCGAGGGCCTGGCCGGAAATGACAAGTTGTACGGCAAGGGCGGGGATGACGTCCTTCTTGCCGGTGCCGGCAATGATCAGGTCCATGGCGGCGACGGCAACGACCGGATCGACGGCGGGTCGGGCCAGGACAAGCTGACGGGCGGGTTGGGGGCCGATGTGTTTGTCTTCGTGTCCGAATCGGAGTCGCCGCGCGGCAAGTCCGACAAGATCCTGGACTTTCAGACGGGCATCGACCGGATCGACCTGTCGGCCATCGACGCCAACACACACGTAGCCGGAAATCAGGCGTTCGAATGGCGTCAGGCGGATGACGGACCGGGGTCGGTCTGGCTCAAGTCCGGCTACCTGTTCGCGGACACCGATGGAAACGGCTACGCCGATCTGTCGATCCGCGTGGGCGACGCGCACCTTGTGCAGACCGACATCCTGTTCTGATCCCAAGGGCCGGCGTCACATGCCCCAAAGCAGGGATTGCCGGCCGCCGAGCTTGGAATTGCCGAGTTCCCCGAACCCTTCGGTGAACTCGGCCAAAGCGGGGCTGTAGAACAACGTCAGATAGGCGTGCGCCCAGGCCATCTCGAATCCGCGCAGGTCTTCCTTTCCGTTGAAGTAGGTCTGATCCTCGCCCGCGATGTCCGCGACGAGGGACGGGTCCTCAAACGCCGCAAGCACGAACTGCACCGAGCGGTGGATCGCCCGGTCGCAGGCCAGGAACAGGTCGTGTCCCTCTTGCTGCAGCAAGGCTGCGGTGATCACCAGCGGGGCAACCGCGTGCAGCTGGTAGTGCAGCGCCAGATCCTTCCGCGCCATTTCCAGTGGCAGGCTGCCGTCGGGGGCCACCTCGCAGACCACCCGGCGGACCGAAGCATCCGCCCATTCCAGCATCGTGGGGTCCTTGACCGTCAGTCCGACCCGGGCCACCGCCAGCGCCGCCCAGGCCCGCAGGTTATTACGGCTGGCGTTCTTGGGCGCGTCATTGTCGAAATACGCCATGGTGCCGCGCGCCCGGTCCGCGAACCACTGTTCGACCAGGGCGCGATCGGCGGACTGTGGCAGCATCGCCTGGACCTGCGCATAGGCAAAGGCCAAACCTGCAATGCGCGCAGGTGCGGACAACTGCGCGTTTATCGTGCCCAGATCGCTGAGAGCATCGACCCTGGCCCATTCCGCAAGCCCGGACAGAACGCAGTCTGCCGCTGCCTGCTGATCGGTGTCCTTACCAAGGGCGTGGTTCGCGGCCTTCGCAAGTTCCGATATGAAGTCGTCAAGCGGGCCGAGTTGTTCATTCACGTCGGCATTCGACTCCGTGTCAAACTCCGACCGGCTGGCATCCTTCGCCACATAGCGGCTGCCATGATCCAGCGTGACCACCGGCGTCGGCGCGGGTTTGCACAGGAAAGCATCGTCTTCGGCATCTTGCGCATGGACCGCCAGAGGCTGGAACAGACACAGGGCAATGGCAGCGGTTCGGAAGGGCTTCATCAATTCGTCTCCGTTTCAAAGGTGAACATCTTCACCATGTCGATGGCGGCGGGATCGCCGGCCAGCGCGGCCTTTTCCAGCCAGCCCCGCGCGTTTTCCAGCGACGGAGGAACCCCGACGCCCATCGAATAGGCCTGCGCCAGCGTCACCATCGCGGCCGTATCGCCCGCTTCGGAGGCGCGTATCAGCCAGGTTGTCGAGGCTTCGATGTCTTCTACGGTCAATGCCGCAGACCGCAGGCGGCGCGCGTGTTCGCGCATCGCGGTCGGATTGCCCGCCTCGGCGGCCTGACGGTACAGCGTATCCAGATCAAGCTGCGCAAAGATCGCCTCACGCAAGACGGGTTCCTTGCGCCCCAGATCGGCCAGAACCTGCGGCACCTGATCCGGCTCGCTCAGAAGCACCAGATCGACGTAAAGCTTGACGACCTGCGCCTGATCATATCCGGGTTTTGTCGGATCAGAGTTGTAGCGCAACAGACGCTGGACCGCTGTCCGGTTGCCCAATGCATAGGCCTGCCGGTAATAGCCTGCCACGGTTTCCTCGGCTTCGGCCCCCAGCAGCGTTCGCAGGCTGTCGGCCAGTTGCACGATCTGCCAGCCGTCATTCCCAGCCAGATGACCCGCGATGGTCAGCCAGCGGCGAACCTCGGCAGCCTCGCCGAGTGCCTGCGCGGTTTTGGCCATTGCAAGGGCTTCGGGAAAACTGCACTGCATTGCGGTCACCGCGCGGGACCGGTAGACCTGCCGCCTTTCATCATTGGCCAGATAGGGCATCGCCAGCAAAAGCGCCGCAAAATCCCCCCGTTCGGCAATGACCGGGGCGAAGGCTGCATAGACGGTGTCAAGGCTGCGATACCTGGCCGGATCGGCGCGCGGCAGCAAAAGCATGGCTTCGCCGTTGCCCTTTCCGGCCAGTCCTTCCAGCAGGGTTGCCGCTTCGCTGCGCCCTTCGGGGGTCGCGTCGGCCAGAAGCGTTTCGGCAAGTTTGATCACGGCCTCCTGTTCGCCCGCAGCGATCGCCTCGCGGAACAGGTCAAGGGCCTGCGCGCGGGCAGCAGGGGTCGTCGCCCGCGACAGCGCAAGGCCCGCGCGGGCCGTGGTCACGTTGGGAAAGCGGGCGGCATATTCGGCCCAGAACTTCCTTTCGGATTCGGGCGATCCGTCCTGTTCCAGAACCGCCATGAAATTCGCCAGCGGCGTGGCGCGCCCGTACAGCGCCTGGGTCTGTAGCGCGGCCAGTGCGAGCGGGTCCGGAGTTTCGGCAAGGTTGCGCAGATCGTCGGTGTCAAACAGTTTGGACGACGACCCGATCGCCTGTTCGGCATCGGCCCAGTAGGCCGCCTGTTCGGGCAGCGGCGCACCGGGGGCCTTGCACAGGAAAGCATTCTGCAAATCGGCCGTAGGTCCGGCTTCGCCCAGTGTGACGACCGCGTGGATCAACCGGTCCACGACGACATAGAATTCGGCTTCGGTTTTCGCGGTGCCCAGATCCATCTGCGCCAGCATCTGGATGGCGGCCGAATCCTCCAGACCCGCACCGCGCATCAGCAGGGCCCGTGCATCGTCGGCACCTGCCCAGCGGCCCTTGTCGGTCAGGATGATCGCTGCATGTTTGGCAAAGGCCCAGCCGGGCGGGTCTTCCAGCGCACCCAACCGTATCAGTGTATCCAGAAAGGCGGGCTTCAGGTCCGGGCGGCCGGGCAGTTGCGATTCCAGAAAGCCCGACAGGCGGATCAGCGAGGCACGGTCATCATGCCGGGCAGCCCGACGGTACAGCATTTCGGCCATCGACAGGTCTGCCGGCGCAAGGGCACCCGTTTCATAGACCCGCCCCAGCGCGACTTCGGCGTAGGACAGGCCACCGGCGGCGGCCAGCCGCAGGTACTTCAGAAGGACTTCGTTGTCCTTCGTCACCAGTTCGGATTGCAGTTCGTATTCGGCCACACGCCACGCGGCAACCGGGTCACCCAGATCGGCGGCAAACCGGTACCAGCGCAGGGCCAGGTCATGATCGGTCTGCACGACTTCGCCGTTCGAATACTCGCGCGCAATCCGGGAAATCCGGTCGCAGATCAGGGGGTCCATCTGGCCCACAAGGGCCCCGAAGGCCATCGTCACCGCAAGCTGCGGGTTGATGTCCCAGCCTTCGGGCGCATTGCCCGCAACGGCCAGACGCGACAGTGTCAGCAGCGCATCGGCGTTCCCGCCGTATCCCGCCGCCATAAGCAGCTCTGCCCCGCGGGCCGCATCACGGTCGATGCCAATGCCTTCGGACAGATAGCCGGCCAGCGCGTTCTGCATCCGGGGCGAGTTCATCTCGCCCTTGTCCAGCAGTTGCTGGACCATTCCCGACGATTTCAACCCCTGCAGGTCGCCCCGCGCGATCATCTGTTCGATGCGGGCCAGCATGACCGAATCTTCGGTAAAGCTGGGCGTGACCTTGGGCAGCAGGTTGATGACGGTCTGGATGGTCTTGTCCCACGCCATGGCGTCGATCTCTGCCAGACGCCGCATGTCGCGGTTGATCAGGCCCGCGTCGCGGTCGGGCAGGGTCCTGCCATCCCAGTTCGCCCATTCGGCAACCAGATCGGCGTCGGTCGAACGGGCAATGCACACAGGCTCGGTGATGGTCATCTCGGGCGGTTCGAACCCCAGCGCAAGGGTTTGGGCGCGCACGGCGGTTGGCATGGCCGAAAGGCCGGTCAGGGCGATGGCAAAGGCCTTGAAACGAAGAGTGGACATGTCGAAGGCCCTTTCCAAGATCAGTTGAAGTAGAGGTTTTCGGTGCTGTGGGCGCTGTAGGCCCCGGCGGTTCCGCTGAACACCACCGTCACACCGGCACGCCGTCGCATCACGATGCCGGGCAGGCTGGCCAGAACGGTGTCTCCGTCGCGGACTTCGAAGTCGAGCGTCAGGGGCGCCTTCAGCGTCACCTGACGCGAGGTGTTGGGCGCTATATCTTCGATGGCCACAGCATCGACCGAAGGCACGAACAGATCGATCGTGGGCAGATCGGACAGGTTGTAGATCACCAGATCGGCCTGAGCCGGGCTGTTGGTGATCTTGTCCTGCAACAGGTGCAGCGCACCGTCCGTCCCGCGCACAAAGGTGTAGAAAGACGAGGGCGGAATGTCGCCATCGCCCACCGTGTCGCCCACCGCAACCGACACCGGGCCTGCGTCGACCATGACGAACGGGGTTATGCCGCCCTCGACCGCCTCGAAGGTTGTTCCGGCGACAACCGCCACGGTTTCACCCGGTGACACGATCCGGATGAAGGACGCATTCGGATCGGCGGGATCTTCATAAAGCTGGTTGTCCTGCGCAAGCGCCGGAACGGCTGCCAACAGAAACGCACAACCAAGCAGGAAACGGGATCGGGTCATTTTGAGGCAACTTTCCTGGAAGAGGGACACAAGGTCAGGGTTGAGGCGTCGCTGACCGCACGGTCGAAGGTCGCGGTCAGCGAGACGATATCTGGGTGGTAGATGCTGCCCATCGGCTTGAAGAAACGCCCCGATGCCAGCATCCGGTCTGTCCGCTTCATGACGGCGGACCGCACCACGCCGCCTGCGGTTTTCAGCGAGAACAACACCTCGCGCGGGCCTTCCGTTCCAAGATCGGCCAGGATGACGTCATCCGGGGTCAGATCGAACCCGCTGAGATCGGCAGACAGCGTGTTTGGCCCGGTCTGTGACACCGGCAGCGCCAGCGTGCAGGTCTGCCCGGCGGCGGCGATCAGTTCGTCCAGCGGATCGGGGCCATATTGGGCAAGGTTGCTGTAGATCGGGTTTTCCCACACCAGAAACCGGGGCGGGTTGTCGACAAAGTCGCGCGATGTCAGATACGAGGTCATCGCGCCGAACTGGTTGCCGCCCGTCACGGCATAGTTCACCACATCCAGCCCGGAAAACTCGGACAGATAGCCCGCGAAATTGGCGAGCGGAGAGTCCGAGAAGGACGTGCCCACCAGCACGATCCCGGTCTGCTCGGAGGTCCCGGCAAAGATGTCGGCAACGCCTTCGACAGACGCCGCGGTTTCCTCTGTCAGGTGCGTCATCGCCTCGACGCGGGGCAACTCGTCGATGCAGAAGGCCTGAAGCGCGCGGCGCATCGTGGAAAAGGCCGGGGTGGGTTCCAGAGCGACCGTGCGATAGCTGGACAGATCGAGTTCACTGTAGAACGGCTGTTCCTTCATCACGTCCGCAATCGCCATGGCCGCCAGACGGGCCCCGTCGGAGGTCCAGTGAAAGTCGGTCTGAAAGAACGGAAGCGTTTCGGCATCCGGCTGCACCAGAGCGGTCAGGATATCCGGGGCCAGCACGCCATTTTCACCCAGACGGGTGATGATGTCGTCGTAGACCAGCGTCGCCGTTGGCGCGTCGAACCCGTAATCGGCGGCGACGGGCGGCAGAAAGCCGGGCATGGCCTGGCTTTTTGTCGGAACGGTGACATAGATCAAAGTTGTCCCACGCTCTTGCAACGCTTGCGAAAGGGCACCCATCCGGGCGGTCACCGCATCCTCCATCGGGTGGCGCAACCTAAGGTCGGCCAGCACGCGGTAGAACACCCCGTCCAGCCCCTCCACCGAAGGCACGCTGGTCGCCGTATCCGTATGGCTGCAGCCATAGGCCGATCCTTGGGCCAAGGCGGGCGTGGCCGACAGAACTGCCAGAACGGAAAGCAGAAGTCGCGAAATCGTCATTGGCTTGCCTCGGGGTTGATTGCGGGGGATGCGGTCGGGTCGCTGGCGGGCTCCTGCGGGGCGGCCAGCAGCCGCAACAGGTTTTCTGCCGTCACGCGGACCGACAGGTCGCTGCCCGCTGCGGCGACTTGCAGGGCCGAAAGGGCCCCGACATGCCCCGCTGCGGCGTCGTCGGGATCGTTCATCAGGGCGAGGCCAAGATTGAGGGCAGCCTTCGGGTTTTCGCCCCCGGCGCCCATCGCCAGAAACTGCTGGGCCTGCAGCATGTCCTGACCGAACGGCACACCGTCGGCATACATCTCGCCCAAAAGGACGGCGGCATCCGCATTGCCGCTCAGGGCCTGCACCGTCATCGCGTTCAGGCAATGCCGCAGGCGGCTGGCGGAATACCCGCTGCCTTCGGCCTTCAACAGCCGAGCCAAGGGCGCGACGGCAAAGGCGCGCCCGGTGTAGGCCGCGATGGCATAGTAGTGCGCGATGGCCCCGGTCGGATCGGGCGTGCCGCCCTCCTGCAGAAGCTTGGCGTACCGGAACGCCGCCAGACCGTCGCCCGCGTCGGCCAGCAGGCGCAGCTTGTTCCCGCCGATGGGCGCACCCGAAATCATCTGGCGGCGCGCGGCGCGCAGGGCGGCCGTGGGCAGGTCCTTGGTGCGGCGCACCTTGTTGTCAAAGACGAAGTCGACCTGCACCACGAAGTCCGTTGGGCGCGGCGACGCATCCCGCGGCCCGGCGGCGACTGCGCCTGCAAAGGGGATCAGTGCCAGGGCGACCAGAACGGGGGGAAACCTAACCATCGGGATGTTCCTTGTGCGGGGACAGAACGGCCATTTCCGCGTCGTTGCGCTTGGCGGGATCGGGCCAGATCGCCGGATCTGTCAGATAGCGGACCGGGATTTCCCAGATCACGACCGCCGGAGGCGCGTCCCTGAACAGGTCACCGGCCAGATAGTCCTGCATGGGTCGCAGCGGACCCAACCCTTCGGCGGACATGTTGATCACGTCGCGCCCCAGCGACAGCATCAGCGCGTCGGCAAAACCCCAGTCCGCATTGGCGCTATAGCTGGTGCCGACCAGCACGACATCCGCCGCGACCGCGCCAAAAATGTCACCCGCACCACCGGACGGGGTTTGAACCACCCGCACCACGTTTTCCGGCTGAAGGCCCAGCCGTGGCGCCAAGGCGGGCGTCGTGACGAAGCGGACCAGATCACCCGTCAACGGAACCGGCGGTTCCGCCAGCCGGTCGAACCCCAGCGTGCCCGGCGCGACAAAACCCGATTGCGCAACCGCCGCCGCCACCCGCGCCGCGCCCTCGGGCGTCCAGTGGGTATCGGTCGCAAAGAACACCGGTTCCGCCGCTTCGGCGGCCGTCAGGCCCGGCCGGGAGTCGACCACGGCTATGCCCTGTCGGGAAAGCTGCTGCTGAAAGCGGTCCAGCAACGCCTGCAGGTTCTGGCCCAGCACGGGGTCGGGGCTGTGTGCGCGGTAGATGTCGATCTTGGCGGGCAAGGGGACCACGACCAGATCGACCCCGGCCGCCTGCAAGCTGTCACGAACCTCTTTGACGGTCTGCACGGCCCCCGACAAAGCCGCGTCATCCGGAACCGGGCGCGCCTCTTCGGCACTGAACAGCCAGCCGTCATTGCCCACGATGGCCCCCTGCCGCGCCTCGCCCAGAACGGAATAGCGTACGGCCCCGATCAGACCGAACGACAGGTCCATGTGGGGCAGGTTCTGCTTGTAAAGTCCGTCCAGGTCACGGGTCAGCGCCCCGGACAGCAACCCGTCAGACGGAAGGTCATAGCCATCGGGCGGTGATGTCAGCACCGCAAGGTTCGCCACCAACCCGTATCCGAAGAACAGGACGGGAAAGGACAGGCGGACGGCTTTCAGAAGAATGGTCATCTTGCCCTCTAGAACTGGAAATACAGGAAGGGAGAAAAGCTCTGCTCGGCCATCTTCATCACGGTAAAGCTGCCCAGACCGATCATCAGGATCGTCGGAACCAGCGTGTTGAGGTAGGTCAGCCTGCCCGTCCCGTCCGGTTGCAGCGCGCCGGACGCCAGCGCATTCAGACGCGGCTCCACTGCGGCCACGGTGATGCCCAGCATGAGGAACAACTGACTTTCCAGCGTCATCGCCAGCGCGACGTCGGGGGCCAGATCAAAGCCGTTCAGGCCCAGCATTCCGGCATAGACGCCCATCGCCTGCGAGACGTCCACCGCGCGGAACATCACCCAGCCCAGCAGCACCAGAAGCAACGTCGTCCCTAATGCCAGAACACCGGTTCCGCGCGCCCGACCGCTGGCGCGTTCGATCGCCAGCCAACTGCCGTGCCACAGACCCCACAGCACGAAGGTCCAGTTCGCCCCGTGCCAAAGCCCGCCCAGCACCATGACCAGCATCAGGTTCACATAGGTCCGCGTCACACCCTTCCGGTTGCCGCCCAGCGGGATGTAAAGGTAATCGCGCAGCCACACCGACAGGCTGATGTGCCAGCGCCTCCAGAATTCGGTGATCGACCGGCTGATGTAGGGCGTGTCGAAATTGGCCATGAAGTGGAAGCCCAGCATCAACCCGATGCCGATGGCCATGTCGCTGTAGCCCGAAAAGTCGAAGTAAAGCTGGATCATGTAGGCGATGGCACCGATCCAGGACAGCGCGAGCGAGGGATCGGGCGTATCGAATGCCAGATTGGCAAGTGGTGCTACCGTGTCGGCCAGCAGCACCTTCTTGGCCAGACCGATGGCAAAGACCGTCATTCCGCGCAGGAACAGGTCCATTGAATGGACGCGGTGTTCGAACTGCCCGGCCAGATCCTTGAACCGCAGGATGGGCCCGGCCACGAGTTGCGGAAAGAGCGCGATGAAGGCCGCGAAGTCAAAGAAATTGGCGGTAGCGACGGCGTCCTTGCGATAGACGTCGATCAGATAGCTGACGGCCTGAAACACATAGAACGACACCCCGATCGGCAGGATCAGCCGCCAGTGGACGCCCAGACCCTCTGCATCGGTGCCCCAGAGGGTGGCAAAGCTGTCGATGAAGAAGTTCAGGTACTTGAACACACCCAGAACCGCCAGACACCCGACCATCCCGATGATGAGATAGGTCCTGGCCGCGCGTTGCGTCCGGGCCGCCGCGATGCTGCGGCCAAAGACAAAGGTCCACAGCGTGGTCAGGAACAGCAGCCCCAGAAAGTCGATCCGCCACCAGCCGTAAAAGGCATAGGACCCGATCAGGATCGTCACCGACCTGTGCCGCAGCGGCGTCAGGTAATAGACGGCCAGGAACAGCGGAAGGAACACGAAGAGAAAGGTTTCGGAGGAAAAGACCATCAGCCCTGCCCCTGGTCGGCGCATTGCGCGGTTGCGGGAAAGGCGCGGGCCGTGGCAGCGGATTCATCGGCCTGCCCGCGACGCAGCCAGTCGATCATCATCGGGGCAAGATCGCCGGCAAAGACGCGCGGCAACTGGCCGTTCAGATCGTTGCCGACCGTCACCACCAGCCCCGGCGTCGCGCCGCGCAGGCCCTCGCGGTTGCCCAGCACCACGTTGGCCGAAAGAAGCGCGACGGCCTGCGCGTCCTGATCGCGGATCATCACGGCGGCGCCCTTGTTGAACAGGATTGCATTCTCTTGCACCGCGATACCGTCCGACCTGCGGATGCTGACGCCGGTGCCGCCGCTACGGGCGATCAGATTGTCACGGATCGTCACGCACGCGCTTTCGCCGATGCTGACACCGGTTGTCTGTGCGCCGACGACCAGATTGCGCGCGATGGTGATATCGGCGCTGTCCTGATCGACCAGAACCCCCGTCCGCGCGCCCCCGGTCAGGATGTTGTCCAGAATAGCGACGCCCGCCGATGCCGACGTGACGCGAATGCCTTGCGGCCCGGAAAGACCGTCCAGCCGATTGTCGGACACGACCGCGTTGCGCGACCGGGACACGGTCAGGGCCGTTCCGCGCGCACCGGCGATATGGTTGCTGCTGATCACGACACCCTCGGTGCCCAGGATGGACAGGGTCGACACGTCGATCAGCGTGCTGTCGATGATCCGCGACGGGAAAGGCGGCAGGTTCAGGCCGGTGTTCACCACCGAAACGCCGCCGAACACCGGCGTATCGCCAAAGCCCAGTCCCTGCAGGCTGGCCCCGCGTGCCGTCAGCCGACCCAGCCCGGCCGTCAGCACGAAAGGGCGAAAGCCCGGCTCGGCCGCGTTCAAAAGCTCGCCGCCGGACAGGGTCCCCCCCGGGATGTCCAGCCAGCCGAGGTTGGCCACAAAACTGCCCGCCGCGCCGTCCAGCATCAGGACGTCATCGCCGGCCACCTGCAGCCCCGCATCGGACCAGATCGCAAGCGGGCGCGTCAGGGTGACCCCCTCGGCCGTTCGCGTCACGAATCCCTCTGCCGGAGTGCCCTGCGCAAGGTCCACGAAGTCCGACAGGGAAACCGACCCGCCGCGCAAGAGGATCACCTTGCGTGCGTGGTCGCCCTGTGCCCGGATCAGCGTCTGGTGATCGCGCGCGCCGGTCTGGACGGCGATCTGCGTCAGCAAGAGCCGCAGATCGACCAGTTCAACCAAGGCACCGCCGGTCATGGCGAAATCCGGCAGGACCGACAGCGCGGGCTGGCCCGCCGGGCCGCGATCAAGCCCGAGATCAGCCAGAATCCGGTCGGTCTGGCGCAGCAGGGTGGCGCTGTCGACCGGTTCGGTCAGCCCGGCCACCGCAGCCTGCAAGCCCGACCGCGCCGCAAAGGGCTGCGGTTCGGCCATCAGACCGGTTGCCGCACCCAGCCAGCCGATCACCAGGCACAGACCTGCCCGCGCCCTAACCATTTGCAACGGCCCGGAACATCTCGGGCATGAAGCCCGAAAGATCATCTTCGCTGCCCGAGGTGTCGACCTCTTCGGTCCGGGTGGAAAGCAGGAAGGCCCGAAGGTCATGATCGGCGATGTTGGTCAGGCTGACCACCGTATGCCGGTCGATCGTCAGGGTGCTGCCCAGACCCAGCGACAGGTTGCTGCGCTTGTCGTCTTCCAGAAACGCCCCGACCCCGGCCACCACCGCAAGGAAACTTGTGCCCTTGCCATCGCCGTTGATCTGCATCGTAGAACCGGGCAGAACCGTCAGAACTTCAAGCGTGTAGTCCGGACGCGATACCAGCGCCTCGATCCCGCCCCAGGCGTGGGTCTGGTAGGGATGGGTCACCACCTCGCGCCGCCCGCCGGATTTCAGCTTTTCCACCACGGTCTTGACCTGCTGGGCATGCTTGCGGTCGGTGACCAGCAGGGCATCCTTGGTGTCCACGACGATCAGGTCCGTCATCCCGACCACCACGACCAGCCGCCCGTCGCTGCGGATGAGCGAGTTCCTTGTATCAAGCGCAAGCACGTCGCCGTTCACCACGTTGCCGTCTTCGCACTTGGTGTTCACGTCGTGAACCGAGGTCCAGGCCCCCACGTCGTCCCATTTGACGTCGATCGGAGCCAGGCAAATGGCCGGGCTGTTTTCGAACACAGAGCGTTCGGTCGGCTCGTCGCGCGCCTCGCGGAAGGATGTGTCATCCAGATCGATCCCGCCCACCGTCGACTTCGCATCGAGAACGGCCTGCGTGACCGCCGCATGGGTACGCGGTTCCAGCCGCAGAAACTCGGCGCTGATCACGTCGGCGCGGAACATGCTGATGCCGGACGCCCAATAGGCATGACCCGTTTCGATCAGGGACTGGGCCACGTCGACGGGTGGTTTTTCGATGAACTGCGCGACGTCATGCAGGCCGTCATAGGCATCGACCTTGCCGCCATCCATGATGTAGCCATAGCCGGATTCGGCATAGCCCGGTGTGACACCGAAGGTCACGATCCGCCCGCTGGCGGCGGCGGATTTCATCCGGGCCACGGTCAGGTTCAGGTCGCCGACGATGATGTGATCCGACGGCAGCACAAGCAGGATCGCATCCGGATCGACGGGCAGGATCGCCAGCGCCGCCGCCAGAACGGCGGGGCCGGTGTTCCGCCCGACCGGCTCGCCGATGACAAAACCCCGCACTCCGATTTCGGCAAGCTGCTGGCTGACCAGAGCCGCCTGTGCGTGGTTGGTTACCACGATCGGATCGCGGAACAGCGGGCCGCGATGACGCAGGACCGTCGTCTGGAAATAGGTCAGGCTGCCCCGGCCATTGACCGGCTGAAACTGCTTGGGCTGTTCGATGCGCGACATGGGCCACAGGCGCGACCCCATGCCACCGCACAGGATCAAAGGATGAATGACGGCCATGGCTCAGGCTCCCTTCACGAAAGTGGCTAACCGGTCAAAGACCGAACCGTGCAGCACCCCAAGGATGCCCGCGTCATGCAGAATGCGGATTTCGACCGGCTGACCGATCCGGCTGGCATCCAGATCCGACAGGGGTTGCAACGTCACCGGATCGGTTCCGTTCGCGAAGCCGCCCAGCACGGGCTGCGCCGCAAGCGTGGCCCCGTCGGGGAAAGTCAGCTCGACCCGGTCCGCCTGCATCAGGTCGAACAGCATGTCTTGCGGGATCATCGCCGAAACAACGGTCTGGTCGGTCTCTGCGGCAAGCTGGACCAGGGGTTCGCCCATCAGGACGGTCGAACCCTCGCGCAGGCCGGTTGCCGAGGCGGCACAGTCGCAGGGCATCAACAGGCTTTGCACGTCACCCGAGGGTGTCTGGATGGCAACCGCCACCTCGCCCTGCGCGGCAGCGAGATCAAGAAACACGATCTGGCCGGTGGCCGTGGCGCGCATCACCTCGCTGGTCGACACGACCGTGCCAAGAGTCGGGACCAGCGTCTGGAAGACACGGTTGTAGGCCAGGGTTCCCGCCAGCCCGGCCAACGCGACCGTCATGAGGCCGACACCCAGCCCGCCCATCACCCGCTTGGTCGACATCCGGCGTTGCGGCGCGGCTTGCGCCTTGGGGCCCTTGGGCGCGGCAGTGGCAGCGACGCCCAGCGTCTGGCCCAGCCCGACAAGATCGCCCGCGATATAGGCGTTCAGGATGTGGCGCAGCTGCGGCAGATGCGCGCCGGTCGGATGGATGAAGCTCAGTTCCGACACGCCCGATCCGTCGGAGTTTTCGCGAACATCGGCATCGACCACCAGCGTCACCGAAAAGCCGTCGAACTGGAACACCAGCCTGACGATGCGGGTCGATTTCACCGCCTGCGGGTCCATCAACCCCGAAACATAGGCCGCCACCAGCGACAGCCCGCGCCCGCGGAACTGCCGGCCGTCGATGATCGCCGTGAACGGAAGATCGACAACCGGGTGATCGTTTCCGCCGGGCAACGTCACCGGCGCCTGATTGGTCTTCAGAAGTAGAGCCGTTTCCATGGGGTCAGTTCCCTTTCCAGAAGAAGTCATAGCAAGCCCGAGATGAACAGGACGCCCAGCGTCAGCCACCCGATCGAAAGCACGTGAACGTAGGACGACAGGGCATCGCTAAGCCTGACGGCAGCGGGCCGCGCGGATGTTGCGGCCGACTGGCGCGTCCAGCGCTGCCGGTCGAGACGGAACATCACGTAGGTCTTGACTGCGGCGCCGGTGATCTGCCCGAAGTACAGCAGGATCGGATAGCTGATCGGAAACCAGCCTCCGCGGAACAGCGACAGCGCCATGCAGAAGACATACCGCGTGCCCATGACCCAGGCGAGGTAAAGGGGCAGGATGCCGGGCGCCACCAGAACGGCGGTCAGAAGAACGCCAAGCGGTCCGGCCAGTGTCGTCCAGACCGAAACCCGCTGATCCAGCAGTGACCACCAGGTAAAGACGCCGATCCGCGACGCAGGCAGGGCCAGGGCCCGCCCGTTGGTGCGCATCATGTTTCCGAACC
Source organism: Rhodobacter sp. (assembly GCA_027487575.1). Taxonomy (GTDB): domain Bacteria; phylum Pseudomonadota; class Alphaproteobacteria; order Rhodobacterales; family Rhodobacteraceae; genus JAIYDJ01. Next base: position 65,939 of record JAIYDJ010000079.1, on the reverse strand, counting down.
AGCGCACCATCAGCGTGACGGCAGAGTCGATGAAGCCCGGCAGCGGCTGGCGTTCCATCGACACGGTCTGCACATCGGGCAGATACAGCATCCGGTAGCCGTTCTTCAGCAACCAGAACCAGGTGGATTTGTCGTCGCCGGTCAGGAAGTTGACGCGGCCCAGACGCCAGTGGTCCAGATAGTCACTTTGCACCTGCCGGATGAACCCCGGATCGGTGGCAAGATCGGCGCGGAACACCGACATGCGCCCTGTCAGCGTCAGAACCCGCCCGCTGAGCCCCATCGACGACATCATCATCTGCCGCTGGGTAAATCGCAGCGCGAACCAGTCCCGGAACGTGGGTGCGTCGTCGATCTCGACCGTTTCGTCGGTGGTCAGCGCCCCCACGGCAAGATCGCAGAAGAACGGCGCGGACCGGGCCACGATGTCGGCAGGCACACAACTGTCGCCGTCCACCAGAATGACGATGTCGCGCCAGGACGGCGCCTGTCTGGTGATCAGGCGCAAAGACTTGGCCAGCGCATCGCGCTTGCCCGTCGCCGGGATCTGGTCGACGATCAACCGCACCCCCGACATGTCGGTCCGCATCAGCGCAAAGACCGACCGCACAAGCCGCACGTCCGATCCGTCCACCACGGACGCCACGACCGTTGCCCCGCCGGCGGACTGCGCCGCCGCCTGGAAGATCGACTGGTAGACGCGCTGCGTCACCTCGGGATCGATCTTGTAACTGGTGGCCAGAAAATAGGCGTGCGCCGGGCGGGTACGGTCGGCATAGGCCGCTTCGGCCCGCCGCCGCAGGCGCGGATAGGCCACGCCCTGATACCACAGCGCCCGGCCAAAGTTGACCGCCGCCCACGAATAGCGCCACAGGCCGATCACGCCCAGAACGAGGATTGCCCCCTCTGCGCCCGAAAGCGCCGCTTCGGGAACACTGGCCAGCAAGACCACGAGAACCATCAGATAAAGGGCGTGACCGAGCAGGCGCATCTTACCAGCAGATCCCCTGGTAGGCGCCGTTCGACACGACACCGGCCTGCACGCGGGTCAGATCGACCATCGGCTGACGGGTCATGGCTTCACGCAGCGGACCGGCAGCCTCGGCATAGGCGTTACCGACCAGCAGGATGTCGGCCCCTTCGATCAGGCTTTCGATGGAAGGCACCATGCGGTCGCGCAGATCGGGGACCACGTCATTGCCTCGCCCTGCGGTGCTGTCCTGCGCGTGCGCGGTGCTGACGTTGGGGTCATAGACCTGCACGTCATGGCCCTTGGCGATCAGCCGCGAAGCCAGTTCGGCCAGCGGGCTTTCGCGCAGATCGTCCGTGCCGGGTTTGAAGCTGATTCCGACCAGACCCACCACCTTCTGTCCGCTTTGCGTGACCATCTCTTCGGCCCGGCTGATCTGGGCGTCATTGGCCTTCAGAACGGCGGCCATCATCGGCGCGTCCACCTGGCGCGCTTTGGCCAGTTGCTGCAGGGCGCGCACGTCCTTGGGCAGGCACGACCCGCCGAACGCAAACCCCGGACGCATGAAATGCGACGAGATGTTCACCTTGTCATCCGAACACAGCAGCCGCATCACCAGCTGCCCGTCCAGACCACAGGCCTTGGCGATGTTGCCGATCTCGTTGGCGAAGGTCACCTTGACCGCGCGCCAGGTGTTCGAGGTGTATTTCACCATCTCGGCCGTACGGACGTCCACCTCGTGGGTCGCGCAGGGCATGTCCTTGTTCAAGAGGTTCAGGATCGCAAAGGTCGGCTGGTCCAGCGCGCCGAACACGATCAGGCCGGGATTGTCGTAATCCTCGATGGCCGTGCTTTCGCGCAGGAATTCAGGGTAGTAACCCACCCCGAAATCCACGCCCGCCTTCAGGCCCGATGCTGCCTCGAGCGCCGGGATGCAGACGGATTCCATGGTTCCCGGAACGATCGTCGAGCGGATGATGACCGAATGGTAGGCCTGCTTGCGGGCGATCGCGCGGCCGATGATCTCGCACACCCCGGTCACATAGGACAGGCCGACCGACCCGTCGGCATTGCTGGGCGTGCCGACACAGACAAAGCTGGCATCCGTGTTCAGGATTGCATCATCGGCGTCCAGCGTCGCCGTCAGAAGGCCAGCCGACACGCCATCCGTTATCAGTTGGTCCAGCCCGTTTTCGACAATGGGCGAGCACCCGGAGTTGATCACGTTGACGCGGTTTTGATCAATATCAACCGCGATGACAGTATGGCCATCCCGCGCCAGACAGGCGGCCGAAACCACGCCGACATAACCAATTCCAAAGACCGATATCTTGGCCATCTTCAAAGCTCCTTTATGGCACGAAATAGAATCGACATGATTCGCTACGCCATTGATGAAAGGATTCGGTAATGCAATTTGCAGATGCAGCATTGTCAGGAAAACAGGAAACTGTGTCAGGAAAATTTTCGGGCTTGCCATTCCGGATATTCCATCACGACAGCGTGCTCACGCGGTCGTGACTATCAACTCAACCAGCCGGCCTTAATACCGTACCGAACAATGTCCGCCCGTGTCTTCAGGCCCAGTTTCAGGCTTGCCCGGTTCTTGTAGGTGTCGACCGTCTTGATGCTGATCTTCAGAAATGACGCGATTTCCTTCATCGAATCGCCAAGAGCGATCATGCGCAGAACCTCGACCTCCCGCTCAGACAGCACGCTGGCCGGGTCGGAGGCAGGATCGGTCAAAGCCGAGAAGTCCTTGGTCACGGCCTCGGACCGGGATGCATCACCGTGCAGAAATGAAACAAGAATCCTCGCAAGATCAGTGCTTTGCATGTCTTTGGGAATCAGGCATCGAAACCCCGCAGCGATCAGCGCGTTGGATTTTGGGGGCTTCACATCCTCGCAGTAGCCGATCAGCACGCAGAGGGATGACAACTTTAGGTAATACTGAGCGAACAGGGGGGAAGGAATCTGCGACTGGTCCGGATCAATCATCAACAGGTCCGGCTGCAATGCAGCCAGCGTTTCAGGATCAGCCTCCTTCACCGCCTCGACAGAATAGTTTGCAAAGAACGGTTCATTGCGGATGGCATTCACAACGCCTTCCGACAGGATTGGGTTCCTGTCCGAAACCAATATTTTTTTCAGTGTGCGATTCCGGCTTTCAACCATGTCAGCAACAAGTGCGTGGAACTTTGCCATTGGATACTCAGCCTTCCGTTCTGCCGGTCCGATCGGTTCAGGGTCAATTGCGCGACCCTCGCTGACAGAAGGAATCAGTTGCGGATGACCGGCTCCTTTCCCCACCCTCGATATGTTCCGCACAACGATTCAGGCTCCTCGGCGATGACAAAAACTTGATCGGCGCGCATTTTCGCGGCATTCGCGATCCCGTACCGTCAAACTTCCCGGAATCCAAAAAGTTCCAAGATTGCTGCGGTGCAGCAGAAAACGTGATCGCGGAGATGCCGCTACCACCGTGCGACGTCGGCAAGCAGAGGCAGGCTGCGTCTTTCGTGGAACAGATCGTCGCCGGGCGAGTTGTCACATGACGTTTCTGTGACAAAACAGTGTCGACAGGTCAGACGTCAACGCCCTTTCAATGCCGGATCGGCTGCATCGTGGCAAACTCTCACAAGGAATACGGTCATGTGGAAAACGGCGGTCCTTCTGTGCCTTCTGGCATTTCCGGTTGCAGCCAAGCAGGAACAGGTGGTGCTGGGCAACCGGACCTATCTGATCGACCTGCCGGCCAGGCCGAACGGGTCGATGATCGTTGCCCTGCACAACGCAGCCGGCGCGCCTGAGGAATTCCGGTCGAAGATCCGTCTCAGCGCGCCCGCTCTGGCCCAGGGGTACGCGGTCATCTATCCCCGCGGCTCGGGCGCGCAGGATCAGCTTTCCTGGAACGGCCTTTATTGCTGCGGCTACGCTCAGGAAAACCGGATCGCGGATGTCGTCTTTCTGGACAAGGTCATCGCGGACGCGGCAGAGCGGTTCGGTCTGGATGCCGCGCGCGTCTATCTGACCGGAATGGGCAACGGGGCCGTGTTGGCCGAAACCTATGCGGTGCGGCGGACGGGACGCGTCAAGGCAGTGGCCGGAGTTGCCGGAACCATCGACCTGCGTCGGGCCTCTGCCACGCGCGTGCCGTTGCTGCACATTCACGGACTGGACGACAGGGTCGTGCCCTATGGTGCCGATGGCCGGGCCAAGATCGGCAGCAGGCGGACGCGGCACCCGTTCACGCCGGTTCCGGTCCAGATCAATGCGTTCGTGGCAGCGCACGGGTCCTTGGCAAAGACGACGCGGGTGATTGATCGGGCGAACGACGGCATGTCCGTCACCGTCGACACCTATTCGGATGCGTCCGGTCGGGCGCAAATCACCTTGATGACGGTCACGGGCGGCGGGCATGTCTGGCCCGGTCCGCAGCGTCAGGGTGCCGGAAACACGCAGGACATCTCTGCGACCACCGAAGTGCTGCGGTTTTTCGGCGAGCACCGATAACGTACTGCGAAGCCGCAAAGGGGATCGGACTGGCCTCAGCCGATCCCCGCCTGACCAGAATAGACAATCTGAAACAGCGGCTTCCGACCTGTAATCGCGTCAGTCGGCCGCGGGTTGCTGACCTGCGGCCGGAGGTTGCGCCACGGGCGCGGATTCCGATGCGCCCTCTGCCGTGGTTGGTGTCGGGGCGGTGCCGCCGTCTTGTTCCGTGTCTGATCCCACCGGGTTCTCGGACATCGCGGATTCCTCGATCAGCCAGTAACCGATCAGGCCCACGCCGAACAGAACGACTGCAGCCATCCCGATCAGCGGGCCCTTGTGGCGGCGTTTCTGTTTTTCCAGATTGGTTTGTGGTGCCGACATGTCATTCTCCTTCGAACCAGGCCGATGACCGGGTTTCAGACATGACGACAACACGCGGCGCGTCGGATTGTTCCGCAGCGTCGCAGAACCGAGGCGCGATCCTAGAATGCGGCGACGTGGCCCGCCCTGTGTGCCCAGGCCTCCTTGCCGAAATCGAACCGCGCAACTGCCGTGGCCGTGGCCGCCGCCAAGGCCGGGTCCATCCGGCGCTGGCCATGGATCATGTCATGCGACAGCAGTCCGTTCGGACACAGCCGGTCATCGTCCCAGCCAAGGTGGTTGGCCACCGGGTAAAGGCAAATCCCTTCCACCGGCACACCCCGCCGGCGCGCCCGCGCCACTTCGGAGGTCACATAGTTAAGCCACGGGGCCCTGCGGTCACCCTCGACCCCCGTTTCCGACAGGAAGATGGGGCGTCCGTACCGCCCGTAGGCTTCGAACAGCAGATCCGACAGGGGCCGGTACATCGGATGGTCCATGTCAATCGCAGGGCCGGAATGAATCCACTGGTTGTTGGTGTAGTAGTTCAGCCCCACAATATCGAGCAGCGACGGATCGCCGCCGATCTGTGGCCACATCCTGCCCATGATCATTTCGAAGGCCTGAAACTGCGCCTGATGCCATCCTTCGGCCTCCCACAGGGGGCGACCGCGCGCAGCCTCGTGATGCACCGCGATCAGCGGCTCGCAGTGAACAAATCTTGCCCTTGGGTCCACGTCGCGCAGGGCATGCATGGCGCTGATGCTGGCGCGGGCGAGTTGCACCTTCAACTCGTGCCCGCGCCCCGTTGCAAACGGGTTCAGATAGCCGACGTCGCCGCCGCCCCATGCAAAGAACGAGATTTCGTTGACCGGACACCAGAACGGGATTTCATCCGTCGTCTCGCGCCAGAGGATGGCCGTGGCCTTGGCGAAGGCGGTGAACCGGTCGACGAAGGCCGGGGTCCAGATGTCGATGTCGTCGGGCCAGCCATAGTGCAACAAATCCCAGATGACCTGGGTTCCGGCCCGTTGCGCGGCTTTCATCATCGGCAGCGCACTGGAAAAGTCGAAGCGGCGCGGCTGTTGTTCGATCAGGTGCCACCGCAGACCGTCCCGCACCGTGCGCAGTCCCGCACGGGCAAGTTGCCGGTAATCCGCCTCGGCATGCGTGTCGTGCCCGATCGACGCGACAACATCCAGCCGCCGACCGGTGCGCAACCGATGCGTCGAACACTCGAACCCGCCCTGCATGAAGCTGCGGAACAGTCCGGGTGCCGCGGCCGGGGTGCCCGAAAGCACTTCGTCGAAAAGCGCCTCCCACTGCCGGGCAACCACCGGGGGGGCATGGGTTGCCGCGATCTGGGCATGCAGCGCCGCACCCAACTTGCGACGCACCAGGGGCAGGCGGGCCAGATCGTCAATGGCCGAAGCGATAGCCGGAGCATCTGAAGGTTCCACGAGCAGACCGCTTTGCCCATCCTTCACAAGGTCGTCCGATGCCAGACCGGCTGTCGTGACAACCGGCAGCGACGCTGCCCCGGCGCAGGCGATCAGATGCGCCGCGTCGACATCGTCGGCCAGGCACACGAACAGATCGAGGGCCATCATCAGATCGGGCGTGTCGATCCGGGCATTTGCGAAGGTCACGCCAGCGGACACGGTCGGTGCCGGCACGGCGTTCTCATCGCCGCTCATCGCCGTTCCTGTGTGACCCAACACAACAAAGCGCGCAGACGGGTGGTTTTGGCGCACCAGACCGGCGACAATTCGCAACGTCTGTGCCTGATCCTCGCGGTTAACCGGCCCCGCCCATCCCACGACCAACCCGTCGCGCGGCAGTCCCAGTGATGCCCTCGTCATACTGTTCAGGCTCGCATCGTAGCTCGCCAAATCCATCATCGCAGGAATGACGCGCGCATGATGCGGCCGATCCGGCATCCGAAGGGCCGCAGCCGCCCGGATCGTTTCGCTTGGAGCTATGAAGCGGGTCGTGAAATGCTTTGGCCCGGACAGTGCATCGGATATCCGCGCGCCATACTCTATCAGCGGCGGGCGATGGCGCAGGCGTTCCAGTGCTGGATAGATGTCGGCGACATCCTGGCAGGACATCACGATGTCATATCCCGCGGCCTGGCGTTCCAGATACTTTACCGTGTCCTCAAAGCTCAGTTGATAGGCCGTCCGGTCGACCCGCACGCCTGCAGACTCCAGTTGCCGGTGCGTGCGGTCGGGCAATCCATCCACGCCCTGACAGGGCAGCACGTCAATGCGGTAGCGCATCGTGTCGAGCGTGCGCGCCAGAAGCCGCACTTCGCGTTCATCGAGGCCGGCCTCAAGCCGGGCAAAGACGAACAGGATGCGGACAGGGTGCGCGGCTGGTGGGGGCAGGGAAGGTGTCATGGATGTAACGTCAGGGCCGTTCTGAAAAGCACGAAGGGGATTGATCGGGCAGCGCACACTGCAAGGTCGCCTCACACGCAAGCGAAGCGGCCTTCACGGGCCTTGACCCGCGCAGGTCAAAGTTCCTGGATCAGGTCACAGATCATCACCATCTTTTCCGGGCTTTCCACATCCGAACCGGCAAGGCCGGTGTAGGGTTCCGGCTTGTTCGCAGGATCGGCGCGCTGCACTTCCTGTCCGTCGACCGAACCGGTCGTGGTCGTCATGTTTTCCGCTGCCGGTGCTTCGCTGCCGATCAGCGGTCTGCCCGCCTGCTGCGCATCGTCCGTCAGTTCCGTTGCGGTTGCGTCCCGGTCTTCATCCCCGCTGCCCTCTTGCAGCGAGGGCGACTGGGCGTTTTCCAGACCGGCGGAGCAGCGGGCCCGGACAGCCACCTGATCATCCGCACTCAGCCCCGTCCATTGGGCGCGGATTTCATACTCCGGGCGGGGTTGCTGCAAGGAGGCGTCGCTGAAGAACCCGGCACCGACCTCGTCCCACCAGTTTTCAGTTGCGGTGGCGTCGTCGTTGGTGGTCTGGGCCGCCAGCGGCATGGCCAGCATCGCACTTGCGACGAAGATGACAAGTTTCATGACATGCCCTTTCCAGTCCTCGATTTGCGCCTTTCAACCGGCTCGCGGCGGGAATGTTCCACCCCCGCCGCGCAAACTTGCGGACACCGTCCGGATCGGTATCCCGCCCTCCGCATGGTTCCGCCTGTGGCGGATCAGCGGCCTGCTAAGGGTTTTTCCGATCAGAGCGTGTCGTTGGGATGCCGTGTGGTGGGCACGGCGACGCGGGGCGACGGGTTCATGATCGAGGGGAGGCGGATCGCCTGCCAGATCGCGCTGAGTCCGACCAGAATGTAGACGATCCGTGACAGGCCCGCCGTCTGGCCCCCGAAAATGGCAGCGACCAGATCGAACTGGAACAGCCCGACCAGCAGCCAGTTCAGACCGCCGACAATGATCAGGATCTGGGTGACAACATCGATTGTACGCATGGTGGTTTCTCCTTTTGGTACAGACCCAAACTATGAAACGCGCTGCATGTTCCGGAAAAATTGCGTGATCCTGTCAGGCGATGGCGCAGAGCGCAGCAAGGGAACCCGCGCGGAGGCCGGCGGTTGGACCAAGGCACAACAGGAGAACGCCGATGTCCGACATGACCACACCCCGCGACACCGCAGCCGGGCTTTCGTCCGATGCCATCGAAGGTCGCCTGATGGCGCACCGCACGGTGCTGGCGCATATCCTTGCCCATCTGCAGCAGGGCGGCCAGGCGACGCAGTTGATGGAGCAACTCGACACGCTGTCGGTGATGCAGGACCATCAGGAAGACCCCGGCGCTGTCATCAGCGGCCCCGAGGTGATCGAAGGCAATCTGGCGGAAGAGATTCGCGCCGTGGTGCTGGCGGCCTCGCCCGACCGCATCGGGTTGGGCGAGGCCGGTTAGGTCAGCCGCCGACCATGGCCCCGCCGTTGGGATGCAGGGTCTGACCGGTCAGGTAACTGGAGTCCTCGCAGGCCAGAAACAGGATGCAACTGGCCACCTCGTTTGGCTGTCCCGGACGGCCCATTGGCGAGTCCTTGCCGAAATCCGCCACCTTGTCGGGCGGAAACGAGGCGGGGATCAGCGGGGTCCAGATCGGACCGGGGGCCACGGCGTTCACCCGGATGCCGGTTTCGGACAGGTTCGAGGCCAGCGCGCGGGTGAACGCAAGGATTGCGCCCTTGGTCGAGGAATAGTCGATCAGCATCGGCTGTCCGCGAAAGGCCGTGACCGACGCGGTGTTGACGATGGTGTTGCCCGGCTGCATCTGCGGGACGACGGCCTGCACCATGAAGAACTGGCCGAAGATGTTGGTGGCGAAGGTGCGGCGAAGCTGTTCTTCCGGGATGTCTTCGACCTTGGTCTGCACATGCTGTTCGGCGGCGTTGTTCACCAGGATGTCGATCCGGCCGAACCGGTCGATAACGGCCTGCGCGGCGCGGTCCGCTTCGGCTTTCTCGCCCAGATCGCCGGACAGCGCGATGCAGTCCGCCCCCTCGGCCCGGACCATGTCCAGCGTTGCTTCGGCGTCCTGATGTTCATCCTTGTAGTGGATGGCGACATTCGCGCCTTCGCGGGCGAACAGGACAGCCGTGGCGCGGCCGATGCCGCTGTCGCCGCCCGTGATCAGCGCGGTCAGGCCCGACAGCCTTCCCGAGCCGGGAAACCTTGGCATCCAGTCGGGTTTCGGCGACAGTTCGGATTCGTGGCCCGGCTGCCGGTCCTGGCTTTGTGCGGGAATGCTGGTATCCATCTTGGGTCTCCTCGGGTTCCGGTTTGCGGACCGGACAACCAGAGGCGGCAGGGATTGTTCCGTCCTGCCAAGGGGGCGGGGCTAGCGGCGCTTGCCCGGAGGTGCCACCGATTTGTTGCCACGCGGGCCAGTCGGCACCGGTGTGTTGGCGCGGTTTTCAGCGTCAAGCTTGCGCCAGCGGTCAAGGCGTTCGGGCGGCAGGGTGCCTGCGGCAACGGCGGCCTGCACGGCGCATCCCGGTTCGTGGGCATGGGTGCAGTCGCGAAACCGGCACAGCGGGGCCAGTTCGGTGATTTCGGCGAACAGCACGTCAAGACCCGCCGACACGCCGCTGACATGCAGCGTCCGCATCCCCGGCGTATCAATGGCGCAACCGCCGCCGACGATCGCATGCAGCGACCGCGCGGTTGTGGTGTGCCGCCCTTTGGCGTCATTCTCGCGGATGCCGCCGGTTGGCTGTGCCGCCTCGTCATCCTTGTCGGCCAGCGTGTTCAGCAGCGTCGATTTGCCCACGCCCGATGATCCGACAAGGGCCACCGTCTGCCCCGGCCCGCACCACGGGGCAAGCGCGACGGCCGCGTCCGGTGCCGTGGCGTCCACCATCACGACATCCAGATCGCGTTGCAAGGCTGCGGCCTGCGCCCGCCAGACCTGCGGATCGGAAACCTGATCCGTCTTTGTCAGCACGATCACCGGCTCTGCCCCAGCCTCGTTTGCCAGCGCCAGATAGCGTTCCAGCCGGGCCGGGTTGAAATCGTCATTGCACGAGGTGACGATGAACAGGGTATCGACGTTCGCTGCAATCAACTGCGGCAGATGCGCGGCCTCGGTCCGGCGGCGCAGCAGGGTCCGGCGTGACAGCGTCCGCATCGCCTTGCGCCTGTCGGCATCCATCAGGACCCAGTCGCCAACGGCGTAGTCCATGGTCGATCCCGCAAGGTCCAGCCGCACCGGGCCGGTCCCAGTTTCGGCCACCAGCCGCGACCGGTGGACGACCGAAACGCGCACCGGGATCAGGTCACCCTCGTCCGACCCGATCTGGTCGGCAAAGAAGGCGGACCAGCCAAGGCTGTTCAGGGGGGACGAAGGACTTTGCGGCGCGCTGTTCACCTGCCCTGAATGGCTGCGGGTCGTTGCCAATGCAAGTGGTTCCGGCTGCAGGGGGCGCGGCGGTCTGCCATCCATCGGGCGTGGCACCTATCCTGCCTGCCCGCGTGTCCATTGCACCGCGTCGCGCAGAACGGTCTGAAGCGCCTGATCGAAACCGCTGACGATCGCCAGCGTCTCGTCCGACAATCCCTGCGCCGTTGCGGAAAACCGGCGGGAGCCGATGATCCGCCGGTCGGATTCGCGGATCAGCGTCATCATCGCGCTGATCCTCACGGTAACCGATCCGGGCGTAGGCCCGACCGGTTCGGCCTGAAACTCCTGCAACTCGGTCATCAATGTGTAGTCGGGCATCAATCCGGCGCCGTCGCGCCCGACCAGGCGGAACCCGCCCGCATTCTGGAAGGACGCCACCAGCAGCGTCTGGACCAGTGCCGGGGCTGGTTCCGCCCAGCGGCCATCGGGCAGGTACTGGGCCTGAACCGGCAGCGGTTTTATCAGGATGCGGTCCGTCCCGATGGCCCCCGCCGCAGTCGGCAGTTCGACCACCAGGTGCCGGCTTCCGCCGGTCGACCCGTTGGAAGGTGCATAGGATGACAGGGTATAGGCATCCAGTTCGGCTGTCTTTTCCGATACGGCACCCAAGGCACCGCACCCCGAAAGGAACGCCAGCACCAGAAGGGCGGCCCGAAATCTTGACATGTTCGTCATCTCCTGTACGCGGGGGTCTGTGTGCCCAGAAGGAAGCGTCCGGGATCGTTGCCGATGCGTTCGGCCAGCGCGCCGATGCCCGCCACAACGCCGCGCGCTTCGCTGGCCAGTGCGCCGAAGGCGGGAAGTCCGGTGCGGGCGAATTCTTCCAGACCGGCGGCCGTCTGCCCGATGTCGCGCGCGGCGGACCTCAGATCGGCCACAAGCGCGGGCAGGTCCTGTTCGATCACGGAATTGCCGCTTTCGAACGTGGTTTTGGCTTCGATCAGCACGGCATCAAGCCGGGCCAGCGTCGCCTCGGCAGAGATCATCACCGTTTCGGTGCGCGTCGCCATGGTGTCGATCCGGGCTGTCGCAGATTCGACGTTCTTCAGGATAGATGCGATGGCCTTGGTGTTTTCCTCGGTCGTGAAGCCCCGGATATCGCGCATCAGGGCAATCGCCTCGGCCAGAAGGTCCGGCGCATCGGTGATCAGCCCCTGCACGACAGAGGGTTTCGACGGGATGACCGCCACGATGTTCGGCGGGATGACCTCAAGCCGCTCCGACTGGGGCGATCCACCTTCCAGCGCCACATAGGACACGCCGGTCACGCCCTGCGAGGCCAGCGTGGCCATCGTATCCATCCGGACGGGCGTGCTTGCATAGATCTCGATCCGCACCCGCACCAGCGTGGGGTTTTCCAGATCCATCGCGATGTTCAGCACATCGCCCACGTCGATCCCGTTGTAATAGACGGGGCTGCCCTGACCCAGTCCCGACACGTTGTCGAACAGGATGTCGTACTGGGCAAAGGTCCGGTCGATCTGTACCTTCGCAAGCCACAGGATGAACCCCAGTGCCGCAACGAGGCTGAGAAGCGTAAACGCCCCGACAAGGATGTATCGCGCGCGGGTTTCCATCAGGTGGCCTCGATCTTGGGCTGTGCGGCATGTGCGCGGGGTCCGTGGAAGTAGGCATGGACCCAAGGATGATCAACCGACAGCATCTCGTGCATCGTGCCGGTGAACTTCACCTTTCGGTCAGCAAGCACGGCGATCCGGTCGCAGGTGGCATGCAGGGTGTCCAGATCGTGGGTCACCAGAAACACCGTCAGACCCATGGCCTTCTGCATCGCGCGGATCAGTGCGTCGAATTCGGACGCGCCGATCGGATCAAGGCCCGCGGTCGGTTCGTCCAGAAACACGATCTGCGGGTCCAGCGACAGCGCGCGGGCCAGACCGGCGCGTTTGCGCATCCCGCCAGACAATTCCGATGGATAAAGGTCCCCCGCCCGGCTCGGCAGGCCCACCATCGAGATGCGCAGATCGGCCAGCGCCACGCGAGTCTTGGCATCGATTGCCAGCTTTTCGCGCATCGGGGCCTCGACATTCTCGCGCACTGTCAGCGATGAAAACAGCGCGCCGTCCTGAAACATCACGCCCCACCGGTTTTCGACCGCATGGCGCTGGTCTGGCGATGCCGACATCAGATCGGTGCCCAGAACGGTGACCGAACCCGCCGCGGGCCGCTGCAAGCCGACGATACTGCGCAAAAGCACCGACTTGCCGCTGCCCGACGCGCCGACAACGCCCAGCACCTCGCCACGCCAGACGTCCAGATCAAGCGCTTCATGGATCGTCGTCTTGCCGAACCGGTTGGTCAGTCCGCGCACCGAAATCACGGCTTCCCGGTCCATCAGACCCCCCACAGCGCAAAGAAGATCGAAAACAGCGCGTCGACCACGATCACCATGAAGATCGCAACCACCACCGACCGCGACGTCAGGCTGCCCAGCGAGTCGGTGTTGCCCTTGACCTGCATCCCCTGATGACAGCCCACCACCCCGATGATCACCGCGAAGACCGGCGCCTTGGACAGCCCGACCAGCATGTGGGACACATCGGTATTGGCCAGAAGCTGGGTCTGGAACATCCCCGGAGAGATGCCCAGATCGACCCATGCCATCAGCCCGCCGCCGAACAGACCGGCCATGTCCGCCACGAAGGCCAAGACCGGCAGCAGGATCACCAGCGCCAGAATGCGGGGCACCACCAGAAGTTCGATCGGGTCCAGGCCCAGCACGCGCATCGCGTCGATTTCCTCGCGCATCTTCATCGAGCCGATGGAGGCGGTGAACGCCGACGCCGAACGCCCGGCGACGATGATCGCCGTCAGCAGAACCCCCAGTTCGCGCAGGATCGAAATCGCGATCAGATCGACGACGAAAACCTCTGCTCCGAACTGCTCCAACTGCGACGCGCCCTGAAACGCCAGCACGATCCCGATCAGAAACCCCATCAGGGCGACGATCGGAACTGCGTTCAGCCCGGCCTGCTGCATGTGATGTACCAGCGCGGTAAACCGCAGTCGGGACGGGCGCAGGATCGTGCCGATCAGCTTGGCGATGACAAGCCCCAGAAATCCCAGACTGGCCCCGATGTTGCCCGAGAAGGTGCTGACCCCGGCACCGATGGCCACCAGTTCGTCGCCCGCACGGTGTTGCGGGGGGCGCCTGACACGGGGCGGCGCCGGTGCCAGCGCCGCCGTCACGGTATCCAGAAGCAGCGCCTGCGCCGGGCTGGCACCCTGCACCGTGAACGGCCTTCCCGCAGACTTGGCCTGCGCCTGATGCGAGACGATCAGCCATGCGCCGGCGGTGTCCAGTTCCGTGACCCCTGACAGATCCAGAGCGTTCACAGCGCCCATCGCGTCAAGAAAGGACCGCTTCTCGGTCAGGTTGGCCAATGTGACCGGCCCCGTCAGGGCATCGGGGGCGCTCGTCAAGGCCGGATCTCAGCCGCCGATCTGGACGGAGTTCAGGCCGCCCAGCAGACCGGTCCCGTTCAAGATCCACAGGATGACGAAGATCACCACGACCACATTGAGGATGGATTTGATCTTGCGATCCATCGGGATGTAGGTGTTCACCAGCCACAACAACACACCGACCACGATCAGTGTCACAACAAGATTGACCAACGACATCCATTCATTCCCATTCCGATGTTCTGCCACGGCACCTCGCCGCGTCACGAACGGGGCCGACGCAGAAACCCAGCACCCCGCGCGACACCGGTCTGTTCAGACTAATTCTGAAGGTGACCAAAGCCTGCGACCGTGATGGAAACCGTCCGAACCACATCGCATAACGCCGCGCGTCGGGTTTGGTTCCCCGGACCCGCGACAATCCGCAAACACTCGGGCAGGGTTGTCTTTGCCGCCAGCCCGGACTTGCCCTGACGGACAGGCCGGGCTAGCGTCTCCGCATCAAAAACAGAGGTTGCCGCATGTCCATCGACGCCCGCCTGACCGAACTTGGCATCGTTCTGCCGCAGGCTCCGGCCCCCGCCGCAAACTATGTTCCCTTCGTTTTGACCGGGTCCCATGTCTATATCTCCGGTCAGATCAGCCAGACGCCCGCCGGACTGACACGGGGCCGGCTTGGGGCGGACCTGTCCATCGAACAGGGGGCGGATGCGGCGCGGTCCTGCGCGATTTCGATCCTTGCGCAGCTCAGCGCGGCAGTCGGTGGCGACTGGAGCCGGGTGGTCCGCGCGGTCAAGCTGGTCGGGTTCGTCAATTCGACGCCCGAGTTCACCGATCAGCCCAAGGTCATCAACGGCGCGTCGGACCTGATGGTCGCCGTTCTGGGCGATGCGGGGCGTCATGCGCGTTCGGCCATCTCGGCCACATCGCTGCCGCTGGGCGTCGCCGTCGAGATCGAAGCCCTGTTCGAGATCCGCTGATGCGCGCGCCGTTGCCGCCGGCCTTTCTGACCACGCCTATCGCGCATCGTGGATATCACGACCGCGCCACCGGCCGGATCGAGAATTCGCTGTCGGCCATCCGGGCGGCAGTGGCGGCGGGTTACGGCATCGAGATTGACCTGCAACTGTCGTCGGACGATGTGGCTATGGTGTTTCACGACGAAACATTGGACCGGCTGACCGATCAGACCGGCGCGCTGAACAGCCGGACCGCCGCCGATCTGGGCCGCATCGGGCTGACCGGCAGCGATGACGCGATCCCGACATTGGCCGAGGTGCTGTCAGAGATCGCGGGGCGGGTGCCACTGCTGATCGAGGTCAAGGACCAGTCGCTGCGCCTTGCACCGACCGACGGGCGACTTGAGGCGGCCACGATCCGCGCGCTGAAGGGCTACGATGGCCCCGTCGCGCTGATGTCGTTCAATCCGCACAGCATGGCCATCATGGCGCGCGAGGCCCCGCACGTGCCGCGCGGCCTGACGACCTGCGCTTTCGACCCTGCCGACTGGCAACCCGCCGATGCCGCGACTTGCCTCCGTCTGCGCGACATTCCGGATTACGACGCCACGCAGTCCAGCTTCATCAGCCATGAAGCCGCCGATCTGACCCGGCCGCGCGTGGCGGAACTGGCGGCTCAGGGGGCCGCCGTGCTGTGCTGGACAATCCGGTCGCCGCAATCCGAGGCAACCGCGCGCAGGATCGCCCGGAACATCACCTTCGAAGGCTATGCCGCCCCCCTTTCGACTTGACGGGTGCCTTGTGCGGACCACCTGACGGTCAGACGCCATATAGGGTGCCATGGGTGAAATCCCCGAGACCCCGCAATCAGAAACGACGGTCATGCCCGACACCCTGACCCTGCACGACAGCATGACCGAACTGCCCGCTGCCGAGTGGGACGCGGTCGCGTGTCCCGAGGCGGCCGAAGGCCGCGCCGTGGACCCCTTCACCACGCACCGGTTCCTGTCGGCCCTGGACCGCTCGCATTCGACCGGTACGGGGTCGGGTTGGCAGACCAAGCCGCTGATCCTTCGGCAGGATGGCCGGATCGTCGGGGCCTTGCCGATGTATGCCAAGTCGCACAGTCAGGGCGAATACATCTTCGATCACGGCTGGGCCGATGCGCTGAACCGGGCGGGCGGGCGGTACTACCCCAAGCTGCAGGTCGCCGTGCCCTTCACCCCGGCCACCGGCCGCCGCTTTCTGTGTGACGCGGGATTGCGCGACACGCTGCTGCAGGGCGCCATCGAGATTGCCGCGCAGAACCGGCTGTCGTCGCTGCACATCACCTTTTGCACGGCGGACGAGGCAGAGGCGCTGGCCGACACCCATGACCTGCTGCACCGCGTGACCCAGCAATTCCACTGGGAAAACCGTGGCTATGCAACGTTCGATGATTTCCTTGCCGATCTGTCCAGCCGCAAGCGCAAGATGATCCGCAAGGAACGCGAAACCGCCCGCGCTGCCGGTCTGACGATCCGGTCGCTGACGGGCGATCAGATCGAGCCTGCACATTGGGATGCGTTCTGGGCCTTCTATCAGGACACCGGCAGCCGCAAATGGGGCACGCCCTATCTGACCCGCCGCTTCTTCAACGAAGCGCAGGCCACCTTGCGCGACGACATGCTGCTGGTGATGGCGTTTGACGGCACAAGGCCGGTGGCAGGGGCGCTGAACTTCATCGGGCGGGATACCCTGTTCGGGCGGTACTGGGGCTGCGTCGAGGATCACCCCTGCCTGCATTTCGAACTCTGCTACTATCAGGCCATCGATTTTGCCATCGCAAGACGCATGGCGCGGGTCGAGGCGGGGGCGCAGGGCGAACACAAACTGGCGCGCGGCTATCTGCCGGTTCCCGTCCATTCGCTGCACTGGATCGCGGACCCCGCTTTTCGCAACGCTGTCGCGCGCTATCTGGAAGGAGAGCGGCGGGCAGTGGATCACGAGATCGAGGTGTTGACGGCTTACGGGCCGTTCCGCCGGGTGCAAAGCGAGGATTGAGATGACCGAACGACTGCAGGACCGATCACAGCTTACCCCGCTTTATGCCAGTGGCTGGGCCGACGAAGGCGGGCGCGATGCCATCGTCAAGACCTATACCTTTGCCAACTTCGTCGAGGCGTTCGGTTTCATGACGCGCGCCGCGCTTTGGGCCGAAAAGTGGAACCACCACCCGGAATGGTCGAATGTCTACAAACGGGTGACGGTGACCCTGACGACCCACGATGCGGGCGGGTTGTCAGAGCTTGATGTGAAGCTGGCCAGCAAGATGGACCTGCTGGCCAAGGGCTGAACCCGGCCGTCAGATCGCCGCCAGCAACGACTCGCCGCCCGATGCTTCGCAGACGCCGGGGCTTTCCTCGACGTGCAGCACCTTGACCACGCCATCCTCGGCATAAAGCGCATAGCGCTTGGACCGGTCGAAGAAACCCACCGGCGGCGCGGTGAAGGCAAGCCCGATCGCCTTGGTAAAGCTGGCATCGGCGTCACCCAGCATGGTGATACCCGCCGCCGCCGCGCCGGTGGATTCTCCCCAGGCCTTCATCACGAAGGGGTCGTTGACCGAAACGCAAATGATCTCGTCCACGCCCTTGGCCGCGAACTTGTCTGCCGTGCGGATGAAGCTGGGCACATGGGCCGAGGTGCAGGTGCCGGTATAGGCCCCCGGCAGGCCAAAGATCACGACCTTGCGTCCGGCCAGCTTTTCGCCGATCTGAACCGCGCCCGGCCCCGCGTCGCTCATGTGCAGCAGGGTTGCGTCGGGCAATTTGCCCCCTTCGGAAATCGTCATGGAATGTCCCTCTCGCGTTGCGTTCGTTGCCTGCGGGATTATAGGGTCTGCGCCAAGGACGGCCAGAGGAAACGGGCATGCGGGTTGTGGTGATCGGGGCGGGGCAGGCCGGGGCGGCGCTTGTGGCGCGGTTGCGCGGGCAGGGATTTGACGGCGCGATCACCCTTGTCGGCGAAGAAACCGCGCCGCCCTATCAGCGCCCGCCTCTGTCGAAAGGCTATCTGCTGGGCGAGATGACGGCCGAACGGCTCTGGCTGCGGTCGGCAGAGTTCTACGGCGATCAGAACATCGACCTGCGGCTGGGGCAGCCGGTGGCCGCCATCGACCGGCAGGCGCAGACCGTGACGGTGGGGGACACGCCTTTGCCCTATGACCAGCTTGCGCTGACGACCGGGGCCGTGCCGCGCCGTCTGCCCACAGCTGTCGGCGGGCATCTGGCGGGGGTTCATACGGTGCGCACGCTTGCCGATGTGGATGCGATGCAGGCCGAATTCCGGCCGGGGCGTCGGGTGGTCATCATCGGCGGCGGATACATCGGGCTGGAGGCGGCGGCGGTGGCGGCAAAGCTGGGGCTGGATGTGACGGTGGTGGAATTGGCCCCCCGCATCCTGCAACGGGTGGCAGCACCGGAAACATCCGACTATTTCAGGGCGTTGCATCAGGCACATGGCGTTTCGATCCTCGAATCCACCGCGGTGGAGCGGTTGGTGGGCGACCTTCGCGTCACCGCCGTGCGGCTGGTGGACGGGCGCGACCTGCCCGCGGATTTCGTGGTCGCCGGGGTGGGCGTGGTTCCGGCCACGGCGCTGGCCGAGGCAGCGGGACTGCAGATCGACAACGGCATCCGGACCGACGCGATGGGGTGCACGTCGGACCCCCGCATCTGGGCGGCAGGGGATTGCGCCTCGTTTCCCCACGGCGAAGGCCGGTTGCGGCTGGAATCGGTCGGCAACGCGATCGACATGGCCGAGGCGGTGGCGGACAACATTCTGGGGGCCGCGCAGCCCTATGCCGCAAAGGCGTGGTTCTGGTCGGATCAATACGACTGCAAGCTGCAGATTGCCGGACTGAACAGCGGGTATGACAGGGTTGTCACGCGCGGGCCAGAAGGCGACGCGGTGTCGTACTGGTACTTCAAGGGATCGACGCTTCTGGCGGTGGACGCGATGAACGACTCCCGCGCCTACATGGTGGGCAAGCGGCTGATCGAAGCGGGGCGTTCGGCAGACCCACGGGCGATTGCCGACCCGGCAACGCCGCTGAAATCCCTGTTGGCGTGAATGCGGATCATCGGCGGACGGTCACGCGGCTTGACACTCGCGGCGGTCGGCGCAGGCGATGCGACGGCGCATCTGCGGCCCACGTCCGACCGTGTGCGCGAGGCCATCTTCAATCTGCTGATCAACGGCGGATACGGCGATCCGGTGACCGGCGCGCAGGTGCTGGACCTTTTTGCGGGCACCGGCGCGCTGGGACTGGAGGCGCTGTCGCGCGGGGCCGCGCGGGTGTGCTTTGTCGATGACGGGCCGGTCGCATTGGGAATACTGCGGCGCAACATCGCGTTGATGCGGGCCGAAGCCAGCACCGATGTGATCCGGCGCGACGCGACACGGTTGGGTGCCGTGCGCGGGGCGGGATTTGACCTGGTGTTCGCCGATCCGCCCTATGGCAAGGGGCTGGGGGCTGCGGCGCTGGTCGGGGCGCGCGCGGATGGCTGGCTGAAGCCCGATGCGATCTGCGTTCTGGAAGAAGGCGTTGCGCCCGCAACTCCGACCGGTTTCGTTCAACTGGATCAGCGCAAGTATGGCGACACGGTCGTGACGATCCTGCAGGTTGCACCTTAGCGTTCCGCAAGAGCCCGCAGTTGCGCCATCAGTTCACCCAGAACCTTGACGGTCATCGGGTCCTTCAGCCGCCCCGCGTCGTCGAATGCCTGTCGGCTGTGCGCCACCATCACCTCGGGTCCGGGCAGGACGCGGGCGCGGAACGGGTTCAGGCACAGGCGCAGCGAAAACTGCGCCCTTTCGCCGCCCGCCCGCCCGTCAGAGGCAGAGATGATCGCCGCCGGTTTGTCGCGCCATGGACCGCCCTTGGTGCGGCTGACCCAGTCAAGCGCGTTCTTCAGCACACCCGGCAGCGCCTTGTTGTATTCGGGCGTCGCAATGATGATCGCGTCGGCCGCCCTGATCTGATCGGCGAGCGTTTGCACCTTGGCCGGTATTCCTTGTTCGATTTCAAGGTCTTCGTCGTAAAGCGGCAGGCGAAGGTTTCCTTCGACAAAACGCGCGGGACCGAAGGCGCGCGCCGCCTCGGCCAGAAGCAGACGGTTGGTCGAGGCGGCACGCAACGCGCCGCAGATGCCGAGAAGCGTCAGGTCAGGCATGGGGGTCCTTGCAGGGCTTGCGGAAGGTCAGCGAGGTCGGCCTTTCAAAACCGGGATGCGCCGTCGCGGCGGTCTGCACAAAGCCAAGATGGCGGAAAAGAGCGTGGTTTTCAACAAGTTCAACCCGGGTTTGCAGTTCGAGAGCCTCAAGCCCCATCGCCTGCGCCCGTTCGGCAGCAAGATCGAGCAGTCGCCGGGCGTGCCCCTGCCGCCGGGCCGCCGGATCGACCGCCAGTTTTCCCACGTAAAGCAAGTCGGGCTGCGGGGTGAGGATCACGCAGGCGACGGGCGGTGTTCCGATCACCCAGACCTCGCCGGGCTGATCCGCAAGGGCTTGCGCGGTCAGGCGGTGCAGTGAGGACGGCGGGTCGATCCTGCCTTCCATCCCGGCAAAGGCGCGGTGGATTAGGTCCAGCAGACCCGGCCAGTCAAACGGGGCAACAGCCTGATGGGGCAACATTCCGCGGGGTCCTGCCAGTCATTTCAAGGCCGATCCTGACCGCCGGACAGCGGCAATGCAAGCCGGGGCGGTCTGGTCGGGCGTCCGAATCCTTGACAGACCGCATTCCTGCGGCAAACTTTCCGTGCATTTCGCGGTCCGCTTTCTCTTTCCGTTGCTCGAGGTTTTCATGTCCGACAAACGCACGACCAATTGGCAGGTCCGTCCCGGCTATGTCTTTGCCGCCGGAGCCGGGATCGGTGGCGGTCTTTTCGTGTTCGAGTTTCTGAACGGCGACGAGGGCCGCATCTACGGCATGGGCTTTGCCGGAGCGGGTCTTGCCGGGGGCATTCTGGGCGGGAAGTGGAGCACGGCATCCGAATTGATCAAGAAACTGGCTGTGCAGGCCGGATTGAAGGGGCTTGGGGCCCTGAAAGGTGCCGCGTCCGGCACGACCCCCGGCCTGAAGGATCAGCAGTGGTCGCCGCTGCCCTGCAACAAGGCTTTCAGCTCGAATGATCTGAACCACAGCACCGGTCGCGTCACGATTCTGGGCGCAAGCGTTGCCAAGGTCGGCGCGTATGGATGCTTCGTGTCGGCCAGCGACGGGATCATTTCCGCCACGCCCCTCTTCGCCTCGGTGTCGGTCGACGTGCAGCCGCAGAATTTCGACGTGGCGCTGGGGGCGATTCTGGGTGTCTGGTGGGAGGCCTTCGACATTCCCAAGCCGTCGACCTGACCATATCTTGTGGGTAACAGGGCAGATTTCCGCGATGGGCGGGGCAAGGCGTTGACTTGGCGACGCCGGGGGGTGATCCTGCACCCTTGTTTTTGCCGAGGACCCAAGTGCGCCTGACCCGCCTGCGCCTGAACGGCTTCAAAAGCTTTGTCGATCCGACCGATCTGATCATCCATGACGGATTGACCGGCGTGGTCGGGCCGAACGGCTGTGGGAAGTCGAACCTTCTGGAGGCGCTGCGCTGGGTCATGGGCGAAAACCGGCCCACCGCGATGCGCGGGGGCGGAATGGAGGATGTGATCTTCAACGGGGCTGCCAGCCGGGGTGCGCGGGCCTATGCCGAGGTTGCACTTGTCATCGACAACGCCGACCGCACCGCGCCTGCGGGGTTCAACGAGGCCGACCAGATCGAGGTGATCCGCCGGATCACCCGCGACGCGGGGTCTGCGTACAAGGTGAACGCCAAAGAGGCGCGGGCGCGCGATGTGCAGATGCTGTTCGCGGATGCCTCGACCGGATCGCACTCGCCCGCGCTGGTGCGGCAGGGGCAGATTTCGGAACTGATCAGCGCCAAACCCAAGGCGCGGCGGCGGATTCTGGAAGAGGCGGCAGGGATTTCCGGCCTGTACCAGCGCCGCCACGAGGCCGAGTTGCGGCTGTCGGCGGCGGAACAGAACCTGTTGCGGGTGGATGATGTGCTGGAGGCGCTCGCGCAGCAGTTGTCGGTTCTGGTGCGGCAGGCCAAACAGGCGGCGCGCTACCGCGAGATCGGCGAAGATCTGCGGCGGGCCGAAGGGATGCTGCGCTGGCTGCGCTGGCGCGAGGCCGATGTCGCGCGGCTGGAGGCCGAGGCCGCGCTGCGGGGCCGTCTGGCCGAGGCGGGGCGGGCCGAAGCGGTGGCGCGCGCCGCAGGGGCCGCGCGGGCCGAGGCCGAAGACCGGTTGCCGGCCCTGCGCGAGGCCGAAGCGGTGGCCGGGGTGATCTTGCAGCGGCTGATCCTGCAGCGCGAGGCATTGGGTGTCGAAGAAGCCCGCGCGCGCGGAACGATCGAGGCGCTGCGGGGTCGCATTGCGCAACTGGCGCTGGATGCCGAGCGCGAGGCCGGTCTGACCCGCGACGCGGGCGAGGTGCTGGAGCGGCTGGCCTGGGAGGTCGAACAGCTCACCCGTGCGCATGAAGGGCACGACGAGGCCCTGGCCGAAGCGGTGGAGGCCGCGCGCGAGGCGGCCGGGGCTCTGGCCACGGCCGAGGCCGCGCTGGCCGAGGCGACCGAGGACGCAGCCCGGCTGGCGGCGCGGCACCAGTCGGTGCAGCGGCTGGTGGCGGACACCCGCGCGGTGCTGGAACGTGCCGGGGCCGAGGCCGCGCGGGCAAGGGTTGCGGTTGCCGCGGCCGCTGCGGCGGTCGAGGCCGCCGAAGACGCCTACGCCGGGGCCGAGGAAGCGGCCGAGGCGGCTGCAGCGCTGGCCGAGGCGACCGAAGACGCGCTGGCGCAGGCCGAAGCGGCGCGGGCCGAGGGGCAGACGCGCGAAGGCGAGGCGCGGGCCGCGCGGTCGCAGGCCGAGGGCGAGCGGAATGCGCTGCGTGCCGAGGTGGCGGGGCTGGCGCGGCTGGTCGCGCGCGAGGCCGGATCGGGGTCGGCGCTGCTGGACCGGGTTCAGGTCACGCCGGGGTACGAGGCGGCTTTGGGGGCTGCACTGGCGGACGACCTGCGGGCGTCCGAGGCCGAGAATGGGTCGGGCTGGCGGCTGCTGGCAGAGTATGGCGCGCCGCAAAACCTGCCGCCCGGCGCGATGCCGTTGGCCGGGGTCGTGGGTGCACCGGGGGTTCTGGCGCGGCGGTTGTCGCAGATCGGTGTGGTGGACCCGGCGCAGGGCCCGTTGCTACAAGCGGCGTTGCTGCCGGGACAGCGGCTGGTCAGCCGGGCGGGCGATCTGTGGCGCTGGGACGGGTATGTCGCGGGGGCGGAAGCCGCGCCATCAGCCGCGGCCTTGCGTCTGCAGCAGATCAACCGGCTGGCGGCGCTGCGGCGCGATCTGGACGAGGCCGAGGCGCGGGCCGAAACGGCGGTGGGGGGCCATGCGGCGGTGCAGGACCAACTCGCTGGCCTCACCCGTGCCGAAGAACAGGCGCGGGTGGCGCGGCGGGCTGCAGAGGCGCGGGTGGCCGAGGCCGCACGGGTGGCGGCGCGGGCCGAAGGGGACAGGTCGCTTGCGTCGGGGCGGCACGAGGCGGCCGGGCTGGCCGTTGCGCGCTTCACAGCCGAGGCCGCCGAGGCACAGGCCCGTCTGGAAGAGGCACTGGCCGGGGCAGAAGATCTGGGCGATCTGGCCGAGGCGCGCAGCGGGGTGGACCGGGCGCGGCTGATGGTCGAAACGGCGCGTCTCGCCATGCTGACCCGCCGGTCGGCACAGGATGAACGCCGACGTGACGGCGAGGCGCGGATGCGCCGCCGTGCCGAGGCGCAGCGCGAACAAGCCGGTTGGCAGGCGCGGGCCGAAACGGCAGAGCGGCGCAACGCAGAGCTTGCCGCCCGTCGCGCCGAGGCGGAAGCCGAGCTTGAGGAAGCGCGGATCGCCCCCGAAGACATCGCGATTCGCCGCGAGGCGCTGAGCGAGGCGATGGCCGAGGCCGAGGACCGGCGCCGTCTGGCCGCCGAAGATCTGGCCCGCGCCGAGGCCGTCCTGCGCGCTGCGATGCTGGCCGAACGCGACGCCGAACGGCTGGCAGGCGAGGCGCGCGAGGCCCGCGCTGTTGCCGAGGCGCGCAGCGAGGCGGCACAGGGGGCTGTGGAGCAGGCCGCCGCCCGGATTGCAGAAGAAACAGGTGCCACCCCGGCGCAACTGTTGTCGACGCTGAAGGTCGAGCCGGATCGCATGCCGGCCGCCGATCTTCTGGACGCGGACGTGACCCGGTTGAAGCGCCAGCGCGAGGCGTTGGGGGCTGTGAACCTGCGCGCCGAAGAAGACGCAAAGGCCGTCGATACCGAGTACCGGATGCTGGCCGACGAAAAGCTTGATCTGGAAGAGGCCATCAAGAAACTGCGGTCCGGCATCGCCAGCCTGAACCGCGAAGGGCGCGAACGGCTGCTGACGGCGTTCGAACAGGTGAACGCCAACTTCGCCACGCTGTTCACCCATCTGTTCGGCGGCGGCGAGGCGCGGCTGGTTCTGGTGGAATCCGACGATCCGCTGGAGGCGGGGCTTGAGATCATGTGCCAGCCTCCGGGCAAGAAGCTGGCTGTTCTGAGCCTTCTTTCGGGGGGCGAACAGACATTGACCGCGCTGGCGTTGATCTTCGGGGTGTTTCTGGCCAATCCGGCCCCGATCTGCGTGCTGGACGAGGTGGACGCGCCATTGGACGACGCCAACGTAACGCGGTTCTGCGATCTTCTGGACGAGATGACCCGGCGCACCGACACGCGGTTCCTGATCATCACCCACCATGCCGTGACGATGGCGCGGATGGACCGGCTTTTCGGGGTGACGATGGCCGAACAGGGTGTCAGCCAGCTTGTCAGCGTGGACCTGAAGAAGGCGGCGGCGCTGGTGGCGTAGGGTTGTCCCACCTCCGCACATGGACTTTTTGTAAACCAAGCACCGATAGCCCTTGCTGGCCGCGATCCTTCGCGGCGAACGGCGGTGAGGAGACTGGAGGAAAGGAAGTATCGGAAGTGGGTGGATGGTGCTGGTCGCTGCGGGAACGCTGATGATTGCCGCCATCCGCCTTTGGATCGGATCGTAACCCCGAAAAAAAGGAGACCCGGCGGGGTCGCACCCCACCGCGTCGTTCTCAAGGTAAGTCCTTGGTCGTTGAACTGTCGGATGCCCAGATTGATGTGCATTCCTTGACGAAAAGCAAAGACCAACTTCGGTTCAGGACTAGCGCAACACGACCAGCCGGTCGGACAACGTCACCTCGCCATCCTGTTCCACCGAACAGAAGATGCCGCGCAGGCGCAGCGGCGGGTGGCCGGGGGCGGTGATCCAGTCTTTCGCGGCCTCGCCGTGGCGGGTCTTCCATTTCACGCAGCCGTCGTTGAATTCGAGGGTGACCCGAAGCACGGCGGTCCCGGCGCGGATCAGCGTGCCGGGGGGAAGGTTCGCCTCGGTGCAGTCGAGGTCGGCCACGATGTTGTCGCCCGGATGCACCACCGTATCGCGGTTGCGCCAGACAAGATCCAGCACGCGTGCGGGCAGGATCGAGACCTGGATCTGCGGGTCCGGCGATCCGTCCGGAAGTGTCAGCCAGGCCGTGGCGCGCCAGCGGTCGCCGACAATGCCGTCGGCGCGGGTCATGTGCAGACGGTTGGTGAACTGTCGCTGGTTTCGGGCGGGGCGGATGCACAGCATCGTGATGCCGGCGTCGGTTTTCGGGGCGTCCAGCACATGCGGCAAGGCGGCGGCGAGTTCTGCCGCCGTCACGGGGTCAGAGGCCATTCAGCAACTCCTCGGTCGGCCAGGCGTCGGCAGGAAGGCCGAGGCGCGCCTGTTCCTTCTGCACTGCAGCGCGAGTGGCAGCCCCTAGGATGCCGTCGATCTTGCCCACGTCATGCCCAAGTGCCGCAAGTTTCTCCTGCAGGGTCTGCATCTGGTCACCCGACAGCGCCGGGTCGGGGTTGCCCGCGGCATAGGGTGGCGCGCCTTCCAGCCGGGTCGCGAAATAGGCCGCCGTTGTCACGTACACGAAGCTTTTGTTCCATTCGAACAGCACGCGGAAGTTGGGATAGGCCAGAAAGGCCGGCCCCTTGCGTCCTTGCGGCAACAGGACCGAGGCAGGCAGGTCGGGCAGGGGACCGTTGCGCGGGGTCACGCCCATCGCAGCCCAGTCGGAGGCGGGGCGCAGGGTGTCAAGCCCGGTCAGCGACCAGTCGAGATCGTCGGGCAGCGTCACTTCCTGCAGCCAGGGTTCGCTTGCACGCCAGCCGTGATGCTGCAACAACGCAGCGCCCGACAGCAGCGCGTCGGCCGGGCTGGTCTTGAGGTTGACCACCCCGTCGCCGTCGCCGTCCTGACCAAGACCCAGGATGTCGCGCGGCAGCATCTGCACCATGCCGATCTCGCCCGCCCAGGCACCAGTCGTGGTGGCCGGGTCCATGCCACCCGCCGCCGTCAACTCGATGGCGGCCAGAACCTGCGGCTGGAACAGGTCGGGGCGACGGCAGTCGTGAGCCAGGGTCAGCAGCGCGTTGCGTGTGTTGAAGTCGCCTTGGACCTGACCGAAGTCGGTCTCGAACGCCCAGAAGGCCAGCAGGATACCGCGCGACACGCCAAATTCTGCATTTGCACGGTCAAATGTCACAGCATGTTTCTGCGCCGCAGCGAGACCATTCTGCAACCGGGACTTCGAGATAAGGCTTTGCGAAAAGTCGAGGAACGTCTTGCGAAACACCCCCTGATTGCGATCAGCCTTCAGGACCGCCGGGTCTTGCCGGGCACCCGTGAAAAATTCTTTCACCGAATCATCGGGCAACCCGGCCGTTGTGGCCTCGTCAGCCAATTCGGACAGGAAACCGGCAAAATCCCCGCCACAGGGCGCTGCAAGCGCGGTCGGGGGCAGCGAAAGGGCGGCGAGGGCGGTGAACAACAGGCGCATGGGCTTCTCCGGACAGGTCTGGACATCCTAGCAGGCACGGCACGCAAGCGGAACCATCCGGAACGTACCCGTGTTGTGACTTGCACATCACAGGATTGATACATTGCCGCAACAACGAGCAGTGGCCTTGATGTTAACTCTTTTTGAGGCAGACTTTGCCGGAACGGAGGCCTGACGATGCTGGAATTCCTTCCCAAAGAGGTGCGAGACGGGCTTGATGCCGCCCGCAAGCGCGACCGCAAGCGACAGGCCCGGCTTAGGGTTCAGGTGGGCGCAGCGATCTTTCCGGTGCTGCAGCTTTCGGACGACGAAATGCAGCTTGACGCCAGTCTTACGCCGCACCTGCGCGGTCTGGTCGATCTGTACGACGGCGCGCGTCACATCGCGCAATGCCTGATCGTGGCGTCCACGGCCGAAAATGGCGTGCTGATCTGTGGCTTCAAACGCTCGACGCAGGTGACGGACGGCCCGGCATTGGACTATTGGCGGAACGAAAACGCGCCCATCGCGCTGTTGCCCAAAGGCCGGGCCTAGTCAGCCCATCGTTTCAAGGCAGTGGCGGCGGAACGCGCGCTTCAGCATGTCGAGTTCGGCACGCAGCAGGTCGATCTCGGCCCGGATGTCGTCTTCAAGGGCCACGCCCGTGATGACGGTGAAGTGCCCCAGCTTTTCGCCACTGACCTGATCCCGCAGGATGAAGGTCTGCACGCCTTCCGACAGGACGTCGGACGGGATCGGCACGCGCACCGCATGTTCACCGGCCCGTCCCTCGACCGGGGTCAGGGTGATACCGTCCAGCACTGTGTCCTGCAGGATGACCTGCACCGCGGGGGCCGCTCCGGCCCCGGTCAGCACGCCTTCCCACACCCCGGCACGGATGCGGGTTTTCGTCAGGATCAGGTCTGCCATGTCAGCCTCACAGTTCGGCGCGCGGACGGCGCGAGAATGTCACGTCGCGCAGGATGATCTGGTTCATTTCCGGACCTTCGAAAATCAGGTCGACCCACAGCTTTTCGACCCGCTTCTCATTCATCTTGGAATAGGCGAGGTCGAATTCCACCGCCACCTCTTCTTCGTTCAGAGGCAGTTCGCGCACGATCTGTTCGACGTTGGGGCCGTGCTTGATGTTGAGCCTTGCAAAGATTTCCAACGGTTTTTCCATCTCGACGATCACATCCATCCGCAGAAGGTGCTTCAGCTTCAGGCCGCGCGCGCCCTCTTCCGGCAGGTCGATGACAAGGCTCAGGAACGACCCGTCGAACCGGAACACGTCCATGCGAAAGCCGAAGGGCGCAATGTCGGCGGCGCGGGTGTTGCGGATCTGGCGGATCGTCAGTTCGGACCGGCGGCAGTCGTGAAAGATCGTGGTTCCGTCACTGATCACGGCCTTGCCGGGCACCGAGGAAAAGCCGGGAACCGGGATCGGCCCCTTCCACAGGGCGGGGCGCCAGGACCAGTCGGTGCCCATCGGCTTGCGCATAACGTTCGACCCGATGACCGGCAGCGCCAGCCGGTGTTCCGCGACGTGGATCACCCGGTCCAGATTGCGGCGCAGCCCCCGGGCGCGCGACCGCAGGGTGCGCAGGGTTTCAGGGTCGGCCTGATCTGCCAGGTCCGCCGCCTGTTTCCAGCGGCGCAGCACGCGTTTGTGCAGGAACCCCTCGATCAGCCCTGCCATCCGTCCTGCCATTGTTGCCTGCACCTGATCTGTTGCGTCGCATCGGTTGTCGACGCTGTGGAAACGATTCATCTATCGCGCGTTTTTATTGACGACTCCACCCCAAAGCCGGGGCGCGGCCCGAAATCCTGTGTGCGGGCTGGCGGTGTTCCGGGCGGTCAGTTGACCCGGCGCAGGGCGATCAGGGTCGCGTCCAGCAACGCGCGTCCGACAGGCGGGGGCAGCGGCGCCCCTTGCGTTCCGTTCGCCGACAAGGTGACCAGCCGCCCGCTCAACCCCACGACGGCGCGCCAGTATTCGCCCGCGCGACGGTCCTGCAGATGCAGAAAATACGCGTCCCCCGCACCGACCGCCACAATCACCTTGACATCAGAAGCCCGGCCCGACCGGCTGAGCGCGGCGCGCCCGGCGGTCGACGTGAAGTAGTCGGTCAGCGCAGGCCCTCCGGCCGCAAGCACACCGGCCGACGCGGCGGGGCCGACCGTCATGGTCAGAAGCGCCGGGGCAACCTCCACCGAGCCGGGACACCGCCCGATCAGCGCCACCGCTGCATCCGCCAGTTCGCGCGTGGCGGCTGGATCGACGCAATAGCCGCGTGGCCCGGCCACCGACACGACACCGCCCAGAACCGGCGTGGGCGGTTGCGCCAAGGGCGAGTTGGTCATCTGGCACCCCGCACCCATCAGCGCCATGGCGAGCGCTGCGGCAGACCGAAGGTTTCGGCAGAGGGGCAGGGCAGCGGGCATGGGGGTCACTCGGAAAGGTCTGGCTGCACCGGCATAGGGGCTCTGCACCGTTGCGGCAAGCTTTTGCCGCAAGCCCTTCGGGACAGGGCTGCGGGCCATGCTCCGACGCCGCAGGGGTTGACAAGCCGCGATCCGGGGGGGTTGGTCCGCGCGTGGATCAAACGGGGTGCGGCATGACGGGGCAACAGTCAACACGGGCGCTTTGGGCGTTGCTGTTCGGAAATCTGCTGATTGGAACCGGGGTTCTGCTGCCTGCCGGTCTCTTGGCGGTCATGATGGCCGATCTGGGCGTCGGGGCCGGCCGCGCGGGGTTGATGATCACAGTGGGCGGGCTGGTCGTGGGTTTTGGCGCGCCTTTGCTGGCCGGGCTGACATCGCAGGTGGACCGCAGGGTGCTGCTGACCCTTGCGCTGGGGCTGTATGTGGTCGGGCATGTCGGGGCGGCGTTCACGTCCGACTTCGGGCTTTTGCTGGCGTTCCGGGCGCTGACGGTCGTGGGGGCCGCGATCTTTACCCCGCAGGCGGCGGCGACGGTCGGGCTTCTGGTCCCTGCCGACCGGCGGGGCGGGGCGATCGCGTTCATCTTCATCGGCTGGTCGCTGGCGTCGGTGCTGGGCATTCCCCTTGGCGCGCTGGCCGGTGAGGCCGTGGGCTGGCGCGCGACCTTTCTGGTGATGGCGGCGCTGTCGGCGTTGGGGGTCGTGGTGGTCTGGCGGGTGGTGCCCGGCGGATTGCGGGTGCAGGCGCTGGCGCTGGGGTCCTGGGTGCGGGTGCTGACGGATGTGCGGTTGCTGTGTGTGCTGGGGGTGACGCTGTTTTCGATGTCGGGGCAGTTCACGCTGTTCACCTATGTCGCGCCGATCCTGACGCGGGCCTACGGGCTGGGGGCGGATGTCGTCGGGCTGACCTTTCTGGCCAGCGGCGCGGCCGGTGTGGCGGGCAACTTTGCGGCCGCAAGGCTCGCCGGGCGGTTCGGGGTGGAGCGCAGCATCCTGCTGGCGCTGATCTGCGTTTTTGCGGGGCTGCTGGTGATCTGGGCGGGATGGGGCAGCTATGCGGCATTTCTGGGCGGGGTTTGCCTGTGGGGGCTTGGCGGGTTCGCCGCCAATTCGCTGCAGCAAAGCCGATTGGTGTCG
This sequence comes from Rhodobacter sp., assembly GCA_027487575.1. GTDB lineage: Bacteria > Pseudomonadota > Alphaproteobacteria > Rhodobacterales > Rhodobacteraceae > JAIYDJ01. The sequence continues at coordinate 35,294 of JAIYDJ010000079.1, read as the reverse complement.
ATCGCCCCGGCGCTGGCATCGGCCACGGTCGCGCTGAACACGTCGGTCGTTTACCTGGGTCAGTCGCTGGGGTCGGCGACCGGCGGGCATCTGATCGTCGCCGGACCGGGCGCTCGGATGGCGCTGGCGGGGGCGGGGTTTGCCGCGCTGGCGGCGGCGCTGTCGGTGCTGGCGCAATGGGGGGGCAGGCGCGGCTGACGCCGAACCGCCGATTGCATTTCCGGCCCCTGCGCCTTATTTCGGGGGCAACCGAATGTTCCCAGACCTCGTGCGAAGCAAAGGCCAGACCCGATGAACTGGATTTCCAACTATGTCCGCCCCAAGATCAACTCGCTGTTTTCGCGCCGCGAGGTCCCCGAGAATCTTTGGACGAAATGCCCCGAATGCGGAACGATGCTGTTTCACCGGGAACTGGCCGACAATCTGAACGTCTGCACGTCGTGTGATCACCACATGGCCATCAGCCCGCGCGAGCGGTTTCGGGCGCTGTTCGACGGGGGCATCTTCACCGAGGTCAAGGTGCCCGATGCGCTGGTCGATCCGCTGCATTTCCGCGACCAGAAGAAGTATCCCGAACGGCTGAAGGCGGCGCAGAAGGCGACCGGCGAAAAGGACGCGATGCTAGTGGCCGAGGGTGAGATGCAACGCACGCCGATCGTGGCCGTCGCGCAGGATTTCAGCTTCATGGCCGGGTCGATGGGCATGTATGTGGGCAACGCGATGATCGCCGCCGCGCAGCGGGCGGTCGCGCTGAAGCGGCCGCTGGTGCTGTTTTCCGCCGCCGGGGGCGCGCGGATGCAGGAAGGGATTTTGTCTTTGATGCAGATGCCGCGCACGACTGTTGCGGTGCAGATGCTGAAAGAGGCGCGCTTGCCCTATGTTGTGGTTCTGACCCATCCGACGACAGGCGGCGTGACGGCCAGCTATGCGATGCTGGGCGATGTGCAGATCGCTGAACCGAACGCCCTGATCTGTTTTGCAGGCCCGCGCGTGATCGAACAGACCATCCGCGAAAAGCTGCCCGAGGGGTTTCAGCGGGCCGAATACCTTCTGGATCACGGAATGCTGGACCGGGTCGCGCACCGCAAGAAGATGAAGGACGAACTGGTCACGATCCTGCGGATGCTGACCGGGCAGTCGCCCGCCATCAAGGGCGACCTGCCGCCGCCAGACCCCGAACCTGCCGCCGTCGTTCCGGCATGACATCGGACGCCGTTCTGGACCGGATGATGACCTTGCACCCCAAGGTCATCGACCTGACGCTGGACCGGGTGCACCGGCTGCTGACGGCGCTTGGCAACCCGCAACAGCGTTTGCCCCCGGTGATCCACATCGCAGGGACCAACGGCAAGGGTTCGACGCAGGCGATGATCCGCGCGGGGTTGGAGGCCGCGGGTGCGGCGGTGCATGCCTACACCTCGCCGCATCTGGCGCGGTTTCACGAACGCATCCGTCTGGCCGGGGATCTGATTTCGGAACCGGCGCTGACGGATTTGCTGGACGAATGCGTGCGCGCCAACGGACCGGACGAGATCACCTTCTTTGAGATCACCACCTGTGCCGCCTTGCTGGCCTTCGCGCGGGTGCCTGCCGACTGGACCCTGCTGGAGGTGGGGTTGGGCGGGCGTCTGGATGCAACCAACGTCATCGAGGTGCCGCGCCTGACGATCATCACGCCGGTGTCTCTGGACCACCAGCAGTTTCTGGGCGAGACGCTGCCCGAGATCGCGGGTGAAAAGGCCGGGATCATGAAACGCGGGGTGCCCTGCGTCGTCGGTCCGCAGCACCCCGACGGGTTGGCGGTGATCGAGGCGCGGGCGGCGCGGCTGGGGGTGCCGTTGCTGTGCCACGGCCAGCACTGGCATGCCTTTTCCGACCGGGGGCGTCTGGTGTTTCAGGATGAAAACGGGCTGCTGGACCTGCCGCTGCCCAACCTGCCCGGTCCGCACCAGATCGACAATGCCGGTGCGGCACTGGCCGCGTTGCGCCACCTGGGGATGGACGAGGCGGCCTGCGAGGCGGCGGTGACGCGCGCCTACTGGCCGGCGCGGATGCAGCGGCTTCGGGTCGGGCCGCTGATCGATCTGGCCCCGAAGGTCGAGCTGTGGCTTGACGGTGGGCATAACCCGGCAGGCGGGGCGGCGATTGCGGCGACGCTTGCGGCGATGCCCGCGCGTGAGACGTACCTGATCTGCGGGATGCTGAACACCAAGGACGTGCGCGGCTACATGGCGCCGCTGGCCGGGCATGCGGTGCGGCTGCATGCAGTGACGATTCCGGGCGAAAAGAACACCCTGCCTGCCGAAACGACCCGCGATGCGGCGCTGTCAGCAGGGCTGGAGGCCGCGACGGCGGGGTCGGTCGCCGAGGCGCTGGCCGAAATTGCCGCCCGGTCGCCCGAGGCGAGGGTGCTGATCTGCGGGTCGCTTTACCTCGCCGGTGCCGTTTTGCGCGAGAACGGTTAGGTTCCGCAGTTTCGCCGCATTCCGCGCGCAAGGTCTTGCCAGTAGATCTGACGGCGAGGCGGCATGTTCCTAGATGTTCCGAAACGTGCTGACCCTGTCGCCGTCTTTGTCGATGGCGACAACCTGAGCCACGATCATGCCGTCAGCATCCTTGGCAAGGCCGCAAGCCTTGGAGGCGTCGCGCTGTGCCGGGTCTACGGCGACATGACGAGGGCAGGGGATTGGGGTTGCGATCTGCGCTTTGCCGCCCAGCATGCAGCGTCGAAGTCAGGCAAGAACCACACCGACATCCGGTTGGTGATCGACGCGATGGAGTATGCGCTGGCCGGGCGGGCGCGGGTGTTTGTCCTTGCTTCGAACGACAGCGATTTCGCACCTTTGGCGGTGCGGCTGCGCGAATTGGGGCATCTGGTGGTGGGCATCGGCGGGGCGCATGCGTCGATGGCCTTCGCACAGGCCTGCTCGGAATTCCTGCGAGTGGAACCGGTGATGCAGAAGCCGGTGCAGCCGAAACTGGACAAGCTGGATTGTCTGATCCGAACCACCATCAAGGACCATGGCGCGGCAGGGCAGATTGCATTGTGCAGCCTTGGGTCACGGATGAGCAAGCTGGAAAAGCCTGCGGATCACGGGGCGACCAATTGGCGGGGCCTTCTGAAAGCCCGCGCCGACCGGTTCACGTTGCATGGTGAGGGCGCCGAAACCGTGGTGCGGTTGCATCCGTCCCTGATCGGCGGCTGACCGGTTTCTTTTCCGGTCGTTTCCCCCTATATCGCCCTGAACAAAGGGCTTCGCATGATCGGACGCATCGACACCTTGCTTCTGCGGCTGCCCGGCCTTTGGCTTGCGCTGGCGTTGACGCTGCTGGTGGCGATGCCCGGCTTTTTCACCCTGCCGCCCGTGGACCGCGACGAGGCGCGGTTTGCTCAGGCCTCGGCCCAGATGCTGGAGTCCGGCGACTGGATCGACATAAGGCTGGGCGATGAGGCGCGGCACAAGAAGCCCGTTGGCATCTACTGGCTGCAAGCGGTCGCGGCGGCTGTGACGGGGGCCGGTTCCGAAATCTGGGCGTATCGGCTGGTGTCGCTGCTGGGTGCGCTGGTGGCGGTGGGGTTCACCCATGCCACGGCGCGGCTGGTGCTGCCTGCGGGGCCGTCGCTGCTGGCGGCGGTCATGCTGGGGGTCTGCCTGCTGCTGGGCGGCGAGGCGCGGCTGGCCAAGACCGATGCGGCACTGCTGGCGGCGATCATGGCGGGGCAGTATGTTCTGGCCCGGCTGTGGCTGCCGGGGGGGCGGGCACAGCGGGCCGAACTGGCGTTCGGGCTGGCGATGGCATTCTGGGTGGCGCAGGCGGCGTCGATCCTGATCAAGGGGCCGATCGGGCCGATGGTGGCCGTCTTCACGGTTGCGGGCCTGAGTGTGGTGCGGCGCGATCTGGTGCTGGTGCGGGCCTTGCGGCCGGTGCCGGGTTTTCTGCTGTTGGCGGCACTGGTAGCCCCGTGGTTCGTCGCGATCACCCTGCGGTCGGACGGGGCGTTCTGGCAGGCTTCGGTCGGGGCAGACATGCTGGCCAAGGTCGCGCAGGGGCAAGAGAATCACGGCGCGCCGCCGGGCACCTATCTGGCGCTGGTCTGGGCCACGTTCTGGCCGGGGGCGATGCTGCTGGCGGCAGGCATTCCCGCGCTGTGGCGCGGAAGGCGGGTTCCGCTGGTGCAGTTTGCGCTGATCTGGGCGCTGCCGGTGTGGATCGTGTTCGAACTGACGGCGACCAAACTGGTCCATTACGTGCTGCCGGCCTATCCCGCGTTGGCGCTGATGGCGGCCTGGGCGATGACCGTGGACCGGCCCCGCGTCTGGATTGCCGGACTGCCTGGGGTGATGCCGTTTGTCGTGTTGGCCGGGTTGGCGATTGCGGCGGTGGATCAGGGGTTTGCCCTTCCGGTGACCTTGTGGATCGGAGCGGCGGGGCTGGCCTGCGCGGTGTCAGTGATCCTGTGGGCCTATGCGCGGGGGAGGATGGGGGTGCTGGCGCTGGGCCTGACGGCGGGGGGGCTTGCGCTGTCGGTCGGGGTGTTTTCCAGCCTTGCCCGGTTTGCGCCGCTGTGGCCGGCCGTGCCGCTGGCGCGGGTGGTGGCGGATCATCCGGGCTGCGGCGTGCTGGTCGCAGGCTATGCCGAGCCGTCGGTGATCTTCCTGACGCAGAACCGGGTCCGGTTTGTCGATGTGCCGGGCGCCGTGGCGGGGTTTGGGGCGGCGGAATGCCAGGTGATTGCGGTTCCGGTGGCGGACGCGGCGGCGGTGCAGGCCGCTGCCCCCGGCGCAGAACCCGTAACCCGGATTGACGGGATGAACATCGGCAACGGCAAGCCGTTGTCCCTGCTGGTCTATGTCACGCCGTAGCGGGCCAGAAACATCGCTACGGCCCCGTCGATGGTGCGGGTCAGGTCGCGCGCTTCGCAGCATGGCGAACTGCCGAAGATCAGCCTGTCCTGAATGTCGGCCTTGCACAACTGCGCGAACTGGTCGGCGGCCAAGGGGATGTCGTCGATCGCAAGTTCGCCCCGGTCCACCGCCTTGCGCAGATATGTCGAAAGCCTTTGCCGGATCATCAGCGGGCCGGAGTGGTAGAAATCATGCGCCATCGCCGGGAAATTCTCGGACTCCGCTACGGCGACCCGGAACATCCGCGCACCGAAATCGGACATCATGAACCCGACGATCCGTTCGGCCGCAAGGTGCAACACCTGCGCCACCGGAGCGGTATCGTGGATCAAAGCTTCCGCCTCGTCCGCGACGCGGCGGCATTCGGACTTGGCAATTTCCATGAACAGCAGACGCTTGTCGGGAAAATAGCTGTAAAGGGTGGCCTTGGAAACGCCGGCTTCGCGGGCGATGTCATCGACCGAAGCGCGTTCGAACCCGTCGCGCAGGAAAATCGTCCGTGCCCCGTCGATCACCTGATCGAACTTGCGTCCGCGTCGAATGGTCGGCGCTGCAATGGTCATCGGCATTTCCCCCCGGTCGAGCATAGACGCACGGGGGGACCCGCCGCAAGGTGCGGTCAGTCCTGCGTGGCGGCTGATTGCGGCAGGGTTGCCTGCGCGGAACCCGAAGTTGATTGGGTTACCGGTTCCGAAGGCGCGGGGAACGTCAGTTGCGGCAGATCGAACATGAATCCGGCAGCAAGGCCGGGCGTAGCTGTCAAGGTCACGGCAAGCATCAGGGGCAGGAAGCGGATCATGGCGGTCTCCATAACTGAACCATCGAGTTCAATTATGTGTCGTGTTGCCTCAAGTTTCAAGGACAAATTGAACTATACAGTTCAATTTTGGTCATTGCCGCTGCCGATCAGCCCGCTACATTGGAATCATTCCAGATTCATGGAGCTTCCCGTGATCCCAGGCCTGTCCAACCGTCGCCGTTTCGCAGACCTGTCCGAACAGGAGGTGCTGGCGCTTGCCATCTCGTCCGAAGAGGATGATGCGCAGATTTACCGCAGCTATGCCGAACGCCTGCGCATCGACTATGCCGCTACGGCCGCCGTGTTCGATGGCATGGCGTCCGAAGAAGATGTCCACCGCCAGCGCCTGATCGCGCTGCACAAGGCGCGGTTCGGTGATGTCATTCCCCTGATCCGGCGCGAACATGTGGCGGGGTTCTACGCCCGCCGCCCGGTCTGGCTGGCCAAGACGCTGAGCCTTGAGACGATCCGGGGCGAGGCGCGCGGGATGGAATCGCAGGCGCAGGCGTTCTACCTGCGGGCCGCAGCGCGGACGACCGACGCCGACACCCGCAAGCTTTTGGGCGATCTGGCGGCGGCAGAGGCGGGGCATGAAAAGCACGCCGAAGGGCTTGAGGCTGCGCATCTGCCCGAAGACGCGCGCAGCGCCGAGGATTTCAACGCGCGGCGGCAGTTCATCCTGACATGGGTGCAGCCGGGGCTGGCGGGGCTGATGGACGGGTCGGTGTCGACACTGGCCCCGATCTTTGCCACCGCCTTTGCCACGCAGGACACCTGGACCACGTTTCTGGTCGGGTCCGCCGCATCGGTCGGGGCGGGGATTTCGATGGGGTTCACCGAGGCCGCGCACGACGATGGCGTGCTTTCGGGGCGCGGCAGCCCGTGGAAGCGGGGGCTGGCATCGGGCGTGATGACGACGCTGGGCGGTATGGGCCATGCGCTGCCCTATCTGATCCCCGACTTCTGGACCGCGACAGTCACCGCGATGGTGGTGGTGTTCATCGAGTTGTGGGCGATTGCCTGGATTCAGAACCGGTTCATGGAAACCCCATTCTTCCGGGCCGCCCTGCAGGTGGTTGTGGGCGGCGCGCTGGTGTTCGCGGCGGGGGTTCTGATCGGCGGGGGGTGAGGCGGGGACAGGCGGACGGTCGATCACTGTTTCGCAGCATCAATGGCTGCGAATCTCACGGTTAGTCTGTCCCCGCTCGCCCTCATGTTCCAGCTTTGGAACAGCCACGAGACGGCTCAACTTTCCCTGAACGCCCGTTCGAAATAATCGGTGAAGGGTTTCAGCAGATAGGCCATCGGGGTGCGTGCGCCGGTCTGGATGAAGGCTTCGACCGGCATTCCGGGGACCAGAACAACATCGCCGAGTTTCTCGAGCTCTCCGGGGTCCAAGACGATTTCGGCGCGGTAATAGGTGGACTGGCTGCGCTGATCGACCAGTGCGTCGGCAGAGACGAGAACGACATGGCCGCTGACCTCGGGCGTGGTGCGGGCAGAGAAAGCCGAAAAGACCAGTCGCACCGCCTGCCCGACGCGGACCTCGTCGACATGGATCGGCTGGACCTGCGTTGCGATCACCAGCGGCCGGTCCTGCGGCACGATGTAAAGCACCGGATCGGCAGGGCGGATTACGGCGCGGGGGGTGGTGACGGTCAGGCCCAGAACGATGCCCGACACCGGCGCGCGGATATCAAGGCGCGCGATGCGTTCGACCAGCGCGCGGCGGCGTTCGGCAAGCTCCAGCGCCTGCGGGCCAAGCTCGCGCAATTGGGTGTTGGCTTCTTCGCGGCGGGCGGCGGCGAGGCGGAGAATCTCGATTTCAACCTCGGTGCCCCGGCCTTCGGCCTGCGCGCGGCTGGCTGTCAACTCGCCCATGTCCCCGGTCAGCGAGGCGGCTTCGCGTTGAAGGTCAACCACGCGGCTGGACTGGGCAAGCCCGCGCGACAGCAGGGATTGCTGATCCACGGTCTGGTCATTGATCAGGGCAAGCTGTTCGGCCAGCGAGGCCTGTTGGGCGTCGATGCCCTTGATCTGCGCGGCCGTCTGTTCAAGCCGCCGCTGCAACTGTTCGGTCTGTTTGGCCACGGTTTCGCGGCGGGCGATGAACAGGCGGCGCTGGCCTTCGATCTGGTCGGCAACGTCGGGCCGGGCTTCGGCAAGGGCCAGCAGGTCGGGCGGGACCGTCACGGTTTCGGCGTCGTCGCGTTCCGCCTCAAGCCGGGCGCTGCGGGCCAGCACCTCGTAAAGCTGACCTTCGACGATGGTCAGTTCGGAATGCAGCAGGCTGCCGTCCAGCCGCAGCAGAAGGTCACCCGCCGCCACCGACTGACCTTCCTGCGCTGCGATCTCGGCCACCATGCCGCCGTCGAGATGCTGCACCACCTGCCGGTTCTGTTCGACTTCGATCTGGCCGGAACTGATGATCGCGCCGCTGATCGAGGTGAACAGGCCCCAGCCGCCGAAACCGCCGACAAGGCACAGGACTGTCAGACCGCCGATCCACAGCGGGCGTGCGGCCGACCAGCCGGTGGGAGCAACAGGCGCGGCCTGCGGTCTGGCCGGGGCTGATCTGGTCGGCAAGACCGCCTTGGGCTTGTCGTCCACCACAACGGCGTCTTCGACGGGCTTCATGTCACACCTCCGGGACCGGTGGTCCTTACGATGTCGGTATGGTTCTTGACCATGTCGCGCAAGACCTGATCACGCGGACCAAAGGCGCGGCGGGTGCCGTCTTCCAGTACCAGAAGGGTATCGCATTCCTGAATGGCGGCGGGCCGGTGGGCCATGATGATCACCGACCTGCCTTCGGCCTTGGCGGCGCGGATCGCAAGGTTCAGCGCGATCGACCCGTCGTTGTCGAGGTTGGAGTTCGGTTCGTCCAGCACCAGAATGACCGGATCGTCGAACAGGGCGCGGGCCAGACCGATGCGCTGGATCTGGCCGCCGGAAAGACGCCCCCCCAAAGCCGCCACCCGGGTGTCGTACCCGTCGGGCAGCTTGATGATCATGTCGTGGGCTGCGGCCTTCTGGGCCGCCGCGACAACCTTGGCGGGGTCCGGGGCGGACTGCAGCCGGGCGATGTTTTCGGCGATGGTGCCTTCGAACAGGGTGATGCGCTGCGGCAGATAGCCGATGTAGCTGCCCAGCACATCCGGGTCGTACTGGTCAAGCGAGGCCCCGTCGAGCCGGACCTTGCCGCCTGCGGGACGCCAGATGCCGATGATCGCACGGGCCAGTGACGACTTGCCCGCACCGGAGGGGCCGATGATGCCCAACGCCTGACCCGGTTCCAGACGGAAGTTGACCATGCGCAGGACGGCCTGTGATTCGCCAGGCGGGACCACGGTCAGATTCTGCGCCTCGAGGATTGCGCGGGGACGGGGCAGCATCGTGCGTGGCGGCTCGACCGGCTGGCGGGTCAGCAGTTCGGCAAGCCGTGTGCGCCCCTCTTGCGCGCGGGTCACGACGGCCCACTGTCCCACGGCCTGTTCGATGGGGGCAAGCGCGCGGCCCATCAGGATCGAGCCCGCGATCATCGCACCGGCGCTGAGTTCGCCTTGCAGGACAAGATAGGCACCAAGACCCAGCATTGCCGACTGCAGGAACATCCGGAACGTCTTTGAGACCGAACTGAAGCTTCCGGCAAGGTCGCCCGCCTCCATCCCCTGTGCCAGCGCCGCTGCACGGGCCTTCTGCCAGCGGTCGAAGGCGGCTTCGGTCATGCCAAGCGCCTGCACCAATTCGCTTTCCTGCTTGATCGCGTCCGACATCATTTCAGCCCGCATGGTGGCGGCGTTGGTGCGCTGCAACGGGCCTTGGGTCATGCGCTGGTTCATCACGGTGACGATGACCAGAAAGATGCCGCCAGCCACGGCAAGCCAGCCCAGCCAGGGATGAAAGATGAAGATCGCGGCGATGAAGAACGGCGTCCAGGGAATGTCGAAGATCGCCAGCAGCACGGGCGAGGCCCAGAGCCGCTGCACCGCCTCCAGATCGCGCTGCGCGGCCAGGGCCACCGGATCGCCCGGCTGGATCGTCAGGCGGCGCAGGGCGGCGGAAAACACGCGGCGGTCCAGCCGATCCTGTATCCGCGCGCCGATCCGCGCCATGATCCGGCCGCGCACATGGTCCAGGATTCCCATCGCCAGAAACAGGAACGCCACCAGCGCCGACAGCGCGACCAGCGTCGCCTCGGACCGGCTGCCCAGCACGCGGTCATAGACCTGCAGCATGTAAAGCGGACCGGTCAGCATCAGAAGGTTGACGAAGAACGAAAACAGGAAAACCGCCACCAGCAGACCCCGCTGATCGGCCCGGGTCGCGGCAAATTCTTCCTGACCCCGTCTGGTTTCGCTGTTCGCCATGACTGCTGCCCGTTCCCGATGTGGCTCGGCGCGTTTATTCCGACCGGGCCGGAACGCGCCGTGTTGGCCGTTGTTACTTCTTTGCGTCCAGCATATGCCTAGTCTGGTGCAGGTTAAAGCGCGGCTTTGGCAGAGGTTTCATGCAGCACGCAAAGTGTAGCCCAAAACACAGCCTGCGGCCCGTGCTGGCTGGACTGGTCAGCCTTGCGAGCCTGTCGGCCTGCGCGACTCAGCCCGTGGCACAGGACGTCTACGACCCGAACGAGGCGGCGAATCGCGAAGTGCACGCGTTCAACAAGGCCATTGATACCGCGCTGGTGAGGCCGGTGTCGGGCGTGTTCGCCGGGGACGGGACGCCGGGGCCCATTGGCAGGGGCATCGCCAATGTCGCCGGCAACTTGGCCGAACCGGGCCGGGTGGTGAACAGCCTTCTGCAGTTGAACATCGGCGACGCGGCCCAAAGCACGTTGCGGTTTGCGTTCAATTCGACATTCGGTCTGGCGGGGATTCTGGACCCCTCCACCGCGCTGGGTGTCGAGGAGCGGGACACCGATTTCGGCGAAACGCTGCATGTCTGGGGCGCGGGCGAAGGGGCCTATGTGGAACTGCCGCTGCTTGGCCCGTCGACAGAGCGGGACGTTGTGGGCCGTGTCGTGGATTATGTGATCAATCCGACGCGCATCCTTCTGGACCCGCCGGAAAGCTATGTCGGCACCGCTGCCGGACTGGCATCAACAGTCGGTGAACGCGGGCGGTTTTCCGGCACGGTCGACTCCATCTTGTACGATAGTGCGGACAGTTATGCGCAGGCGCGCCTGCTGTATCTGCAGAACCGTCGCTTTGACCTTGGCCAGACTGCAAGCGATGACAGCTTTGAGGATCCCTATGCCGAATGACCCGCTTTCCCTGACCCGCCGCGCCTTCGGTGCGGGTCTTGCCGCCGGTGCTGGATATCTGGCGCTTGCCCTGCCTGTGCGTGCTCTGACCGTCGATCAGGCCCGGGCGCTGGTCGACAAGGCCGTGGCCGAGGTGAATGCCACGATCAGTTCGGGCAAATCCGAACAGGGCATGTTCAAGGATTTTGAACGCATCTTCTCGCGCTATTCCGATGTGCCCACGATTGCCCGCTCTGCGCTTGGCGTTGCCGCGCGGTCTGCGTCCAAGTCGCAGCTTTCGGCCTTCACCAAGGCCTATCAGGGCTACGTCAGCCGCAAGTATGGCCGACGGTTCCGTGAATTCATCGGCGGCAGGATCGAAGTCACCGATGCACGCCCGATCAAAAGCTATTTCGAGGTCGTCTCGGTCGCCTACCTGCAGGGCGAGTCGCCGTTCGACCTGCGCTGGCATGTGTCCGACAAGTCGGGCAAGCAACTGTTCTTCAACATCATCATCGAGGGCGTGAACATGCTGGCGTCCGAGCGGACCGAGGTAGGCGCGCTGCTGGACAAGAACGGCGGCAACATCGACGCGCTGATCGAGGATCTGAAGCGGATCTGATCTGGCCGTGGCACCTGGCAGGGGCCCAGTGGGCCGGTCCGGTTGGACCGGCCTTTTTCATGGCGTCAATTCTGCCCCAGAAGGTCGCGCAGCAGGGCCTCCAGCGGGTCGACGCGGCCTTCGGGCACGGTGCCGTCGCGCAGGAACGGTTCTTCAGCCAGATAGGGTTCGTCCAGCGGAGCCACCTGATACTGCTCGGTATAAACAGGCTCCTGATACTCTTCGTAGACCGGTTCCTGCGGGCTGCCGCTGAACGGCGGGGCGCGGCCTTCGGGAATGACCATCGGCAAGTCGCTGACCGGCAGGCCCTCGCTGACGCGTACCATCACCTCATGCCAGATTTCGGCGGGCAGGCCGCCCCCCGTGACGCCAGTCAGCGGGCGGTTGTCGTCATAGCCCATCCACACCCCGGTGACATAGTCGGCGGTGAAGCCGATGAACCACGCATCCCGCGCCGCCGAGGTGGTGCCGGTCTTGCCCGCCGCCGGCCGCCCATCCAGCCGCGCCCGCCCGCCGGTTCCGGATTCAAGCACCTGCGTCATCATGTAGGTCAGTTCCAGCGCAGCCTGTTCGGAAATCACCCGTTCGCCGATCCCGCCTCCCGCGCCGATCATCGGGGTGTCTTCGCCCTGCAGGCGCAGTTCCACCATGCCGTAAGGCGTGACCGACGATCCGCCGTTCAGGATGCCCGCATAGGCCCCGGTCATTTCCAGCAGCGTCGATTCGGACGCGCCAAGGGCAAGGGCGGGGCCCGCCGCCAGACTGCTTTCGATGCCGAATTGCTGCGCCACGCTGCGCACCAGATCGCGGCCGACCGCCTCTGACACCCGGACCGCCGGGATGTTGCGGCTTTCGGCCAGCGCCTGCGTCAGGGTGATGACCCCCTTGAATTCCTTGTCATAGTTTGAAGGCGTCCAGTTGCCCGAACCGGGAATGTTCAGGGTCAGCGGTTCGTCCTGCACAAAGTCGGACGCGCTCCACCCCAGATCGAGCGCGGCAGCGTAGACAAAGGGTTTGAACGATGATCCGGTTTGCCGCATTGCCTGGGTCGCGCGGTTGAACGATCCGGCGGCACTGGTCTTGCGGCCCCCCACCATCGCGCGCACCGCGCCGTCGGCACTCATCACCACCACGGCGGCCTGCGCTTCTGATCCTGCCTTGACCTTGGTGTCGAAGATGTAGGCCAGCGCCTCTTCGGTGGCTGTCTGCATCCGCTGGTCCAGCGTGGTGCGGATGATCACATCCTCGGTCGTCTCGGACGTTAGGAAGGCCGGCGCGCTGTCCATCACCCAGTCGGCAAAGGCACCACCCGCATTGCGCGCGGCGGCCTCTGACAGGCGGGCGGGATTGGCGCGCGCCTCGGTTGCCTCATCGGCGGTCAGATAGCCCTGATCGCGCATCAGCCCGATGATCACGTTCGCCCGGTCCTGCGCGCGCTGCAGGTTGTTGGTGGGGGCAAAGCGCGACGGTGCGATCAGAAGACCCGCCATCATGGCCCCTTCGGCGGGGCCGACCTGATTGGCGGATTTGCCGAAATATCGCTGTGCCGCCGCCTCGAACCCGCGGGCCCCCGCCCCAAGATAGGCGCGGTTGAAATAGATCGTCAGGATTTCGGCCTTGGAGTACTTCGCCTCCATCGCCATCGAGTAGGGAATTTCCTTCAGTTTCCGCCAGATGCCGCCCGACCGGCAGTCCTCTTCATAGGCGGCTTCGGTTTTCCACCTGGATGGGTCATAGGCAACCCCGAGGCACAGAAGCTTCGCGACCTGCTGTGTAATGGTGGACCCGCCGTTCCCTTCAAGCGGGCCGCGACCCTCGGCCAGATTGATGCGGATGGCCGAGGCGATGCCGCGCGGGCTGATGCCGAAGTGGCGGTAAAACCGTTTGTCCTCGGTTGCGATGACCGCGTTGAGAAGGTGCTTTGATACGGTATCGGACGTGATCTGCCCGCCAAACGTTTCGCCCCGCCAGGCATAGACCTCCCCGTCACGGTCAAGCATCGTCACCGAACCGCGCGACCGGGCGTCCAGCAAGGCAGAGACCGGAGGAAGTTGGGCGTAGAAGTAGAACACGATCCCGCCAAGGATCATCGCGCTGACCAGTCCGATCCGCCAGGTCGTTCCCCAGATCACGCGCCAGACCAGATGCAGCAGCCCGCCGATCAGCCCGCGGTTGCGCCTGGGTGGCGGGTTGCGGCGGCGCGGTGCGGATGTGTTTGCGGGCTTGGCCGCGCGTGGCGCGCCATACCGCTTGTCCGCCACGATGGGGCCGCGCCCCTTGCCCGAAGATGCCATGCCTGCCGCGCCCGCCCGTTGCGTGATCTGGTTCCACCCTATCAAGCGCCGAAGCGGATGTGGAGCGCCGGAAACGTCGATTCGGATGCGCAATCTGCATAAAATTCGTGCAAATGCACAAATAACAGGAAAACAAGCGACAATGCGCCGAAACCTTGGGCTGGTGGCCGCGTCACGAACTTGTGCAATCGCAGCAAAGGCCGCCCCATACCTTCAAGAGCCTGCGAGAGGCTTCTGCATGGAAAAGGGGTGTGCGACGTGAAACTCATCATTGCAGCCATCAAGCCGTTCAAGCTGGAAGAGGTCCGCCAGGCGCTGACCGAAATCGGGGTGCGCGGGATGATGGTGACGGAAATCAAGGGGTTTGGCGGACAATCCGGCCATACCGAGATTTATCGCGGGGCCGAATACGCCGTGAACTTCGTGCCGAAGGTGCGGCTGGAAATCGTGGTGTCCGACGGGCTGGCCGAAGCGGTGGTTGAAACCATCGCAAAGACTGCCCGCACGGACAAGATCGGCGATGGCAAGATTTTCGTGCTGGACGTGCAACACGCCATGCGTGTGCGGACCGGCGAAACTGATGACAACGCGCTGTAAGACGCCGGGAAGGGGAACCCAAACCATGAACAACCTGATGAGATTGACTGGCCTGTCGGCGATGGGCGCATCCGCCTTCGCCAGCATGCCCGCCTGGGCGCAGGAGGCCACGACCGAAGCAGCCCCCGCCGCGACCGAGGCTGCCGCGGCTCTGGTGCCGTATGTCTATGAAAAAACCGTCAACAACGGCGATGTCGCCTGGATGAGCATTGCCACGGTACTGGTTCTGCTGATGACCGTGCCCGGACTGGCCCTGTTCTACGGCGGCCTCGTGCGCACCAAGAACATGCTGTCGATGCTGACGCAGGTCTTTGCGATCAGCGCCGTCGTCTGCATCATCTATGTGGTCTATGGCTACTCGCTCGCCTTCACCTACGGCGGCTCGATGGACACCTATGTGGGCGGCCTTTCCAAGATGTTCCTGACCGGGGTCGATGCGACCACCACGGTTCCGACCTTCACCAATGGGGTCTGGCTGCCGGAATACACCTTCATCGCCTTCCAGATGACCTTCGCGATGATCACCCCCGCGCTGATCGTGGGTGCCTTTGCCGAACGGATCAAGTTCTCGTCGCTGCTGGTGTTCGCGATCCTCTGGGTGACCTTCATCTACTTCCCGATGGCACATATGGTCTGGTGGTGGGGCGGCCCGGATTTCCTGGCCGAACAGCAGACGCTGAAGCTGATTGCCGAGGCCGCGGGCGATACCGCCGGGGCCGAAGCCGCTGCCGCCAATCTGGCCGCGAACGGCCTGATCTGGAACTGGGGTGCGCTTGACTTTGCCGGTGGTACGGTCGTTCACATCAACGCCGGTGTCGCCGGTCTGGTGGGCTGCATCCTGCTGGGCAAGCGCGTGGGCTATGGCAAGGAATCGATGGCTCCCCATTCTTTGACCATGACCATGATCGGCGGCGCGCTGCTGTGGGTCGGCTGGTTCGGGTTCAACGCCGGTTCCAACCTCGAGTCGAACTCGATCACCTCGCTCGCCATCATCAACACCTTCGTCGCCACGGCAGGTGCCGGCGTGTCCTGGATGTTCGCCGAATGGCTGCTGAAGGGCAAACCGTCGCTGCTGGGCCTTGTGTCGGGCGTGGTCACGGGTCTTGTGGCCGTCACGCCCGCCGCCGGTTTCGCCGGACCGATGGGTGCTTTGGTGCTGGGTCTTGTGGCGGGCGTGGCCTGCTTCTTCTTCGTGGCTTACGTCAAGAACATGTTCCAGCTCGATGACAGCCTCGACGTGTTCGGCATCCACGGTCTGGGCGGCATCATCGGCGCCATCGCAACCGGTATCGTGGTCAACCCGGCGTTGGGCGGGGCTGGCATCCCGGACTATACCTCGGTCCCGGGCACCCTGCAGGTCGCGGCCTATGACATGGGCTTCATGTTGACGGCACAGATCAAGGCGGTCCTGTTCACCATCGCCTTCTCGGGCATCGGATCTTTCATCCTATTCAAGCTCGTCGACCTCGTCATGGGTCTGCGCGTCAAGGAAGAGATCGAGCGCGAAGGCCTCGACGTGGCCGAACACGGCGAGCGCGCCTACAACATGTAAGAGGTTGCCGGCCGGGGTCCTCCTCCCCCCCGGCCCGCTGCACGCGCCTGCCGGGACCTCCCCCCGCCAGGCGTCAACCGGAACGGTCCGCGGGTCCTCCCCCTGCGGGCCGTTTTCGTTTCAGGCCCCGGTCCACCCGGTGACGGGCGCACCGAACACGGCATGGTGCCGCATCGCGGGGGTGAAAAGGGAGTAGAGCATCCGCGGGTCGGGCGCGCTGATCCGGTCCAGCCTTTCGCGGTGGTCGGGGGACAGCGTCAGCGTCAGGGATGCGATGTTGGCATGCAATTGTTCGGTGCGGCTGACGCCGATCAGGGTGGCACCGACACCGGGACGACCCGTCACCCAGGCCAGCGCCACGGCGGCGGGCGACTGTTCCATTTCGGCCGCAACCTCGCGGAGCGTATTTACGATGGCCCAGTTGCGCGTGGTGAACAGGCTGTCGCCGAACGGGTTCGACCCGTCGAGCCGCTTGTCATCAGGACTGCGCCTTGCATCTGCGCCGGCGGCATCGCGCGGCAGGCCAGACTCGCGCGGGGCGGCCTGTTCGACCGTCGCGCGGTCGTACTTGCCGGCCAGCAGGCCGAAGGCCAGCGGGCTCCACGGCACCAGCGCCATTCCGGTCGCCTGCGCCAGGGGCAGATGTTCGTCTTCGACATCCCGGTTGGCCAGCGAATAGAAGTACTGCAGCGCGACCGGCCCCGGTTTGCCCTGCTGCGCGGCCAGCGTTGCGACTTGGGCCGCGAACCATGCGGGGGTGTTCGACAGGCCCCAATAGCGGATCTTTCCAGCCCGGACGAGGCTGGCCATCGTGTCCAGCAGTTCTTCGGCCGGGGTGACCGAATCCCAGACATGAACCCAGTAAAGGTCGATGAAATCAGTCTGCAGACGGCGCAGCGAGGCATTCAGCGCTGCATGCACATGCCGTGCGCCGTTTCCCCCGGCAAGCGATTGACCGGTTGCGAAGCCCGATTTCGTTCCGATCACAAGCCGCTCGCGATTGCCTGCCTCGGCCATGAACCGGCCCAGCATGGCCTCGGACTCTCCGCCGGAATAGACATCGGCGGTGTCGATGAAGGTGCCGCCCGCCTCGGTGAACGCGGTGAAGACCGCGCGGGATGTTTCTTCGTCGGACCCCCAGCGGGCGGTGCCAAAGGTCATCGTTCCCAGGGCGAGCGGGCTGACGACCAGCCCGGACCGGCCGAGTGTGCGATAGTCGGTGAGAGTCATTATGTTTCCTAACGATTGCTATGAAACACATCGCAGAGGGTTGCATTCAACGCAACACATTTTATAGTGATGACTATGGAAAAGAATTCGCACCGCAAACCCGGTCGCCCGCTATCCTTTGACCGTGACTCGGCGCTGCATGCCGCGATGCTGCTGTTCTGGCGGCATGGGTACGAGGCGACGTCGATCGCCGATCTGACCGCCGCGATGGGAATCACACCGCCCAGCCTTTATGCGGCGTTCGGCGACAAGAAGACGCTGTTCAGGTCGGCTGTGCAGCGGTACGTCAGCGGGCCGGTGACGTCTGCCGGACTGATCGACGTGGCCGAAACGGCGCGCGGCGCGGCAGAGGCGTTGATGCGGACAGCCGCCGAAGGCTTTACCGGAAGGGGCACGCCGACGGGATGCCTGCTCGCGACCGGGGTGATCAGCTGTTCGGACCATGCCGCCGACCTTCAGGCCGAGGTCGCGGCGATCCGGGCACAGACCGAGGCGCAACTGCTGGCGCGGATCACCGCCGAGGCACTGCCCAACCCCGAAGCCCTGGCCGCATATGTGATCGCGGTGATCCAGGGTCTATCGACGCTGGCACGCGACGGTGCGTCGCGCGCCAGGCTGCTGGCCGTGGTCGATGTGGCCCTTGCGGCCTGGCCGTCCCGTCAGATGACCTGAGCGATCGCTGCCGCCAGCACCGGCAGGGTTCCTGCATTCAGCCCGGCGAGGTTGATGCGGCTGTCACCCACCATGTAGATGCCGTGGTCGTCGCGCAGCGTGGCCACCTGCGCCTCGCTCAGTCCCAGACGGCTGAACATGCCGCGGTGGTGGGCCACGAAATCGAACCGGTCCGAGTTGGTGGCGCGGCGCAACGAGTCGGCCAGACCCTGCCGCAAGGTCAGCATGTTCTGCCGCACCTCCTCCAGTTCCGCCATCCAGTCGGCGCGAAGGGCGGCATCGTCGAGGATCATCGTGACCAGCCGCGCGCCATGATCGGGCGGAAAGCTGTAGTTCTGCCGGTTCAGCCAGGCAAGGTTGCCCTGCGTCACCGCGCGGTCGCCGCCAAGGGCGATCAGAACGCCGGTGCGTTCGCGGTAGATGCCGAAGTTCTTGGAACACGAGGCGGCGATCAGCACCTCGGCAAAGCGGGCGGCCAGCATCCGGGTGGCTTCGGCATCGGCCTCCAGCCCGTCGCCGAACCCCTGATAGGCGAGGTCGACAAAGGGGATGGCCCCCCGCGCGGCCAGCACGTCGGCCATCTGCGACCACAGGCCGGCGTCGGGGTTGGCGCCGGTCGGGTTGTGGCAGCAGCCGTGCAGCAGAACCACATCGCCGGGCGCCACGCGGCCAAGATCGGCCAGCAGGCCATCCACATCCAGACCGCCGGTCGACGCGTCGAAGTAACGGTACTCGGCGGTCTTGATGCCGAGGTAGGACAGGATCGAGGTGTGGTTCGGCCAGGTCGGGCTGGAAACCCAGACAGTCGCATCGGGGGCCGCCATCCGGACCAGTTCGAATCCCTGCCGGATCGCGCCGGTTCCGCCCGGCGTGGCCACCGCCGCCGCCGGAACGTCCCGCCCCAGGATCAGCCGCACCATCGCGGCGTTGAAGGCGGGGTCGCCCGCCAGACCGGTGTAGGTCTTGGTCGTCTCGATCTCCCACAGGCGTTTCTCGGCCGCCTTGACCGCCCGCATCACCGGGGTCAAGCCTGTCGCATCCTTGTAGACGCCGACGCCGAGGTCGATCTTCGCCTTGCGCGGATCGTCCTTGTACTGCTGCATCAGGATCAGGATCTTGTCCTGCACTTGCGGTTTCAGGGCGTCGAGCATGGCGGGTCGGTTCCCCTTGTCACCGCGACTGCCGCGGCCTTCATTTTCTGCTTCCAAATATCCCACGGGGGTGCGGGGGTGTGAAACCCCCGCTGCCGACACCACAGGCCGCGTTCAGCCCTTTTCGACTGGCAGATCGTCGTACATGCCCCACTCGGCCCAGGACCCGTCATAAAGCGCATGATTGGGATGGCCGATCCGCTCCAGCGCGAGGCTGAGGATCGCGCCGCTGATCCCCGATCCGCAGGTGGTGATCGCGGGTTTCTTCAGGTCCACCCCGGCCGCCTCGAACACGGCTTTCAGGGCCGCGCGGTCCTTCATCGTGCCGTCGGCGTTCAGCAGGGTGGCATAGGGCACGTTGCGCGCGCCGGGAATGTGGCCCGCCCGCAGTCCGGGGCGGGGTTCGGGCACCTCGCCGCGAAACCGCGGCGCGGACCGCGCATCGATGATTTCGGCCTCGCCCAGTTTGCTGGCATGGGCGACCTGCGTCACATCCTTGACCAGATGGTTCTGGCGGCTGACCGTGATGTGGCGGTCGCGCAGCACGGGGGGCATATCCTCGGTCTCTCGCCCCTCGGCCTGCCATTTCGGAAACCCGCCATCCAGAACGGCGACGTCGGTCTTGCCCATCAGGCGGAACGTCCACCAGACGCGCGCGGCGCTGAACAGGCCCGACCCGTCATAGACCACCACCTGATGCCCGTCGCCGACCCCCATCGCGCGCATCCGGCTGATGAACTTCTCCGGCGGCGGGGCCATGTGCGGCAACGCGCTGCGCTGATCCGAGATTTCGTCGATGTCGAAGAACCGCGCGCCGGGGATGTGGGCGGCCACGTATTCGGCTTTCGCATCGCGGCCTGCGTCGGGCAGGTACCACGACGCATCCAGAATCCGCAGGTCGGGATCGGCGCTGTGCGCGGCCAGCCAGTCGGTGGATACCAGCGTCTTGGGATCATCAGCGGTCATGCACGGCTCCTGCGGGGTTCATTCCGGATAAACCGCAGCGCCGCCGCTGGCAAGCCTGCCGGTTTGGCCGCGCAACAATCTTGCGAAGCCGTCCCGGTCAGCCCCGGTGGCCTTCCTTCATGATCCGGGCTTTCTGGCGGTCCCAGTCGCGCTTGGCGCTGGTTTCGCGCTTGTCGGCCAGTTTCTTGCCCTTGGCGACGCCGATCTTGATCTTCACCATGCCGCGTTCGTTGAAGTACATCTTCAACGGGACCAGTGTCATGCCTTCACGCCCGACGGCGTTCCACAGGCGCGACAATTCCTTGGCCGACACCAGAAGCTTGCGGCGGCGGCGTTCTTCGTGCCCGAACTGCTTGGCCTGAAGGTAGGGCGCGATATAGCCGTTGATCAGCCACAGCTCCCCCCCTTCTACAGAAGCGTAGGATTCGCCCAGGTTCGACCCGCCTTGCCGCAGCGACTTGACCTCGGACCCCATCAGCATGATTCCCGCCTCGAGATCGCTTTCGATGGCATAGTCGAACCGCGCCCGGCGGTTTTCGGCGATGAGTTTGGAATTGGGATCGGATTTTTCGGCCATGATCGGGCCGAGATAGGCACTTGCGCAGGCGAAGTCCAGACGCGCGGATTTGATCTGGGACAGGGCGGCGTGGTTCAGACCGGGGCAAAACCCGCATCAGGGGGTACTTCATGCTATTCCAGATCGCCGTCGGCACCGGGTTGCTGATGACCAACATCCTGATATCGGCGGTGGCCGCGATGTTGCTGGAGGTCGCGTTCCAGCGTGGCCACCGCTGGCTTCTGCGCGAGCCGCACCGGCCGAAGCTGGTGCTTTTGCTGGCGGGGGTATCGCTGTGGATTCTGGGGGTGATCACGGCGGGGGTCTGGGTCTGGGCGGCGGCCTTTCTGAGCCTCGGGACCTTCGGCTCGCTGGAAGAGGCGGTCTACTTCGCGCTGGTGGTCTACACCACGCTGGGGTTCGGCGATGTGCTGCTGCCGCAGGAATGGCGGTTGCTGGCGGGCATGGCGGCGGCAAACGGATTCCTCAATTTCGGTCTGATGACCGCATTGCTGATCGAGGCGTTGCGCCAGATCCGGCTGGGCCAGTTCGAGGCCCGCCGCAGCCGGACCTGATCAGGCGGCAAGTTGCGCGTCCTGCCGGGCCAGAAGGGCGCGGGCGGCGGGCACATCCAGCCGGGGAAAGAAATCCGACGCGGGCCGTCGACCTGCACCTTCGGCAATGCCAGGGCAATGGATCAGAACACCCGAATTGGCCCAGACAATCTCTTCGGTGGCGAACAGCGGGGTGACCACCTCGATCGCGCGCAGCGGATAGCGGCGGGTGCAGCCCATCCGGCCATCCAGCGCCAGCGCCGGGATCAAGGCAAAGGCATCGTCGGGCAGATCCGGATCGTTTCGGGTGTCGATCAGCAGATGTTGCCCCGGCATCAGTTGAACGTCGCTGCAGGCGTCCAGCGTGCCGCCGGGCAGGGTGATCAGCGCCTGACCCATGTCGGGGCGCAGGGTGCGGCGGTCGAGGCCGATGATCCGCGCCAGCCCGCCATCCAGCGTATGCACCGCGTCCCCCATCCGCAGCGTTTCGACCGGCTGCCAGCCGCGGCCGGTTTCGACGAGCGTACCGGCAAGGATGCCGCTGGTGACGGGGCGGGCCAAGAGTTCGGCCGCAAGAACCGAGGGCGTGGTGCGGGTGAAGTCCTTCATGAACATGGCGCGTCCTTCCTGTTTACTTGTGTGGCGGTCCGTTGACCTTGTGCCCAACAAGCACCCAGATTTTGCCATTTTTTCGACCCCGGCGCGGCCCGGCAAAGGCATTGTCGCCCGCTGGGAAACAAAAGGGCGCGGCGGGGGGTGGTGTGGCGGAAAGAGGCGGGGATTAGGGGTCTGTTAATCAACAATCGGGGGCATGATTCGCGTGGCGGGCCTGCGCCGCGTCAGGGCGAACACGCCGCTGGCCACGATCACGGCAGCGCCGAGCAAGGTCATCGCGTCGGGGCGTTCGGCATAGATCACCACGCCAAGAATCAAAGCGAAGACCAGCCTCGTATAGCGGAACGGCGTGACGACAGACACCTCGCCGGTCCGCATCGCGGCGGTCAGGGCGGCATAGCCGGTGATCCCGAACAGGCCCGCTGCACCAGTCAGGGCCAGCGCCACCAGGCTGGGCGGCGTCAGACCGCCGGTCACAGCGATCAGGACAACGCCCGAAAGGGTGAGGACGGCAAAACCGGCGACCCCAAGCTGTGCGTTCGACAGCGTTGGCGGTGCCGCCCGCGTCGCCAGATCGCGCCCGGCAAAGCCCAGCATCCCGGTCAGCGCCAAAAGCGACATCACATCGAACCCGTCCAGTCCGGGGCGCAGGATCATCAGGACGCCGACAAACCCGGCGGCGACGGCCAGCCAGCGCGCAAGGCCGACCTTTTCGCCAAAGATCACCGCCGCGCCCAGAACCACGACCAGCGGCGTTGCCTGCAGGATCGCAGAAGCCACCGAAATCGGGGTCAACGCCACGGCCAGCGAATAGAACAGCCGCCCGGTGATCTCGAACACCGAACGCACCGCCATGCCCCGGCTGATCAGCGCGCGGGGAAAGGCGGGATGGCCGGCGGCGCGGGCCTGAAGGCCGAAGGTCACGATGCCCGCCAGCCCGATCAACAGCAGCACCAGCCCCAGCGGCATTTCCTGCGCGGCGGCCTTCAGAAAGCCGTCCTCGACCGCAAAGCCCGCCATGGCCGCGACCATGAACAGACTGCCGCGCAGGTTTTTCGAAGGGATCAGTTCAGCAACCCCGCATGACGCATCGCTGCACCGATGCGGGCCTTGGTCGGGTCCGTCAGTCCGACCAGCGGCATTCGGACTTCCTCGTTGCCCATGCCAAGCAGGGACAGCCCGTATTTCGCCCCCGCCAGCCCCGGTTCGATGAAGATCGCCTCGTGCAGCGGCATCAGGCGGTCCTGATAGGCAAGCGCGGTGGCATAATCGCCGCGCAGCGTCGCCTCCTGAAACTCGGCGCAGAGTTTCGGGGCGACATTGGCGGTGACCGAGATGCAGCCGGTGCCGCCATGCGCGTTGAACCCAAGGGCGGTGGCGTCTTCGCCCGACAACTGGATGAAGTCGGGGCCGCAGGTGATGCGCTGCTGGCTGACACGCTCGATCTTGCCGGTGGCGTCCTTGACCCCGACGATGCGGGGCAACCGGGCAAGCTGGCCCATCGTTTCGGGCGACATGTCAACGACCGAGCGGCCGGGGATGTTGTAGATGATGATCGGCAGCGTGCAGCAGTCGTGCAGCGCGGTGTAATGCGCGATCAGGCCGGCCTGCGTGGGCTTGTTGTAATAGGGCGTCACCACCAGCGCGGCATCGGCGCCGACGGATTGGGCGTGGCGGATCAGGTCGATGCCTTCGGCGGTGTTGTTCGACCCGGCCCCGGCGATCACCGGAATGCGGCCCGCAGCCGCCTGCACCACGGCCTGCACCACGGCGCGGTGTTCGTCATGGCTCAGGGTTGGGCTTTCCCCCGTGGTGCCGACGGGAACCAGACCGTGGCTGCCCTGGTCGACGTGCCAGTCCACCAGACGTTTGAGCATGTCGAAGTCCACTGCGCCGTTCGTGAACGGCGTGACGAGGGCAGGAATGGACCCTTTGAACATGACACGCTCCTGTTGGGGGGCTTGAATCGCCCCGTTGAAAACCCGCCCTTCCTAGCCGGGCGGGGGGCCGTTCACAAGACGGGCGGGAATTTGCGGGTCACGCGGCTGTGGGTTGTGGCGGCGGACGGGCTGAGGCAGATTTGGCGGATGCGTCATATCCCCTTTCTTCGCCCGCTGGCCTTGGTGTTGGCCATTTGTGTTCACCTGCCCGCATCCGCCCGGGCCGACGAGGCGCAGGCCCTGGCCACGGCGCTGGAGGCGGCGGCGGGCAAGGACTGGCCCGCGGCGCAGGCGGTCACATCGGGTGTCGGTGGCACAATCGTCGAATGGCTGCGGCTGCGGTCGGGCGAGGGGCTGCTGGGCGATTACGAGGCGTTCCTTGCAAGGTATCCCGATTGGCCGGGCCTGCCATTCCTGAAAGCGAAGGGAGAGATCGCGGTGGCCCGGTCCACCGATCCGGCACGGATCATCGCCTATTTCGGGGAAGACCGGCCGCAGACCGGGTTGGGGGCTCTGACCCTGATCCGGGCGCTGGCAGCGCAGGGGCGCGCGGCGGACGCCGAGGCCGAGGCGTTCCGCGCCTGGACCGAAGTGGCCTTCGAGGCGCAAGACGAGGCGATCCTTCTGCAGCTTCATGGCGAGGCCCTGAAGGTCGCCCATGAAGTGCGGCTGGACCGCATCCTGTGGACCGGGGCGCGGCACGACGAGGCGCAGCGGATGCTACCCCGCGTGTCCGAAGATTGGCGCGCCCTGGGTTCCGCGCGGCTGGCGCTGCAGACCGACCGTCCGGGGGTGCAGGCGCTGGTCGATGCCGTGCCTGCCGCGCTGGCGGGCGATCCGGGGTTGGCCTATGACCGGTTCATCTGGCGGATGAAGCGCGACCGGTATGACGACGCGGCGGCGCTGATCCTGCAGCGCAGCGATTCTGCGGCGCGGCTGGGCAATCCGGCTTTCTGGGCCGAAAGGCGCGCACTGCTGGCGCGGCTGTTCATGCGCAACGGCAAGGTCGAAACAGCGTATCGGCTGGCGGCGGGCAACCATCTGACATCGGGTGCCGACTTCGTCGATCTGGAATTCCTCGCGGGGTTCATCGCGCTGCGCAAGCTGGGCGATCCGGGCACGGCGCTGGGGCATTTCCAGCGGGTGAAGGAGGCGGCGAAAACGCCGATCTCGCTGGCGCGCGGCGACTACTGGATCGGCCGGGCGCAAGAGGCTGCGGGCAATGCGGCGGCAACCGACAGCTATCGCGCCGCGGCGCGGCACCAGACGGCCTTCTACGGCCTGCTGGCGGCCGAACGGCTGGGGATGACGCTGGACGAGGCGTTGCTGGGCGGCGGGGGGGCGCAGGACTGGCGGCAGGCGTCGTTCGCCGGGTCCTCCGTGCTGGACGCGGCGCGGCTGCTGGTGAGGGCCGATGATCGGACACTGGCCAAACGGTTCTTCGTGCATCTGGCCGAAGGTCTGGGCGAGGGTGATCTGGGCGCGCTGGCAGACCTCGCTTTGCAAAGCAACGAGCCGCACATCGCGCTTCTGGTGGCGAAGGCGGCGGCGGAACGCGGGGTGATCCTGCCTCGCGCCTACTATCCGGTGACGGACATGGTTCCGGACGGGTTGCCGGTCAGCCGGGCGCTGGCCCTGGCAATCGCGCGGCGGGAAAGCGAATTCGACCCGGCGGCGCGCAGCCCGGTCGGCGCGCGCGGATTGATGCAGGTGATGCCCGGCACCGCCGAGATCGTGTCGCGGAATCTTGGGCTGGATTACGGGTTAGGCAAGCTGACCAGCGACCCCGCGTACAACGTGACGCTGGGCGCGCAGTACCTGCGCGATCTGGTCGACAAGTTCGGCCCATCGGTTGCGCTTATCGCCAGCGGCTACAATGCGGGGCCGGGGCGGCCAGCGGCGTGGATCGAAAGCTTCGGCGACCCAAGAAAGCCGGAAGTCGATATCGTGGACTGGATCGAGACGATTCCCTTTGCCGAAACGCGGACCTATGTGATGCGGGTGGTCGAGGGCGTGGTGATCTATCGCGCGCGGTTGAAGGGGGCGGTGGGGCCGGTCCGGATATCGGCGGAGTTGAAGGGGTAGGGACGGCACCCACCGGAATCAGCGGTTCTGCCGCGCCTTGACGGCCTGCCGCCAGAGAGTGAACACCCCGGCCGCGACGACGATGCTTGCACCAATGATGATGTTCAGCCCAAGCGGTTCGTTGAACAATGTCACGCCAAGGCCCGCCACGAACACCAGTTGCAGATAGCCGAACGGCTGGATCACCGAAGCCTCGGCCACCGCATAGGCGCGGATCAGCATCCAGTGCCCAAGGACCGAGGTGCAACAGAGGGCGGCCATCCAGCCCCAGTCGGGCGCGCTCAGCGGCTCCCACGTGTAAAGGCCGACGGGGGTCAGGGCGACGGCGGCGGCGGCCCCCGTCCAGAAGAAGCTGACCGAGGGAGGATCGCGCCGCGCGACATAGCGGGTCAGCAGGCCATAAAGCGCATACATCAACGATGCGCACAGCGCGACCAGCGACCATACCGAGAACACACCATAGCCCGGTTGCAGGATGATCAGGATGCCGATGCAGCCGACTCCGATGGCCGACCACCGCCGCCATCCGACCTTTTCGCCCAGCACCGGACCCGAAAGGGCGGCGATCAGCAGGGGATAGCTGGCAAAGACCGCATGGCTGGCGATCAGCCCGAGTTTCACGAAGGCCACGACCATCACGCAGACTTCGGCCCCCAGCAGCACACCGCGCAGGGCCTGCACCCACGGTGTGGCCGACCGTGAAGCGGCGCGCAGGCCCCCGGGCGCGCGGGCGGCCAGCAACACCGCGAACAGCGCGAAGAACCAGAAGCGGATCATCACTACCATGGTCACGTTATACTCGGCGGCAAGGTGGCGCGAGATGCCGTCCTGCAAGGCGAAGACCACCGAGGTGGCGATCGTCAGCCAGATGCCAAGACGGGTGTTCTGCGTCGTGGCGGACGGCGTCATGCGGGTTTTCGTTCCTGCCACAGTGCGAACAGCCCGGCAGCGACGATGACCGCCGTCCCGATGATCACGGCGGGCGCCAGGGTTTCGTCGTAGATCGTCAGTCCGATGACCGAGACGAAGACGATCTGCAGATAGGCATAGGGCTGCACGCGCGCGGCCTCTGTCGCCTCGTAGCACTTCAGCAACAGCCAGTGTGAAAGCACGGCCAGCGCGCCGTAGATTGCCAGCGGAGCGTAGTCCGAAAGGGCGATGGGTTCCCAGTTTGGCAGGCCGATACCTGTCATCAGCCCGGCGCCGAGCACGCCGGGCCAGAAGAAGGCCGGGAATGTCGGCTCGTCGCGCGTGGTCAGCCGGGTCAGCACTGAATACAGCGCAAACATCAAGGCTGACGCGAGCGGCAGCAGCGCCGCCGGGGAAAACACGCCGGTGCCGGGGCGCAGGATGATCAGGACACCGATCAGCCCCGCGCCGATGGCAAGCCACCGCATCAGACCAACCTTCTCGCCCAGCATCGGACCCGACAGCGCGGCGATCAGCAGCGGGCAGATGGCAAAGACCGCGTGGCTTTCGATCAGGCCGATCAGCGTGTAGCCGTAGACGATCACGCAGACCTCTGTCACCAGAAGCGCGCCGCGCAGCACATGCGCGCCAAGGCGGCGCGACGCGACGGCGGCGCGCAACCCTTCGGGACGGCGCAGCGCCAGCACTGTGACAAAGGCGGCAAAGACCCAATAGCGGATCATCACCACCATCAGCGTGTTGTATTCGCCCGCAAGATAGCGCGAAAACCCGTCCTGCGCCGCGAAAGCCGCAACGGCGGCGATCATCAGCCAGATGCCACGGGTGGGATTGCTGCTCATGCCTTGACACCTGCGGTCATGTGCCGTTTGCGGCCGTGGCCGGGGTGGCGGGTGACGGTGAAGCCTGCATCGGTCAGGGCGCGGCGCACATGGCCCGCGGCGGTATAGGTGGCGAAAGTCCCGTCCGATGCCGTGTGCCGGGCGACGTCGGTCATCAGCGCGGGCGACCAGAGTTCGGGGTTCTTCGCGGGCGCGAAGCCGTCCAGAAACCACGCGTCGGCAATTCCCTGCCAGCGGGTCAGCGTTTCGCGCGCGTCGCCCAGGATGATGTCGGCGTGCAGGTCCGGCAGGCGGATCGCCGCGCTCTTTTCCCATTGCGCCAGGATCGGGTCGGCGATGGCGCGGGCTTCGGGGAAGGCGGTCAGGGCGCGGGCCATGTCGGATGCATCCAGGGGATAAGCCTCGAAACTGGTAAAGCGCAGGGGCCCGGGCGTGCCGGACGCGCGCCATGCCAGAACAGCCGCCATCAGGTTCAGCCCGGTGCCGAAGCCAAGTTCACCGATGTGGAAACCGGGACGGAAGCGGGCGGGCAGGCCGTTGCCCGCAAGAAAGACGTGGCGGGTTTCGGCAAGGCCGTCGGCCAGGCTGAAATAGGGGTCATCGAACCTGATCGAGACGGGGATCGCCTCGTCGCGCCAGGTAACCCCGCCCCCGACCTCCCCGCCCTGTTCGCCGCACGTCATTTGCCGTAACCCTTTGGTCGGGCGGACCATGGGGAACGGCGGGCGCAATGGCAAGGGTCGATCTGACAGTACGGGGGGCGGGCATCCTTGGCCTTTCGGTTGCCTGGGCAGCGGCCCGGCGCGGCGCGCGGGTGCAGGTGATCGAGTCGGTGGCGGTGGGGGCAGGTGCCTCGGGTGGCGTGGTCGGCGCGCTGGCCCCGCATGTGCCGGAACAGTGGAACGGCAAGAAGGCGTTCCAACTGGACAGCCTTCTGATGGCCGAAGGCTGGTGGCGGCAGGTGGAGGCGGCATCCGGATTGAGTGTCGGCTACGCGCGGACGGGACGCTTGCAGCCCCTTTCGGATGCGGAAGCAGTGGTACAGGCGCGGATGCGGGCGGAAGGGGCGGCGACCCTTTGGCGCGGAATGGCCGAATGGCGCCTGGTTCCGGCGATGGGGGCGGCGTGGGAGCCTGCAAGTGCGTCGGGATGGCTGGTGCAGGACACGCTGACGGCCCGGATCAACCCGCGGCGAGCGCTGGCGGCGCTGGTCGGGGCGATCCGGTCGCGCGGAGGAGAGGTGATCGTCGGTGACGCGCCGGATCTGGACGCGCCGGACCGAGACGCGTCGGATCGGGGCGCGGTGGTTTGGGCCACCGGGGTGGCAGGACTGGCCGACCTGTCGGCGGCCTTGGGCGGTTCGGCAGGGGGCGGGATAAAGGGTCAGGCGCTGGTTCTGGCCCATGATGCGGGAATGGCGCCGCAACTCTTTGTCGACGGTCTGCACATCGTGCCGCATGGCGACGGCACCGTGGCGGTGGGATCGACATCGGAAAACCGCTGGGAGGTGGCCGACAGCACGGACGCCCAACTGGACATGCTGCATCAGCGGGCGGTGGCGGCGTTGCCCGTCCTGCGCGGCGCGGCCGTGCTGGAAAGGTGGGCCGGGCTGCGGCCACGCGCCGCATCCCGCGCGCCGGTGCTTGGCCCCTGGCCGGGGCGTGCGGGTCAGTTCATCGCCAATGGCGGCTTCAAGATCGGTTTCGGCATGGCCCCCAAGATCGCCGAAGTCATGGCCGATCTGGTGCTGGACGGCCGCGATGGCATTCCGGACGACTTCCGGGTGGATATGCTGCGCGTCAGACCGGCCTGAAGAAAGCCCCGGTGGGCGAGGCGGTGAACAGCTCGCACCCCGTGGCGGTGACGCCGACCGAATGTTCATACTGGGCCGACAGCGTCTTGTCGCGGGTGACTGCCGTCCAGTCATCGCCAAGGATCTTCGTCTCGGGGCGTCCCAGGTTCACCATCGGTTCGATGGTGAAGAACATTCCCTCCTCCAGCACCGCACCGGACCCGGCGCGTCCGTAGTGCAGCACGTTCGGCGGGGCGTGGAACACTCGGCCCAGACCATGACCGCAGAAGTCCCGCACGACCGACATGCGATGCGCCTCGACATGGGACTGGATGGCGTGGCCTATGTCGCCAAAAGTGTTGCCGGGCTTGACCGCCGCAATGCCCGCCATCAGCGCGTCATGCGTCACCTTGATCAGCCGTTCCGCCTTTGGGTCGGCGCGCCCGGCGACGTACATCCGGCTGTTGTCACCGAACCAGCCGTCAAATACCACGGTCACGTCGATGTTCAGGATGTCGCCATCGTAAAGGCTGTCATCGGCGCGCCGCTTTTCCAGGTCTTTCGAAATCGTCTCGGACCCGCTTTTCGGAATCGGCGCGCCGGGAATGCCGTGGCAGACCACATGGTTGACCGAAATGCATGAGGCGTGCTGGTACCCCTTGTAGCCGATGGTG
Source organism: Rhodobacter sp. (assembly GCA_027487575.1). Lineage (GTDB taxonomy): Bacteria > Pseudomonadota > Alphaproteobacteria > Rhodobacterales > Rhodobacteraceae > JAIYDJ01. The sequence continues at coordinate 5,274 of JAIYDJ010000079.1, read as the reverse complement.
GCCGAGGTTGCGCCGTGCCGGGCGATTTCACCGCGGATGAAATCGTCGATCCCGCGCGTCGTGGCCCCCGGACGCACCAGCGCGCCGACGGAATCGAGGATGGCGGCGGCAATCTGTCCGGCCGCGCGCATGCCCGCAAAATCCGCATCCTCGTAGATGCGAATGCCGTCCCGGGTCACGCGTCCGCGTATCTGTTCCAAAGTCCGTCTCCATTTAACGCCTGCAAGATAGAAGATGTGCGCGCCGTTTGCCAGAGGCGGCCGCGCGGCCTATACCCGGTCCGATGCAACGCGGAAGGACGCAGGATGACGAACCCCACGGCGGCGATGCTGGTGATCGGCGATGAAATCCTGTCGGGCCGTACGCGGGACAGCAATCTGCACCATCTGGCGGGCGCGCTGACGGCGCATGGCATCACGCTGGCCGAGGCGCGGCTGGTGGCGGATGATCAGGCGGCGATCGTGACGGCGGTGAATGCGTTGCGGGCGGGGTTCGACCATGTGTTCACCAGCGGCGGCATCGGACCGACGCATGACGACATCACCGCGGATGCCATCGCCGTGGCCTTCGGGGTGGCGATCACCCACCGGGCCGATGCGATGGCTCTGCTGGGCGCGCACTACGATCGGATGGGATCGACCTTCAACGAGGCGCGCCAGCGGATGGCGCGGATCCCGGACGGGGCGGTTCTAATAGAAAATCCGGTGTCGGTCGCGCCGGGATTCAGTCTGGACAACGTGCATGTGATGGCCGGGGTGCCAAGGATCTTCGAGGCGATGCTGGCCGGGCTTTTGCCGCGCCTGACCGGAGGCGCGCCGCTGCTGAGCCAGTCCTTGCGGGTGGAGCGGGCAGAGGGCGACGTGGCAGGCGACTTTGCCGCGCTGGCGGCAGAATATCCTGATCTGTCGATGGGGTCCTATCCGTTCAATCAGGCGGGGGTGTTCGGCACCAATCTGGTGATCCGGGGGACCGACCCCGCGCGGCTTGACACGGCGATGGCGCGGTTGGTGGCGCTGTTCGGATGACGCCGCCTGACCTTGCCCGGGTGATGGAGGCGACCTGGCCACCTGCCGCCATGCAACGGATCGGACCCTGGGCGATCCGAGATGGTGCTGGGGGCGGCAAGCGGGTGTCCGCGGCCAGTGCCGAGGGCGATTGGACCGAAGCCGACCTTTTGATGGCTGAGGCCGCGATGCCCGAAGAGGCGCTGTTCCTGATCCGCGAGGGCGAAGATGTGCTTGACGCAGCGCTGGCGTCGCGGGGGTACAGGGTGGTCGATCCGGTGGTGGTCTATGCCTGCCCGGCAGCCGGTCTGCCGCCACCGCCGCACATGACCACATTCCCCCACTGGCCGCCGCTGGCCATTGCCCGCGATCTGTGGGCCGAAGGCGGGATCGGGGCGGCGCGGCTGGCGGTGATGGAACGGGTGACAGTACCCAAGGTGGCAATTCTCGCGCGGCAGGCCGACCGTCCGGCGGGGGTCGCCTTCGTGGCTTTGGCCGGAACGACGGCGATGCTGCACGCGCTGGAAATCACGCCGGCGCGGCGCAGGCAGGGTTCCGCGCACCATATCCTGCAGGCCGCGGCACGGTGGACGCTGGATCAGGGGGGCATCACCCTTGCGCTGGCGGTCACGCGGGCCAACGTGCCTGCAATAACGCTCTACGCTTCCCTTGGGATGCAGGCTGTGGGATCATACCATTATCGAAAGCGATGAGCCCGCCAAGAGGCCGCACTTGAAACGCACGATCCTTTTCGCCCCAATCCTTTGCATGCTGGCCCTGACCGGACCCGCCTTTGCCATCACGCTGAAGTTTCCCGGCCCTGCCGATGAGACCCGCACCCGGGCCGAGGCGCTGACGAGCTATCGGATGCCGGTCGGGCCGTTTGCGGCGGGTGAGGTGCCTGCCAAGCTGACCGAAGGCGCGCTGCAGCAGACGGCGTGGCGGGTTCAGGCCCCGGGGTTGACGACGCTGCAACTGCTCGCGCCGCTGCGCGATCAGGTGACGGGGGCGGGGTTCACGATCCTTTTCGAATGCGAGGCGGTGGGCTGTGGCGGGTTCGACTTTCGCTATGGCACCGATGTGCTGCCAGAGCCTGAAATGCATGTCGATCTGGGGGATTTCCGCTATCTGGCCGCCGAACGGCGCACAGCCGATGGGCCGGAATATCTGAGCCTGATCGTCAGCCGCGCGGTCGATCTGGGGTTCGTGCAGGTGACGCGTGTCGGATCGGACGCGGCGCCCCTGCCCGAGGTGCTGTTGTCGGCCGGAACGCTGGGTCGCGCCGAGCGGGCGCCGGCGCTGACGGAAGGCGGTGTTCTGCCCGGCCAGGTCGCGCTGTCCGCCCCGGCTGGCGGGTTGGCGGACCGGATCAGGACGGGCGGTGCGCAGGTTCTGGCGGATCTGGTGTTCGAGACGGGGTCGGCGGCGTTGTCCGAAGGGGATTTTCCCGCGCTGGCCGAGCTTGCCGCTTTCCTGAAGGCCAATCCGCAGGCGCGGGTCATGCTTGTGGGGCATACCGATGCGACCGGGCGTCTGGAGGCCAATACCGCGCTGTCCCGCGAACGGGCGCGCAGCGTGCGCGACCGGCTGGTGACCGCATTCGACGTTCCCCCCCGGCAGGTCGATGCCGAAGGCGTGGGGTTCCTGTCCCCGCGTGCGCCGAATGACACCGAAGCGGGACGGCTGGCGAACCGGCGGGTCGAGGTGATGCTGCTGGAACCCGCGGTCGAGTGACCGGGCCTTTCAGGCTTACAGCATCCGGATGGTGTCCTTGCCGACCGCCAGCATGTAACCGCGCCGGGCCACCGTCTTGACCAGAAGTTCGCTGACCAACTGGTTGCCAAGTGCGTCGCGCAGGCGCTTGACGCGGGTCGCCCCGGCCGCCTCGTCGCAGTCAGAGGCGTCGCGCCCCGAAATGACGCCTTCGATCTGTGCCCCGGTCAGAACCTCGTCGTCCATCCGCGCCTCGGCCAGCACCGACAGGGTTTCCAGCGCGGCCTCGGTCAGGGCGAATTCCATGTCGTTGATGTAGACCGCCCGCGATTCGCGGCTGATCATCAGCGACGACACCTGAATCCCCGACCGCTGGATCGCTGACATCCGGCGGTTCAGCGCGATGATGGTGACCAGAAACACCAGCGCCGCGAGCAAAAGCGCCGTCGAGAACACCAGCAGGACGAAAATCACCGATTTGTAGCTGCTGACCACCTCGGCAAAGGTCGTGCCCGACTGCGCGAGAATCTCCAGCAGCTTGATCTCTGCCCCGGTGCGCAGGTCGTCATTCTCGACGAACAGCCGTTCCACCCGCGCGTTGAAGGCGTTGGCGTCCGGCAGGCTTAGAAACAGGAAGATCGCAGCCCCCAGCAGCACCACGACAATCGCCGCGATGCCCCCGGCCACGATGCGGTTTCCCGCGCGCAGGTTGTCAGTAGCGGAGGAAGTAGGCTCCGGCACTCGCTTTCCTTTCGTCCAGTCCTTCAGGTCCGAAGGTGGACAGAACGTTCAGCAATGTCCAGCCGTCGCCCGCCAGCCTCGGGCCAAGTTCGCCTTCCGCGCCGCCGGGCGAGCAGTTGCCGTCCGACACTTGCGCCACACCGTAGTGCAGGCGCAGGGGATCGTCCTGCTTGGCCTTGTAATCTGCATAGCACTCGGCCGCGGCCGGGCTGGCGACGGCCAACCCGATGGCGAGACTCATGGCAAGGCGCATCATCTGCACACTCCTTTGATCAGTGGTGCCATCTAGCGCCCGACGTCCCCGCTATTCAATATCCGGCGGTATCCGGGGCCTTGCTATGCGATAGCGTCGCCGCGTTATTGCTCGGCGGCTGCGGGCTGCCCCAGGGTTTGGCCAGGATGGTTGCCCGGTGCAGGCGACACCCCCAACCCACAGGAGGCCGACGATGACCCGCATGCCGAAGATGTCCGAAACTCTTGCCGAAACGCTGTACGAAAGCCGGGCGCGGGCCGTGCCGCCGGTGCGCCCCCAGCGCGGGCTGCTGACCGCTCTGGTCGGGGGAGCGATTGCGCTGTCGGTGATTCTGGCCTCGATGATGCCGGCGCGGGCTGATGACAACCGCGACTTGCTGCGGGCGCTGGCGGCGATCGGAGTGGTCGGTGTGATTGCAAGCGAGATTGCCGATGACCGCGACACGGTGCAGGTCGATCATCGCAAGCCCGAGTGGAAACGCCACCATCCGGTGCATCCTTCGCCGTCCTACCCCGAACCCAAGCGGCGGGCGCGCATTCCGGGGGCCTGTGCCATCGAGATCGACGTCGAAGGCAACGGCGGGCGGGACCTGGCAGTTTATCCCGAAAGCTGCCTGCAGGACTATGGCATTGACCGCCTGCCAAGGCATTGCGCCCGCGATGTGCGGTTTTACGGGCAGCGCGACCGGGTCTATCCGGAAGGCTGCCTGCGCGCGGCCGGGTTCCGGTTCGGCGACGGCGGGCGCGGGTACCACGAACGCCCCGATTGACCTTCGGGGGGCCGCGCGGCCCCGTGTCAGACCGGATGCCGCCGCCCCTTGAAGAGCGGCATCCCCACTGGGGCGGAGGATCGAGCAGCCTTCGCCCCTTTTTTCCGGTCTTTTTTCGCGCGCCCCGTCGCGCTATGGGATGCCATGGCGCACCCCCTTCCCGATTTCACCCGAGAGACCACCGCGATCTCCGCGGGGGCGTTTTGGGTCGTCGGGGTCGATGAAGTCGGACGCGGGCCGCTTGCCGGGCCGGTCACGGCGGCGGCGGTGCGGCTGGACCCGGAAAGGGTGCCGTCGGGACTGGCGGACAGCAAGGTTCTGACCGCCCAGCAACGCGTGCGGATCGCGGCGGATATCCACGCGACGGCCGAGGTCTGCATTGCCCATGCCTCGGTCGAGGAAATCGACCAGATGAACATCCTGCAGGCGTCGCTTCTGGCGATGCGGCGGGCCGTGGCGGGCCTGTCACGCGCCGATCTGGCTTTCATCGATGGCAACCGGGTGCCGGTCGGGCTGCCGTGCCGGGCCGAGGCGGTGGTGCGCGGTGATGCGTGCTGCATGTCGATCGCCGCCGCGTCGATCGTGGCCAAGGTGGCGCGCGATGCGATCATGGTGGATTTGGCGCAACAATATCCCCTTTATGGCTGGCAGTCGAACGCGGGATATCCGACCCCGCAGCATCTGCGCGCCCTTCTGGATTTCGGGGTGACCCCATGGCATAGGCGTTCCTTCGCGCCGGTCCACAACATCTTGTATCAAGTTATTTAACTAACCTGTTGATTCAAAAAGAATTT
>JAIYDJ010000071.1 GCA_027487575.1 Rhodobacter sp. | reverse complement strand
TTGCGCGCCTGTTGCGGGGCGGGTGCTGCAGCCTGCGGGCGATAGACGGGTGCGGGCACGTCGTCTGTGGCTTCTTCCTGCGCCTCATAGGCAAAGTCATCCGTGGTATCGAACAACTGCGGCTGCGGCGCCTGTGCCTGCACCGGCTGCGGGGCCGGAGGGGCGACGGGCGCTGCGGCAACCTGAACCGTTAGCGGCATTTCGCGGCGCGGTTCGGGGGCCGGGGCTGCGGCAAAGTGGTTGGGCAGCGGTGCGGCCATCGAGCGGCGTGCCACCGGGCTTTCGGCCTTGGCCTGCGTCACGTCAATACCGGTGGCAACCACCGAAACGCGCAGCGTGCCTTCCATCGTGACATCCAAGGTCGAACCGACGATGATATTCGCGTCCGGGTCCACCTTTTCGCGAATGATATTCGCGGCTTCGTCCAGTTCGAACAGCGTCAGATCGTGGCCGCCGGTGATGTTGATCAGAACGCCCTTTGCCCCGTTCAACGAAATCTCGTCCAACAGCGGGTTGGCAATTGCCTTTTCGGCGGCCTGCACGGCGCGGTCGTCGCCCGTGGCTTCGCCCGTGCCCATCATGGCCTTACCCATCTCGTCCATCACCGCACGGACGTCGGCAAAGTCGAGGTTGATCAGGCCGGGGCGCACCATCAGATCGGTCACGCCCTTGACACCCTGATACAACACGTCGTCGGCCATTGCGAAGGCCTCGGTGAACGTCGTGCGTTCGTTGGCCAGCCGGAACAGGTTCTGGTTCGGAATGATGATCAGCGTATCGACCACGCGCTGCAGCGCCTCGATGCCCTCTTCGGCCTGCCGCATCCGCTTGTTGCCTTCGAACTGGAAGGGCTTGGTGACCACGCCGACCGTCAGCACGCCCAACTCGCGCGCCGCCTGCGCGATGATCGGGGCCGCGCCGGTACCGGTGCCGCCGCCCATCCCGGCGGTGATGAAGCACATGTGCGCACCCGCCAGATGATCGACGATCTCCTCGATCGTCTCTTCCGCCGCCGCCGCCCCCACGGTCGGCCGCGCGCCGGCCCCCAGACCCTCGGTCACTTTCAGGCCCATCTGGATCTTCGACACCGCGCGGCTTTGCTGCAAGGCTTGCGCATCGGTGTTCGCCACCACGAACTCCACCCCCTCCAGCTCTTTGTCGATCATGTTGTTGACCGCGTTGCCGCCCGCCCCGCCCACACCGAACACCGTGATACGCGGCTTCAGCTCTTCGCGCTGCGAGGTCATCATCAGGTTCAGTGCCATGGTTTCTGTCCGCCTGTTGCTTGTTGTGCGGGTGCGCCGCCTGTTGCCGTGTCGGCTGTCATCGGTCCTGTCCCGAGGGTCGATTTGCCGAATTATCCCCGATTCTATCCACAGAACCGGGTGTCGTCATCATAAAACTTCATCAACCCACTCGATATGGGCGTATTGTTGTCGGGAACCCCGTGATTTCGGCGTGACCGCTGTATATTGCGGATCACCAGTTGTCCTTGAACCATTTGAGCGCCCGCTTGATCGACCGTGCCGGATAGCGTTCGGTCGGAATGTCGAAATCCCACCATTCGTCCTGCGGATGCGCGGCAAACAGCGACAGCCCCACCGCCCCCGAAAATGCCGGTCCCGTTGCCGCCTGCGGCAAGCCCTGCACCCGCAAGGGTCGCCCCATCCGCACCCGTTGCCCCAGAATGCGGCTGGCCAAACCGTCCAGCCCCGGGATCTGGCTTGCGCCACCGGTCAGCACGATCTGCTGGCTGGGCAATTGGTCGAAGAACCCTGCGTTCAGCCGCGCCGCGACATCCTCCAGAATTTCCTCGACGCGCGGCCGGATGATCCCGATCAGTTCCGTCCGGCTGACCTGCCGGCGATCCTTGTCCCAGTCCCCGGTGTCGCCGCCGATCTCGATCATCTCGCGGTCGTCCATGCCGGTGGCCTGCACCCCGCCATGCTTGGTCTTGATCCGCTCGGCCACTACCAGCGGCACCTGCAGGCCCTTCGAGATGTCGGACGTCACATGGTCGCCGCCCAGACGGACCGAATCCGCATAGATCATGTGCTTTTTCATGAAGATCGAGATGCCGGTCGATCCGCCGCCCATGTCGATGCAGGCCGATCCCAGTTCCTGCTCGTCCTCCACCAAAGACGAGATGCCGGAAACATAAGCCGACGAGGCGATGCCCGCCAGTTCCAGATCACAGCGCTTGATGCAGTACAGCAGGTTCTGCACCACAGACGCCTCGACCGACAGCATGTGCATGTCGCAGGCGAGGCGATTTCCGATCTGCCCGCGCGGGTCGCCAAGTCCGGTGCGGTGGTCCAGCGCGAAGTTGACCGGATGGGCGTGCAGCACCTCGCGCCCCTGCCCGATGTCGGGCACGTCGCAGGCCGACAGGACGCGCGCGACGTCCTGTTCGGTCACCACCGAATCCTGCAGGTCCCACTCGCCCGCAAGGCCATAGCTGCGCGGTTCGGCCCCTGCGAAACACGCGATGCAATGATCGACCCGCACGTTCGCCATCTTCTGCGCCGCCTGCACGGCGGTGCGGATCGCGCGTTCGGTTTCGTTCATCACGGCAATCTCGCCGAACCGCACCCCGCGCGACCGGGTCGTCGCCGCCCCGATCACCCGGAAGTTCGATTGCCCCGCCATCGACCCGACGCCGTCGCTTTCGCGAGTATCCTCTACCCCGTCAAAGCGCAGGATCAGGCAGGCGATCTTGGTGGTGCCCACGTCCAGAATGGCGATCACCCCGCGCTGCATCGCGGCCCGCCGCATGTTGCGCATCGCACGCTGGGATTGGTACAGATCGGTCATAGATCATTCTCCGGGGCAGGCGCCAAACCGCGCGCGCGGCGCAGTTCTGACAGGGCAAAAGGGGCAAGGCGCAACACGGGGCGCTGGGGCACGCGCAGATCGACGACCGCGACATCGCGCGACAACAGGTCTTCGGCCTGATCCAGCGCCAGCAATCGTTCAATCGCGGCGACGGGGGCCTCGGCAGGCAGCATCAGGCGCTGGTCGCGGTCAAGGACAACGTCCCAGCGTCGCGCGCCCATCCGGACCAGCCCGCGCAGGCGGGGGGCGATGGGTTGCAAGGCGGCCATAACATCCAGCGCCTCGGTGGTTTCGGCATCGGCCCCCTCGCCCGCAATCAGCGGCAGGTCGGGCCGGTCGGCCCTCGCGGCCAGTCCCGCCACCCGGTGGCCGGACGCGTCCAGCATGGTCAGCCCGTCGTCGCTGCGCCAGATCAGCACCGGAACCCGTTCGGTGATGACCACCTGCAGCACCCCGTGGGACCGGACCCGCATTTCGGCACTTTGGACGGCGTCCAGCGCCTCGGCCCGCTCGCGGACCTGATCGAGATCCAGTTCGAACGACGATTGCGGCAGTTTGACATCCATCCGCGCCCGCACGGCCTTGGCCAGTTCGGGCGACGCGCCCTCGATCGACACCAGCGTGACCATGAATTCGGGCCGGTCCTCGAACCGCTCGCGCAGGTCGGCCACGAAACCGCCCAATGCCGCGCGACGCCCCTGATCGGCAATATACGTACCGACGATCAGCGCCACGCAGGCCAGCGGCAGACCCACCCGGAACAGCACGCGGAACAACGGCGTCAGCCACAGCCGCTGCATCCGGTAGGCCCAGCGGCTGGGCGCGGGGTCGCGGCGGGGAACGGTCGCGCGGCCTAGCGGTTGCATGAGGCGTCCTCCACCATCCACGCGCAGAGTTCCGGAAAGCTGATGCCGCAATGGGCCGCCTGTTCGGGGGCCAGAGAGGTCGGCGTCATGCCCGGCTGCGTGTTGGTTTCCAGCAGGATCAGCCCGTCCAGCCCCCGCCCCTCGTCCCAGCGAAAGTCGGTCCGGCTGACCCCCCGACACCCGAGCGCACGATGCGCGCGCAGGGCAAAGTCCAGACAAGCCTCTGAAATCTCGACCGGAACCGCAGCGGGCACCACATGGCTCGACCCGCCGGTCGTGTATTTCGCCTCGTAATCATACCAGCCGTCGGTCACGATATCGGTCACACACAGCGCCCGGTCCCCGATCACCGTGGTGGTCAATTCCCGCCCCGGCGCATAGGCCTCGACCAGAACGGTTGCAGGCATCGTTTCGGCCAGACGCGGCGCGTTGGACCCCGGATGCACGATGTAGACCCCGACGGAAGACCCTTCGTTGTTCGGCTTCACGACATAGGGCGGGGCCATCACATGACCCGCGCCGACCGCGTCCCGCGTCGCAAGCAGAGACGGCACGACCGGCAGTCCGGCGGCGGCATAAACCTCTTTGGTGCGTGCCTTGTCCATCGCCAGCGCCGACGCCAGCACTCCGGAATGCGTATAGGGGATCGACAGCCATTCCAGGATGCCCTGCACGCAGCCGTCTTCGCCCCAGCGCCCATGCAGCGCGTTGAAGGCAACATCCGGTTGAAGTTCAACGAGTTGCTCGGACAGATCCCGGTCGCAATCGACCGTGACCACCCGATACCCCGCCTGCCGCAGCGCCCGGGCGCATTCACGCCCCGAGACAAGGCTGACCTCCCGCTCTGCGGAACGTCCCCCCATCAGAACCGCCACGGTGATGGCTGATCTGCCCGCACCGCCTGTCATCGTCTGCCTCGACCCCGGTCTTTGCCGGATTTTTCGTTATTCTGCCGCCGGTTCACCGACGCGCATGATTTCCCATACTAGCGCGATCCCGCTGGTTTCTAAAACCCTTTTTCGCACCATCTCGCCCAAATTCTCCAGATCGGCGGAAGTCGCCCCCCCGGTGTTGATCAGGAAGTTGGAATGCTTGGGACTCATCTGCGCACCGCCCAGCGTCGCGCCGCGCATTCCCGCATCGTCGATCACCTTCCAGGCCTTCAACTCGTGCGTGTCATCGGCGGTCCCGGTCGAAGACCGCCCCAAAGGGTTGCGGAAGGTGGAGCCCGCCGACCGGTCCCTTGTGGGTTGGCTGGTATCACGGCGGGCGATCTGGTCGGCCATCCGCGCCTCCAGCAGCGCCGGATCGCCAGAAGGGGCGCGGAAGGTGGCGGCGGTGATGACGGCACCTTCGGGCAGATCGGACTGCCGGTAAGCCAGCTTCAGCGCGGCGGCAGGCAGGGTCTGCACCGCGCCATCCCGGCCAACCACCTGAACTTCTTCGAGAAAATCGGCCACATAATGCCCATAGCATCCGGCATTCATCCGCACCGCCCCGCCGATGGACCCCGGAATGGTGCGCAGAAAGGTCAGGTCCAACCCCGCCTCGGCGGCCTTGCGGGCGACGTGGGCATCCAGCGCGGCGGCACCGGCGGTGACCCTTTCCCCTTGAATTTCAATGGCGTTGAACCCCCGCCCCAAGCGGATCACCACCGCCCTGATGCCGCCATCCCGGACAATCAGGTTGGACCCGACGCCCATCGGAAAGACGTCGATGGCGGGGTCCAGTGCCGCCAGAAACCCGGAAAGATCATCCAGATCAGCAGGTTGAAACAACCAGTCCGCAGGCCCGCCAACCCGGAGCCAGGTCAGATCGGCGAGGGGTCGATCCGGCGTCAACGCGCCGCGCGGGGTGGGAAGGGGCATCGGAACCTCGGGGGTTTTGGCCGGTGATGCCCGGCTTTTGGGGCAAATTCAACGTCTGGTCTGCGTATGGCCTACGTATGGCTGACGTCATGACGCTGAGGGAGGCAGATTTAGGCAAACAGATTCTTCAAAATCAACCCGCACCGGGCAACTTTGAAACATAATCAAGGACACCTTTGCCGAAGTTCAGGACCTGCTCGAAAAAACCGAGGGCCGCTGGACTTACGTAGGCAAAACCAGCCATCCCACCCGCCGTACCGATCGCCACTGCCGCTGCCTTGAGCGTTGTGTCAGCAAGCGAGCCGCAATAAGCGAGGATCCGAGTCGCTGCATCAATCAGCACTTTTCCAATACGTTTCAAGACCGAAGGTGCAAGGTCACGTTTTGCGAGTTCGGTATCGATCTCATCAAGAGCGGCCCAGATGATCGTGACTTCCCGACGAACCTCGGCTTCGACCTCGACAAGTTCGGGCGGTTGATTGTGCGCTCGGTGGGCCGGGGAGGCTGATTGAGGCGAGTTGACGAGGGTGGACTGGCGCAATTGTTCTTTAAGCGCAACCACCTGAGCCTTGAGGTCGAAACGTTCTTCAATCAGAGCAATCACCGCTGCCACCGTTTCAGGTCCTGAATTCCAAATGTCGTTCGCGATCGTTGCAATGTCGTATTGAATGGTCCAGTTAACCTGATTGCCGGACAGTACACCGTCCCACCATTTCAGCCAAAAGGACCATTCGTTTCCTTCGGAGTTTCTTAAGGTATTGATGATTTCTTCAGCCAATTTTTCTAACCAAAGGGGCTGACCCGTTGGCCATAGAGCAGCCGAGAACACGTCCTGTTCAGCCGAAATCAAGTCAATGTCAGCAGAAACTACAGGATAGGCCACTGCAGCAGTAAAAACTTTCGCGCAACCCGCTACGACGTGCCGAGTTTCCTCAAACACGTCATGTCGAGAGTTTGTCGAGCACGTCTTGGCTGCACCTGCCATCGTTGCCGTTTGAATATGCCTACCCGCAGCCCAAACCATTCTGTAAGCGCCGCGTGCACTCTTCATCGCGTGTTTATCTGGCACCTTTGCGGCAACACTCGACGCCAAAGCCGCGCGAAAAAACTGCAGCGGCGAAAATTCGTGATCCTCCGGCTTCCAATGTCTGTCAAAAGGAATTGCGTCAAACAACATACGGCAAGCCAAACGCGCGGACAGTATTTTTGCCTGTGCAGTTCGAGGTTTTTGATCGCCAGATCTTATCCAGCGTTCAAAAGAATCTGCATTTCCAATCGGTTCTTTGGGCGCCATTTTTACTCGCTCGGCCACAGCAACACACAAAACTGGCACACCGGCTGGTCCGCGGCGCAACCCTACTCCGCCGGTTCCTGCCGTTCCACCCGCGCCTTCATCCATCGCCACAGGCAGATCAGCGGCCAGCGCAGCACGCTGGCTCCGCCGGCCAGGAAGAGCATGCCCCAGATCGGGCCATGCTCGTAGGTGACCCAGCCCGCCAGCGGGATGCCGATGGCGATCAGGATGTAGGCGTTGGTCCAGTGGTGGTCGCGGCTGGGGAACATGGCGATGACGTTGGCGGCGATCAGCCACATCAGGGCGGCAACGAAGGCGATGCTCATGCGCTGTCCTTTTCGAAATCGGTCGGAATGGTCACGGGCAGTCCCAGGGCGCGGCGGGCAAAGAACAGCAGCGGGCGGCGGAACATCGACAACAGGGCGAAAAGGCCGAACAGCATCCAGAGATAGCCATGCTGCCAGCCGATCCAGCCTATCAGCGGCGGCGCACAGATCAAGAGGGACAGGCCGGGAACATACTGCCTGCGCATCGGCAGCATGGCGGTGACGGCCGCCGCGATGACCCAGAGTGCACCAAGGATCAGCGGGGCGCTCATGACACCACCCGCGAATTTTCTGCGAAGATTTCGCATCCGGACGTGCCGGAATTTTCGCAGAAAATGCGCGGGCTGGTCATGCCGCCTGCCCCATCAGCCGGGCGGGCAGCGCATTGGCCCAAGCGCTGATCGTGCCCGCGCCGAGGCAGACCACCATGTCGCCCGGGCGGGCCTGTTCCCGGACAAGGCGCGCCAGGTCGGCCTCGTCCATGATGGCGCGGGCGTGGCGGTGGCCGTGGGCGATCAGGCCCGCGACCAGATCATCGCGCGACGCTCCGGGAATCGGGTCTTCACCGGCGGCGTAGACCTCGGCGATGGCCACCACGTCGGCCTCGTTGAAGCAGGTGCAGAAGTCGTCGAACAGCGAGGAGAGGCGGGTATAGCGGTGCGGCTGGTGCACGGCGATGATCCGGCCTTTGGTCGACTGGCGGGCGGCGCGGAGGACGGCGGCAATTTCCACCGGGTGGTGGCCGTAATCGTCGATGATCGTCACGCCGTTGACCTCGGCCACCTTGGTGAAGCGGCGGTTGACGCCCGCGAATCCGGCCAGCGCCTCGCGGATTTCTTCCTTCTTCATGCCCAGATGTCGGGCGACGGCAATGGCCGACAGGGCATTCGAGACATTGTGATCGCCGGGCATCGGCAGGGTGCAGCCTTCGATCAGGCTGTCTTCGGATTGCAGCGCCACGTCGAAATGCGCGATGCCGTTGTCATAGGTCAGGTTCACCGCCCGTACATCCGCCTGCGCGTTGAAGCCGAAGGTCACCACGCGGCGGTCGGTGACACGGCCGACCAGCGCCTGCACCTCGGGGTGGTCGGTGCAGCAGACGGCCAGCCCGTAGAACGGGATATTGGACACGAAATCGAGGAAGCCTTTGCGCAAGGCGTCAAAGGTGCCCCAATGCTCCATATGTTCGGGGTCGATGTTGGTCACGATGGCGATGGTGGCGGGCAGGCGGTTGAAGCTGCCGTCGGATTCGTCGGCCTCGACCACCATCCATTCGCCCTCGCCCGCCCGCGCGTTCGAGCCGTAAGCGTGGATCACCCCGCCGTTGATGACCGTGGGATCGAACCCGCCCTTGTCCAGCAGGGTGGCGACCATGGTGGTCGTCGTTGTCTTGCCATGGGTTCCGGCAATCGCGATGTTGGACCGCAACCGCATCAGTTCGGCCAGCATCTCGGCGCGGCGGACGACGGGCAGATGGCGGTGCCGGGCCTCTTCCAACTCGGGGTTGCCTTTCTTGATCGCGGACGAGATCACAACGACCGCAGCCTCGCCGATATTCCCGGCCTTCTGGCCTTCGAAGAAGGTCGCGCCCAAAGACACGAGCCGGTCGGTGATCTTCGACGCCTTGGCATCCGATCCCTGCACCCGGTATCCCAGCGTCATCAGCACTTCTGCAATCCCCGACATGCCGATGCCGCCAATGCCGACAAAGTGGATGGGGCCAAGTTCCAGCGGCAGTTTGGTGGCGTTCATCGGTTCAGGCTTTCCGGGCAAGGGTTTCGACAAGGGCGGCAAGCCGGGTCGTGGCGTCGGGGCGGCTGACGTTCAGCGCGTTGCGGGCCATGCGCGCTGCGGCCTCGGGGTAGTCGAGGATCGCGGCGATGTGCGCGGTCAGGCGGGGGACGTCAAGGGTGGTTTCGGGCAACGTTACGGCAGCCTCGGCTTGCGTCAGACCGGCGGCATTGGCGGTCTGGTGGTCCCCCGTGGCGGCGGCGAAAGGAATCAGGATTGACGGACGACCGATGATCGAGATGTCGGCGACCGACGAAGCCCCGGCGCGCGAAATCACGAGCTGGCATTCCGACAGGCGACGCGGAATGTCGGTGAAAAAGGGCTGAACCTCGGCGGAAATTCCAGCGGCCTCATAGGCTTGGGCCACACGTTCGGCATCTTCCGCGCGGGCCTGATGGGCGACGCGCAGATTGGCCTTCAACGCATCGGGAAGGGCTGCGATGGCGGCTGGAACCAGATCGGACAGGATGCGCGCGCCCTGCGAGCCGCCGATGACCAGAAGGCTCATCGGATAGTCGCCGGGGGGAATGTAGCCCGCGCCTGCGCGGTCCAGCACGGCCTGGCGCACCGGGTTCCCGGTATGTTCGGCCTGCAGACCATCCGGCAGCGCCGTGGGCCAGGTTCCGCAGGCGACCAGCGCCACGCGGGGGGCGAAGATCTGGTTCACCCGCCCCAGCACGCCGTTCTGTTCATGGATCATCCGGGGCAGCCGCAGGACCAGCGACGCCGCAAGTGCCGGGATCGACGGATAGCCGCCGAACCCCACCACCACCGCGGGCCGGTCGCGCAGCATCGACACCAGCGCCGACAGCACGCCCCCCGCGATCTGCAGCGGAACCAGCGCTTTCGCCAGTATCCCGCCCCGCGCAAAAGTGGCCGAGGAAAGCTCCACCACCTGCACCTGTTCGGGAAAGCCGCCCGAATAGCGCGCGCCGCGCGCGTCGGTCGTCAGCTTGACCCGCCAGCCCCGCGCCACCATCACCTCTGCCAGCGCCTGCGCGGGGAACATGTGCCCCCCGGTTCCACCCGCCGCGATCAGCAGAAGCGGGGCCATCAGCGCCCCCGCCGGAACAGGATGTCGCTCATCTGCCCCTGCGGGCGGCTGCGCGTGAGCGCCAGAAGCAGGCCGACCGTGATCCCGGCGGCGATGACCGACGATCCGCCGTAAGACACGAAGGGCAGCGTCATGCCCTTGGCCGGCAGCAGGCGCACCGCGACGCCCATGTTGATCATCGCCTGCACGCCGAAGATGCAGGCCAGACCGGTGCCCGCCAGCCGGATGAACGGGTCACGTTCCGACATCAGGCGGAACAAGCTGCGCACCACCACCGCGCAGTAAAGCGCGATGATGACCAGCACAAGGACCAGACCGTATTCCTCGGCCGCGACGGCGATGATGAAGTCGGTGTGCGCGTCGGGAAGCTGCCACTTGACCTGCCCCGCGCCGACCCCCACGCCGAAGAAACCACCCTCCTGGATTGCGTTCATCGCATAGCCAAGCTGGCTGCGCGGATCGACATCCGCCGACAGATAGCCGTCGATCCGGCGCGCGACGTGTTCGGACGCGTTGTAGGCGAACACCCCCGCCGCGCCGACCAGTGCAATCATGCTGCCGATCAGGGCCATCGGCGCACCGGCGACGAAATAGATCACGCCCCAGCCGAACAGCACCAGCATCGCCTGCCCGAAGTCCGGCTGAAGGGCCAGCAGGACGGCGATGATCGCGGCGATGAGGAAGGACAGCAGCTTGCCCGGCGGCCCGTTGAGATCAAGACTGGCGGCCATCAGCCAGGCGGTCACCACGATGAACCCGGGCTTCAGGAATTCCGAAGGCTGCACCGACGCAAAGCCGAAGCTGAACCAGCGCACGGCGCCCTTGCCGAAGTCGGTGCCCATCACCGGCAGAAGCGCCAGCGCGACGAAGGATGCGGCAAAGCCCAGCGTGGCGATGCGGCGCACCATCGCGGGCGACAGCATCGAACAGGCCAGCATCACGACAAGCGCAAGCCCGCCGAAGGCCGCCTGCCGGGTGACATAGTAGAACCGGTCGAGGTTGTTGCTTTCGGCCAAAGGCACCGAGGCGGCAAGGCCCAGCAGCAGCCCGATGGCAAACAGCACGAAGATTGCCGTCATCGACCATTTGTCGAGCGTCCGCCACCAACGGGGAAGAACCGGCTCGCGCACCCGTGCGGGCATGGAGCCATAGACCATTTCTGTCATGGGTTTCGCCTGATGTCGTGTGCACTGCCGATCGCCCGGTTTTCCGGGTCTGGAGCCAAGACTAGCCCAGATTGCCCGGGCTGGCTAGGGAAAAGCGGGGCCGGCGCGATCCGGACCGGGCCGCGATCGGCAGGTTTCGCGCGCGCGGGCGGAACATCGGACCCGCCCGCCAGTTGGAACGCCGGGTCGCGCGGCCCGGTGGCTTTGCGCGGATCGGACCCGTTTCAGGAGATCGAACGATGGAAGAAACACGCACCAACTTTCTGGCCTGGCTGCGCGATGCGCATGCGATGGAGCAGCAGGCGATCACCATGCTGAATGCGCAGGCCAACCGGCTGGAGCATTACCCGATGCTGCGTGCCCGCATCGCGGAACATGCGGATGAAACCGAAAACCAGGCCCTGCAGTTGCAGGGGCTGCTGGACCGATATGACACCAGCACGTCGATGATGAAGGATGCGGCGGGCAAGTTCACCGCCGGGGCGCAGGCATTCGGCGGCATGTTTGCGGGCGACGAAGTGGTGAAGGGCGCGCAGATGGGCTACGTGTTCGAGCATCTGGAGATTGCCAGCTATACCATCCTGATCGCCGCCGCGCGCGAACTGGGCGACGGCGAGGCGGTGGCCGTACTCGACTCGATCCTGCAGGAGGAAGAGGCCATGGCGGACTGGCTGCTGGCCAACCTGCCCGATGTGACCGGCGCCTATCTGTCGCGCGACGAGGCCGGGATGCCCGCTCAGCGGTAGGCCTTTCGGGGCGGGTGGCATGCTCTGCCCGCCCAGACTCCATGGGGATCAGCCAGCCAGGACGATCCTGACCTGTTCGGTGAAATCCTCGCCGCGCTTTTCGAAATTCGCATACTGGTCGAACGAGGCGGCGGCCGGTGCCAGAAGAACCACTTCGCCCGGCCCGGCCTCTGCCGCGGCGCGTGTCACCGCGCGTGACATGGTTTCGCAGATCTCGTGCGGCGTGTCGCCAAGTTGCAGGGCGAAGTCGCGGGCGGAATGACCGATCAGATAGGCCTTGACCACCGAACCCAGATGCGGGGCCAGGGCGGCGATGCCGCCGTCCTTGCCCATGCCGCCCGCGATCCAGCGGATGCGGGGAAAGGCCTGCAGCGCCTTGGCGGCGGAGTCCACATTCGTCGCCTTGCTGTCGTTGACGAACCGGACGCCGCCCCGCTCGCCCACGGTCTGACTGCGGTGGGGCAGGCCGGCAAAGCTGTGCAGGGCCGTCTCGATCACCTTGGGCGCAAGCCCGAGGCTGCGGCAGGCGGCATAGGCGGCGCAGGCGTTCTGGTGGTTGTGCGCGCCGGGCAGCCCGCCCATGCCGCGCAGGTCGACCGAGGCCACCTGCTTGCCCCTGCGCCATTCGGCCAGAAACCCCTTGCGGGCAAAGACCGACCAGCCGAACGATTCCAGCTTCTGCCCCGACGAGATGCGGATCACGCGGTCATCCTGCGGGCCCTGCGCCAACTGGTTGGCCAGATACCGGCCTTCGACCTCGTCCACACCGATGACCGCGCGGTCCGGGCCACCCTCGGCAAACAGCCGCCGTTTGGCGGCGAAATAGCCGCCCATGCCGCCGTGACGGTCCAGATGGTCGGGCGACAGGTTGGTGAACACCGCGATATCCGGCGTCAGCGCGCGGGCAAGATCGGTCTGGTAGCTGGACAGTTCCAGCACGATCACCTCGCCGTCGATCGCCGGATCAAGGTCCAGCACGCCGCGCCCGATGTTGCCCGCCATCTGGGTCGGGCGCTGCGCATGGGTCAGGATATGGTGGATCAGCGCCGTGGTGGTCGACTTGCCGTTCGACCCGGTGACGCAGACCACGCGGGGGGCCATGTCGAAATCATCGAACTCTTCGGTCGCAAAACTGCGGAAGAACAGGCCGATGTCGTTGTCGACGGGCACACCCGCCTCCATCGCGCGGGCAATCACCTTGTTCGGGGCGGGATAGAGATGCGGAATGCCGGGCGACACGACCAGTGCCGAGACGCCGTCGAACACCCCCGCGCGGGTCAGGTCGGTCAGGGACAGGCCCAGACCTTCCGCCTTGGCGCGCGCCTCGGGACTGTCGTCCCAGCACAGCGGTTCGGCCCCGCCTGCGGTCAGGGCAAGGGCGGTGGCAAGACCCGAGCGGCCAAGGCCGAGCACGGCGATCTTCTGGCCTTCATGGCCTTTGACGGGGATCATGCGGCACTCCGGACGGCAGGTTTGCTGAGCCGCCCGGGGGACGTCACGTCCCCCGGACCCCCTGTGGGATATTTGAAGACAGAAAATGAAGAAAGGGGATTCACCAGCCGATCGGCTGGCGATTGCGAAAGAAGCCCCCCGTCGGGCCGTCGTCGGGCAGAAGCGCCAGCCAGATCGGGGTATCCGCCCCCTGTTCTGGCGTCAGGGGCGCACCGGAGCCACCAATGCGCGTCGCGACCCAGCCGGGATCGCAGGCGTTGATCTTGACGCCCGCAGGCAGGTCGCGTGGCAGGGCGCGGGTCAGGGCGTTCAGCGCCGCCTTGGCGATGCCATAGGCCCCGGGGCCTTGCAGCCCCTGCGCATGCGCGCCCCAGCCGGAGGAAAGATTGACGATTCGGCCCCAGCCGGTGTCGCGCCAGTGGGGGACGTTCAGGCGGATCAGGTCGAGGGGGGCGTTGACCATCACCTCCATCGCGAGGTCGAAGTCGGATTTCGGCGACAGCAGCGACGCATCGTTCAGGATGCCCGCATTGTTGACCAGGATGTCGAAGCCGCCCGTGGTGGTGACGGCGTCGAAATAGCTGTCGGGATCGGACAGGTCGATGCGGGCGAAGGTCACCCCGAGGTCGGCGGCGGCCTTGCGGCCTTCGGCCTCGTTGCGGGCCGCGAGGGTGACGGCGCAGCCGCGCGCCTTGAGAGCAGCGGCGATGGCTCGTCCGATGCCGCGATTGGCCCCGGTGACAAGCGCGGTGGGATGGAGGGGGCGGGTCATGAGCGGGCCTTCGGTTTGGGGGCGTCCGGGCGGGGACTTTCTTTGTTGAAGCGATAACAGTTGGTTATCCAGGCCGAATTCATGATTTGTCAGGGCCTGCACCGGGCTGAGGCCGCGCCGGGTCCGTCGGTGGGGATAGCGCGGCCGGGGGGGATCAGGCCAGTCAGCGCCGCGTCATGGTCGATCAGGGCCAGTTTGCCCTTGGCACTGGGCGCATAGGTGCCGCGCGCCACGCGGTCGAACCAGCCATAGTGGTCGGCGCGCAGGAGGCTGGCGGCGCGGACCACCCCGGTGGCTTTGGCGATGCGCGCGGGGCGGTCGGTGACCTGCACCGCCAGATGGGCGAGGCAGCGCAGCGCGTCCTGACGGTAGGCGGTCATCCGGGGCTGGCGCGAGGTGCCGCCGACGTTCGGGTCCCCGACGCGGCGGTCGAACTCGCGCAGCAAGCGGGCGGTGCCGACCTTCGACTTGCGCGGTGCATACGGGCCGGGGTCGAGATGGGCAGTCACGCGCGCGTCGGCCACATCCACGGCCAGCAGGCCAAGCCCCAGCCTGCGGCAGAGCGCAATGATGTCCTTGTAGCGCAGGGCCCAGCCCTTTGCGCCGGAGGCCGGCACCGCAAGGTAGACGGCATCGACCAGCGCCTGCCGCGCAATGCCCTGCATGACGAGGGACAGCGAAAAGGTCAGCTTCATCTCGACCACCAGCGGCGGTTCGTCGCCGCGCCGGGCGACGACGTCGCAGGCGCCGATTTCGGATTTGACGGTGTAGCCCTGCGCTTCGAGGTACGTCTTGAGTGGCGGGTAGAGGTCGGCCTCTTTCATGCGGACCGCCCCGTGCGGGTTGCCGGACCCGTCCACCCTACCGCACCTTCAGCGTCGCCAGTCCGATCATCGCGAGGATCAGGCTGATGATCCAGAACCGGATCACGATCTGGGGTTCGGCCCAGCCCTTTTTTTCGAAATGGTGGTGGATGGGGGCCATCAGGAACACGCGGCGGCCGGTGCGCTTGAAGTAGAGGACCTGGATGATGACCGACAGCGCCTCGCCCACGAAGAGGCCGCCGACGATGGCGAGGACGATTTCGTGCTTGGTGCAGATCGCGATGGCCCCCAGTGCGCCGCCCAGGGCCAGCGATCCGGTGTCGCCCATGAACACCGCCGCCGGGGGGGCGTTGTACCACAGGAACCCCAGACCGCCGCCGAACAGCGCTGCGGCGAAGACCAGCAATTCGCCCGTGCCGGGAACGAAATGGACGCCGAGATACTCCGAAAAATTGGCGTTCCCGACCACGTAGGAGATCACCCCGAGCGTTCCTCCCGCGATCATGACCGGCATGATGGCCAGCCCGTCCAGCCCGTCCGTCAGGTTTACCGCGTTGGCCGCGCCTACGATCACGATCATGCCGAACGGGATGAAAAACACCCCGAGGTTCAGAAGCACGTTCTTGAACAACGGCAAGGCAAGCTGGTTGGTCAGGTCGACCGGGTGAAAGCTGGCAGCGGCGTAGGCGGCAAGCCCCGCGATCACCAGTCCGGCGATGAACCGCACCCGCGAGGAGACGCCCTTGGTGTTCTGCTTGGTCACCTTGGCATAGTCGTCGGCAAAGCCGATCAGGCCGAAGGCGAGCGTGACCAGAAGGACGATCCAGACATAGGGCGTGTCGAGCCGCGCCCAGACGAGGGTCGAGAACACCAGCGCGGACAGGATCAGGAGGCCGCCCATCGTCGGCGTGCCCGCCTTGACGAAATGGGTCGCCGGGCCGTCATCGCGGATCGGCTGGCCCTTGCCCTGCTTGCGGCGCAACAGGTCGATCAGCGGGCGACCGAAGATGAAACCGAACACCAGTGCAGTCAGGAAGGCAGACCCGGCGCGGAAGGTGATGTAGCGAAACAGGTTGAAGAAATCTCCGCCCGCAGAAAACTCGGTAAGCCAATACAGCATTCATGCCTCTCCTAGGGGCTCGGTCGCGTCGCCCTGCCCCAAATTGCGCAGGGCGTCAACGACCAGACTGACTTTGATCCCCTTGGAGCCCTTGACGAGGACGATGTCGCCCGCGTCAATCAGGCTGCGGGCGCGGGATGCCAGATCGGGCGCGGTTTCGGCATGTTCGCCCCGCTGGTGCTTGGGCAGCGCAAGCCAGAGCGCGCGCATCCGGGGGCCGACGCAGTGGATGCGGTCGATCGTGTCCAGTCCGGGATGCCGCGCGATGGCGCGGTGCAGGTCGAGTTCGGTCGGGCCGAGTTCCAGCATGTCGCCCAGCACCGCGATGCGCCGCCCCGCGCCGATCCGGCCCTGACCGTGTTCGGGGGAGGCCGCGATCAGCACGTCAAGGCTTGCGGCCATCGAGGTGGGGTTGGCGTTGAAGGCGTCGTCGATCAGGTCGAACCCGGTTTCGTCGATCCGGTCAAGCACGATCCGCCTGCGGGTGCCGCGCCCCGGAGGCGGGGCCCAGTTGCCGATATCGGTCGCGGCGATGGCGGGGTCGAGGCCAAGCGCATCCGCGCAGGCGAGCGCGGCCAGCGCGTTTGCGGCAAAGTGGCGGCCGGGTGAGCGGACCTTGTAGAGCAGCGGCGTGCCATGGCGGGTGGCGCGCACGATGGTGGCGTCGGCGGCCAGCGTGACCGATGTCATGCAATAGTCGGCGGCGGGGCTTGCGCCGAACAATACGGCTTTCGCCCCGATGGCGGCGGCCTTGGCCGTCAGGACCGGGGTGGTGTCAAGGTCGGCGGGCAAGACCGCCGTGCCGCGCGGTTCCAGCCCGTCGAGGATGGATGCCTTTTCGGCAGCGATTCCGGCGATGCTGTCGAACGCCTCCAGATGGGCCGCGCCCACGGTGGTGATCAGGGCGACATGAGGCCGCGCGAGGCGGGATAGCGGGGCGATTTCGCCGGGGTGGTTCATCCCGATCTCGATCACCGCGAAATCGGTGTCGGGGGGCATCCGTGCGAGGGTCAGCGGCACGCCCCAATGGTTGTTGTAGCTGGCCTCTGCCGCGTGTGTGGTGCCCTGACCGGACAGGATCGCGCGCAGCATGTCCTTGGTCGAGGTCTTGCCGACCGAACCGGTCACGCCGACCACCCTTGCCCGGCCGCGGGCACGGGCGAAGGTGCCAAGGTCGGCCAGGGCCTGCAGCACGTCGTGAACGATCAGCAGGGGTGCGGTGTCGGACACGCCATCCGGGACGCGGGAGACGAGCGCGGCAGCGGCCCCTTTGGCAAGTGCCGCGGCCACGAAATCATGGCCATCGCGGACGTCCTTCAGGGCGACGAACAGGTCGCCCGGTTGCAGGGTGCGGGTGTCGATCGAGACGCCGCTGGCGGTCCAGTCCGTGGTGGTGCGGCCAGATGTGGCGGTGGCGGCGTCCTGCGAAGTCCACAGCATCTAAAGTCCTCCGTCCAGTGCCGCAACCGCAATGCTGGCCTGTTCGACGTCGTCGAAGGGATAGGTCTGGCCGCCGATGGTCTGCCCGGCTTCGTGCCCCTTTCCGGCGATCAGCAGCGCGTCGCCGGGACCCAGCGCATCGACCCCCAGCAGGATCGCTTCGGCCCGGTCGCCGACCTCGTTGGCGTCAGGACAGGCCGAAAGGATGGCCGCCCGGATGGTCGCGGGGTCTTCGGACCGGGGGTTGTCATCGGTGACGAACAGGATGTCGGCGTTGTCGCGCGCCGCCTGCCCCATCAGCGGGCGCTTGCCCCGGTCGCGGTCGCCGCCTGCGCCGAAGACGACGACGATGCGCCCCATGACATGCGGGCGCAGGGCCCGCAGCGCGGTGGCGATGGCGTCGGGGGTGTGGGCGTAATCGACGTAGACGGCCGCGCCGTTGCGGCGCTTGGCGGCAAGCTGCATGCGGCCCCGCACGCCCGTCAACTGCGCCAGCACGGCCATCACGTCGGCCGGAGCCTCGCCCGCCGCGATCACCAGTGCTGCGGCAAGGGCGACGTTTTCGGCCTGAAAGCCGCCGACAAGGTTCAGATGCACCTGATGCGGCGTGCCTTTCCACAGGAAACGCACGTCCTGCCCGGTGGCGTCGAACCGCTGACCCGCGATCTGCAGGTCGGTGCCCTGCCCCGGTCCGACCGTCAGCAGTTTCTGGCCCCGGGCGGTGGCGACCATCGCCATGTCATGGCCGCGCGGGTCGGCCATGTTGATGACGGCGGTGCCATCCTCGGGCAGCACCCGGTCGAACAGGGCGGCCTTGGCGGCGAAATACGCCTCGAACGTGCCGTGATAGTCCAGATGGTCCTGGGTGAAATTGGTGAACCCCGCCGCCGCAAGCCGGACCCCGTCAAGCCGGCGCTGGTCAAGGCCGTGGGATGACGCCTCCATCGCAGCGTGGGTCACACCGGCGGCGGCGGCCTCGGCCAGCATGGCGTGCAGGGTGATCGGGTCGGGGGTGGTGTGGCTGCTGGGCGCGGCCCACGCGCCCTCGATGCCGGTCGTGCCGATATTGATCGCGGCATGGCCAAGCGCGATCCAGATCTGGCGGGCAAAGGTCGCGACGGAAGTTTTGCCGTTGGTGCCGGTGACCGCGACCATCGTCGCGGGCTGGGCGGCGGACCACAGGCTGGCGGCACGGGCCAGCGCCTCGCGCGGGTCCTCGGCAATCACGACGGCAACGCCGGACGCGGACAGGATGTCGGCGGCCAGCGCCGCCCCCCGCGCATCGGTCAGGATCGCGGCGGCCCCGTTGGCGATGGCCACATCGACATAGGCTGCACCATGCACCGTGCTGCCGGGCAAGGCCGCGAACAGGAACCCCTGTTGCACGCGGCGGCTGTCCACCGCCAGCCCTGTCACAGCCGCGCTGCGCCCCGACCGGGCGGTCAGGCCCAGATCGGCGAGTGTTCTGGCGCGTTCTGCCATGGCTGCCCCCTATTGCTTGACGGCAGTTATGTCATCAAGGGGACTGACTTCAACCTGCGGCCTGAGACCCAGCAGGGGTGCCGTGCGGCGGATGATCTCGGCGGCGACGGGAACAGCGGTCCAGCCAGCGGTGCGGCGCGGTTTGGGTCCGGTGGTTTCGACCGGTTCATCCAGCGTCACGATCAGCACATAGGCCGGATCGTTTGCGGGAAAGACAGAAGCGAAGGTGTTGATCACCTTGTCGTCGTAATAGCCCCCGCCCCGGCGCGGCTTGTCGGCGGTGCCGGTCTTGCCCGCGACGGCATAGCCCGGCACCTCGCCAAAGCTCGCGGTGCCTTCGGTCACGACGCGGCGCAGCATGTGGGTGGCCGCGCGCGACGCCTGTTCGCCCAGGATGCGCTGTTGCGCAGGGCGGGTCGTGCCGTGCAGCAGCGTCGGCGTCACCTTGAAACCGCCGTTGGCGATGGTTGCATAGGCCGCGGCAAGGTTCAGCGGGCTGGACGACATGCCATGGCCATAACTGGCCGTGATGGTCACGATGTCGGGCCATTTCGGCGGGACCAGCGGCTTGACCTTGGCGGCTTCGGCCAGTTCGACCGGCGACGGGTCCATCAGGCCAAGTGCGCGCAGAAACGCCTGCTGGCGGTCGCCGCCGATCATCAGCGCGATATGCGCGGTGCCGACGTTCGACGACTTGATGATGATATCGGACACAGACAGCAGCGGGCCATAGTTCTTGCCCTCGAATTCCTTGATCTGGTGCTTGCCCCACCGCATCGGCGCATTCGCATCGACCATCGTTTCCGGGCCGACCAGGCCAAGGTCCATGCCCTGCGCGGCTGCAAAAATCTTGAACGTCGAGCCGAGTTCGTAAAGCCCCTGCACCGCCCGGTTGAACAGCGGGCTGTCGCCGGGTTCGGCGTCCTTCGGCAGGACGGGGTTGGGACGGTCGTTCGGATCGAACGTCGGGTAGGACGCCATGGCGACGATTTCGCCGGTGTGGACGTCCATCAGGATGCCTGCCGCACCCTTGGCGTTCATCATCACCATGCCGGCCGACAGGATCTCTTCCATCGTGGCCTGAACGGTCAGGTCGATGGACAGGGTCAGGGGCGTTGCAGCCTGGGCGGGGTCGCGCAGCCGGGCATCCATCCCCAGTTCGATCCCTGCGGTGCCGATCACCTGCGCGCTGCGCACCGATTCGTCACCAAAGGCCGCACCGCCCAGGATATGCGCCGCCAGCGTGCCGTTGGGATAAAGCCGCATCTCGCGCGGGCCGAACAACAGGCCCGGATCGCCGATGTCATGAACCGCCTGCATCTGTTCGGGCGACAGCACCCGGCGCAGCCACAGGAAGCTGCGGCCATCGGTGAAGCGGCGTTCAAGGTCCGGGGCCTTCATCTCGGGGAAGATCGCTGCCAGTTTCGCGGCGGTTCCGGCCGGGTCCATCATGTCTTTCGGGTGGGCATAAAGCGCGTGCGTCAGCATGTTGGTGGCCAGCACCCGGCCATTGCGATCCAGAATGTCGGCGCGCGTCGCGCTGACTTCGGCCCCTGCCCCGCTGCGGCGCGGTTCGGTGGGGACAGACGCGGCAAGGCTGCCCATCTGCACCCCGATGGTCGAAAAGGCCGCCATGAACCCCGCAGACAGCATCAGTAGACGCACCTGTGCGCGGGTCCGGGCGCGGTCGCGCGTCGCCTCGTTGCGCAGACGGACGTTTTCCCGCTCGATCCCGTCGGGGTTTTCACCCTTGGCGCGGGCTTGCAGGATGCGGGCAAGGGGGCGCAGCGGCGAGCGGGTCATGGCAGGCTTTCCTGATCTCCGATCACGTCGACAGTGTCGGTGATCTCGGGGCCGGTGATCTCGGGGATTGTCTCGAACAGGGCGGGCGGGGCGGGATAGGCGACTTCGGCGGTGCTGCCAAGCTGGGCGGGCTCCAGCGGCAGAAGGCCCAGCCGGTCGAAGTTCAGTGTCACCAGTTCGCGCAGCCGGTCGGGGCGGTTCAGGTAGGCCCATTCGGCGCGTTGCACGGCAAGCGCATCGTGCAGCGCGTCGATCCGGGTTTCCAGCGCGGCACGGTCGCGCAGGGCCTGCTGGGTCGCGTAATTCTCGCGGTAGGCCCAGAAGGCCAGGGCCATGACGGCAAGGAAACTGGTGATATAGAGGATCGGGCGCATTGTCAGCGGCGTCCTTTCTTCGGTTTGTCGGGCAGCATCGGCACGCCAAGCGCCGCGTTTTCGGACCGGCCCGCAGGCGCTGCGGTGCGGGTGCCGATGCGCAGCTTGGCCGACCGGGCGCGCGGATTTTCGGCCAGCTCCGCCTCGTCCGCCGTGACGGCACGACGGGTTTTCAGGGTAAAGCGGGGGGCATCCTCGGCGCGTTCGGGGGCATAGCGGTTGGTGTTGGCCTCGGCCCCGGACCGAAGCTGGAAGAACCGCTTGACGATGCGGTCTTCGAGGCTGTGAAAGGTGACGACCGCCAGTTGCCCGCCCGGTTTCAGCGCAAGTTCGGCAGCGGCAAGGCCCTGGCTCAACTCGTCGAATTCGGTGTTCACCGCGATGCGGATCGCCTGAAACGCGCGGGTTGCGGGGTGGCTTTGGCCCGGTTTGGGGCGGGGCAGGACGGATTGGATCACTTCCGCCAGCCGCAGGGTGGTGGTGATCGGTTCCGCGTCGCGTGCCCGCACGATGGCAGCGGCAATGCGGCGCGATGCGTGATCCTCGCCATAGGTATAGATGATGTCGGCCAGCGTTTCTTCCGCGGCGGTGTTCACCAGATCGGCGGCAGAGGGGCCGTCCTGCGACATCCGCATGTCAAGCGGGCCGTCCTTCTGAAAGGAAAAGCCGCGTTCGGCCAGGTCCAACTGCATGGACGAGACGCCAAGGTCCAGCACGATCCCGTCCAGCGGCGCATGATCGGCCAGGTTTGAAAACGTGCCATGCACCAGTGTCAGCCGGTCGCCATACGCGCCCGCCCAGGTCGCGGCCATCTGCAGGGCCAGCGGGTCACGGTCGATGCCGATCACCTGCGTAGCCCCTGCCGCAAGAAGGCCCCGCGCATAGCCCCCCGCCCCGAAGGTGCCGTCCAGCCAGACACCGCCAACAGGAGCCACAGCAGCCAGCAGCGGGCGCAGGAGCACCGGAACATGCGGGCTGCGACCGTGAAGCGGATCGCCCGGACCCACGGTCATCCCTGTGTCTTGTATTTGGCGATGCGTGCCAGCGGGTCGGCGTCTTCGTCTTCGTCCTCGTCATCCTCCAGCGCGACCCGTTCGGCCTTCCAGACGTCGGTCCGATACAGCTTGAACCGGTTGGTGGCGGCGGCAAAGGTGGCCATCGCGCCGCCATCCAGATCAGCCGGCCCGAACCCCATCTTTTCGCGCACCGGCGGCGGCAGGACGATGCGGCCGTCGTCGTCGATTTCGACGGTCTGCGAGTCTTCTATGAAATCGCGTTCGGCGCGCAGCCGGTCCTTCGATCCAAGCGGCATGTTCTCGATGTCGGCGGCCAGTTCGGCCGCGCCGGCGATGGTGTAGCATTCGACGAAAGTGCGCCGACGCCCGCCATAGACCATGACGATCCGGGTTTTGGGAGAGTCCTGGGTGACGGGATCTTCGAGGGTCAGCTTGCGGCGGAGGTCGACCGGGATTGAGACCCTGGCCTTGCTGTCCACTTTCTGGTGGAAAGTCCCTCTGAACGCCTCGGTTGACATGGGCCTTGCGGCTCCTTAAGTTCTGTTCGTAAAGCCCTGCTTGATAAGGGAATAGGCGGATCGGGCTGCTGCCACTGCCCGATCCGCAACTGTCCCGTTTCCGGGCGTCCATGCACACGCGCCACCTGGGGGAGATGTCTGCTCGCCCGCGTGCCGGATCTCTGTAACTTCGATGGAACGGCTGCCTGTATGAGCCTGTCTTTTTTTTCGCCTGTTCGGGGTCTTCGGCCGCCCCTGCCTTTTTTGCCGTTCCATCGTTCGTGAGAACAGGGATGCCATGGGATTTCATGGGAAGCAATGGAAATTTTTGGGTCTTGGGCGCGGAATGTTGTGCGACGCGAAGTCGTTGCGCAGCGTCTTGTATCCAGTATCTCCAGATTTAGGCGCGTGACGGCGACTCACAGCGCCGTTACCGCTAGATATAGGAGACGCCGTCCCCGCGCCCGTCGCCGAGGCTGAGGCGAAGTTTTTTGCGGGCCGACGGAAGGGCGGGATAGCTACCGCCAGAATTGGTGCAGATTCATGCGAAAAGCCGGAGTTTCCCCCGGCTTTCCCACCCGATCCCGGCGAAAGTGATTCGTCGGCGGGCGTTTCCCATGAAATCCCAGCCGTCAGCGGTCAGGCCATTCCCCCTGCGACCAGCCGGGCCGCCAAGCGGGCGTAGGCATCGGAAATCGCACCTTCTCCGGCCGCGATGGGAACCCCGGCGTCCCCCGCGATCCGCACGTCAAGCGACAGCGGAATCTCTCCGAGAAACGGCAGGCCAAGCTTCTCGGCTTCGGCCGCCACGCCGCCATGGCCAAAGATATGCGCCTCATGCCCGCAATTGGGACAGATGTAGGTCGACATGTTTTCCACCAAACCCAGCACCGGCGTCTTCAGCTTGACGAACATGTCGAGCGCCTTGCGCGCATCCAGAAGGGCCACGTCCTGCGGGGTCGAAATGACGATGGCCCCGGTCAGATGGGTGCGCTGGCACAGGGTCAGTTGAATATCCCCCGTCCCCGGCGGCAGGTCGATGATCAGGATGTCGAGGCGGCCCCAGTCGACTTGCGTGATCAACTGCTGCAACGCGCCCATGATCATCGGTCCGCGCCAGATCACCGCCTCGTCCTCTTTCAGCATCAGGCCGATCGACATCAGGGTGACGCCATGGGCGTGCAGCGGTTCGATGGTCTTGCCGTCGGGGCTGGCGGGGCGTTTCGACACCCCCATCATCCGGGGCTGACTGGGGCCATAGATGTCGGCGTCCAGCAACCCGACGCGGCGACCCTGCCGGGCCAGTGCCACGGCAAGGTTCGACGACAGCGTGGATTTCCCCACCCCGCCCTTGCCGCTGGCGATGGCGATGATCCGGTCAACTCCGGTGATCCGCTGCGGGCCTCCCTGCTGCGGTGTGGGATGCTGACCGATCTTGAGGCCGGGTGGCTTGGGCGCGGGGCCGTGGGCGGTCATCACCACCTGCACGCCCGCCACCCCCGGCAGGGCACGGATCGCCGTTTCTGCCTGCGTCTGCGCCGCGGCCAGACTGCGCGCGGCATCGGGGCTTGCCGCCTCGATGACGAAACGCACCTGACCGCCCTCGACCGTCAGCGCCCGAATCAGGTCTGCCGACACGAGGCTGCCACCCTGAGGTACCGAAATACGCGAGAGTACCCCCAGCACGTCGTCGCGCGTCACCGTCATGTGTTTCTCCTTTGCAAAGACTTCA
This sequence comes from Rhodobacter sp., assembly GCA_027487575.1. Taxonomy (GTDB): domain Bacteria; phylum Pseudomonadota; class Alphaproteobacteria; order Rhodobacterales; family Rhodobacteraceae; genus JAIYDJ01. The sequence continues at coordinate 8,618 of JAIYDJ010000071.1, read as the reverse complement.
TGCAGGCTTGTTCGGATTGTAGCAAAGGGCAAGGACGACTTTACCAAACGCTCAAAAATTCATCCATATGCCTGAAAATATTGAAGGATTTGTAACTTTGAGCCATGCGTATGCTGCATGGCAGCATTGCATCGGTTATCGTTGTGCAGTCGCAGCATTTGCCCCATGTTTGCCCTAACAGAACAGCAGGACGTTCGAAGGACATTCGGAGCTGCTGATCTGAGTAAATAAATCGAGGCTTGAAATGGCATATGTAAACACAACGCGCACCGTCGGCCATGGCCTGGCAGACCGGTTTGCCGGTATCGTGAAATCCATCAGGCTGGCGGCCCAGCGGCGCGCGATATATGAACAGACTGTCCGCGAGTTGAACGGGTTGACCAACCGCGAGTTGGCCGATCTGGGCATCGCACGGTTGAACATTCAGGACGTGGCCCGCGTGGCGGCCTACGGCAAGTAAGGTTTTTGTCCGGTCCCTACCTCCTCCCGGGGACCCATGGCAAATGCGGCGGCGCTCTCCTCCTCCCTGGCGCCGCCGCCCTTTATACCGGACCTGCGGGTTCGGAGACGGTTTGGTCGCCCCCTCCTCCTCCCTGGGGTGATCATATCCGCGGCGGCCCCCTCCTCCTCCCTGGGGTCGCCGCAATTTCTTCGGGGTCCACGACCCTGACCGGTGTTTGAGCGGCCCCCTCCTCCTCCCTGGGGCCGATCAAATCCGCGGCGACCTCAACCTCCACCCTGGGGTCGCCGCACCCTTCCTCCTTGCAGCCGGAACGACGCCCGCTAGGGTGCGCTGGTTCAGAAGGACGGAACGATGCGGATTTCGATGATTTCGGCGGCTCTGGTCGCATCCCTTGTGGGCTACGGCAGCACGATCGCGCTGCTGCTGTCGGCGGCACTGGCGGTAGGCGCCACACCCACGCAGACCGCAAGCTGGGTGCTGGCCGTCAGTCTGGCCAAGGCGGCGGGGTCGGCCGGACTGAGCCTGTTTGCGCGGGTGCCGGTCGTGCTCGCGTGGTCCACGCCGGGTGCCGCGCTGATCGCCGCCACACAGGGCGTGACGATGGCCGAGGCCGTGGGTGCCTTCGTGCTGGCGGGCGGGCTGATCGCGCTGACCGGGGTGGTGCGGCCTTTGGGCCGGGCCGTCGCGCTGATACCCGACGGGGTAGCGGCGGCGATGCTTGCGGGGGTGCTGTTGCCGTTCTGCCTGAAGGGGGCCGTTGCCGCGCAGGCGCTGCCCGGCGTGCTGCTTCCGATGGTGGCGGTGTTTGCGCTGGTCCGGTTGCGCAATCCGGCGGTAGCAGTGCTGGCTGCGCTGGCGCTGGGGCTGGCGCTGGCGTTGGGAACCGGACTGGCGAGCTGGCCCGCGCTGCCGGTACCGGTGCCTCGGCTGGAATTCATCCCGCCCGCCTTTCGGATCGAGGTGCTGATCGGGCTGGGGGTGCCGCTGTATCTGGTGACCATGGCGTCGCAGAACCTGCCGGGGTTCGCGACGCTGCGCGCGGCAGGCTATGCGCCGCCGGTGCAACCCGCGCTGATGGTGACGGGGGGGCTGTCGGCCCTGTCGGGGCTGTTTGGCGCACACACGACCAGCATGGCCGCGATCACCGCCGCGATCTGTCTGGGCGATGACGTGCATCCGGACCGCGATCAGCGCTGGAGGGTGGGGCTTGTCTATGCCGGGTTCTGGGTGGCGCTGGGGCTGTTGAGCCCGGTGATCCTGCCGCTGCTGGCCGCCCTGCCCGCGCCGCTGATGACGGGTCTGGTCGCGCTGGCGCTGCTGGGGCCGCTGATGGGGGCGCTGACGGGGGCCTTCGTGCCGGTGGAGACGCGGTTCGCGGCCGTGATGACGCTGGCCGTCACCGGGTCAGGGGTTGCGGCCTTTGGCGTGGGGGCGGCGTTCTGGGGTCTGGCGGCGGGTCTGGGGATGTACGGGTTGGGCCGGGCCGCCGCGCGGCTGCGGGCGGCAGGTTGAACCCTGCCGTCAGAACACCGACTTCAGCAGGCCCATGATCGCCAGACCGGCCAGAAGGAAGATCGCGAAGCGGCGGAAATCCTGCGGGTCGGTGTTCAGGAAATGCCGCCCCCCCGCCCAGGTGCCCAGCACGATGATCGGAACCGACAACGCGGCAGCATACAGCGTGTCCCAGGTGACGAGGCCATGCGCCCACATCACCGGCGCTGAATAAAGGTCCAGCACCGCGAAATAGGCGATCAGTGTCGCCCGGAAGGTGCCCGCAGCCATGCCCTGCGCGGTGAAATAGGTGGCGACCGGCAGCCCCCCCATGCCCGGCGCGTTGGCAAGGCCCGAGGCGAGGCCGACCGCCAGATGCCCGGCGTCGCCCTGTGCCCTGGTGATCCGCCAGCCCATCAGCATCAGCGCGCACATGGCCAGAACATAGATCGCCACCACGGCGCGGGCGGTGTCGACCCCTGCCCCGGTCAGCGCCCAAAGGCCAAGCGGCAGACCGATGACAGCCCCGATCATCAGGGTGACAACCCGCCGCCACGCCACATCGCGCCAGACCCCGCCCCACTGCTGCACCGTCATGCCGAATTCGCAGAACATCACCACTGCGACGAAGTTCAGCGGATTGGTGACGAGTGCGGAGGACGCGACAACCAGTGCCGAAAACCCGAAGCCGGAATAGCCCCGCACGAAGGCGGCGACGAGGAAGGCCATCGCCATGAAAAGCGCCGTCGCGGGGGTAAGGTCGAAGGGAAGCGGCATGGTCGACCTTCGGGATTGCGGACAGGCCGGGGGGTTTCACACCCCCCCGCGCTGTCGGTTTCTTGAACCGGTGGCGCAACCGACGGCGCACCCCCGTGGGATAGTTGGGGACAGAAAATGGTCAGGCTTGCAGGTCTGGCCTTCCGGATCAGGCCTGCGCACGCATGTCGGCCGGGTCGATGCCCGCGACAGCCACCGGTTTCTTCATCGCGTCGCGGCGGAAGGGTTCACCCAGTTCCTGATTGATCATCGCCTCGATCAGGGTGGTCTTGCCGTGTTGCATCTGGTCGGTGATGGCCTGCCGCAGGGCGGCGGTCAGCTCGTCCATCGTGCGGACGACGACACCTTGCAGACCGCAGGCCTGCGCGATGGCGGCATAGGACACGCCGGTGTCAAGCTCGGTGCCGATGAAGTTGTCGTCATACCACAGCGTCGAGTTGCGCTTTTCGGCACCCCACTGGTAGTTGCGGAACACCACCTGGGTGATGGCGGGCCATTCCGGACGGCCGATGGCAGTCAGTTCGGTCACCGCGATGCCGAAGGCGCCATCGCCGGAAAATCCGACCACGGGGGTGTCCGGACAGGCGATCTTTGCCCCGACAACGGACGGCAGGCCATAGCCGCAGGGGCCGAACAGGCCGGGGGCGAGATATTTGCGCCCCTCTTCGAAGGTCGGGTAGGCGTTGCCGATGGCGCAGTTGTTGCCGATGTCGGACGAGATGATCGCCTCGCGCGGCAGCGCCGACTGGATGGCGCGCCAGGCCATGCGGGGGCTCATCCAGTCGGGCTTGGCGGCGCGGGCGCGCTGATTCCAGGTGGTGCCGGGATCGTCATCCTCGTGGTCCATCGACGACAGCGCCTGCGCCCAAGACGATTTGGTCTGCGCGATGAGATGCTTGCGTTCGGTGCGCCCATGGTCACCGGCGGTAGAGGCAAGCCGCGCCAAAACCGCCTCGGCGACCTTTTTCGCGTCGCCGACAATGCCAACAGTGACCTTCTTGGTCAGCCCGATCCGATCCGGGTTGATGTCAACTTGAATGATCTTGGCCTGCTTCGGCCAGTAGTCCAGCGCGTATCCCGGGAGCGTTGAAAACGGGTTCAACCGGGTACCCAGACAGAATACCACATCGGCCGCGGAAATCAACTCCATTGCCGCCCTTGAGCCGTTGTAGCCCAGCGGCCCGGCGAACAGCGGGTGCGAACCGGGGAAGGCGTCGTTATGCTGGTAGCCGACGCAGACCGGCGCATCGAGGCGTTCGGCAAGCGCCATGCTGGCGGGGATGGCCCCGGCAAGGACCACGCCTGCGCCATTCAGGATGACGGGAAATTTCGCAGACGACAGCAGGGCGGCGGCCTCGGCAATGGCGGCATCCCCACCTGAAGGCCGCTCGAACTCGACGATGGCGGGCAGGTCGATGTCGATCACCTGTGTCCAGTAATCGCGCGGCATGTTGATCTGGGCGGGGGCAGAGGCGCGCTTGGCGGCAAGGATCACCCGGTTCAGCACCTCGGCCACGCGGGAGGGGTCGCGGACCTCTTCCTGATAGGCGACCATGTCGGCAAAAAGCGCCATCTGCTCGACCTCCTGGAAACCGCCCATGCCGATGGTCTTGTTGGCGGCCTGCGGCGTGACGAGCAGAAGCGGCGTGTGGTTCCAGTAGGCGGTCTTCACGGCGGTGACGAAGTTGGTGATGCCGGGGCCGTTCTGCGCGATCATCATGCTCATGCGGCCCGACGCGCGGGTATATCCGTCGGCCATCATCCCGCCCGAGCCTTCGTGTGCGCAGTCCCAGAAGGTGATGCCGGCGCGCGGAAACAGGTCCGAGATCGGCATGAAGGCCGAGCCGATGATGCCGAAGGCGTGGGCGATGCCGTGCATCTGCAGGGTTTTCACGAAGGCTTCTTCGGTGGTCATCTTCATCGGCGGATTCCTTATGCTTGGTGCGCATAATAGGGGGGGTGCACCGGCCCCCGTAGGGCCAGAGACTTTACGCGGATGAGGCCAGCGCGCGGCCGATCCGGGCGATGCCTTCGGGAATGCGGGCCGGGGCGATCGAGGAATAGGCAAGGCGGTAGAAGTGCGCCGGACCCATGGCGCCATAGAACGGGCGGCCGGGTTCGATCAGCACGCCCGCGCCGCGCAGGGTGGTGGCCAGCGCGGTGGTGTCGGTGCCGGACGGGGCTTGCATCCACAGGCTGGAGCCGCCGAACGCGCCCCGCCCGGCGACGGTCAGGCCGGCTTCGGCAATCGCGTCTTCCATGATCAGGCGGCGGCGGCGGAAAGCGGCCTGCATCCGGTTGATCAGCGTGTCGTAATGCCCAAGCGACAGGAAATAGGCGGTCGTGCGCTGGATATGTCCGGGCGGATGGCGCAGCACGGCGGTGCGCAGCGCGCGGGCCTGCCGGATGAAACTGGCGGGGCCGACGAGGTAACCCAACCGCAGGCCGGGGAACAGGGATTTCGAAAACGACCCGGCATGGATCACCCGGCCTTCGGCATCCAGCGATTTCAGCGAGGGCGAAACGGATTTCAGAAAGGACATCTCGAATTCGTAGTCGTCCTCGACGATGACGAAATCCTGTTCCGAGGCGGCTTTCAGGAAAGCCATCCGGCGGTCCAGCGGCATGGTGGCGTTGGTCGGGCAATGATGGCTGGCGGTTGTGAAGACCACGTCCGTGGGCGGCAGCGCATCGGGCGGCAGGCCCATCGCATCGACATCGACCGGGGTGACCTGCGCCTGCGTCAGGCCAAGCACCTGCCGCAGCCCCGGGTAGCAGGGGTTTTCGATCACCGCCCGCCGCCCCGGTGCAAGCAGGACCTGCGCGGCAAGCCACAGGCCGTTCTGCGCGCCGAGCGTCAGCAGAACCTGATCGGGTTGCGCCTCGATCCCGCGGCGGGGCAGCAGGGTGCGGATCAGCGCCTCGATCAGCAGGGGGTCGTCGGCGTCGATGTAATCGGTGGTCATCGCGGCAAAATCGCGCTTTCCCAGCGCGCGCAGGGCGCAGGCGCGCCAGTTCTGGTGGTCGAACAGCGATGCGTCGGCCTGCCCGTAGATGAAGGGATAGGGATAGTCGCGCCAGTCGGCGGGTTTGGCGACCGGGACCAGCGTGGCAAAGCGGTCTGCGGTCAGCGCGGCATAATCGATCGCCTCGCGCGGGGGCGGGGTGGGGGCGAACTGCGGCGGGCGCGGCGCGGTGTCTGAGACGAAAAAGCCGGAACGCCCGCGCGGGATCAGATAGTCGGAACTGACAAGATCGGCATATGCCAGCGTCACGGTGATCCGGCTGACCGACAGATGCGCGGCCAAGCCCCGAGACGAGGGCATCTTGTCACCTGGACGAAAGCGGCCGGTCAGGATGCCATCGGCCACGATCTGCCGGATGCGCTGTTGCAGCGTGCCCGTGCTGGCCGGGGGAAGGAAGAAGGTTTCGACCGGGATCAGCATTCTGGACCTATCGCACGGCGGGGCTGGCCCTATAAGGCCAGCCCGCCGGTGACAAGTCAATCAGCCGAAGACGCGGGTCAGGGCGCCGTCGATGGCGTGGGTGATCGCGTCGATGTCGTCGGGCGTCGCAATCAGGGCGGGCGACAGGCACAGCGTGTTGTTGAAGCCGGGCAAGCTGCGGTTGGTGGCCCCGATGATGACCGCCTGCGCCATGCAGTCCGCGACGACCGCCTGCACCTTCTTCTCGTCCGCCGGCTCCTTGGTGGCCCGGTCGGCGACCAGTTCGGCCCCGCAGAACAGGCCCTTGCCGCGCACATCGCCGATGACTTTGTGCTTTTCGGCCAGCGCGTTGAGGTTGCTGATCAGCCGCGCGCCCATCTCGGTGGTGTTGTTCAGAAGGTCCTCATCCTCGATGATCCGCATGTTTTCCAGCGCCGCCGCCGGGCCTGCGGTGCAGCCGCCGAAGGTGGAGATATCGCGGAAGTAGCTGAGAGGATCGGAAACATCGTCCTTGAACATCTCGAAGATGGCTTCGGTCGTCACGGTGCAGGCAATGGCGGCATAGCCCGAGGCGACACCCTTGGCCATCGTCACGAAGTCGGGCTGGACCCCGTAGTGCTGATAGCCGAACCATGTGCCGGTGCGGCCGACGCCGCAGACGACTTCGTCGATATGCAGAAGCACGTTGTATTTGCGGCAGATTTCCTGAACGCGGGGCCAGTAGCCTTCGGGCGGCACGATGACGCCGCCACCTGCTGTCACCGGTTCCAGCACGATGGCACCCACGGTATCGGGGCCCTCGCGCAGGATCACCTCTTCGATCGCATCGGCGGCGCGGATGCCATAGTTCGGCCCGGCCCACTGGGCGCGGTATTCAAGGCAGTGCGGCACCTCGACAAAACCGGGGGTGAAGGGGCCGTACTGCATGGCGCGTTGCGGCTGACCGGCCGAAGACAGCGCCGTGATCGTGGTGCCGTGGTAGTCACGCTCGCGGTACAGGATCTTGCTCTTGCGGCCCCCGTGATGGCGCGCCGAGATCTGGCGGACCATCTTGTAGACCTTCTCGTTCGCCTCGGACCCCGAGTTGGAGTAGTAGACGCGGGCAAGGCCGGGCATCTTTTCGATCAGCCGTTCGGCGAACATCGAGCCGGGGATCGACCCTGCGGACCCCGCGAAATAGTTCAGCTTGATCAACTGGTCGTAGACGGCCTTGGCGATGGATTCGCGCCCGTAGCCCACGTTGACCGTCCACACCCCGCCCGACACGGCATCGATATGCTCGCGCCCCTTGGCGTCCCAGACGCGCAGGCCCTTGCCCTCGACGATGATGCGCGGGTCGATGGTTTCGTACTGCTTGTGCTGGCTGAGGTGGTGCCAGATATGGGCGCGGTCAGCCTCGATGACGTGGGAGATGTCGTTGGGCGGGGTCAGGTCGTTCATCGGAAGCTCCCTTTTGGATGGGGCATTGTCGGGGATCGGCGGCGGGGGGCGTAGGGCCACACGTTGCGATGCGGTAAGACCAGAAGCGGGGGTTTCACACCCCCGCACCCCCGTGGGATATTTTTGAGCAGAAAATGAAGAACCGACCGTTATCTGATGCGCAGTCCCGTGTCGGCGGCAAAGGCGAGGACGTGGGCGGGGTCGAAAGTGATGCCGACCCGGGTTGCGTGGTCGATGACGATGTCGTCATGCGCCTCGACCACCAGTTTCTCGCCGGTGGGGGCGGAGAGGTGGATGAAGGAGGTGCCGCCCAGGGCTTCGGTCATCTCGACCTTGTGGGTCGTCCCGGCAGGGTCGATGGCCAGATGCTGCGGGCGAAGGCCGAGGGTGACGGCGGCCCCTGCGCCGGGCAGGGCGAGGTCAAGAGGGACGGCGCCGGCGAGGCCGGGGCTGGTGGTGCGGCCGGGTCCGTCCACGGTGGCCGCGACGAAGTTCATCGCAGGGGAACCGATGAACCCCGCGACGAAGCGGTTGTCGGGGTCGCGGTAGAGGTCGAGCGGGCGGCCCACCTGCTCGACCCGGCCGGCGCGCAGCACCACGATCTTGTCGGCCAGCGTCATCGCCTCGACCTGATCATGCGTCACATAGATCATCGTCGCGCCGATCTCGCGGTGCAGGCGCGAGATTTCGACGCGCATCTCGACCCTGAGTTCGGCGTCGAGATTCGACAGCGGTTCGTCGAACAGAAAGACTTCCGGCCCGCGCACGATGGCCCGCCCGATGGCGACGCGCTGGCGCTGGCCACCCGACAAGGCTTTCGGCTTGCGCGCCAGATAGTCGTCGAGTTTCAGGATGCGGCTGGCTTCCTTGACCTTTCTGGCAATCTCGTCCTTCGGGTGGCCGGTCATCTTCAGCCCGAAGCCCATGTTTTCGGCGACCGTCATGTGGGGGTAAAGCGCGTAGGTCTGGAACACCATCGCCACGCCGCGTTCGGACGGGTC
>JAIYDJ010000017.1 GCA_027487575.1 Rhodobacter sp. | reverse complement strand
TTGTCGGGCACGGCGCGCGGCTGCACCAGTCCGATCAGGCGGGACTTGGTCTTCATGCAATCCTCGATCATCGCCAGATAGCGCGGCTCGAAGATGTGAAGGGGCAACCGGGCGCGCGGCAGCAACAGCGCGCCGGGCAGCGGGAAGACGGGGATGAGGTCTGGCAGGTCTATGCGTGTCATGATCATCCCTATCTAGGGCGCGCTGGTCCCGGGCAAGGGGATCACAGGAAGATCATCGACGACAACCGGCGGCGGCCCTTCAGCACGATCGGGTCCTGCGGTTTCAGCGCGTCGAAGATCACCATCAGCTGCTTTTTCGCGGCCCCGTCGTTCCATTCCCGGTCAAGCCGGAACAGGTCGAGCAGGGTGTCGACGGCTTCGTCGACCTTGCCGTCGGCATAAAGGGCGGTCGCCAGCGCGAACATCGCCTCGCGGTCGGCAGGGTTGCGTTGGAGCGAGGCGCGCAATTCGGCCACGGGGCCTGCCTGCGTTGCCTGCCGCATCAACGAGATCATCGCGCGGGCGGTGGTCAGTTCCTGATGGTTGGTCAGGGGGGCGGGGGCCGAGGCGGCCAGTTCCTCGGCCCGGTTGACGTCGCCGAGTGCCAGATGCGCGCGGATCAGGCCGCCATAGGCATCTGCGTTGTCCGGGTCTTCTTCCAGGATGGCGGCAAAGGTTTCGGCGGCATCGGCGGGCGCGCCTTCGGCCAGCATGAGTTCGGCGGCCTCGACCGCCTCTTTCAGCCCGCCGTCGGGCACGACCACCAGTTCGGCCAACTGGTCGACAAAGCGTTTGAGGTCCGACGCCGACACCACGCCCTGAAATCCGTCCAGCGGCTTGCCCTTCCAGAAGGCATAGACGGTCGGCAGCGACTGGATGCGCAACTGGGCCGCGATCTGCTGGTTCTGGTCGACGTTGATCTTGACCAGCCTGACCGCGCCACCGGCGGCCACTACGGCGGCTTCCAGCATCGGGGTCAGGGTCTTGCACGGCCCGCACCACGGGGCCCAGAAATCGACGATGACCGGAGTGGCCACGCTGGTTTCGATGACGTCCTTCATGAAGGTCATTTCGGTTCCGTCCCGGATCAGGTCCTTGGCGGCGGCGGTAACGGAGGTTTCGGTGATCCCGAGCATGGTATCCTCGTGGGAAATTGCTTTGCCCCTATATGCCCCCGGAAGGACCGGACGCCAAGGGGCACCGACGCTGTTTGTCCCCGTCCGCGCGCCCTGCGCCTTTGACCCGGGCGTAGTGGGGGCATAGGGTGGGTGGACCCGGCAAGGAGCATGCGATGCCCGTTCTACTGGCCTTTGGCGACAGCAACACCCACGGCACCCCGCCGATCTGCGATCTGGCCGTCTATGGCCGCTATGACCGCGCGACGCGCTGGCCCAGCCGGATGCTTGCAGAACTGGGCCAAGACTGGGAGCTGATCGAAGAGGGTCTGCCCGGGCGGACCGCGCAGTTCGACGATCCCGTGATGGGCGCGCACATGAACGGGCGGGTGGGCCTGCAGATCGCGCTGCACAGTCACGGTCCGATCGACGTGCTGGTTCTGATGCTGGGCACCAATGACGTGAAGGCGCGGTTCGGCGCGTCGCCCGAACTGATCACCGGCGGGATCGCCAGTCTGGTCGATCTTGCGCTGGACCCGGTGGTGCAGGCGCGTCACGGCGGTTTCCGCGTCCTGCTGATCTGCCCGCCGCCGGTTCTGGAACAGGGTCCTATTGCCGGGCAGTTCTATGGCGGGCGGGCACGGTCTTTGGCGCTGCCGGACCTGTACCGCGATCTGGCGCGGGCGCGGGGCTGCGGGTTTCTGGATGCGGGCGCGGTGATTGCCGTAAGTCCGGTCGACGGGGTGCACTATGAACCGGAGGCGCATGCCGTGCTGGCGCGGGCCGTGGCGGGGGCGGTTCTGGCGCTGTAGCGTTTGGGGGCGGTCCCGGCCAGCGCGCGACCGAGCGGGCCGAAAGGCTTGCGTCAGGTTCGGGCCGGGATTGACAGGGCGGCTTCGAACCGTCTTGTCGCGTCATCCCAGTTGTAATCCGCCACGGCGGCAAGGGCCGCGTCCGACATCGCGCGCCAGTCGGCGGGGGGGGCGGACAGGATGCGGTGCAGGCCGTCGGTCATCGCCGCCACATCGCCGATGTTGCACAGATAGCCATTCACGCCGTCGCGGATCAGGTCGGGCGCGCAGCCGGTGCGGCTGGCGGTGATCGGGCAGCGGCAGGCCATCGCCTCGGTCACGGTCATGCCGAATCCGTCTTCGCGGCTGGCCATCAGGAACGCATCACACCGGGCATAGACATCGCGGATATTGTCCTGCGGCGGGCTGTGGATGAATTCGATCCAGTCGGGCAGGGGAAACTCGTCGGTTGGCCGTGTCGATCCGAAGGTGACGGCGTGCAGGTCGGGCAGCCGCGCTTTCAGCCCGGCCACCGCCGCGATGGCCAGATCGGTGCCCTTCACGCTGTGCGGGGCGTAAAGGAAGCCCACGGTCGGCGTCGTGCCCTTGTCGCGGGGCGGGGCGTGAAACCGGCCATGGTCCACCGCGTTGGGAACCGTGATGGCGGTGGGGTCGCCATAGCGGTCGCGCATGGTGTCGGCCAGCCACCCCGCCACGGTGATCTTCTGCAACGGCAACCGGTAGGTCGCTGCGGCGCGGTCGGCGGTTTCGGCCGAGAACAACTCGTGCCCCTGCACGAAATAGAACTTGCGGCCCTTGGCGGGGGACAGCGCGGCGACCCATGGGGCGGTTTCCCACCATGTGGCGATGACCACATCGGCATCAGGCACGTCGCGGTCGGTCACCGGGCCGGGGTGGCGCAGGCTGTGAAACGGGGCGGCTTCTTCGTCGTAGGGGGTGCGCGACAGCGGTTTGGGCAGCGGCGTTCCGCGCAGGACGGCGCGCAGGCGATCCCGGAGGGTGGGTGCGGGCATCGCCGGGGCGATCACCCGCACGTCGTGGCCCATCGCCTGCAGCCGGGCCGCGTGAATCGCAATGACCCGGACACCGCCGGACGGATTGGGCGGGGGCGAGACGAAGGTGATCTTCATGGCGGTGCATCCGGGTTGGCGAACAGCGCGGCAAGGGTCGCGGCAGAGTGGTCGATGTCGTGGCGCTGAAACACCCGGATGCGGGCTGCGCTGCCCATCTCGGCCAGCCGGTCTGCCCCCGTCGCGGCCAGTTCGGCAATCGCCGCTGCCAGCGCCTGGGCGTCGCCTGCGGGCACCAGCCAGCCTGTATCGCGCGTCACCAGTTCTGGAATGCCCGCGATGGTCGAGGCGATCACCGGGCGACCCGACGCCATCGCCTCCATCACGACCATCGGCAGTCCCTCGGCGAACGAGGGCACCAGCAGCGCGTGCGAGGCGGACAGGGCGGCGCGGACGCCTGCCTCGTCCTGCCAGCCGGTCAGGGTCACATGGCCCCCCAGCTTGCGCGCGGCAGTCGCCGCCGTCAGCGTCGCCCGCAGCGGCCCGTCCCCGACCAGCGTCAGGTGCAGGTCCGGAAGGTGCGGCACGGCCAGCGCCAAAGCCTCGATCGCGAGGTCAAAGCCCTTCTGGGGGGCCAGTCTGCCGATCGCCACCAGTCGCAGGCCACCGTCGGGCAGGGGGCCGGGCGGGGCAAAGCGCCACGGCTCGATCCCGCAGGGGATGACGTGCAGCCGGGGCCAATGCACCGGGTCCACCCAGCGGCAAAGCTGGCTGCGCCCGAAGCTGGAGATTGCCGCCGTGAAGGCCGCCCGTTCGATCTTGACCGCCAGCGACAGGGCGGCGGGGGCGTCGAATTCTTCGGGGCCGTGCACGGTAAAGCTGTAGGTCGGGCCGCCGAGCACGCGGGACAGCATGGCGACGGTCGCCGAGTTGGTGCCGAAATGGGCGTGCAGGTGCGGGATGTGCAGGGCGGCGCAGCGGCTGGCGATATAGGCCGCCTCGGCCAGATAGATCATGTGGCGCAACCGGCCGCCAGTGCCCGGCGCGCCGCCCGCGCCGCGCGCGCCACAGGCCAGGGCCAGCCGCAGCGCCGACAGCGTCTGTGCCGGGTGGCGCAACATCCAGGCGGCGGCCTGCGGCAGCAGTCGGCGCAACCCGCGTTCCAGCACATGTTCGGTGCGGCTGTCTTCGGCCAGATCGGCCGTATCGACCAGCGCCGCGCGGTCGGACCGCATGGCAAAGCGGTGGATCGAATGGCCGCCACGTTCCAGCGCCAGCACCTCGCGGCGGATGAAGCTGTGCGAGGCGCGTGGATAGGTGTTGACCAGATAGGCAAGCTTCACGGGCAAATCCGGGGATGTGGGCAACGGGGGTTATTGGGGCCAACGCTTACGCCGTCGGGGTGGGGTTGCATAGGGTGGCGTTGTCGTTTGCGCCTTCGTTTGCTCTGACTCTTGCGTTGTCGTTTGCGTTGTGGCCGCAGGCATGCCACATCGCGGCCCATGCGCCGATTGCACACACTTCTGGCCGGAGAGGGCCTGTTTGCCCGCGCCGCGCGCGGCACGATGCTGACCGCGGGATCGATGGCGATCAGCCAGGCGCTGCGGCTGGGATCGAACCTGATCCTGACGCGGCTGCTGTACCCCGAGGCGTTCGGGATCATGGCCTTGCTGAACGTGGTGCTGGTGGGGCTGGCGATGTTTTCCGACGTGGGCGTGGGACCCGCGATCAGCCAGAGCCCGCGCGGCGACGACCCCGATTTTCTGGACACCGCCTTTACCTTCAACGTTGCGCGGGGGGTCGTCCTGTGGGGGATGACCTGCGTTCTGGCCTGGCCCCTGTCGGTGCTTTACGCCGTGCCGGACCTTGCGCTGCTGTTGCCGGTGGCGGGGCTGACGCTGATGATTGCAGGGTTCAATCCGACGCGCATCGACACAGCGAACCGGCACCTTCTGCTGGGCCGTGTCACGGTGCTGGACCTTGCCGCGCAGATCGTCGGAATTGTGGCGATCGTGGGCCTTGCGATGATCTGGCCATCGGTGTGGTCGCTGGTGGCGGGGTTCATCGTGGGCGCGGCGGCCAAGCCGCTGATCATGGGGGCGTTCCTGCCGGGACGGCGCAACCGGCTGCGCTGGGAACCGGCGGCGGGGCGGGCGCTGTTCAGCTTTGGCAAGTGGATCTTCCTGTCGACCGCCTGCGCCTTTGCCCTGTCGCAGGGCGACAAGGCCATTCTGGGCGCGTACCTGACGCTGGAGGCGCTGGGCATCTACAACATCGGGTTCTTTCTGGCGGGGTTTCCGATGCTGCTGGGCGGGGCGGTCGCCGCGCGGATCATGATTCCCGTGTACCGCGACCGGCACCCCTCGCTTTCGGCGCTGAACAGGGCGCGGTTGCGGCGGATGCGGTTTCTGATGACCGGGGGGATCATGGCGCTGCTGACCGGTCTGGCGCTGTTCGGGCCGCAACTGGTGGGTTTGCTGTATGACGCGCGCTATCACGGGGCAGGCGGGATTCTGGTTGCGGTGGCGTTGACGCAGATGCCCGTCGCGCTGGGGATGACCTATGACCATGCGGCGCTGGCGGCGGGCAGGTCGCGCGACTTCTTCACGCTGATGGCGCTGCGCGCGGTGGTGCAGACGGCGGCGTTCCTGATCGGGGTCGAGGTGGCGGGGCTGGCCGGGGCGCTGATCGGGCTGGGGGTTGCGGGGGTGTTGCTGCATGGGGCGGTCATTGTGCTGGCGCGGCGGTTCGGGGTTTGGGACGCGGTGCATGACCTTGGCTTTGCGGCGCTGGCGCTGGGGGTGGCGGCGCTGGCGATGGCCGTCAACGCAGAGAGTCTGGCCGGGTTGCCGCAATAGGCGGCGGCTGCGACGCGGAATGCTGACGCGCATCATGATGGTCGCAGGGTTTCGGGGTAACGGCTGCGCTTCGCCCAAGTCTGCGGGTCGTTGGTGCCTGTGACGGTCCGCCGCCCTGACCGACCTTCGGGCCGGAAACCCGCGGATTTTGCATGAATCAGAAACAGTTGCTGGAGCGGTCCTCGGAGGTGCCCTTTCGTGGTTCCGATCCGTCCGTCCGGGCATTGGGCGCGGGGTCAGACAAGGCATGCCGAATCACGCTGCGCGCTCTGTCTGAGTGCGAATTTGCGTTTACAATTCAGGGTTGAGAGCCATTGCGCTGCGGCAAAATTGTGGCCGACAGATGGCGAAAATAAACGGTTAACGGATCATGAATGTGGCAATCGCGTGGCCTTGGTCATGGTCAAACCCTTCTGGAATCGCGTAAAATGCAGATGGGGGCGTTCTAACCGAGTGCCAAAAATGTACGTAGGTTTTGATCTTGTCTGCGCGGCTTCCGCGCAGCCCAGTTTCTTGTTTGCTTGCCGCAACGCAGCAAAGACCGTGGCATCGGCCTTCGGTGCCGTGTCACTGTCGAAGGAAAGCTGACAATGACGATCAGTTTTCCAGAGTTTCCCGGCGGATATTCCGTCACCGAAAGCGTGTCTGCGTCAACGGGGGTGCAGACCAAGCCGCCGTCCAGACCGGGCATGTATCGCAACGGTCTGAAACGGTTTCTGGATGTCACGGCGATCTTGATGGCCGCGCCGGTCGTGGTGCCGATGGTCGCGGTTCTGGCGGTCGTGGTGGCGCGGGACGGCGGCCCGGCGTTTTACACGCAACAGCGCGTCGGACGGAACGGTCGGCGGTTCCGGATGTGGAAACTGCGCAGCATGGTGCCCGATGCGGACAGCCGTATCGCCGAACACCTGGAACAGCATCCGGCGGCGCGCGCCGAATGGGACAGCACCCAGAAGCTGAAGCATGATCCGCGCATCACGCCGTTCGGGCATTTCCTGCGGCGCACGTCGCTGGACGAGTTGCCGCAACTGTGGAACGTGCTGATCGGGGACATGAGCCTTGTCGGTCCGCGTCCGATGATGACCGCCCAACAGCCGCTGTATCCGGGAACCGCGTACTACGGGGTGCGGCCTGGGATCACCGGCTATTGGCAGACGGCGGGGCGCAACGCCACGACCTTCGAGGCGCGGGCCGGTTTCGACACGGCCTACGAGGCCGACCTGTCGCTGGCAACCGATGCCGCCGTTCTGCTGCGGACGGTCGGCGTCGTGATGAAGGCAACCGGCTACTGATCGTCCGAAACAAAAGAAAGGCCCGCCCCGGATGCCGGGGCGGGCCTTTTGCATGGCGGTCGGGTCAACTGATCGCGGCGGCGGCGAGCATCAGGCACAGCGTCGCCCCGCCGGCAAACATCGCGTAGCGCGGCATGCCAAGGATCGGGCGCCGGGGGTCGTCGACAAGCTTGAGCAGGGTTTTGGCGGGCTGCCGCGACTTCCGTGCCGCGCCCACCTCGGGGATCGACACGACCGGTCGCAGATCAAGCTGGCGTTCCATCTGCTGTGCGGTGCGCACGACGGGGTTCAGAAGGTCCAGCACGAAGGCAAGGCCAATCGCCGCCACGATGCTGGCCAGGGACCCGGCGATCACCATCTTCTTGCCCCCGCCCCCGATGGCGTATTGCGGCGTGACGGCGCGTTCCAGCAGGGTGAACCGTTCGGCCTGCTGCTGTTCGGCCAGCCGTTGCGCGGTTTCAGCCTCGGCCAGGCGGCGGTTGATGACCTCGTACTGCTGCTGCAACTGCTGCAGGGCGCGGTCGTACCCGGACAGGACGCGTTCGACCTCTGGCGTCTGCGACAGGATGGCGTCGATTTCGGAACGGCGGGCGACCAGCGCCCCCCGCTGCGCCGCAAGTACCGCCGCACGGGCGTCGATCTCGGCCAGCGCGCGCTGATCGGTTGCGCGAAGGGTTCCGCGCGAGGTGATGGCAAGACGTTCGCCATCCAGCGCCACCCGGTCCTGATCGTACTGGCGCAGGTCGTCTTCGAGGGCCAGCCGTTCATCGCGCAGGGCGGCGGTCTGGCTGGGCAGGGCGGACCCGTTGCCGTTCTTGTAGGCCGCGATGCGGGCTTCGACGGTTTCGATTTCGGCCCAGACGCGGGTTTCTTCGGTGCGGAAGAAATCGGTCGTCTCGCGGGCGCGGTCAAGCTGGCCCGCGCTGCTTTGGTCAAGGATGCTTTGCGCAAAATCGTTGGCGACGCGGGCGGCCAGATCGGGATCGCCCACCTGCGCAAACACCAGAAGGGCCGATATCTGCGGCGCCGATCCATAGGCCTGGTTCGAGGCGCTGGCCACGCTTTGAAACCGGACCGAGCGGCGCAGGATGTTGACCCGTTCATCATCGCTGAGCGCCGGAGCATCGGCGAACAGGCCATGCCGGTTGATCACCTCAAGCAGGTTGCCGCGCGTGGTCAGGCGCTGTTCGATGGCCTGGAACATCTGCGCCGCCGCCGAGGCCGTCGGCGCGCCATCGGTGCCGGTCACCACCGGAACCTGAATCTGGATGACGGCGACCGCCTCAAAGGTGTCGGGCCGCGATTTCACCACGATGGCCACGGTCACGATGCCGATCAGCGCGACCGTCAGGATCAGCACGAACCTGCGGCGCAGAAGGTCCAGGAATTCCTCGAAGGACTGGATTTGACCCATGATGCGGCTTTCAATCCCTGCCGTACTGGTAACGGCCGAGCCCGCGCGCCTTGGCCCGGTTCAGGACCACGCCCATCAACGGCATGTGGCGTTCGAACAATTGTTCGCAGGCCCTGATCTGGTCGGGCGTGGTGCGGGTGGCGTCGGTCACCAGAAGGACCGCGTCGACATGCGGCGCAAGCGCCAGAACATCATCGTTCACCAGCGCGGGCGGCGCGTCCAGGATCACGACCTGCGGGTCCAGTTGCGTGGTCATCGCCTGCAGGGCCATCGCGGTATCGGGGCTGTGCAGCAGTTCCGAGGCATCTCGCACGGCGGTGCCGTTCACGCCCAGCGCCAGCGTGCGTCCGACACGGCGGAACTGCGATTCGAGCGGCTGTTCGCCCAGCAGGTATTCCTCCAGCGGCCCGATGTCGCGCAATCCAAGCAGCGAGGCAAGCTGCGGGCGGCGCAGGTCGAGGTCGATCAGCACCGTCCGGCTGTCGGGCCGCCGTGACAGGCTGAGCGCAAGGTTGGTGGCAACAAAGCTTTTCCCGCAGCCGTGGGTGGGTGAGGTCACGACGATCCTGCGCCAGCCCTTTTCGGTCAGACTGTGCAGCAGGCGGGTGCGCAGGACGTCGAATGCGGCGACGGCGGGGTCGGACGCGGCAACGGGAAACAAACCGTTTCCGGCAAGGTGATCGGCATCGAGCGTGACGGGCGACAGCGATTCCCAGACCTTGACCGGGCTGAACAGCAACTCTGGAAGGGGAGACGAGAAAATCTCGCGTCCCGTCGCCTGATCGAAGGTGACGGGCATCCGTGCGGGAACCTGGCCGGTGCGAAACAGCGAAATGCCGCGCAGCCGGGTGTCTGCGCGCGGATCGGACCTGTCGTCAGACATCGCGGAATATCCAACATCTGCCGAAAAGTAGGGGCGCTGCATCAACCTGTAGTCGTTCTGCATCCGAAAGCGAGGCTCCTGCAACGGCACGGCCCTGGTGGCCGGGAACAATAGCATCTGTTCCCGCCTTGCAGCGGGCATGACCACGGAGTTTTCCCATCGACCCGCACGATCGTGTTGTGCAAAGCCCGGGGAATCGCCCGGGCCCCCGCCCGATGACGTGCGAGATAGCAGAGATAACCTGAAAATGGAAGAGCGCCGCCGCAGGGCAGGGCATGGTCAACTGCCTGCGTGCTTCGTAGACTGAACGGAAATCAGCGCCTTGGGCGGGGGTGCCGGGATGACAGTCGTGGATGCCGTGGTGATCGGCCGCAATGAGGGAGAGCGGCTTGGTGCCTGTCTGTCCTCGCTGCGGGGCCGGGTGCGGCGTCTGGTCTATGTGGATTCAGGGTCCACGGACCGGTCGGTCGATCTGGCGCGCGGCCTGGGGGCCGAGGTCGTGGCACTGGACCTGTCGGTGCCGTTTACCGCCGCGCGGGCGCGCAACGCGGGCCTTGCGGCGCTTGGGGATGATCCGCCCGATTTCGTGCAACTGGTGGACGGCGACTGCGAGGTGGATCCCGGATGGATCGCGGCCGCACTGCACGCCTTTGCCCTGCATCCGGCGGCCGTGGTGATCTGCGGACGGCGGCGCGAAAGGTTTCCCGAAGCCTCGGTCTACAACATGCTTGCGGACCGCGAATGGGATACGCCTGTAGGGCAGGCGCGGGCCTGTGGCGGGGATGCCCTGATGCGGTACGGGGCGGTGATGGCGGTGGGCGGGTACCGCGCCGAACTGATCGCGGGCGAGGAACCGGAACTGTGTGAGCGGCTGCGCGCGGCTGGCGGCGAGGTCTGGCGCATCGACGCGGACATGACGCTGCACGATGCGGCGCTGCGGAGGTTTCCGCAGTGGTGGCGGCGGTCTGTGCGGGCGGGCCATGCCTTTGCCGAAGGCGCGGCCCTGCATGGTGCGGGGCCTGACCGGCACTGGGTGGCAGAAACGCGGCGGGCGGTGATCTGGGGCATCGTGCTGCCGCTGGCCATCGTGGGGACGGGGTTTCTTGCGCCGGTGGCGTTGCTGGCGGTGCTGGTCTATCCGGCGCAGGTGGTGCGGCTGGCGCGGCGCGGTGGCTGGACCTGGGCGCTGTTTTCGGTTCTGGGCAAGTTCGCCGAGGCGCGCGGGGTGGCGGGCTATTGGCTGGGCCGGATGCGCGGCCGGCGGCGCGGGCTGATCGAGTACCGCTAGGCGCCGCGCCGCAGACGCAGCGCATCGACCGCAAGCAACGGCAGAAGTGCGGCGCAGGCGGCATAGCGCGGGATCATCCGGCGCGGGTCCTGCAGCGCCCGCCACAGCCATTCCAGCGCCATCCGCCGCAGCAAAAGCGGGGCGCGCACCTGTGTTCCGGCCAGGAAGTCCAGCCCCGCGCCGACCGAGGCGAAGCCGACACCGGGGGCCAGCAGGCGGCCCCGCGCGGCCAGCCGTTCCTGTTTGGGGGCCCCGAGCGCCAGAAAGCAAAGCCCGATCCCGCGCTGCGACAGATCGGCCAGCAGGTCGGCGGCGGCAGGCCCGTCGGGATCGAAACCCATCGGGGGGGCCAGACAACAGGCGACATCAAGGCCCGGCACCGCCCGGCGCAGGGCATCGGCGGCAGACTGCAGCGCGGCTATCGTGCTGCCGACCAGTGCGACGCTGCGGCCGGTCTGCTCTGCGACGACGGCCAGCGGGATCACGAGGTCCGATCCGGGCAGCAGTTGCACCGGACGACCGGCCAGCCGCGCCAGCCAGATCACCGGGCGGCCATCCGCCACGACCATGTCCTGCGCGGCGTAGGCCACCCGAAACTGCGGCGACCGGCGCAGTTTCACCAGATGGTCCAGGTTGATCGTCGCCAGCGCAAATCCCTGCCCGGCGCGCAGCCGGTAGGCCACCCGTGCCAGCAGCGCGTCGCGGTCCGCCACGTTGACGCGGATCATCTGCTCTGCCACCTGAAACTGCACGGCTCGCGCCCCCTTTGCCCGCCCCAGAGTCTTGCGCCGGATCGGGGCCATGATGTGGCGCGACGCATCGGTTTCTGGGTACACTCTGTTTCCAAGCGGCGGGCAAGGGCTGTGTCACGCCCAAGGTGGTCGCACCCTTTTGTCTGTGGTAAACCGGTGGCACACGCGCGACGGAAAGCCGCCCCTTGCCCACGCCCAATGCCATTGCCTATCTGATGATCTGCCTGTGGCCCCTGGTCAGCTGGGTTCTGTGGACACGGCTGCCGCCGGGCAGGGCACTGATCTGGACCGTTCTGGCGGGGTATCTGCTGTTGCCGCCGCTGACGGCGATCAACCTGCCTGCGGTGCCCGATCTCGACAAGGATTCGATCCCGGCGCTCATGTCCATGCTGCTGGCGTCGGTTCTGGTCGGCGACCGGATCGGGTTCGATCCGGGCAACTGGCCGGGGCGCTTCCTGATCGGGCTGTTCGTGCTGTCGCCCTTCGCGACGGTTCTGACCAATGGCGAGCCGATCCTGATCGAGACGGGCGACATTCAGGGGATGACGATCTATGATTCGGTCGCGGCGGTGGCCAATCAGGCCATCGTGATCCTGCCGTTCTTTCTGGCGCGGCGCTATCTGGCCACGCCCGAGGCGATGCGGGACATCCTGCTGGCGCTGGTGTTCGCGGGCTTTGCCTATTCGGTGCCGATGCTGATCGAAACGCAGATGTCGCCGCAGATGAACGTCTGGATCTACGGGTTCTTCCAGCATGATTTCGGCCAGACCATCCGCCAGAACGGCTATCGCCCCGTGGTGTTCCTGCAGCACGGGTTGTGGGTCGCGTTCTTTGCGCTGATGTGTCTGGTGGCGGCGGTCGTGCTGTTCCGCCATGCCCCTGCAGAACGGCGGCCCAAGTACGCCGCGGCGTCGGGGTATCTGGGGATGCTGCTGCTGGCGTGCAAAAGTCTGGGACCGTTGGTGTACGGCCTCATCCTCGTGCCCCTTGTGCTGGTGCTGGGGCGGCGGTGGCAGATCGTTCTGGCGGCGGTTCTGGCGGTGATCGTGGTCAGCTATCCGCTGTCGCGCGGGTTGCATCTGGTGCCGGTTGACCGGATCGTCGCGGCGGCGACCGAGGTCGATCCGGCGCGGGGCGGGTCCTTGGCGTTCCGCATCGACAACGAGGAACGGCTGCTGGATCACGCCGCCGAAAAGCCGCTGTTCGGCTGGGGCGGCTACAACCGTAACATGATCCACGATCCGGTGACGGGTCGGACGCTGACGGTGGCGGACGGGGCCTGGATCATCACGCTGAGCATCTATGGCTGGCTGGGCTATATCGCCGAATTCGGGTTGCTGGCGCTGCCCTTGCTGATGTTGGCGCGCGAGGCGCTGGCCACGCGCGAAGTGTCGGCCCATGCGGCGGCGGTGGCGCTGATCCTGGCGGTGAACATGGTTGATCTGCTGCCGAATGCGACGATGATCCCCTTCACCTGGCTGATGGCCGGGGCGGTGATGGGCCATGCGCAGGCGATGCAGGCGGCCCGGCGCGACAGGGCGAAGCTTTTGCTGCGGCGGCATCTGCACGCCGCCGGGTCCGGCAGGACCGTGATCTGATGCGGATCGCGGTGGACATCGGCATTTTCGCCCACAACGAGGCGGCGGGGATCGCGGCCATGCTGGCCGGGCTGATGGCGCAGGACATCCACGCCGAGGCCGACCTTGTGGTGCGGGTGCTGGTGCTGGCCAACGGCTGCACCGACGGCACGGCGGCGCGGGCGCGGACCGTGCCGGGGGTCGAGGTGGCGGATCTGGCGCAGGGCGGCAAGTCGCGCACCTGGAACCGGTTCGTGCACGATCTGTCGCGGCGCGAGGCGGATGTCCTGGTGTTCTGCGATGCCGACATCGAATTGCCGCAGCCGGGGGCGCTGACCGGGCTGGTGCGGGGGTTGCTGGCCCGGCCCGGTCTACGCGTGCTGAGCAGCCAGCCCGTCAAGGACATCGTCGCGCGTCCGCAGGGGCTGGGCCGGGTGGAGCGGCTGATCGCGCGGGCGACCGGCGGGCTGGACAACTGGCGTCAGGCGATCTGCGGGCAGCTTTACGCAATGCCCGCAGTGCAGGCGCGGCGCATTCACATGCCGGTCGGCCTGCCGGTCGAGGACGGGTTTCTGCGCGCGATCGTGCTGACCGATGCCTTCACCCAGCCCGAGGATCTGCGCCGGATCGACGGGCTGGACGGGGTGCACCATGTCTATGCATCCGAACGGAAGGTGGGCGCGCTGATCCGGCATCAGGTGCGGATCGTCATCGGTTCGGCGGTCAATCTGGCGGTGTACCAGCATCTGGATGCCCTGCCTGCGGCCCGCCGCCAGCCGGAACTGGCCCGCGCTGCGGCGGATGATGGCTGGCTGGGGGCCGTGGTGCGGGCGCAATTGCCGCGCTGGCCGGACGGGCATGTGCCGCTGCATTTCCTGACCAAGCGGCTGGCGCGGACCGAAGACCGGGGCATCCAGCGCTGGCCCCTGCTGATCGCGGGGTTTGGATTCGATCTGATTGTTTACGTTCTGGCACAGATTCGCATGGCGCGCGGGGCCGGGGTCGGGTTCTGGTAGCGCGTTCTGCCTTGATCGGGCGGCGTTCGCGGCAGGATTGCGGCATTAACGTGGCATTGTCGCCGGGACCTGCATGATCGCCGCAGGCTGCGGGCAGGGGTATGCCAAGGCGACAGGATGCGTTAAATTGTAGGGACTTGCGGGTGGCCTGCTTTCCGGGCCGGGCAAGGGAAATGTGGGCAGCATGGCAGGCGGGTACGACGAGGGCGCGTTCAGCGAGACCGACATTGCGATTGTCGGCATGGCGGCGCATCTGCCCGGCGCGCCGGATATTTCTGCCTTCTGGAACAATCTGGCTTCCGGAATTGAGTCGATCACCCCGCTGTCGGAGGCCGATCTGCTGGCGGCGGGCGAAGACCCCGCGCGTCTGCGCCGCCCCAACTATGTGCCCGCAGCGGCGGGTCTGGCGGGCTTTGCCGATTTCGATGCCGAATTCTTCGGCTTCTCCGTGAAAGAGGCGGCAATCCTTGACCCGCAGCACCGCCAGTTTCTGGAAGTCGCGTGGGAGGCGCTGGAAAACGCAGGGCATCCGCCCGAGGCGTTCAACGGGTCGATCGGGGTCTATACCGGCTGCGGGATGGGCAGCTATTTCTACTTCAACCTGTGTTCGAACCGCGATCTGGTAGATCAGACCGGGATGTTCCTGCTGCGCCACACCGGCAACGACAAGGACTTTCTGGCCACCCGTGTCAGCCACATCTTCGACCTGAAAGGGCCCAGCATTGCGGTGCAGACCGCCTGTTCGACCAGCCTTGTGGCGGTGCACATGGCGTCGCAAAGCCTGCTGAACGGCGAATGCGACATGGCATTGGCAGGGGGCGTGACAATCGAGTTGCCGCAGGGCCGGGGCTATCTTTTCACCGAAGGCGAAATCCTGTCGCCCGACGGGCATTGCCATGCCTTCGACCACCGGGCGCAGGGCACGGTGTTCGGGTCGGGCGCTGGCTGCGTGGTGCTGCGCCGTGCGCGCGACGCGGCGCGGGATGGCGACCACATCTGGGCGGTGATCAAGGGATCGGCGGTCAACAACGACGGCGCGGCCAAGGCCGGGTATCTGGCCCCATCGGTCGAAGGGCAGGCCCGCGCGATTGCCGAGGCGCAGGCGGTAGCAGGGGTTGCGGCGGATTCCGTCAGCTATGTCGAATGCCACGGCACCGGCACCTATCTGGGCGATCCGATCGAGGTGGCAGCCCTGACGCAGGCGTTCCGCGAGACGATGGATGCGGTGGGCACCTGCCGGATCGGTTCGGTCAAGACCAACATCGGCCATCTGGACACGGCGGCGGGGGTGGCGGGGTTGATCAAGGTCGCACTGTCGCTGCACCACAGGCAGTTGCCGCCTTCGCTGGGCTACGAGGCCCCGAACCCCGCCATCGATTTCGACAGCAGTCCGTTCCGGGTGAATGACCGGCTGACGCCATGGCAGGGGGAAACCTTGCGGGCCGGGGTCAACGCGCTGGGGGTTGGCGGCACGAATGCCCATGCGGTGCTGCAATCCGCCCCGCCGCGCGCGCCGTCGGACCAAAGCCTTTGGCCGTTCCAGCCCATCGTGATCTCGGCCTGGTCGAAGGCCGCGCTGGACGCGCAGGCGCTGCGGCTTGCGGCGCATCTGCGCAGCCATCCGGATCAGCCGCTGGCCGATGTGGCTTTCACCCTGAAAGAAGGCCGCCGCGCCTTTGACAAGCGCCGGGTGTTGGTGGCGGCAAACCCTGCCGAGGCGGCGGACCTGCTGGAAGGCGGCGATCCGCGCCGGGTGTTCTCGCACGATCTGCTCGACGACCCCGAGGTGGTGTTCATGTTCCCCGGCGGCGGTGCGCAGTATGCCGGGATGGCACGCGACCTGTACGCGACCGAACCCGTGTTCGCCGACTGGATGGACCGGGGGCTTGCGATCCTGCAGCCGAAGCTGGACTACGACATCCGCGCGCTGTGGCTGCCCGACCCCGGCGACGTGGCTGCGGCGGATGCGCGGCTCAAGCGGCCCTCGGTGCAGTTGCCGCTGATCATGATTACCGAATACGCGCTGGCGCAGTTGTTTCAAAGCTGGGGCGTGCAGCCTGCGGCGCTGGTCGGCCATTCGATGGGCGAAAACACCGCCGCCTGTCTGGCGGGGGTGATGAGTTTCGAGGATTGCATCGGGCTGGTTCATCTGCGCGGGCAGTTGTTCGACACGATTGCGCCGGGCGGGATGCTGTCTGTACCGCTGCCCGAAGCCGAGGTGCGGTCGCTGTTGACCGGCGATCTGGACCTTGCGTCGGTCAATGCGCCGGGGTTGTGCGTGGTGTCGGGGCCGGATGCGGCGCTGGTCGAATTGGCGGCGCGACTGGCCTGGCGCGAGGTCGAGACGACGCGCATCGCCATCGACATCGCCGCCCATTCGCGGATGCTGGAGCCGATCCTTGCGCGGTTCGGGGAATACCTGCGCGCGATCCGGCTGAACCCGCCCGCCCTGCCGATCCTGTCCAACCGCACCGGCGTTGCCTTGACGACGGCGCAGGCTGTGGACCCGGACTACTGGGTGGCGCATCTGCGGGGGACGGTCGACTTTCAGGCCTGCATGGCGACGCTGACGGCGGAACCTGCGCGGGTCTATGTCGAAATGGGCCCGGGCCGGGCGCTGTCCTCGCTGGCGCAGGCCAACGGGGTGGCGGCGGGGCAGGTCGTGCCGGCCCTGCGCCATCCCGACCAGAAGATCGCCGACGATGCCTGGCACATCGCCACCATCGCGCGGCTTTGGGCCTGTGGCGTGCCGGTGGACTGGGAGCCGATCTGGGGCGGGGCCGCACGACAGCGGGTGCCGCTGCCGGGCTACGCGTTTCAGCGCAAGACCTACTTCATCGAACCGGGGGTGCAGTCTGCACCCGAGGTGCGCACCCTGCCTGAACGCATCGCCGACATGGCCGACTGGGGCTATGTGCCTGCCTGGCGACCCGCCGAGGCGGGATTCGACATTGATGATCTGGGCAGCGCCGAACGGCAGGTCTGGCTGATCTTTGTCGACGAGGGTGGTCTGGGCGCGCTGGCTGCCGACCGGTTGCGCCGGGCGGGCCACGACGTGACCTGCGTGCGTGCGGGCGATGCCTTTGGCCGGGATGGGCAGGGCTATGTGCTGTCGCCCGAACGCGGGCGCGACGGGTATGACCTGCTGATCCGCGATCTTGTCGCCCGGGGCAATGCGCCCACGCGGATCGCGCATTTCTGGCTTATGACGGGGACCGAGTCCTTCCGCCCAGGCTCCAGCTTCCTGCACCGCAACATCGAGCAGGGGTTCTATTCGCTGCTGTTTCTGGCACAGGCGATGGCCGACGAAAACCTGCCGCGCCCCATTCACCTGTCGGTGTTCACCAGCGGCGCGGCGCAGGTGAAATCCGAACCGCTGCCCTATCCGGAAAAGGCGCTGGTGGTAGGGCCTGCGCGGGTAATTCCACGTGAACTGCCGGGGGTGACGGTATCGGTGACCGACCTTGCGATTCCCAGACGCGGCGTTCTGCCCGATGCGGTGATCGAAGAGTTGCTGGCGGCGGTGCCTGGCATGGCGGCGCTGCGCGGGGCGCGGCGGTATGCACAGGGCCTGAAACCGGCGCGTCTGCCCGACGCGGGGCCGGTGATTGCCGATGGCGCGCATGTGCTGATCACCGGGGGGTTCGGCGGCATCGGCCTGACGGTGGCCGAAGACCTGATCGCGCGGCATGGGGCAAAGATCACGCTGATCGCCCGCCGCAGCCTGCCCGACCGCAGCCTTTGGGCGCGGCATCTGGCCAGCCATGACCCCGCCCATCCGATCAGCCGCCGCATTCTGGCTCTGCAACGGCTGGAGGCGCTGGGCGGGCAGGTTCTGGTCGCCCCGGCGGATGTCTGCAACGTCGAGGAGATGCGGGTTGCCGTCGGCATGGGGGTTGCGCGGTTCGGCAGGGTCAGCGCGGTGATCCACGCGGCGGGGGTGGTCGACGATGCGCCCCTGATGACCAAAAGCCCGGCCGAGGTCGAAGAGGTATTCGCGCCGAAATTGCACGGAACGCTGGTGCTGAACGGGCTGTTTCCGGATGGGTCGGTCGATCTGATGGTGGTGTTCTCGTCCACGTCCACCGTCACCGGCCCCGCCGGGCAGATCGACTATGTGGCGGCCAACGAATATCTGAACGCCTGGGCCAGGCATCGCGCCGGGGGCAGGACGCGGGTGGTGGCGCTCGACTGGGGTATCTGGACCGGGGTCGGGATGGCGGCAGAGGCGCTGGCGGATCGCGCGGGCGCGCGGCCCGCAACGCCGCGCGTGCCGCTGGCGTTGCCCCTGCTGGATGAGGCGGGGTTCGACCGGCACGGCAACCATCAGTTCACCGCGCGGCTGGGTCTGGACCGCTGGGTGCTGGACGGCCACCGCACGGCGGCGGGTCAGGCGCTGCTGCCCGGTACCGGCATGCTGGAACTGGCGGCCGAGGCGATGGTGGCGCAGGGCGAGGCTGCGGCCTTCGAAGTGCGCGACCTGTTCTTTTTCCGCCCTCTGGATGTGCCAGACACGTTGCCGCGCGACATCCGCGTGACTCTGACGCGCAGCGACGAGGGGTACGGGTTTGCCCTGCAGTCCGGGGTTCCGGTGCAGGGGCGGACCGGCTGGCAGATGCACGCGCAGGCGCGGCTGTTGCCGTTGCAAGCCGCGCCGGGGCGGCTGGACGTGGCCGGAATCGCCGCGCGCTGCGGTCCGGCGGAAACCGGGCAGGGCCTGCGCAGCCCGCAGGAGGCGCATCTGGCCTTTGGACCGCGCTGGCGGGTGCTGACGTCGCGCAGTCTGGGCAAGGCCGAAGGGATCGCGCATCTGGCCCTGCCCGCCGCGTTCCGGCAGGCCGACCGGGACTGGCTGCTGCATCCGGCGCTGATGGACCTCGCCACCGGATGGGCGATGGGGTTGATTGCGGGCTACCGGCCCGATCATCTGTGGGTGCCGGTGTCCTATGCGTCGGTCAAGGTTTACGGGCCGCTGCCTGCCGATGTGGTGTCCTGGGTGCGCAATGCGGGCGACAACCGGGCCGACCATCCCACAGCGGCGTTCGACATCACGCTGGCGGCCCCGGATGGCCGCATCTGCGTCGAGATCATCGGGTTCAGCATCAGGCGACTGGACGGGGCACTGTCCTTTGCCCCCGACCTGCGCGGGCTGGAGTATGACGAGGGTCCGGCGCGCGCGGGGTCCCCGGCCGAAGACCGCCTGCTGCATGCGTTTTCGCAAGGCATCCGGCCGGACGAGGGCGCACAGGCCTTTGCGCGTGCCGTGACGGCGGGCGTGCCGCAGATCATCGTGTCGTCGCTGGACCTGCCCGCGCTGGTGGCGCAGACTGCCGAGGCGGAAGCCAGCCGACGGGAAGGCCAGAGTTTCGAGCGGCCCGATCTGGACACCGACTATGTCGCGCCACGCGACGATGTGGAACGCACGCTGGTCGGGTTCTGGACCGAACTGCTGGGCGTGGCGCAGGTAGGGGTTCAGGACAGTTTCTTCGATCTGGGCGGTCACAGCCTGATCGCGGTGCGTCTGTTTGCCATGGTGCGCAAGGCTTACCGCGTGGATTTCCCGATTTCGGTCCTGTTCGAGGCGCCGACGGTTGCCGCATGCGCCGCGCTGATTTCGGCGCAGATCGGCGGGGCGGCGGATGTGGCCGGTGCGCCCGCGCCACAGCGCCGCTTCACCCATCTGGTTCCGATGCATCAGGGCGAAGGCGGGCCGGCACGTCCGTTCTTCCTCGTGGCGGGGATGTTCGGCAACGTGTTGAACCTGCGGCATCTGGCGCAACTGATCGGCGGCGACCGGCCGTTCTTCGGGCTTCAGGCGCGCGGGCTTTACGGCGATGCGCCGCCGCATGGGACCATTCCCGAGGCGGCGGCGGATTACATCGCCGAACTGCGGCAGGTGCAGCCCCACGGCCCGTACCAATTGGGCGGCTTCTCGGGCGGGGGGCTGACGGCTTGGGAAATGGCCCGCCAACTGGAGGCCGCGGGCGAGGTGGTGTCGGTGCTGGTCCTGCTGGATACGCCGTTGCCAGTGCGGCCGTCGCTGACCCGTGCCGACAAGGTGCTGATCAAGCTGGCCGAGCTGCGCGCCAAGGGACCGGCCTATCTGGTCGAATGGGCAAAGGCGCGGCGGGACTGGGCGCGGCGCGACCGCACCGTGGCCGACGCGGGCGAGGCGGCCTTCCACAATGCGGCCATCGAGGCTGCGTTCCGCGCGGCACTGCCCGGGTTTGCATTGACGCAGCGGGCAGGGGCTACGGTGCTGTTCCGCCCCGCGCTGGACCGGCACTGGCGGGTGACGGGCGGGCGCTGGGTCAGCCGGGCAAAGGAATATGTGTTTGCCGACAACGACCTGACGCAGTTCGCGCCCACTTTGCAGGTGGTCGAGGTGCCCGGCGACCATGACAGCATGGTGCTGGAGCCGAATGTCCGCGTGCTGGCCGCGCGGTTGCGCAAGATCATCGCGCTGGCCTCGGAAGAGGCTCCGCAGGCACCGGTGCCGCTGGCAACGGCGGCGGAATAGATGGCGCTTCTGACCGTCCTGCTGAACTGGCGCAGTGCCGCGATGACGCTGCAGGCGGCCGAAGCCGCGCTGCTGGCGTTGCGGGGTATCGAGGGTGCGCTGGTGATCGTGGACAACGACAGCGGTGACGGATCGTACGAGTCCCTGTCGGCCGCGGTGCGCGAGCGGGGATGGGACAGCGGTCCGCAACAGGTGCGCGTGATCCAGTCGGGGCGCAATGGCGGCTTTGGCGCGGGCAACAACGTGGGCATCCGTGCAGGCCTGCCGGGGGGCGGGCGGCCCGACTTTGTCTATATCCTGAATTCCGATGCCTTTCCGGCACCGGACGCCATTCGCGCGCTGCTGGACCATCTGCGGCATAACCCCGCGACGGGGTTTGTCGGCAGCTTCATTCACGGCACCGACGGCACCCCGCACCGTACCGCGTTCCGGTTCCCGTCCATCGCGGGCGAGTTCGAGCAGCAGGCCCGGTTCGGCCCGATCTCGCGCCTGCTGGCCGGGTCGATCGTGGCACAGCCGTTTCCCGAACGGACGGGGCGGGTGGACTGGCTGGCCGGGGCGAGCCTGATGATGCGGATGGACGTGCTGGACCGGATCGGCCTGTTTGACGAGACGTTCTTTCTGTATTTCGAAGAGACCGACCTGTGCCATCGCGCGGCGCGGGCGGGGTGGCCGACCGACTATGTTCTGGAAAGCCGGGTGGCGCATATCGGCTCTGCCTCGACCGGGATGAAGGAATGGGCGCGCATCCCGGAGTTCTGGCTGGACAGCCGGATGCATTACTTCGTCAAGACCCACGGCGCAGGCTATGCGGCGCTTGCCACGCTGTCCCATCTTGCGGGGGGCGTGTTGTGGCGGGCGCGTCTGTTGATCCAGACCAGGGACCGGGGCGATCCGCCAAGGTATCTCCGGGATCTGGCGGCCCATGCAGTGCGCAAGGCGTTGGGGCAGCCGTTCCGGGGCGGGCCTGTGTCGGCGGCGATAGTGGAAGGATAGGGTGATGGGTTCGGTTCTGCTGATCGGCAATGAAAGTCTGACGGCGGCCTGCGGCGCGCAGGTTCTGGCGCGCGGGCACCGGATCGATTGCGTGATGACCCGTCATCCGGAAGTGCGGGACTGGGCGCTGAGGGCGGGCCTGCGGGTTCAGGCTGCGGGCGATTGGGCGGCGCTGGCGGGACTGTCGGTAGACTGGCTGCTGTCGGTCGCGAACCTGTCGGTCATCCCGGCGCAGGTGCTGGCGCAGGCCGGTGCAGCGATCAATTTCCATGACGGACCGCTGCCGCGCCATGCCGGGCTGAACGCGCCGGTCTGGGCCTTGCTGGCGGGAGAGGCCGCGCATGGTATCGCGTGGCATCTGATCGGTGAAGGGATCGATGACGGCGATTTGCTGGAAACGCGGACCTTTGCGATCGGACCGCAGGACACCGCGCTGACGCTGAACACCCGGTGTTTCGAAGCGGCACTTGAGTCTTTCGCGGCAGTGTTGGACCAGATGGAAAGCGGTCTGCGCCGCCAGCCGCAAGATTTCGGTCACCGCAGCGTGCATCTGCGCAACGACCGGCCCGCCGCGATGGGGCGGATCGATTTTGCGCAGCCAGCCGAAGAGGTGGCACGGCTGGTGCGGGCGCTGGATCATGGGCGGTACTGGAATCCGTTGTGCACCGCCAAGGTGGCACTGACGGACCGGGTGCTGAACGTGGGCGCAGCCGAGGTTGTGGCGGGTGCGGGCCTGCCGGGCGCGGTGCTGGCGGCCTTGCCCGACGGTCTGGTGGTGGCTTGCGGGGCGGGGGCGGTGCGGTTGGCGCGGCTAACCTGTCAGGATCGTGGCGGTGCGGTTGATCCCGCAACGCTTGCCGGTGCGCAATTGCCCGCCCTGAAGGCGGACGAGGCTGCGCGGCTGACGGCCTCGCTGGCGGCCCTTGCCCCGCAGGAGGCGCGGTTGCGCCGGGCGCTGGCAGGGTTGCAGCCCCTGACGATGACGCATTCGGCCGCAGCGGGTGCGCCAGACTGGCGCAGCCTGCCGATGGCAGGGATCAGCCCGCTGGCGGTGCTGCGGGTGGCGGGGCTGGCCGAGGGGGACATCGCGTTTTCCACCGGGCCGGGTGACGGATATCTGAGCGATTGGGTACCCCTGCGCCTGACGGGCGGCGCGATTGCACAGGCGCAGGCCGCGCTGGACAAGGCGCTGGCCATGGCACGGGCCACCCCGCGTTTCCCGCGCGATCTGCTGACCCGCGATGCGCGGCTGACCGGGCTGCAGGTGCCGCAGGTCGGCTGGTCGGATGCCGGGCCGATTGCGGGAACGGTGCTGACCCTGACGGCGGACGGTCTGCATTACGATGCGGCGCGGCTGGCGGACGGGCCGGGGCTTGCCCAGCGGCTGGCGCATGTGTCGCGGCTGATCGCCGGGCGGGGCGATGGGGCGCTGGCCGATGTGCCGGTGCTGACCGACGCCGAACGCGCGCAGGTCTCGCAGGGGTGGAACCGGACCGAACTGGACCATGACCGGACGCTGTGTGTGCACACCGCCTTCGAGGCGCAGGTGGCGCGCACGCCCGGCGCGGTGGCACTGGTGTGCGAAGGCACGAACCTGACCTATGCCGCCCTGAACGCGCGGGCCAACCGGGTGGCACATGTGTTGACCGGTCTGGGCGTTCGGCCGGGAGTGCTGGTCGGCCTGTGCATGCCGCGCGGGCTGGACATGGTGGTGGGCGTTCTGGCGATCCAGAAGGCGGGCGGGGCCTACGTCCCGATGGACCCCGGTTATCCGGCGGACCGAATCGCGCTGTACATCGAGGACAGCGGATGTCCGGTGATCGTCAGCCATTCGAGTCTGACGCTTCCGGGGCGCGCGCAGGTGCTGTGTCTGGACACCGACGCGCGGATAGGATCGGCACCCGTTACCAATCCCGCATCGGGCGTGGGGCCGGACGATCTGGCCTACATGATCTACACCTCAGGCTCTACCGGCAGGCCCAAGGGCGTGATGGTGGAACATCGCAACGTGGTGAACTTCTTCGTCGGGATGGATCAGCGATTGGGGGCCGATGGCGGCGTGTGGCTGGCCGTCACCTCGCTGTCCTTCGACATTTCGGTGCTGGAGCTGTTCTGGACACTGGCGCGCGGATTCAAGGTGGTGCTGACCAGCGATGAAAACCGCGCACTGGTGGCAGGCGGGCCGGTCGCCAGCGCGCAGGGGATGGAGTTTTCGCTGTATTACTGGGGCAATGACGATGGTCACGGCCCGAAGAAATACGAACTGCTGCTGGAGGGGGCAAAGTTCGCCGACACCCACGGGTTCTGCGCCGTCTGGACACCCGAGCGGCATTTCCATGCCTTCGGCGGGCCCTATCCGAACCCGGCGGTCACCGGTGCTGCGGTGGCGGCGGTCACGAAGAACATCGGCGTGCGGGGCGGGTCCTGCGTGGTGCCGCTGCACCATCCGGCGCGGGTGGCCGAGGAATGGGCGGTGATCGACAATCTGACCAACGGGCGCGCGGGCATCGCCGTGGCGTCGGGCTGGCATCCGGATGATTTCGTGCTGCGGCCCGAGAATACTCCCCCCGCCAACCGCGCCGCCCTTTTTGTAGCGACCGACCAGATCCGGCGGCTGTGGCGGGGGGAGACGGTCGAATTTCCCACGAAGGACGGCACCTTCGGGGTCGTGACACAGCCGCGCCCGGTGTCGAAGGAATTGCCGATCTGGGTCACCACCGCCGGAAACCCCGCGACGTGGCGTGAGGCCGGAGAGATTGGCGCGAACGTGCTGACGCACCTCTTGGGCCAGACGATTGCCGAGGTGGGTGACAAGATCGCCATCTATCACGACGCCCTGCGCAAGGCGGGCCATGACCCGGCAAGGTTCACCGTGACGCTGATGTTGCACACCTATGTCGCGCGCGACCGCGAGGCATCGCGGGCCATGGCGCGGGGGCCGATGAAGGACTACCTGCGGTCGGCGGCGGGGCTGATCAAGCAATACGCCTGGGCCTTTCCTGCCTTCAAGAAGCCGCAGGGCGTGGCGCAGCCGATGGACATCGACATCGGCACCCTGTCGGCCGAGGAGTTGGACGCCATTCTGGATTTCGCGTTTCAGCGGTACTTCGAAGAATCTGGCCTGTTCGGCACCGTCGAGGATGCGCTGGCGCGGGTTGAAGACCTCAAGCGTATCGGGGTCACCGAAGTGGCCTGTCTGATCGACTATGGCATCGCGCCCGAGGTGGTGCTTGAGGCGCTTTATCCGCTGGCCGAGGTGGTGCGGCGGGCCAATGCCGGGGGCCCAGTCGCAACGGACGATTTCTCGATTGCGGCGCAGATCGTGCGGCATCGCGTGACGCATCTGCAATGCACGCCATCGATGGCGCGGATGATCGCGATGAACGACGACAGCCGACGGGCCCTGGCCGGGGTGAAGACCCTGATGCTGGGCGGCGAGGCGCTGCCTGCGGCTTTGGCGGCCGATCTGAATGCCGCGACGGGTGCGCGGCTGTTCAACATGTACGGGCCGACCGAAACCACGATCTGGTCGTCGGTGGACGAGGTTCAGGGGGCCGTGACCATCGGCACGCCCCTGGCCAACCAGCGGATGTATGTGCTGGGCGAGGCCCGTGAGCCGGTCGCGGTGGGCACCGAGGGCGAGTTGTGGATCGGTGGCGAAGGGGTGACGCGCGGATACTGGCAGCGTGACGACCTGACGGCGGAACGGTTCGTGCCCGATCCGTTCGGCACCGGGCGGATGTACCGCACCGGCGATCTGGTCCGCTGGCGCAGCGACGGGCGGATCGAATTCCTTGGCCGGGCCGATCATCAGGTGAAACTGCGCGGCTACCGGATCGAACTCGGCGAGATCGAGGCGGTGCTGGAGGCGCAGCCGGGCGTGCGGCAGGCGGTGGTGCTGGCGCGCGAGGACAGCCCCGGCGATCTGCGGCTGGCGGCCTATGTGGTCGGGTCGGCGGGCGAGCCTGCGTTGCGTGCGGCGTTGGCGGCGGCACTGCCCGACCATATGCGCCCCGCCCACTACGTGACGCTTGCCGCGATGCCCCTGACGCCGAACCGCAAGGTGGACCGCAAGGCTCTGCCTGCGCCGCAGTCGGAAACCCCGATGGCATTCGAGGCCCCGGTGTCGGAT
Source organism: Rhodobacter sp. (assembly GCA_027487575.1). Classification (GTDB taxonomy): domain Bacteria; phylum Pseudomonadota; class Alphaproteobacteria; order Rhodobacterales; family Rhodobacteraceae; genus JAIYDJ01. The sequence continues at coordinate 87,002 of JAIYDJ010000017.1, read as the reverse complement.
GTCGAAGGCCGGATCGCCGCGATCTGGGCGCGGGTGCTGGGGGTGGCGCGCGTAGGGGCGAAGGACAATTTCTTTGCGCTGGGCGGGCACAGCCTGCTGGCGGTGCAGGTGCACCGCGAAATCAGGACGGCGCTGGGGGCGGGCGCGGCAAAGCTTTCGATCACCGACATCTTCCGGTTCCCCGTTCTGGGTCAGTTGGCAGCCCATCTGGACGACGGTCCCAAGGCGCAGTCCGACACTGCCGGGAATGACCGGGCCGACGCGCGCGCCGATGCGATGGCGCGGCGGCGGGCCATGCGGGCGGGGCGGGTGGATGCCTGATCTGGCCGCCGCCCTGCAGGCGGTTCTGCCGCCCGGGGCGGTGCTGGGAGGGGGGGAGGACGGCCCCCTGTGGCCTTCAGAAGACCTGCCCGGAGCCGTCCCGGCACGTCAGGCGGAATTCGCGCGGGGCCGCAGCGCGGCGCGCGCGGCGATGCGGCGGCTGGGCGTGCCGGCTGCCGCCGTGCCGATGCGGGCAGACCGAAGCCCCGACTGGCCAGCGGGCCTGACCGGCAGCATAAGCCACTGCGCGGGGGCGTGCTTTGCCCTGCTCGCGCGGCGGTCCGATTACGCCGGATTGGGGCTGGACATCGAACCGGCCAAGCCGCTGGACCCGGATCTGTGGCCGGTGATCCTGCGCCCCGAGGAAGTTGATGGCCTGTCGGGTCCGGACGCCCTTGCGGTCTTTGTGGCCAAAGAGGCAGCCTACAAGGCGCAATATGCCCTGACGGGCGTGCTGTTCGACTTTCACGTACTGTCGGTTCAACTGCTGCCCGATCGGTTCACCGCGACGTTCCAGCGGGCGGTCGGGCCCTTTGCCGGGGGCACGGCTTTGCAAGGCCGTCTGATCCGCACCCCGCGCCACATTGCCGCGATCTGCGCGATCACTGCGTCATGATGCCATAGGTTCCCAGCGGCATTTCGTGCAGCAGGGTCGAATAGCTCCACGAAAAGATGTCGCCCTGATTGGCCGGAGCGGGATCGTAGATCCGCAGGGTCGTGGTGCGCCCGTCGCCGCCATGCGATCCCCTTGCCCCGACAATGACGTAGTAATGCCCGCCGGACCCCTGCCCCCGCCGCCACGAGCGGGGGTTGTGCAACATCTCCATCATCAGGGGTCCCCGCCCCAGCAGCGCCAGAAGCGCGCCGACAGACCAGCTTTGCGGGGCATGGTACGTCAATCCGTGCAGAAGGGCGTAGGCGCGATGCACCTCCTGCCGCGCGCCCCGCTCGGACTCGTTCAGAAGGCCGCCATCCGCCGCCAGCATCGTGGCAGGGGTGGCCATCCGGATGACCTGTACCGCGCTGCCCTTGATCATCGCCGTCGCGGCGGCCCAGCAGGTTGTGGGTGTGGGCTGCGGCAGAAAGCGGACGTTGTGCAGGATGGGCGACCGCTGTTCGGTCTCATAGACCGCGTCCAGCGTGCAGGGCCCGGCGATGCCGTCGGATTCCAGCCAGTTCGCCACCTGGAACGCCCGGACGGCGCGCGTCGTCGGAGGATCGAACATGCCGTTCACGGTCAGTCGTGGACTGGGATTCAGGCGGGAATTCAACGCCATTTGCAGATCGCGCACGAAGGGACCCGAGCTGCCAGGGCGCAGAATGGGCTGCCGCATGAAAGTCATTTCCTCCTATCGTTCATCGGCAAAGGGACTTTGGCCAGACCGGCAATCTCCGGCAGGGAACAGCCTAGTGCAAGCGGCGGTCGTGCTCAATACTTCCTTGGGCCGGGGGATGTGGCGGTCTGTCGCCGCCCCGCGACCCTTCGGTTTCGCCCCTGCCGTGGCTGGTATACGCTTTGCCTTGCAACCTTGGAAGGAAACACCATGCGGATCACGATCGGGGTGCTGTTGTCAGTGGTCTTTTCGGGTGGGCCGGCGATGCCCGAAGACCGCGCACTGGTCATCGGGAACCAGAATTATGCCGAAGCAGCCGACGTGACCGCGGCCGATGCCGCCGAACTCGCTGCGCGCAGCCTGCAGACGGCCGGGTTCACGGTGATCCGGGGTGCGGACCTGACCGTGGCCGATCTGCGCGCCCGGCTGTCCCAGGCGCTGCTGGAAGGGGTCGATGACGGTCGGCTGGTGATCCTGCTGTCGGGGCATTTCGCGCAGTCCGACAGTCAGACCTGGTTTCTGGGCGTCGATGCCGCAGCACCCGATCTTGTGACGGTGGCGGCGCAGGGCCTTCCGGTGGCGACGGTGCTGGATGTGGCCGCGACGCAGGCCGGTGGCGCGGTCGTGCTGCTGGGCACCGAGGCGCGGCGTTTGCCTCTGGGACCGGGACTGCGGCCGGGCATCGGGGCCGTGTCAGTGCCGCAGGGGGTGACGCTGGTGACGGGGGACGCGGCCCGGATCGCCGACTTTGCCGCGCGGTCGCTGGCCGCGCGGGGGCAAAGCCTGACGGCGCTTCTGGCCTCTGCCCCGGACCTGCAGGCGTCGGGCTTCCTGTCGCGGCTGGTGCCGTTCCGCCCGGCCGATCCTGGGGCCCCGCCGGTGTCGCCGGGCGGGCCGGATGCCGAAAGCATCTTCTGGCAAAGCACGCGCGAGCAGGGCACACCCGAGGCGTTCGATGCCTACCTCAAACGCTATCCCGAGGGTCGGTTCGCCGATCTGGCGCGCACCGAGGCCGCGCGCATCCGCGCCGAACCGGGGCGCGAGGCGCGTCTGGCCGAACAGGCGCTGGCCCTGACCCGCGATGACCGCCGGGCGGTGCAGCGGGCGCTGTCCTTGCTGGGGTTCGATCCGCGCGGGATCGACGGCTTGTTCGGGGCAGGCTCGCGCACCGCGATTGCCGCCTGGCAGAAAGCCAACGCGCAGACGCCCACCACCTATCTGACGCGCGAACAGGTGGTGGCGGTGCTGGATCAGGCCGACCGGCGCGCGGCCGAGCTGGAGGCCGAAGCCGATCTTCGCAAGGCCGAGCAGCAGCGTCAGGATCAGCTTTACTGGAACCAGACAGGTGCCGCGGGTGACGAGGCCGGGTTGCGATCCTACCTGAAGCGGTTTCCCGATGGCATCTTTGCCGAGGTGGCCGGGGTTCGCCTGGCCGCGATCGAGGCGGAACTCGGAGCACAGGCTGCGGCGCAGGAACGTGCCGTCTGGGACGTGGCCGAAACCGCAGACACCGTGGAGGGGTATCGCGACTATCTGGCGGCGTTTCCCGAAGGGGCCTTTGCGGCCGAAGCCACTGCGCGGATCGACACGCTGACCGCGAATGCCGCGAACGATGCCGACCGCCAAAGCTGGCAGGCCACGGAAGACGGTCTTGCGCTGTCCGAACTGGCGCGTGGTCTGATCGAAGGGCGGCTGGAGGCGCTGGAACTGCGTCCCGGCCCGCCTGACGGGGTGTTCGATGATCAGACCCGCCGGGCGATCCGGCGGTTCCAGACCTTGCGCGATCTTGAGGCGACCGGATATCTGGACCAGACCACGATGGTCAGTCTGCTGGCCGGGGGCGTTCTGGAACTGGGGGAATAGCGTTGGCACCCGGAGTGCCGCCGGGCACCCTCAGGCGCCCGTGGCCGGTCCTGAACGGACGATCGGGTCAGATGGCTGCGGGGCGGCGGATGTGTGACGAGGCCGCGATCACCAGCGGGCGCAGACCCGCGCCCCCCGCGTCGAGCAGCGCAAAGAACTGCCGCCGCATCCGCGGGTCCCAGAAGTCGTTGATATGGGCCGCAAGACTGGCCACACCTTCGTCATGCGGCTTTGATTCCATGAACTTGGCGATCTGGTTGGCCATGTAGACCAGTTTTTCAGCCGACATGGGCGCTCTCCCGGATGCGGTCGGTGTGGGTGAAAACCTCGAACCGGTCTGCCCGCGTCAGCGCGACCAGCGTGATGTTGCAGGCGTCGGCAAGCGCCACGGCCTGCACCGTGGGGGCGGATACCGCGATGATCATCGGCATCTGCAGGGCGGCGACCTTCTGCACCATGTCGGTTGACACGCGGCTGGTCAGAACAATCGCCCCTGCCCGGCGGGGCTGGCGGATCAGATGGCCGGCGAGTTTGTCCAGCGCATTGTGCCGCCCGACATCCTCGCGGACCGCGTCGAGCCGGTCGGTCCAGAATCCGGCCGCGTGGACGGCGCGGGTCGCGTCATGCAGCGGCTGTGCGCCCGGCAGTGCCGACATGGCCGACATGATCTGCGCGGGTGTAAGGCCGAAACCACAGGGCGGAACCGGGGGCATCTCGCGCAGCGCCTGATCCAGCGAGTCGATGCCGCACAACCCGCATCCCACAGGCCCCACCATCGACCGGCGACGTGCCGACAGGCGGGCGTCCGCCTCGGCGGTCAGCCAGATCCGCGCCTCGATGCCGCGGTGCAGGTGCAGGATGTCCACCGTCTCGATCTGCGCGGGGGTTGCGATGCCTTCGGTGCAGGCAAAGCCATAGGCAAAGTCGGTCAGATCGGCGGGCGTCGCCATCATCACCGCCTGCGTCGTGCCGTTGAAAGTCAGCGCCACCGCCACCTCTTCCGGCAGGGTCCGCTGGCCGGGCATCGGGACGCCAGACCCGAAGGCCAGCCGCGAAACGGGTCGAGCCGCCGTCATCACTCGGCCGCGAGAATGCGGCGCGACAGCGCGGCCTGAGCGGAATAGTCTGTCTGCCATTCCGATGGGCCGTTGCTGGGCGAGATCTGCACTGCTGTCACCTTGTATTCCGGGCAGTTTGTGGCCCAATCCGAATAATCGGTCGTAATGACGTTCGCCTGCGTGTCGGGATGGTGGAAGGTGGTATAGACCACGCCCGGCGACACGCGGTCGGTGATCCTTGCGCGCAGGGTCGTCTCGCCCGACCGGCTGGCAAGGCGCACCCAATCCCCCTCTTTGATGCCGCGCAGTTCGGCGTCGTGCGGATGCACTTCCAACAAGTCCGCTTCGTGCCAGACCACATTGGCCGTGCGCCGGGTCTGCGCGCCGACATTGTACTGCGACAGGATGCGCCCCGTCGTCAGCAAGAGCGGGAAGCGCGGGCCGGTGCGTTCGTCCGTCGCCACATATTCGGTGTTGATGAACCTCCCCTTGCCGCGCACGAACCCATCAATGTGCATCAGCGGCGTGCCTTCCGGGGCCGCGTCGTTGCAGGGCCACTGGACCGATCCCATCGTTTCCAGCTTTTCATAGGTCACGCCCGCGAAGGACGGCGTCGTCATCGCAATTTCGTCCATGATCTGGCTGGGATGCGTATAGGTCCAGCCCGCGCCCATCGCGTTGGCCAGCATTTGCGTCACTTCCCAGTCCTCGTACCCGTTGCGCGGGGCCATCACCTTGCGCACCCGGTTGATCCGGCGTTCGGCGTTTGTGAACGTTCCGTTCTTTTCCAGGAAGGTCGAGCCGGGCAGGAACACATGGGCATAGTTCGCCGTCTCGTTCAGGAACAGGTCATGGACGATCACGCAATCCATGGCCGCCAGTCCCGCCGCGACGTGCTTGGTGTCGGGGTCGGATTGGAGGATATCCTCACCCTGGCAGTAAAGCCCCTTGAAGGTGCCCTCGACCGCCGCGTCCAGCATGTTGGGAATGCGCAGGCCGGGTTCATTGTCCAGCGTGACGCCCCACAGGTCTTCGAAGATGGCGCGGACGTTGTCGTTCTTGACATGCCGGTAGCCGGGCAATTCGTGCGGGAACGATCCCATGTCGCAGGCGCCCTGCACGTTGTTCTGCCCGCGCAACGGGTTGACGCCCACGCCCGCCCGCCCGACGTTGCCGGTCAGCATGGCAAGGTTGGCGATGCCGATCACCGTGGTGGAACCCTGCGAATGTTCGGTGACGCCCAGACCATAGTAGATCGCCGCATTGCCGCCCTTGGCATAAAGCCGCGCCGCCGCCCGCAGTTCGGCCGCGTCCACACCGGTCAGAAGTTGCGTCGCGTCGGGGGAATGGTGCGGTGCACTGACGAATTCGGCGTAGTCCTGAAACTCGTCCCAGTCGCAGCGTTCCATGATGAACGTCTGGTCATAAAGGCCTTCGGTGACGATCACATGCGCCAGAGCGGTGATGACGGCCACATTGGTGCCCGGCGTCAGCGCCAGATGATGCTGCGCCTTGATGTGCGGCGATTGAACGATATCTGTCCGGCGCGGGTCGATGACGATCAGTTTCGCCCCGGCGCGCAGCCTCTTTTTCAAACGGCTGGCGAAAACCGGATGTCCGTCGGTCGGGTTCGCCCCGATGATCAGAACGACATCGGTCTGCTCGACGCTGTCGAAATCCTGCGTACCGGCCGAGGTTCCGAAAGTCTGGCCAAGGCCGTATCCGGTGGGCGAATGGCAGACGCGGGCGCAGGTATCCGTATTGTTGTTCATGAAAACGGCGCGGGTCAGTTTCTGCACCAGATAGGTTTCTTCGTTGGTGCAGCGCGACGAGGTGATGACCCCCACGGACTGCCGCCCATGGCGCGCCTGAATGCCGCGCATCCGGTCGGCGGCAAAGCGCATCGCCTCGTCCCACGACACTTCGCGCCACGGATCGCTGATCTGGTCACGAATCATCGGGTTCAGGATGCGGTCGCTGTGCGAGGCATAGCCATAGGCAAACCGCCCCTTCACGCAGGAATGGCCCCGGTTGGCCTTGCCATGCTTGTATGGGACCATCCGCACCAGTTCGTCGCCGCGCAGTTCCGCCTTGAAGCTGCAGCCGACCCCGCAATAGGCGCAGGTCGTGATGACCGACCGTTCCGGGGTCCCGATCTCGATGATCGACTTCTCCTGCAGGGTGGCGGTCGGGCAGGCCTGTACGCAGGCACCGCAGGACACGCAGTCCGAGGCCAGCGCTGTGTCGGTCTTGGCGCCGAAGGAAACGCGGCTGTCAAAACCGCGGCCTTCGATGGTCAGCGCAAAGGTTCCCTGCACCTCTTCGCAGGCCCGCACACAGCGGCTGCAGACGATGCATTTGGCAGGGTCATAGGTGAAGTAGGGGTTGGAGTCGTCCTTCGGCATCCATTGGGGGTTGGCTTTGCCCGAAGTATCCCGCGCCCTGAAATGGGTATCGACCGCCTCGTAGCGCACGTCGCGCAGACCGACGGCTCCGGCCATGTCCTGCAGTTCACAATCGCCATTCGCGCTGCAGGTCAGGCAGTCCAGCGGGTGGTCGCTGATGTACAGCTCCATCACCCCGCGGCGCAGTTGCTTCAGCTTGCCGGTCTGGGTGCGCACGTTGAGGCCCGCCGCAACGGGTGTTGTGCAGGAGGCGGGTGTTCCGTTGCGGCCTTCGATTTCAACCAGACACAGGCGGCAGGACCCGAAGGCATCGACGCTGTCGGTCGCGCAGAGTTTGGGAACGGTGATCCCGATTTCCGCCGCCGCGCGCATGATCGACATGCCTTCCGGAACCGTCACGTCGAAGCCGTCGATGGTCAATGTGACCATCTGCTTGCTTTTGGCGGCCGGTGTGCCGAAGTCGCGGTCGGGGAGGATGAAGTCTTTCATCTCAGGCGCCTTTCCCTTTGGCCAGCGCATAGGCGACCAATGCGTTTGCGTGTCCGTGGCCCAGCTTGTGGGTGGCTTTCAGCCAAGTCACGATTTCCATGTGCTTGCGGTCCGACAAGTCGGCGATCATGTTCAGCCAGTGTGACACGGGCTGTCCGTAAGTCTTTTCGATGGATGGAAAATACGAGGCAGGTCCCTTGACGGCGTCGGTCATTCGGCGGCCTCGCGCATCGGTGCGAAATCATCGGGGAAATGCGTCAGGGCGGACATCACCGGGTAGGGCGTAAAGCCGCCCAAGGCGCACAACGAACCGGCCTTCATCGTCTGGCACAGGTCGGTCAGCAGCGGGATTGCCGCGACGTCGCCCCGCGCAATGCGGTCTATCGTCTCCGCACCCCGCACAGCGCCGATCCGGCAGGGCGTGCATTTTCCACAGGATTCGATGGCGCAGAACTCCATCGCGAAGCGCGCCTGTTTCAGCATGTCGACCGAGTCGTCGAACACGACGACCCCGGCGTGGCCGATCAGCCCGTCGGCACTGGCGTATTCCTCATACCCGAACGGCAGGTCGAATTTCGACCTCGGGAAGTACGCCCCCAAGGGCCCGCCGACCTGCACCGCCTTGACCGGCCGCCCGGTGGCGGTGCCGCCCGCGATGTCGTCGATGATCTGGTGCAGCGTCAATCCGAACGCGCATTCGAAAAGTCCGCCCCGTGCCACGTTGCCCGCGATCTGCAACGGAATGGTGCCCAGCGAACGGCCAAGGCCGAAGCCTTTGTAGAAGGCCGCCCCCATTTCGAAGATCGCTGGAATGGTGGCAAGGCTGATGACGTTGTTCACCACGGTCGGCTTGCCCAGAAACCCCTGCAGCGCGGGCAGGGGCGGCTTGGCGCGTACCACGCCGCGCTTGCCTTCGAGCGAGTTCAGCAGGCTGGTTTCCTCGCCGCAGACATAGGCCCCGGCGCCGGTGCGGATTTCCATGTCGAACGTGATGCCGGACCCCAGCACGGACGGGCCGAGGATTCCGGCCGCGCGCGCGATGTGCACCGCCTGCGTCATCACCTCGATTGCATCCGGGTATTCCGAACGAAGGTACACAAATCCCTTGGTCGCACTGACCGCCAGTCCTGCGATGATCATGCCTTCGATCAGGGTGAAGGGGTCGCCTTCCATCAGCATGCGGTCGGCAAAGGTGCCGCTGTCGCCTTCATCGGCGTTGCAGACGATGTACTTGCGGTCCGCCGCGGCCCCCGCAACCGTTTTCCACTTGATCCCGGTGGGAAAGCCCGCCCCGCCGCGCCCGCGCAGGCCAGAGGCGATGACCTCTTCGACCACGGCTGCAGGCGTCATCGACATGGCCTTCCGCAGCCCGGTCAACCCGCCGTGGGCACGGTAATCGTCAAGCGACAAGGGGTCGATCACCCCGACACGCGCAAAGGTCAGGCGGGTCTGCGCCTTCATCCACGGAAGGTCATCGGTCAGGCCCAAAGCCTTGGGGTGCTGCGCCAGATCGCCGAACAGGCCGGGCACGTCCGCCAGCGTCATCGGGCCGAACGCGATGCGGCCCGAGGCGGTGACAACTTCGGCCAGAGGCTCCAGCCAGACCATCCCGCGCGAGCCGTTGCGGACCAGGTCCACCGCCACGCCGCGCCGGGTTGCCTCGGAGAGGATGGCCGCAGCGATCGCGTCTGCATCCAGCGCGCGGGCGGCGGCGTCTCGGGGAAGATAGATCTTCATGCCTGCACCGTCGCCAGAAGGGCATCAAGGCGGGCCTCGTCGACCCGGCCAACCACCCGGCCATCCACCATGGCGGCGGGAGCGCAGGCGCACAGGCCAAGGCAGAACACCGGCTCCAGTGTCACCGCGCCGTCAGCCGTCGTTTCATGCCAGTCGATGCCCAGTGCCTGCCGCGCATGACTGGCCACGCGGTCGGCGCCCATGGCCTGACAGGCCTCGGCGCGGCACAGTTTGACGACATGCCGCCCGGCCGGTTCTTCGCGGAAGTCGTGGTAAAAGCTGATGACGCCATGCACCTCGGCCCGGCTGATGTTCAGGTCCAGCGCGATGATCGGCACAACCTCTTGCGGCACATAGCCCCACGCACCTTGCACCGCATGCAGGATGGGCAGCAGCGACCCTTCCATCCCTCGATGGTCGGCCAGAATCTCGGTCATGCGGCTGGCAAGGTCGGCTGGCACGGGCGGCATGGGGTCTCCTTCGGTGATGCTTTCCTGCATACCCGGATTGATAGACAGATCAATATCGAATTACCGTTGTTCGATAGATGTGGTCTATCGCCGCCCCAGTCGCCCGGCCTCGTCCAACAGAGCCGTCAGGACAGGTGTCTGCGGATCATGGCGGGCGGTGATCAGGCCGACCAGATGCTCTGCCTCGGGCTCGACAATCGGGATGGACACCAGACGGGCGGTGTCGAACATGCCCGCCAGCCGCATCGGCACCACCGACCCCCATGTGCCGGTCAGCACATGCGCGATCAGCGCGATGCTGGAATTGCTTTCGATCATCGCCGCCGCCCGCACCCCGGCCGAGGCCAGATGCTGGTTGACGATCCTGCGGTTCTGCATGTCGGCGGTCAGCAGGCACAGCGGTTCACCCGCGAGTTCGGCCCAGGTTACCCGGCTGCGCTGAGCCAATGCGGTGCCCGGTGCACACAGATAGCGGTAGAATTCGGTGTAAAGCGGCACTTGCGTGACCCGGCCCAGCGGTTCGTTGTCCAGATAGGTGATGCCCGCGTCCAGCTCCAGCGTGTCGATGCCGGACAGGATTTCGGCGCTGGTGCGCGACAGGATGGTGACGCGGACGTTGGGGTGCCGTGCGGTGAAAGGTTCGGTCAGTTCGGCGACCATCGGCAGGGCGGTCGGGATGACGCCGATCCGCAGATTGCCGGAAAGACCCGCCCGGACCGAGCGCATTTCGTCTTTCAGGCTGCGCATGTCGCCGGCAATCCGGATCGCCCAGTCCAGCACCCGTGCGCCTTCGGGGGTCAGACCCTGAAACCGGCTGCCGCGGAACACCAGTTGCACGCCCAACTGATCCTCCAACTGGCGGATCGCCGACGAGAGGGTGGGCTGCGTCACCCGGCACGCCTCTGCCGCGCGCCCGAAATGGCGTTCGCGGGCCAGGGCGATGAACATTTCCAGCTTGTCGATCATCGCCGCACGATGGCGGCCTCATCCGGGGAAGACAAGCGCGCGCGGGTCAGTTCGGTACGGCCGGATGATCCGACGACGCGGCCGAGACGAGCATCCCGTTCAGCGGCCTGTTCGTGTAGTAGTTCACCGGCCGCACCAGATGCTTGCCGGTGAACTTGAAGATCGCATCGGTTTTCTTGTTGCGAAACACCGGCAGCGGACCGTCGCTTTCCATCGTGTAGTCCGCGTTGCCGACGGGGTCGGGAAACCATGGTTCCATCACGGTGACGGTGCCCTTGTCGGCCTCGTACTTGTGGATCACGTTTACATGGCCGCCCAGCGGGCCGCTGGAAAATCCGATGATCATCGGCAGGCGTCCGGCGGCCAGGTAGGGTATCAGACGGTCGGGCTTGATCAGTTCGGCGCGCAGGGACGAATTCGAGGCGAGAAAGCTGAGGATGACCTGAGAACTGAGCGTTCCGTCGAAATTGACCTTCTTCGCCCCGGCGACGATCAGGTCGGACTGGGTCCGGGTCAGCACTGTGGGCACGGCGCGGGTCCACCAGGCCAGACTGGCCGCCCAGCACGCGTTGGAGTCCATCTGGCCTTCCGGTGTCACACCGATGTCGTTTCCGGGCATTGATCCGTCCGCGCGGGTGACCTGCACCTGCAGCACGACCGGCCCCCAGTCGGGGCGAATCGGCATCGGCCCGCCTGTCCAGCTTGGCAGGTGCCCGTTGGGCGGCGTGAAGCCCGCGTTGATCAGGGTGGTGCCGATCTGCTTGCCGCTGATCGTCGCCGTCCAGCGTTCGCCCGACCGCCGCAGGTTGAACTTGCCGTTTTCGACGACCTTCGGCGCGTTCGAGGCGAGCTCCACGGCAAGCGCGGGCCCGAGGTTGAGAATGTCGATGTCCCGGCTTGTTCCGACCGGCAGGCGCATCCGCCAGACCACGCCGGGCCGCTTGGGGTCTTCGTCATATCCGGCTGTCGCAGCGGCGCCCGGTCTTGCGCAGGTGATCCAACTGTCCGCCATGAAATGTCTCCCTCAAAAGATGCCCAGCTTTGACACAAATATGATTCGCGCAAGCTGCATGTTTCGCGGTCGGCATTGCAGGTCGCTGTCCCATTGCAGGACGGGCGGCATCGCACTAGGTCTGATCCATGAAACGCCTGATCCCCTTTCTTTCCAAACCCGCCTTCGTTCCGGTGATCCGGCTGCAAGGCAGCATCGGTGCAGGTCCGCGCGGCTTGTCCGATGCGGCGCTCGCCCCGTTGATTGACCGGGCGTTCTCGCGGGGAAAACCGGCGGCGGTGGCGCTGGTCATCAACTCGCCCGGCGGGTCGGCGGTGCAGTCCAGTCTGATTGCCGCACGCATCCGCAGGCTGGCCGACGAAAAGAAGGTGCCTGTCCACGCGTTTGTCGAGGATGTGGCCGCGTCGGGTGGCTATTGGCTGGCTTGCGCGGCGGACCGGATCTGGGTCGATGCCAGTTCGATTGTGGGGTCCATCGGGGTGATCTTTGCCAGCTTCGGCTTTCCGGAACTGATGGCGAAGCAGGGGGTCGAACGCAGGGTCGTCACGGCTGGCCGGTCGAAAAGCTTTGCCGACCCGTTCCTGCCGCAAAAGCCCGAAGACATCGACCGGCTGCGCGCGCTGCAGACGCCGATCCACGAGGCGTTCATCGCGCATGTGAAGGCGCGGCGCGGGGCGCGGCTGGCCGACGCGGACCTGTTCAATGCCGACATCTGGGTCGGGCAGGGCGCGGCCGATGTGGGGCTGGTCGACGGGTTGGGGCATCTGGTGCCCAAGCTGAAAGAGCTTTGCGGCGACAAGATGCGCCTGGTGCCTTACGGGCAACGGCGGTCTTTGGCGCAGCGGATGGGCCTTCATCTGGCCGAAGACACGCTGGCCGTGATCGAGGACCGCGCCCTGTGGTCACGGTTCGGTTTGTAGCGCCATGCTGTTCAAGGTGATGATCCTGTTCCTGTTGGCGATGGTCGCGGCGGCGATGATCGGAAGCTGGCTGTTCCCCGGCGCCCTGACCCAGCGGATCAGACGCCGCTTGACGCAGCGCAAGCCTGCTGCATGTACGCGGTGCGGACGGCCGATGATCGGACGGACCTGCGCTTGCGGCGGAAAGGGCTGACCATGCGGGCTTTGGTGACGGGCGGGGCCAGGCGTCTGGGCCGGGCGATGGCGATGTATCTGGCCGGGCGCGGGTATGATGTGGCGGTGCACTATGCCGGGTCGCAGGCCGAGGCCGGGGCGGTGGTGGCCGAGATCACCGCCATGGGTCGGCAGGCGGTGGCCCTGCAGGCCGACCTGCTGGACGAGGCGCAGACCGCAGGGTTGGTCGGTCGTGCTGTCGCCGGGCTGGGCGGGCCGCTGACCGTTCTGATCAACAATGCCTCGATCTTCGAATATGACACGATCCGCAATGCCACGCGGGCCAGTTGGGACCGGCACATGGACAGCAACCTGCGCGCGCCCTTCGTGTTGACCCAGGCCTTTGCGGCCCAGTGCCCCGCGGCCCGGCCCGATGATCAGGGCGAGCCTGTGGCGCAGGGGATGATCGTCAACATGATCGACCAGCGGGTGCACAAGCTCACGCCCGAATTCATGACCTACACGCTGGCCAAGATGGGTCTCTGGGCCCTGACGCGGACATCCGCGCAGGCCTTGGCCCCCGATATCCGGGTGAACGCCATCGGTCCGGGCCCCACGCTGCAGGGGGCGCGGCAGACAGCCGGCCATTTTGCCCGCCAACGCGCGGCGACCGTTCTGCAGCGTGGCGCAAATCCCGCCGACATCACCGCGGCTTTGGGGTTCTTCCTCGACTCGGTCGCCGTTACGGGCCAGATGATGGCCATCGACGGGGGGCAACATCTGGCCTGGCAAACGCCCGATGTTCTGGGCGTAGAGTGACCGCAAAATGTTTCACGACCGCAAGTTGTCCACGCCTGACGGCTTGATGACGGTTCCGTTACAAATTCTTAAGGATTATCAGGGATTTGCCGGATGATCAAAAAACTAGTTAGCAGAATCAATGACTTAAGTAAACGCCTAAAAATCAGGCATTCCGGGGAACGAGGCCGAAAACAAAGGAAATTCCGGTTTCGCGAAATCTTCTCCCATGGGTTATCCACAGAAACCGGGGACAGCTTTACCCTTGATCCCGTCCGGATATCATTGCAGCACGCGCGGGAATCGCAGGATCACACAAAGGCCGCTGCAACGTGACGGGTACTTCGGCTGCTCTTTCAGGATACGAGGTGATCCAGGGCTACCTGCGCACGCTGGATGGCTCTCCGGGCGTGTACCGGATGTTGAACGACAAGTCTGAAGTCCTGTACGTCGGCAAGGCGCGCAACCTGCGGGCGCGGGTTTCAAACTATGCGCGACCCTCTGGCCATTCCGGCCGGATCGCCCGGATGATCCATGAAACCGCGTCGATGATGTTTCTGACGACGCGGACCGAAACCGAGGCACTGCTGCTGGAGCAGAACCTGATCAAGCAATTGAAGCCGCGCTACAACGTGCTGCTGCGCGACGACAAATCGTTTCCCAACATCCTGATCGGCAAGGAACACCCTTTTCCGCAACTCAAGAAGCACCGGGGCAAGAAATCCGAAAAGGGCAGCTACTTCGGCCCGTTTGCCAGTGCAGGTGCGGTCAACCGGACGCTGAACCAGTTGCAGAAGGTGTTCCAGATCCGCAACTGTTCGGACTCGATGTTCGAAGGCCGGACGCGCCCCTGCCTGATGCACCAGATCAAGCGTTGTGCGGCACCTTGTGTCGGCAAGATCGATCCGGCGGGCTATGCCACGCTTGTGGCGGATGCCGAACGGTTCCTGTCGGGCAAGACGACGGCCGTGCAGGCCAATCTGGCCGCGGAAATGCAGAAGGCGTCCGAGGCGCTGGAATTCGAACGGGCCGCGGCCCTGCGCGACCGGATCAAGGCGCTGACGCAGGTGCAGTCGTCGCAGGGCATCAACCCGGCGGGGGTGACCGAAGCCGACGTCATCGCGCTGCATCTAAATGAAGGGCAGGCCTGCGTGCAGGTGTTCTTCATCCGGGCCAACCAAAGCTGGGGCAACCGGGATTTCTATCCCAAGACCGGCGCGGGGGCCGAAGAGCCGGAAATCATGGAGGCGTTCCTTGCGCAGTTCTACGACGACAAGGAACCGCCGCGCCTGATCCTGCTGTCGCATGGCGTCGAAAACCCCGATCTGGTGGGGCAACTGCTGTCGGACCGCGCTGGGCGGAAGGTCGAGATTGCCGTGCCGCTGCGGGGCGAGAAGGCGGAACTGGTGGAAAATGCCACCCGCAACGCCCGTGAAAGTCTGGCCCGGCGAATGGCCGAGACAAGCTCGCAGAACCGGCTGCTGCAGGGGCTGGCCGAGGCGTTCGATCTGGACGCCCCCCCGCGCCGGATCGAGGTGTATGACAACAGCCACATCCAGGGCACCAATGCCGTGGGAGGGATGATCGTGGCCGGAGCGGACGGGTTTCTGAAAAGCCAGTACCGCAAGTTCAACATCAAGTCTGCGGCAGGGGCCAACAGCGACGACTTCGGCATGATGAAGGAAGTCCTGACCCGGCGTTTTGAACGGCTGCTGAAGGAAGACCCCGACCGCAAGTCGGAAAGCTGGCCCGACCTTTTGCTGATTGACGGCGGCGCCGGGCAGGTGTCGGCGGTGGCCGGAATTCTGGCCGAACTGGGCGTTGACGACATCGCGATGATCGGGGTCGCCAAAGGCGTGGACCGCGACGCGGGCAAGGAAGAATTCCACCGGGTCGGGATGCTGCCCTTTGCGCTGCGGATGAACGATCCGGTCCTGTACTTCGTCCAGCGCCTGCGCGACGAGGCGCACCGCTGGGCCATCGGGGCGCACCGGGCCAAGCGGGCCAAGGCGGTATCGATCACTCCGCTGGATGATATTCCGGGGGTGGGGGCGACCCGGAAGAAGGCGCTGTTGCTGCATTTCGGATCGGCCAAGGCGGTGGCGCGGGCAGGGCTGTCGGACCTGATGGCGGTGGACGGCATTTCGGCGGCTATGGCGCAGGCGATCCACGACTATTTTCACGAGCGTGGATAGGCGGGGCGTTTGCAGGGGCGTTTTTGCCGGATCGGCAGCGCTTCCCTGCATGTCCTGTGCCGCCTGCGGCAGCGCGTCAACCGGTGACCGACGAATCTTGCCTTGATCTTTCCCGCGTCGATGCCGCACAAGGCGGGGGCATGCTTGAAGGACGGTCGATGGACCATGGTGCCCGCCCCGACCTGTCACATCCCCCGTCGGGCGGGCATGCCAACCTGCGCCTGTCGCAAATGCTCGAACAGATCGCGGCGGACGAAACGCGCGAGGTGATTTCCTTCGGCGATCTGCTGTCCGCGCTGCACGGGCGGGCGTTCGGGGCGTTGATGATCATCTTTGCCTTTCCCAACATCCTGCCGTCACCACCCGGTCTGGCCGGGGTGCTGGGTCTGCCGCTGGTGATCCTTTCGACGCAGATGATGCTGGGACGGTTGCCCTGGCTTCCGCCCTTCATCGCCCGCAGATCCCTGACCCGCGCCAGCTTTTCCGCGCTGTTCACCCGGGCGACCCCCTGGCTTGCGCGGGCGGAACGGCTGCTGCGCCACCGCCTGACTCCGCTGACCACGTCTGTGGCGCAACGGGGGGTCGGGTTTGTCTGCCTGATCCTGTCGCTGGTGCTGATGCTGCCGATCCCCTTTGGCAACAGCCTGCCATCCATCGCGATCTGCCTGTTTGCGCTGGGCGTGCTGGAACGGGACGGGGCCTGGATCATCGGAGGGCTGGTGTTTTCGGTCTTTGCACTGGGGTTCGTCGGCGGGATGGCCTATGCGCTGATCATGTCCACCCTGTTCGTGCTGATGAACGCCTTTTAGTTCCGCGCCTGTGGGCGCCGATTGGACGATGCGGGCCAACCCTGATTCCCATACGTTTTCCGGGCGGTTGCGACGCGGCAGGCGCCGGTCGGGGGCAAAAGGCTAGGCCCTTCCCTCTGCACCCCGTTCCGCGCTATGCCTGCGGCATGACGTGGAACCTGCCCAACAGCCTGACCGTGCTGCGCCTCTTGGCCGCCCCCGGGGTGGCCATCATGTTTCTGTATTTCCACCGGCCCTGGGCCGACTGGTTTGCGTTGACGCTGTTCGTCGGTGCGGCGGTGACGGACTACTTTGACGGGTATCTGGCCCGGCTTTGGAAGCAGCAGACCAAGTTCGGCACCATGCTGGACCCGATTGCCGACAAGGCGATGGTGGTCATCGCCCTGATGGTTCTGACCGGCTATTCCGGGATGAATCCGTGGCTGATCCTGCCCGCGACGGTGATCCTGTTCCGCGAGGTGTTCGTGTCGGGACTGCGCGAGTTTCTCGGGGCGCAGGCCGGATTGCTGCGCGTGACCAAGCTGGCCAAGTGGAAGACCACGGCGCAGATGGTGGCGATTGCGGTGCTGTTTCTGGGCACCGGGCTGGAACATGTCGAGGGCATCGCGCGGCAGGGAATGACGGTCGAGGCCTATGCGCAGGCGGTGACGGCGGGGCTTGCCGACCCGATCCGGTCCTGCGGCGCGCGGGGCTGTTCGTCTTATGCCACCATCGCAGGATTGGCGCTGATCTGGGTGGCGGCATTTCTGACCTTCGTGACGGGGTTCGACTATTTCCGCAAGGCGCTGCCCTTCCTGAGAGACGAGCGATGATCGACGTTCTGTATTTCGCCTGGGTGCGCGAAAGGATCGGCGTTCCGCGCGAGCGGATACAGACCGATGCGGCGACCGTGGCCGATCTGGTGGCCGAACTGTCGGCGCGGGAAGAGCGGTACGCGCTGGCCTTTGCCGATCTGGCCAGCTTGCGCGTCGCACTGGATCAGGAGCTGTCGTCCTTCGACGCGGGCCTGTCCGGGGTCCGGGAAGTGGCGTTCTTTCCGCCGATGACCGGGGGCTGACATGCTGCTGCTGGTGCAGGAGGCGGCTTTCGACATCGGGGCCGAGACGGCGGCCTTCGTCGCCGGGGTCGGTGCGGCGGGGGCGGTGGTGACCTTCACCGGGCTGGTGCGCGACGAAGGCGGCACCCTGCAGGCGATGGAGATCGAGCATTATCCCGGCATGACCGAACGCGCGATTGCGGCGATCATGGATCAGGCCGTGGCACGGTGGTCGGTGCTGGATGCGCTGGTCATTCACCGGCACGGGCGTCTGCGGCCGGGCGAGGCGATCATGATGGTGGCCACCGCCGCGCGGCACCGGGCCGAGGCCTTTGCAGCGGCAGAATTTCTGATGGACTACCTGAAATCCCGCGCGCCGTTCTGGAAGAAGGAAGTCGGGGTTGGCGGCGCAGAGTGGGTCGCGGCGAAGGACGCCGACGAAGCGGCGCTGGGGCGGTGGTGACGGGGCAGGCCTTGGCTGCCGTTGTTTATGTGGATTCTGACCGGAAGGTCGGGAACAGCGGAATGCGTTGCCATTCAGTCTTGTCAGCATGCGGGTGTCTGATGCTGACGCTGGCCGCCGGGGGGGCCGCCGCAGATGCCGTGCCAAACCCTTATGCCGAATACTATGCCGAAGTTGTCCGTGTGATCGACGGCGATACGCTCGACGTGCGGGTGGATCTGTGGCCCGGACTGCAGGCGATCTACGCCGTGCGGATCAGGGGGATCGATGCGCCGGAAATGCGGGGTGCCGCCTGCCCCGAAGAAAGGGCATGGGCCGAGGAAGCCAAGGCGCAGGTCGAAAAGCTGTACCCGGCCGGTACCACGGTGCGTCTGCAGGATGTCGAGTATGACGCCTTCGCCGGTCGTGTCGTCGCAGATGTGCGGCGCTGGCGGTCGGACCGCTGGCTTTATCTGGCCGACGAAATGGTGGATCGCAGTCTGGCCGAACCCTGGCTTCCCGGCATGGACGACATCGACTGGTGCGTCCTCGCACAGGCGCGGTGAGGGCCGGGTCGGACCCGGCCCCCCCCGCATTCTAGAAGTCGAAGATGTCGCCCAGAAAGCCTTCGCGGCGTTTGCGGCGCGGACGCCCGTCGTGATCGTCGTCATCGTCATGATATCGGCGCGGTTCGGGCTGAT
This sequence comes from Rhodobacter sp., assembly GCA_027487575.1. Taxonomy (GTDB): domain Bacteria; phylum Pseudomonadota; class Alphaproteobacteria; order Rhodobacterales; family Rhodobacteraceae; genus JAIYDJ01. The sequence goes on along the minus strand of JAIYDJ010000017.1, from coordinate 68,293 downwards.
AGACCGGCTGCGCCGCGTTGCGCGGCGGCGGCGGCGGTGCCGCGCGCGCACCCGAACGGTCCTGCACGGCGGAAGGCTCGGCTGCGCGGTCGATGATCTTGTCGAGTTCGCCCCGGTCCAGCCAGACGCCGCGACATTTGGGGCAATAGTCGATCTCGACCCCGCTGCGGTCTGCCATCACCAGCGTTTCATTGTCGACGGGGCATTTCATCCGGCTCTCCATTTCCAGTTCCTTCCTATTTGGGCAGCGGTGCGCCGGTTGCAAGACCGGGGCAGGCCGGAAGTCGCGCCGGAAGTCTGGCCATGTCGCGGAAGCGGCACCGGATTGTCGCATGGCTGTTACCTTCGGGCCCCATCCCTGCCGTTAACGTAAACGCTGCACAGGAGATGCCTTCATGTCCGTTCGACTTCTCGGTTTGACCTCGGTTCTGGCGATGGTGGCAGCAATGCCCGCGCTGGCCGAAATGAACTTCAACCGCATCGCGACCTTTGCAACGCCCGAGAACATGGCGGAAGGCGAAGACCGTGCCCGCCCGACCAGCGCCGAGATCATCTCGGCCTCGCCCGACGGCATGACGCTGATCTACACCGACAGCCCGCTGGGCGTGGTGGGTCTGATCGACATCACCGATCCGAAGGCCCCCAAGGCGCTTGGCAACATCGACGTGGGCGGTGAGCCGACGACCGCGAAGATCATCGGCGCCAGCGCCTTTGCCGCCGTCAACACCTCGGCCGATTATGTGAACACCAGCGGAAAGGTCGTGACGATCGATCTGGCCACCAAGGCGATCACGGCGGAATGCGAACTGGGCGGACAGCCGGATTCGGTCGCGGCGTCCAAGGATGGCTCGTTCCTGGCGATTGCCATCGAGAACGAGCGGGATGAGGACCTGAATGACGGTCAGCTTCCGCAGATGCCGGCCGGGTTTGTCGTCAAGCTGCCGGTGAATGCGGGCGTGGTGGACTGCGTCGGACTGATGAAGATCGAGATGACCGGCCTCGCCGAAGTCGGCGCGGATGATCCAGAGCCGGAGTTCGTCGACGTCAACGACGCGGGCGAGATCGTCGTGACCATGCAGGAAAACAACCACATCGTGGTGATCGGGGCCGATGGCACGGTGGCGAGCCACTTCAGCGCCGGGGCGACTGATCTGGAGATGATCGACACCAAACGCGACGGCAAGCTGTCGTTCAGCGACAGCAAGGACGGCGTGCTGCGCGAACCCGATGGGGTGAAGTGGCTGGACAACGACCATTTCGCAGTCGCCAACGAAGGCGATTACGAGGGCGGCAGCCGCAGCTGGTCGATCTTCAAGAAGGACGGCACGCTGGTGTACGAATCGGGCGCCAGCCTTGAACACGCGATTGCCGCCATCGGGCACTATCCGGAAGGCCGGTCGCGGTCCAAGGGTGTGGAACTGGAATCGGTCGAGATCGCGACCTTCGGCGAGACCAGCATGGCATTTGTCGCGTCCGAGCGCGGGTCGATCGTCGGCGTCTATGACCTGACCGATCCCACCGCCCCCGTGTTGAAACAGCTTCTGCCGTCGGGCGTGTCGCCGGAAGGCATGGTCGCAATCCCACAGCGCAACCTGTTTGCCACGGCCAACGAAGTGGATTTCGTCGAGGACGGCGGCGTGCGGGCGCATGTGATGATCTATGAACTGGCCGAAGGGCCAGCGGCCTATCCGATGATCACCTCTGCGGGCACCGAAAGCCTGTTGGGCTGGGGCGCGCTGTCGGGTTTGGCCGCCGATCCGGCCGAGGCAGGCAAGCTTTATGCCGTGTCCGACAGCGTCTATGGCGCGATGCCGATGATCTATACCATCGACGCCACGCAGACCCCGGCCAAGATCACTGGCGGCCTGTTGGTCACGCGCGGCGGCGACGCGGCGCAGAAGCTGGATCTTGAAGGGATCGCGGCGGATGGCGAGGGTGGCTTCTGGCTGGCCTCGGAAGGCCGCAGCGACCGGTTGATCCCGCATGCGGTCTACCACGTTGATGCCAAAGGCGAGATCAAGCAGGAGATTGCTCTGCCCGCCGATCTTTTGGCCAACGAAATCCGTTTCGGGTTCGAAGGCATCACGGTGGCCGGCGACTGGCTGTGGATGGCCGTTCAGCGCGAGTGGAAGGACGACGCCCCCGGAATGGTCAAGCTGCTGGCCTACAACACCAAGGAAGAAACCTGGGGTGCGGTGCATTACCCGCTGGACCCCTTGGCAGAGGGTGCCGCCGAGGCGGCCTGGATGGGCCTGTCGGACATCACGGTAAACGGTGACTGGGTCTATATCGTCGAACGGGACAACCAGGTGGGCGCGGCGGCTGCGGTCAAGAAGATCTACCGGGTTGCCCTGTCCCAGATGGTTCCGGCCGAGATCGGAGGCGCGCTGCCGGTGGTGACCAAGGAACTGGTGCGCGATCTGGTGCCGGACCTTGCCGTGCTGAACGGCTACACGGCGGAAAAGGTGGAAGGCTTTGCGATCGACGCCGCCGGAACCGGCTGGGTCGTCACCGACAATGATGGCGTGACCGACAGTTCGGGTGAAACGCTGTTCTGGTCGGTTGGCACAATCCAGTAGGACCCGCGGTCAGAAACCCTGTTTCCCCGGCGGCAACGCCGGGGACTTTTCTTTTTCGAACACCTTAACGGGGGGTTGACGGCGGCGCGCGGCGGAGTGCTTGCTGAACCTGAACAACCTGCCAGAATGCGAGTCACCATGCTGACGACGATTTCCCGCCTTGCCGTTCTGTTTTCCGTTCTTTTCCTCGCCGCCTGTGCGGGCAGCCGACCGCCTGCGGATGGTCCGTCCACCAGACCGGAATATGTCGGTGTGCAGGACGGGGAATTCTTCATCGAGCCGGTTGAAGAACGTCACCTTGCCGGGGGCAGGGCGCGCGAAGAAGTGGACTATGCAGGACCGGATGCGCCGGGCACCATCGTCGTCGATACGTTTTCACGCAGGCTTTACTACGTGCTCGAGAACGGCCGTGCGATCCGCTATGGCATTGCGGTCGGGCGCGAGGGTCTGTCGTTCCGCGGCAACGGGGTGATCGCGCGCAAGGAGGAATGGCCAAGCTGGCAGCCGACCGCCAACATGATCCGCACCCGGCCGGATCTTTATGCCGCTTACGCGGCGGGGCTTCCGGGCGGGCTGGACAATCCGCTGGGCGCGCGCGCGCTGTACCTATACCGGGGCGGGCGCGACACCTATTTCCGCATTCATGGCACGGTTCAGAACGCGTCGATCGGCCGGGCGACGTCTGCCGGCTGCATCCGCTTGTTCAATCAGGATGCGATCGATCTTTACAACCGCGTCGCGATGGGAACGCGGGTCAAGGTGCGCAGTCAGGAAGAAAGCCTTCTGCTGGAAGGCCCGTTCATGGATGACGCCTATGGTCGCTCTGTCCCCGAAACGCCCGAAAACATTGCGTTGAAAGAGCGCCAGTTGCCGCTGATCGCAGCGGCAGAGGCGCAGTTGGCGGCCGCAGAGGCCGAGGCGGCACAAGCCACCGCAGCCGAAACGGCGCGCGCGGAACGCCGCAGGCTGGCCGTCTGCCGCCGCAGCGGGTTGGCCCCCGAAGATTGCCCCCCGGCGGTTCCGGTGGATTCTACGTCCTGATCACATATTCCTTGAGCGTGGTTTCGATCACGCTCCATGTGCCGACAAAGCCGGGCCGGATGACAAAACTGTCACCGGCCCGAAGCGTATGCGCGGTTCCCTCTGCATCCGTCAGTACCGAAATGCCTTCAAGGATGTGGCAATACTCCCATTCGTCATAGCCTACGGCCCAGACTCCCGGCGTCGACTGCCACAGCCCGCAGTAAAGGCTTTCGAGGTCTTCGATGTTCCAGGTCCTGTGTTCCGGATCGCCCGCGATCAGCCGGTCGGGGGCGGGCCGGGTGATTTCGGGCGGGGTAGCGGGGCGGGTCAGGCGGTGAAAGGCGGTCATGGCGGCTCCTGCAGGGTGTGTGCGCATCGCATGCCAGCGCCGCGTCGCCGTCAAGTGCGCCCTGCGCAGCGGCGTCACCCCAATCCGCCACCGAACCTTCACCCGGCGAAGTTCGTCTTGGCGTTGTGATCCAGTTCGGGCAACACTGTCACCAGAATCCACCGGGCTGTTTTCCGGTGGCAAAACGATGTAATAGGGCGTTACATGCCCGGGATCGACAGCGGCATTCAACGGAGGGCGCCATGGCAAATTTCGACACGCAGATTGAGGAAAGCCAGAAACAGGTGGCGACCGCGCAGGCGAAGATTTCGGAAATCACCGGCCGCATCGAACAGGCCCGCGCCAAGATCGAGGCGGGCGAGGTTTCCATCGACATCGAGAATGCCACGCTTGACGACGTCCACAAACACACCGACCTGATGAACGCCAACATCGCCGAACTGATCATGGGGCTCGACGATGTGACCGCCGGATTCTCCAAGGACTTCGACGAAATGCGGTCGAAGACCGGGATGGAATCGTTCATCGGCATCTTCTCGGGCGCGAAATCCGAAGCGATGCGGCAGGAGCGGCTGCGGACGGCCTCGATTGACGCGAAACTGCAGGACCTGATTGCCAAGTCGGACGTGATCGTGCGGCTGCTGCAGGGGCAGTTGGACCTGCTGAACGGGCAGAAGTCGAAGGTCGAGGTCAATCTGGGTGAGACGCTGACCGAACGGGAAACCACGGTCGGCTCGCTGGAGGCGGTGCGGCGCGAGATTGCGGCGATGGACCCGGCGGTTATCGAGCTGGAAAACAAGATTTCTGTCGAACAGGACGCGGCGGTGCGGACCAAGCTGGAAACCGATCTGGCCGCGATGAACACCCGCTACAACGCGCTGGTGCAGGACGAACAGGTGATGCTGGCCAAGTCCCAGACGCTGGAGCGGTATATCGAGAAGGGCAAGACCTGGATGGACAGCTTGCAGAATCAGGCGGCGACGCAGCTGGTTCTGATCAACAAGCTGCAGACGGACACCAAGCAGCGGGTGGTGCTGTATGACGCCTTGACCAGCAGCTTGAAGACCGCGCAGCAGCAGGACGTGGCGCACCGGATCAACGAGATCGGCGTCAAGACCGATCAGGAGGCGCAGGCGGCGATGGCGGCGATCGGGTCGGCCACCAACGACCGGATGGCGTCGATGCTCGAGTCCCACGAGGATCACATGGTCTTCGCCCGCAAGGTGCTGGAGCAGAAGGCGAAGGCGGACGAACGCTTCGCCCGCCGGTTCGCGGCGATTGTCGAGAAGCATGACAAGAATGCATATGGGGAATGAGGTTCTGGCGTGACCAGACGATGCTCGCTGCGGTCTGTGCTGCTGCGGGCCTCTGGTTGCTTACGGTTGGCTCGTGGCCCTGCGCGGCCATGTCCGATGGCTCTTCCCCGACGTGCAGTTTCTCATGGCCGGGATGGGTCTTCTCGTTCATTTGGGGGATGTTTGGGTGCAGGCTTTTCCTTTGGTTTGTTTTGAGCCGGGAGACGGAAGATGGCCTGCGACAGAAATTCGAAGCCGTTGAAAAGGTCTCTGGGATGAAGTGGGTTTCGAAATTGCTGAGTTGGTTGTTCGTCGTCGGGATCAGGAACGAAAAAACAAATGCCTGACGCTCCGATCAAGGATCAATTGACCAACGACCATGCCGAGGTCAGCGATACCCTGCAGGCCCGACGTTACTTCGCCAAGTTCGACCGGATCACCGGGCATCTGGGCCGGGTGGCGGCTGAGTTGGAGACTGAGGGGCGGCTGACGCGGACCGAGGCGCGCATCCTCGGGCGGTATCTGACAGCGCTGGCGGCGACGTTCCGGGCGCTGAGCCACAAGTACCTGATGACCGGGCGGTCGGACACCGCGCCCAAGCTGGTGATGGACCGGCACGAGAGCGGCTTTCCGGTCGCGCAGGAGTTGATGGTGATGGCGCTGGATGCGGCGCAGGCGGGCAAGCATCTGACCGGGATGGCGTCGGAGACCGAACTCAAGGACCGCATGGTGCGCCAGATCGTGCGCGACCTGACTGTGCCGACGGCGCTGCAATTCGCCCTGTCGCAGCGGCTCTATTTCGAGGCGTTGGCGCGGGGTGACCTGTTCTGGGCGCGCAACGACCCCGACGCGCAGTGGATCGCCGATGTGGGGCAGCGGCGGCACTTCCTCGTGCACTGGGCGGTATACGACAGCCAGACCAACTTGCCGGTGGTCTATCTGATGGACATGCAGGACTCGGGCCGCACCCCGCTGCCGACCGACGACCGGCGCTGGCCGATGGTGCAGTCGCATCTGGTGGCGCAGTCGTTGGGCGGGCTGAAACTGCTGACCATCGCGCAGGGGTTCGACACCGATTTCGCCGACCTGCACCCCAAACGGCTGCGGCGGATCACGCTCGGCCCGATGCACAGCCACCAGTTCACCCTGCAGTCCGGCCCGATGTCGGACGTGCTGGCGGGCACGCGGGCGCCCGAAGGGTCGGACTGGGCGCTGGTCTGGACGATCGAGGATCTGGTCGCCGACCGCGAGGAGACGGTCAAGGACGGCTGGTTTTCCAGTGCTGTGCGGCAGGTCTACAAGCTCGACCCCTTTCGCCCGGACGACGGCGCGACGCGGACCGACCGGATGGTGATCCTGCCCGAACAACCCTACCAGACGCTGGCCGAGCTGAACCCGCCCGGGTTGCGCGACGTGCGCAAGTTCGTGGTAGGGGCGGGCGGGCGCATCTTGCCGGTACGCTAACCAGATCAAGGAGTTGCCATGACCACGCGCGACACGATGGAACTGAAGGAAGACGCCATCCGCGCGCAGTACGAGGCGGCGTTGGGCCTGCTGACCGGGTTCGACCATGCGCCGCGCCTCGGCAAGGCGGTGGAGGTGGCCTCCCCTGAACGCTCGCCCGGCATCGGCACGCGGCCGCGGTTCCGGTCCACCACGCCGGGGCTGGTGACGCGGTCCACGGCGCGGCCCGGCGGCGTGCGTCTGGTGGAGCGGGTGGAGGCGATGGGCGACGGCCTCGTGTCGCCGGTGCAAGCCTCGGCGTTGCAAGCCTTGCGGCGGGGGCTGGGAATCGCGCTGGCGATGGGCGGGGTGTTCGCCGAAGGGTCGGGCCTTGTCGAGTTGAAGAAGGCCAATCTGGAAGGCCGCCTGCCCGAGGCCCGCAAGGCGGAGTTCACCGAACTGCTGGCCGCCGAGGCGCTGGCGGTGCTGTATACTTTTGCCAACGCCACCGCCTTCCTGCTCGCTCCGCATCTGGGCTCGGTGACAGTCGAGGTCGGCACGGTGGACGAGGTCCTGACCGACAACGCACCGCTGGCCCTGCAGGGCGTGTTGTGGGAACTGGATCAGGACATCGGCCTGCATGGGCAGGACGAGCCACGTATGGTGGCGACCATCGCCGCCTTCTGCGAGGCGCTGATGGAAAAGGTGGCGCTGCGGGGCGAGGTGGCGGCGCGGGTGGCGGCCTTCACCGGCGGGTCGTGGAAGGTCGAGGCGGACGGGCTGGTGATCGCCGGTTTCAAACCGGCGCGGGCGGCCAAGGGCGGCGTCTTGACCATGCAATTCAAGAAGCCGACCGATGTGGTGGGCAACCACATCGCCAAGTATCAATCGCTGCGACTTGCAAAGATGCTGATGGCCTATGATTTCGAACGGAAGCTGAACCCGTTCGCCGAATTGGGCGGGTTCATCTTCACCTTCATGGGCGACGGCAAGCCGGGGACGGGCAAGACCACGCTGATCCAGATGATGGCGGGATTGCTGAACGACTATTGCAAGGTCGCGGGCTATCCGTTCCGCTATCAGAACTTCTCGATTGACCAGATCGACAGCTATCAGGGCAAATCGGGGCAGAACGCCAAGGCGTTCATTGATGCCGTGCTGGACCCCGGCGTTATCGGGTTTGGCACCATCGACGATATTGATCAGGTGGCGGGCAAGCGGGGCGACCGGCAATCCTCGGCAGGGCAGCAGGAGGTCACGGCGGTGTTCATGGGGGCGTTCGCCGGGGCCAATACCGTGGTGCGGGGGAATTGCACCTTCGGGATGTTTTCCAATTACCCCGAGAATGTGGACGACGCTTTGCGCCAGCGGGCCGGGGCGCGGTTTCTGGTGGATGGGCCGATTTCCCGCGAGGATTACATCGACATTCTGGCGCTGTTGCTGGGGAAGAACCACTCCATTCCGCTGGGGGATCACGACCTGTTCGCGGCGCAAGAGATCAAGCGGGCGGTTTCGGCGAGTTTCGAAGGGCATGGGAAGCCGCATGAGGAGGGGCTGCTGAAGGTCTGGGACAGGGTGCAGGGCGAGATTGGCAAGCTGGATACCATCGCCAAGCTGGGGGCTTACCTCAAGGCGATTCAGCAGGCGGATGAACGGTTTACGGGCCGGGCGATCAAGAACATCACCGACGCGGTGAAGGTGCGGGCGATGGATTTCGAATTGCCGGACGAGTGGATGGCGGAGCCGGACCTGTTCCTGTTCAAGCCCTACGACGACAAGCTGGCGATGATCCGGGGGCTGATGCAGCCGATGACGGTCGAGATGGTGGTGCAGGAAATCAACCGCTATGCGGATTCGGAGTTCCGCTATGCCGACAAGTCGGACGAGGTGGCGATTGCGGGCATGGTGCGGGATTTCGGGCGGACGGAAGAGGCGAAGAGAAGGTGGATGGAGGGGAAGGGGTGATGGGCGGCGCGGTTCCCGGAATGGGCTTTATTTTCGGGGTGTTCGTGGCACCATTTCTTGTAGGCTTGTTGCTGGGAAATCTTGAAAGACTTCACTTTCTTAAGAGCAGATCGCCAAGAATCCGTATCATCAGGCACATTTCTGGCATCGCGATAACAGCGGCTTTGTGGATGATGTTTGCGTTGTTTGAAAGCGTCAGGCCTTGGCGCTTGGGCATAAGTGAACTTTCTAACTTTTATCTCTTTATGATTGGACTTTCGGTCCTTCCATGGTTTGCTTTCGGGTTTCTAGGGCGGATCGTAGCGCATGAATACGGAAGTGATCGGCTATGAAACGCCTCATCGATACAGGCCTGAATCCGCCGGACAGAGTAAAGCTGGCGTTATTTGAATCGGAAAGGAAAGGGGTCAGGGTTGAGATTTTTCCGACGGACCCCCTCCCCCAACCCCTCCCCACGAGGGGGAGGGGAGGCGCCTGTGCCTTTGCGGCTTGTTCTTCTGGTAGGGGTCGGGTGCCTCCCTCCCCCTTGTGGGGAGGGATGGGGTGGGGGGCCTTGGGCAGGAGTGCTGTGACATGACCCGCATCTTCCCCCACATTCGCGCCAATGCCCGCAAGCTGCGGCAAGACGCGACCCCGCAGGAGCGCAAGCTGTGGCGGCCGCTGCGCGAGGTGAACCGCATGCTCGGCACGCATTTCCGGAGGCAGGCGGCGATCGGGCCGTTCATCGCGGATTTTGCCGATCTGGGGCGGAAGCTGGTGATCGAGGTCGATGGCGGGCAGCATGGGAAAGCGGCCGATGCGGCGCGGGATGCGTGGTTTGCGGGGCAGGGGTATCGGGTGCTGCGGTTCTGGAACAACGAGGTGGATGCAAACTTGGAGGGTGTGATGCAGGTGGTTCTGGGTGCGGTGGAGGCTAGCAGCCCGTCGGCACCCGCACCCCATCCCTCCCCCACGAGGGGGGAGGGAGGCGCCTCGCCCCGGCGGCAGTCGCACAGACCATCGGCGGCGTCCTGCGCCTCCCCTCCCCCTCGTGGGGAGGGGATGGGGGAGGGGAGCCTGTCGCAAGACCGGAGGTCAGAACCATGAAGCGCCTCATCTCCAAAGGCCTGATGTTCGGCAACCTCGTCGAGGTCTCCTCCCCCCAACTCATCGAACGCTACAACCGCGCGCTCAAGCACCTGACGGGCAAGACCACCGCCCTGACCGACTTCCACGTCGACATCTCGGGTTATTCCCCCGAGATCGGCGATGAACTCAATGACGACCTTTACCTCAACCCCAACGGCTGCAACCGGCAGTTCATTCTGCTGACCACCAGCCAGAAGACCGCCCCCTTGCTGAACAGCAAGTTTTCCACCTCGCGCGGCCTCCTGCGGCAGTTCATCGAGGCGAACGAAGCGCAGCTTTTCGCCCTGACCGCGCGGGATGTGGTGGCGGGGGAGTTGCAGAATTCGGTCTATGAGGTGACGACCCCGGCCAGTCTGATGGACATGCGGCAGATCACCGTGGAGGCGGACACGATCGGCGGGCATGTCGCGGAGGCCGGCAAGCTTGCGGCGCTGATCGAGCGGTTCCGCAGCGAGCCCGACGGCTGGCGCGACGATGTGCTGATCGCCGGGATGATCGAACTGGCCAAGAAGACCGGCGATGTGACGCGGGTGCCGATCCACCTGCCTGCGATGACGTTTCAGCAGCCCAGCTTCTGGACCAGCCATTTCGGCGGGCTGTATGTCTTTCGCGACCTGAAGTTTCCCGGCGTGATCGCGGTGAAGCCGCGTGCGACGCTTGGCGAGATGCCGATATCGCCGGTGATGGACCTGACGCAGCGCAACGCAATTGCGGAATGGCTGGGCCGCAACGGGCTGGTGGAACCCATCGTGCAGGCGCGGGGCACGGATGCGGGCGCGGTGATCCGGCAGAAGATGGATTTCGTGCTGGTCGACGCGGCCGATGCGCTGGGGCTGGAGGTTGGCGACGCGCGGCGGACCGAGTTGCGCAAGATCGCCTACCGGCTGGGCGGCGCGCTGCCCGACGAATTCAAGGGGCTGGCGGCGCTGCTCGCCTGGGTCGAGAAGGCGGGCGACTGGCCGCGCATCGACAGCCAGCATCCGGCGTATTTCTACACCCTGCGCGCCGCGCCGGGGCGTGACCGCGATCTGGTGAACATGCTGCTGTCCGAGCTTTCGCCGATGGATGTGCGGCAGATGTTCATCACCCACAAGGAGCTGTTCTATGCCAGCTACGCCCGCTGGTCCGAACGCAAGCGGCAGTATGTGGCGGATTTTCTAGAACGCGAGTATGTGGTGGACAAGCAGGGCGCGCGCGCCGCGCTGTTCGGGCCTGAGCCGGGGATGACATCGCGGGCCGAACCTGCGGCCCCCGATCCGGTGGCGCTGGTCGGGCCGTGGGGCGCACTGCGGGGGGGACGGCGGTGATTTTCGGCTGGATCAGACTGGCCTTCGTGGCCTTTGTTCTGCTGACCGTGATCTATCTGCTGGTGTCCGTCTATTCCCGGTCGGTGCGGCGCGAGAAGCTGGAGAAACGCTTTGACGCCGGGGGTGTGGAAGGCGACCGCGACGCCTATATCGAGGCGGGCATGGCGCAGTACCGCAAGGGGCTGCGGCGGCGGTTGATCCTGCTTGTCTATGTGGTACCGGTCATTTCCACGGCGGTGACGATCTATGTCGTCAATTATTAGGAGACGCGGCAGATGTGGACCAAGATCAAGTGGGGCATCCGGATCGTTCTGATCCTGCTGGTGGCCGGGTTTCTGCATTACACGCTGCCGCAGACCGACATCGTCCGGATCACCCGGACCTACAATCAGGTGACGGTCGTCGGGGCGAACTGGATGTTCTACTCGATGGGCGATGTGGGGACCGGGGCGGAAGCGGCGTCGAACCGGGACATCCGGTTCATCGACGCGGTGTTCGAAGACAACCGGACGGTTCAGGTCTACCGCAACGAGGATACCGGCTGGATCTGGCCGCCCTATTTCAAATACGACAGTTCCAACCTGCAGGCTGAGGCGACGAACCTTGTGTCGACCGTGACCGCCCCGCAATGGGTTGCGGTGACGCATTATGGCTGGCGGCTGGCGATCTTTTCGATCTACCCGAACGCGGTGGGGATGAGACCCGTGGCCGGGCCGGACGTCACGATCATTCCCTGGGTCAGCATCATCGTCCTGATCTTCCTTGCCTTTGCCGTGTTCATGCTGCGGCGGATGTGGCTGCAGTTCTGGGAGCGGATGATCGATCCGGCGGTGGCGAACGCGGAAGAGGCGTGGGATGCGGTCGATGCGCGGGCCGATGCGGCCCGGGCGCGGGCGCAGGGCCTGTTCGGACGGATCGGGGCGTGGTTCGCCTCGTGGCGGTCCAAGCCGCGCAGATAGGGTCGGGGGCGGCGTGATGCGCAGGCCGCAGTCCGTCTCGGCGCTGGACGATCTGGGGCGGGTCAGGCTGTCGCAACACTTCTATCTGCGCGAGTTCCTCTATTCCGAGATCGCGAGTTTTCACGGTATTCCCAACATTCCCGATGACCCCGCCCTGTGCATCGCGGCGGGACGGGGTCTGTGCGAAAACCTGCTGGAGCCGTTGCAGGCGGCCTTCGGGCCGATCGTGGTCAGGTCGGGCTACCGGTCGCCGGTGGTGAACGGGTTCGGTCACGCGCGCCAGACCGAAGGCAAGGCCGGCTATCCCTGCGGGTCCAACCGGATGAACCGGGCGGCGCATATCTGGGATCAAAGGGATGACCGGGGCATGGGTGCGATGGTCACTGTCGTGGTTCCATGGTTCGCCGACCGGTATGCGGCGGGGGCCGACTGGCGGGGGCTGGCGTGGTGGATCCACGACCATCTGCCGTATTCGACGATGTGCTTTTTCCCCAAGAACGCGGCGTTTAATCTGGGCTGGCATGAAGACCGGGTGCGGAGGATCGACTCCTACGTCGATCCAAGAGGCTGCCTGACAAAGCCGTTTAGGGCGAACTGGTCTGGCAGTCATGCGGAGTGGTATCCGGGGTTTCCGGCGTTGGCGTGAATGCCGTCTGTCGAAAACCCTGCGGTGGGTCCGATGCGCGCCCTCCCCCCTGTGGGGAGGGACGGGGTGGGGGGCGGTCTAAGGCCCCCCACCCCCATCCCCTCCCAGAGAGGGGGAGGGGAAGTGCTTGGGTCAGCCGTCGCGCTTCAGCGACGCAGCGTTCCGCCTGTCGCCTTGCCGACCTTCTCGATGATCTTTGCCGACACCGCCTCGATCTCGGCTTCCGTCAGCGTCTGCGCCACAGGCTGCAGCCGGACCGTCAGCGCAAGCGATTTCTTCCCCGCCCCCATCTGCGCCTCGGCCTTGTCGCCCATGAACTGGTCGAACACCCGCACGCTTTCGATCAGCGCCTTGTCGGCCCCCATCGCGGCATTCACCGCCGTCAAGGCTTCGACCTGCGCATCCATGACAAAGGCAAAGTCGCGGTCGACGGCCTGCAGGTCCGACATCATGAGCGCCGGGCGGGTCGGGGTCTTGACCTTGGGCAGCGGCACCGCGGCGATCAGGATGGTGAAGGCCACGGCGGGACCCTTGACATCCATGGCCTGCAGGATGCGGGGGTGCACCTCGCCGAACGTGGCGAGTACATTGGGACCAAGACCGATCACTCCGGCCCGGCCGGGATGGAACCACGTCGGCGTCTTGCGGGTGATCTGGACGCGCGCAGGCGCACCGATGGCCGCCAGGACTGCCTCGACATCCGCCTTGGCGTCATAAAGGTCGACCCCGCGCCGTGACGCGTGCGGATCGCGCGGCGCGTTCTGCCCGATCAGAAGGCCGGTGGCCTGCAGGTGCTGCTCTCCGGGTTCGCCGCCGTGGAAGGCGGGGCCGACCTCGAACAGGGCCATGTCGGCATGGCCCCGCGCCTGATTGCGGGCGGCCGCGCGCAACAGGCCGGGCAGCAGGTCGGGGCGCAGGTGGGTCATCTCGGAACTGATCGGGTTTTCGACCTGCACCGCGTCACCGCCGCCGCCGAACAGGCGGGCCGCCGCCGCGTCGATGAAGCTGTAGGTGACACATTCATTGTATCCAAGCGCCGCCAGCATGCGCCGCGCAGTCCGCTCGCGCACCTGCACCGGTGTCAGGATGGGTTTCGGCACACCCGCCTCGCGGCGCGGCAGGGGTTTGCCCTGCAGTTTCGACAGCGAGGCGAGCCGGGCGATTTCCTCGATCAGGTCCGCCTCGCCCAGAATGTCGGGTCGCCACGACGGAGGCGAAGCCATGTCGCCGTCCAGCGTGAAGCCGAGCGCGGTCAGCGAGGACCTCTGTTCGGCATCTGGAATGTCCAGCCCGACGAGGCTGGAGGTGCGGGCGGTGTCCAGCCGGTAGGCGCGCCGGGTGTCGGGTGCGGCCCCATCTTCGGCCAGATCCGAAGGCGTGCCGCCGCACAGGTCAAGGATCATCTGACAGGCGATATCCAGCCCCGGCAGCGTGAAGGCCGGATCGACGCCGCGTTCGAACCGATAGCGGGCGTCGGTGTTGATCTTCAGCGCGCGCCCGGTGGCTGCAATTGTGATCGGGTCCCAGAAGGCGGATTCGACGAACACGTCGGTGGTGTCGGGCTGACAGCCCGAAGCCTCGCCGCCCATCACACCGGCCAGCGATTCCGGGCCGTTGTCATCGGCGATGACCATCTGACCGGGGCGCAGGGCGTAGGTGCGGCCATCCAGCGCGGTCAGGGTTTCGCCCTCGGCCGCCATGCGGATACGCAGCGGGCCGTGCACGCGCGCGGCGTCGAACACGTGCAAGGGTCGGTTCAGACCGAAGGTCATGTAGTTGGTGATGTCGACCAGCGCCGAGATCGGGCGCAGGCCGATCGCCTTCAACCGGGCCTGCAGCCATGCAGGCGACGGGCCGTTGGTGACACCGCGGATCAGACGTCCGGCGAAGTGCGGGCATCCCCTGGCGCGCAGGTCGGGCGCGATTTCGACGGTGATCGGACAGGCAAACGCACCCGTGATCGCGGGGATGGTCAACGGTTTCAGCGTGCCGAGGCCCCGCGCGGCCAGATCGCGGGCGATGCCGTGCACGCCCAACGCATCGGGGCGGTTCGGGGTGATTTTGATGTGGATCATCGGGTCGTTCAACCCGCGCCAGTCGATGTAGCGCGCGCCCAAGGGCGCATCTTCGGGCAGTTCGATGATGCCGTCGTGGTTGTCAGACAGCATCAACTCGCGTTCCGAACACAGCATGCCGTTCGATTCGACCCCCCGGATCACGCCGGGCTTCAGGTCCACCCCGGTGCCCGGCACATGGGTGCCCACCGGGGCAAAGACCCCGACCAGACCGGTGCGGGCATTGGGCGCGCCGCAGACGACCTGCACCTCTTCCATTGCCGTCCCCGGCCCGCCCGGATAGGTGGCGACGCGGCACAGGCGCAGACGGTCGGCGTTGGGGTGCGGCGCAGCCTCGATCACGCGGCAGATGCGGAAGGCACCCAGACTGTCAGCCGGATTCTCGACACCTTCGACTTCCAGCCCCAGATCGGTGAGCGCATACAGGATGTCTTCCAGCGGGGCCGTGGTTTCAAGGTGATCCTTGAGCCAGTTCAGCGTGAATTTCATGCGCGTGCCCCTTTGGAATGGTCGACTGCGGGGTTAGCGCATCAGGGCGGAAAGGGGAAGCGGGGGTCAGGCGGTTTCCGATTCGGAAACAGGCTGTCAAGGGAACGGATCAATGTGTGTAACGTCCTGTTAACTCGGTCGGTGCAGGCTGTTGGGGTGGAAAACATGCTTGAAATGCCGAAGGGGCGCAGAAAGGTCAGGACGGCGCGCGCCTGCGTCCTGCTGGCGCTGACGGCCCTGATGTTTCTGGCCACCACCTGATGCTTTGACAGGACGACCAGCGTGACTGCTGACGCGGTCAGCTTGCGCGCCATCAGTCCTTGCCGTCGAACCCGTTCAGTTTGCCGACCATCGTGAATTTCCCACCGGTCAGCGCACCCCCACTAGGCAGGGCAAATCCTGGCCCCCCACTGAATCTGACCGTGTTGCCGATCACCCGCACGGGGCCACTGCTGTCTGACAGGCCGATGAACTCCAGATGCGAGTCGCCGATGCTGAAATCGCCGAGCGTGACGCCGGGTTCGCCCACGATGCTGCCCGCCGTGG
This sequence comes from Rhodobacter sp., assembly GCA_027487575.1. Lineage (GTDB taxonomy): Bacteria > Pseudomonadota > Alphaproteobacteria > Rhodobacterales > Rhodobacteraceae > JAIYDJ01. The sequence continues at coordinate 52,489 of JAIYDJ010000017.1, read as the reverse complement.
CAAAGCTCGACAGCGCCGTCGTGCGGTCCGTCGTGAATTTTGCCCATTTGCCGACGGTTGACGCTCCGCCAGGGATCTTGCTGAGTTTGCCCAGCGGGATGCCAAGGCCGACCCCTATGCCCCCATAGATGAACTTTGCAGACACCTTGCGCGCGAAATTGCCAATCTCGAAGGCGAAACCGTCGACCTGAACCGGGCCGATGTTCAGACTGCCTCCGCCGCCATATCGCAGGGCCCATTTGTTCTGCTTGTCGACAACCTCGGCCGGTTCCACAGGCAACGGCGGCGGTTTGGTGCCATAGACGTACACCTCGACCGCGCGATAGTATCCGTCGTTGTTGCTGGCATCTTCGCCGCTTTGTTCCGATCCGACAAAGGCCACCTTGTCGAACTGGACCGAAAGGCCAAGATCGGCGATGTAGAGGCCGACCGCCTCCATCCGTTCCTTCGACAATTTCAGGTTCTTGGCGCTGGACCCCTTGCGGCTGGCAAAGCCGATCAACCGGACCCAGGGCGCGTTGTGCTTTTCGATCGCGTTCTTGAATTCGCCGCCAAGATAGTACTTGTGGCCGAACTGCAGTTCGGACCGGCCCGTCACGAAATTGCACAGTCGTGCCGAGGCGACGCCACCCTTGTCCGAAAATTTCTGCACGTCCAGAGCCGCGCTTTGCGACATGGCATGAAGGCTGTCCATGATTCCCATCAAAATTCCCTTTCGTGCAAAGTTGCCTGCGAAAACTATGCGCAAGATGCTAGCAGGCAGGTTCTTTTCCGGCAATCTTGATCTGCGCGCAGTCCGGGGGCGACCCAACCCGATGTTTCGAACTCACTGACCGCGCACCGGGAAATGGGCGCTCTGCGTCCTGCCGGCCTTTCCTGACGAGCCGGAGCGGTTGACAAACCGGCGATCCGCGCCCAAGGACGGCGGATGATCTGGACATTGACACAAGTCGCCCTTGGCGGCGCAATCGGCGCTGCGCTGCGGTTTCTGGCCGTTTCGGTGGTCGGAACGCCCATCGGCACGCTGTTCGTCAACGTCGTAGGCTGCTTTGCCATGGGGGTGCTGGCGGTCTGGTTGCTGGGTCCGAAGGGGCCGGGGCCGATCGCCCCGTTTCTGGTCACCGGCGTGCTGGGCGGGTTTACCACCTTTTCGGCGTTTTCGCTGGATTTCCTGAAGCTTTGGCAAGCCGGGCAGATTGCGCAGGCCGCCCTTTACGTGGGGGGATCGGTCGTTTTGTCCCTGGCCGCCGTTGCCCTTGGCGCGGCGCTGGCGCGAGGAGTGTTTGCATGAGCGGTGTCAAACTGCTGACCGTTTCGGCGGACGAGGGCGAACAGCGGCTGGACCGCTGGTTCAAGCGGCGGTTTCCGCAGATCACGCAAGGCGCGGTGGAAAAGATGTGCCGCACCGGGCAGGTCCGGGTCGATTCGGCGCGGGTCAAGGCGTCGGATCATGTCACGCCGGGCCAGACCGTGCGCGTGCCGCCGCTGCCAGACTCCGAGGCGCCCAGCCGTCCGCGCGATGGCGGGGTGTCTGCCGCGGACGAACGGATGATCCAGAACGCGGTCCTGTGGAAGGATGAGCATATGATCATCCTGAACAAGCCGCCGGGCCTTGCGTCGCAGGGCGGGTCGGGCATGGGCGACCGGCATGTCGACGGTCTGACCGAGGCGCTGAAGTACGGGTACAAGGAACGGCCCAAGCTGGTGCACCGGCTGGACCAGGACACCTCGGGCCTTCTGATGTTGGCGCGCACCGACCGGGTCGCACGGGCGTTGTCGGAAAGCCTGCGGCACCGCAACACGCGCAAGATTTACTGGGCGGCGGTGGCGGGCGTGCCGCATCCGCGCAAGGGGTCGATCAAGTACGGGCTGATGAAGGCGCCGGGCGGCGGGCGCGGCGATGAAAAGATGATGTGCATCCACCCCGCCAAGATGGCCGATTTCCCCGAGGCCAAGCGGGCGCAGACCGACTATTTCACCCTGTGGTTCCTTGGAACGCGGCTGTCGTGGATGGCGCTGGAGCCGGTGACGGGGCGCACCCACCAGTTGCGCGCGCACATGGCAGAACTCGGGCATCCGATCATCGGCGACGGCAAGTATGGCGGCGGCGGTCAGGAAAATCTGGGTGATGGATGGGGCGCGACAGTGGGCGGCGACATCAGCCGCAAGCTGCACCTGCACGCGCGGAGCCTGAGTGTGGAACACCCGGTCCTCAAGACGATGATGACCTTCACCGCCCCCTTGCCCGAACACATGGCACGCACGTGGAAGACGCTGGACTGGGGCGAAAACGATGTGCCCGCCGACCCCTTCGCGGGCGGCGAGTGAGGGTCAGGCCATGACCGGCTGGAAGGCCAAGCGGTTCTGGACCGAAGCGTCGGTGATGGCCACCGAGGGTGGGTTCACCGTGACGCTGGATGGCCGCCCGGTGAAAACCCCGGCGCGGACGCTGCTGGTCGTGCCGACCGAGGCGCTTGCCCGCGCCATCGCATTGGAATGGGACGCACAGACCGGGCTGGTCAAGCCCGAGACGATGCCCTTTACCCGCACGGCCAATTCCGCGCTCGACAAGGTCGCGCAGCAGAAGGATGCGGTCGTCGCCATGCTGGCGGACTACGGCGGGACCGACCTTCTGTGCTATCGCGCGACGGAGCCGCGACCCCTGATCGACCGGCAGGCGGCGGGCTGGGACCCGCTGCTGGACTGGGCGGCGGCGACCTTCGATGCGCGGTTGCGGTCGGTTCCCGGCGTGATGTTCACCCCGCAGGACCCTGCCGCGCTGGCCCGCCTGCATGCAGCGGTGGCGGCGCAATCTGCGGTCCAGATCGCCGCGTTTCACGATCTGGTGGCGATTTCGGGGTCATTGATCCTTGCGCTGGCGGTCACGCGCGGCCGGCTGTCTGCCGACACGGCGTTCGGGCTGAGCCGAATCGATGAGCACTGGCAAGCCGAGCTTTGGGGCGTCGATGAAGACGCGGCGATCCTCGAAACGCTTAAGAAAGACGCATTCGGGCAGGCGGCCCGCTTTCATTCGATGTGCGAGTGACCGTTTTTCCAGCGAATCCGGTCTTTTGGGCCATCCGAACTCCCCCAGCCTCCGAAAAGTGAAAAGAAGGGTCAGCGCCTAAACCGCAGGCGGTTTTTCTTGACGGGGCAAACCGCTTTGACTGACACTGTCGAACACTGGTGGCAGCGCCGCCAATGCGCTCCGCACGGAAGCCCCACAGGCAACCGCGCGGCACAACAAGATACCGACCCGAAACGGGCGGAAACTCAGGAAGAGGTAACTATGAAAAAATCCGTATTCCTTGGCACCCTGTCGGCAGCCGCGCTGCTGGGCGGGATTGCCTCGGCCACCACGCTGGAAGACGTCAAGGCGCGTGGCGAACTGCTGTGCGGGTCCAACGCGGGTCTGGCCGGCTTTTCGGCACCCGACGCGAACGGCGTGTATCAGGGGTTTGACGTGGCCATGTGCCGCGCCATCGCTGCCGCCGTTCTGGGCGACCCGATGAAGGTCAAGGTCATCCCGCTGTCGTCGGAAACCCGGTTCACCGCCCTGTCGGCGGGCGAAGTCGATCTTCTGTCGCGCACCACCACCTGGACCTATTCGCGCGACACCGACCTGAAGCTCGACTTCGTCGGAACGTCTTACTACGACGGTCAGGGCTTCATGGTGAAGAAGTCGCTGGGCGTGTCCTCGGCCAAGGAACTGGACGGGGCCACCGTCTGCATCCAGACCGGCACGACGACCGAACTGAACCTTGCCGACTTCTTCAAGTCGAACGGCATGACCTATGAACCCGTTCCGCTGAAGGACAACGCGGAAGCCGAACAGCAGTATTCTGCCGGTTCCTGCGACGTCTACACCACCGACGCCTCGGGCCTTGCCGCCACCCGCGCGACCTTTGCGGATGCGTCCGAGCACGTGATCCTGCCGGAAATCATTTCGAAAGAGCCGCTGGCACTGACCGTGCGCCATGGCGACAACGAATGGGCCGACATCGTCAAGTGGACGTTCAACGCCCTGCTGACCGCCGAAGAATTCGGCATCACCTCGGCCAACGTGGCCGAACAGGCAGCGGCCCCGGGGACCAACCCCGAAATCAACCGTCTGCTTGGCACCGAAGGCGAGCTTGGCGCGATGCTGGGTCTCGACAAGGACTGGGCGGTGCGTGCGATCGCGGCTGGTGGGAACTACGGCGAAATCTTCGAGGCGAACATCGGCGCTTCGACCCCGATCGGTCTGTCGCGCGGTCTGAACGCGCTGTGGACCCAAGGCGGCCTGCAGTACGCCCCGCCGTTCCGCTGATCTGATCCGGGGCGCGCCCGCCACAGGGCGCGCCCCGTTTCCAAACGGTTCAACCCGGGCCTTCCGACCGGCGCCCGGCCGGCGGATAGTCCAATGAGCTTGGGGAACACAGGGGGTTACCTATGACAATTGCGATGGACCCGCCCAAGGCTGGTTTCCGGTTGAGCATGCTGCTCTACGATACGCGGTACCGGTCGATCACCATTCAGGTGATCTTCATGGTCCTGATCGTGGTCTTCTTCTTCTGGCTGTACGAAAACGTCGTCACCAACCTGAAAGCGGCTGGCAAGGATTTTTCCTTTGCGTTCCTCTGGCAGCGGTCCGGATATGACATCAACCAGATGCTGGTCCAGTATTCCAGCGACAGCACCCATGCGCGTGCGCTTCTGGTGGGGCTGCTGAACACGCTGTTCCTCGCCCTCATGACCTGCATCCTTGCCACGGTGATCGGACTGATCGCCGGTGTGCTGCGCCTTTCGAAGAACGTGCTGGTCGCCCGGCTGATGGAAATCTACGTCGAGACGTTTCGCAACGTGCCCGTAGTTCTGTGGATCGTGCTGGTCAACGCGATCATGGCCGTCAGCATGCCGGAACCGAAGGAATTCCGCGGCGAGAATCCGTCGGCGCAGATGATCTTCTTTGACTCCGTGGCAGTCACCAACCGCGGCATCTATGTGCCCGAGCCGCTGTTCTCACGCAGCCTTGGCAACACGGACATCGGCATCTTCCTGATATCGAACGACCTTCTGGCAATTATCGCGGTCGTGCTGGCGTCGATCTGGGCCTATCGGCGGCTGCAAGCCAACGCGACGGCGGTGCAGAACGCCACCGGCATCCGGCCTGTGACCTGGTGGAAGGGACTGGCGATCATCGTGCTGCCGCTGGTGGCCCTGCTGGCCGCGACCGGGTTTCATCTGGGCTATCCGGAGTTGAAGGGTTTCAACTTTGTCGGCGGAGTACAGGCGCGCAACTCGCTGGTCGCGATGTGGCTGGCGCTGTCGATCTATTCCGCGACCTACATCGCCGAAAGCGTGCGGGCGGGCATCCTTGCCATCTCGCGCGGGCAGACCGAGGCCGCGCTGGCGCTGGGGTTGCAACCGGGTCTTGCGACACGGCTGGTGGTTCTGCCGCAGGCGATGCGAGTCGTCGTGCCGCCGCTGATCTCGCAGTATCTGTCGATCACCAAGAACACCTCGCTGGCGCTGGCTGTCGGCTACATGGACCTGCGTTCAACGCTGGGTGGGATCACAATGAACCAGACGGGCCGCGAGCTGGAATGCATGCTGCTTCTGATGGGCACCTATCTGACGATAAGCTTGCTGACCTCGTCGCTGATGAACGTCTACAACGCCAGCCTCAAGCTGAAGGAGCGCTAGATGTCGGATGCGTCTTACGTTCGCGAGGCGATGCTGCCGGCCCAGAAACCGCCGGCCTCGGAAACCGGGGTGGTGCACTGGGTGCGCGCCAACCTGCTGTCCACCTGGGGCAACATCGTCCTGACCCTGCTGGCGGTCTACGTGGTCTATCTGATCCTTGCGACCATCGGCCCATGGCTGTTGCGGTCGGTGTGGACTGCCGGATCGCTGCAGGAATGCCGCGAGATCATCGAGGCCACCTGGGGCGAGGGCAAACGGGGTGCCTGTTTTGCGGTGATCGCGGAACGCTGGCAGCAGATCATCTTCGGGTTTTACCCAAGGGAGCTTTACTGGCGGCCGATCCTGACCCTGGTCCTGATGCTCGTCGCGCTGCTGCCCATCCTGTTCTATGAAACCAGGCGGTTTTCGTGGTGGGTGGGTGTCCTGTTCGCGGCTGCCCTGTTCGGCTCTGTCTGGGGCCATGCGTCGCCCGTCGTGACAGTCCTCGTGGGGATTGCCGCGGTCTGTCTAGGCGTGTGGCTGTGCGTGCGCGGCCCGCAGTACCTGATGTGGTTTTCGCTGATCTTCCCGGCGGCGGCCTTCTGGCTGCTCTGGGGGGGAACGGTCTGGCTGCCGGTGACGATCCTGCTTGGTTTCGTGCTGGGCTACGGGGCGTATCGGCTGGTCTCGGCGCTGAACGGTCTTGCCGGGGTGATCGCGGCGGTCGTGATTCCGATCCTGTGGTGGGTCCTTCTGTGCCGCGCTGCGGCCGATGTCCTGCAGGGCATCGTGCCGATCGCACTGGTCGAACTCGGGTCTGACCAGTTTGGCGGGTTTCTTCTGTCCACGGTGATCGGGGTGTCGGGGATCACGTTTTCCCTGCCGCTGGGTATCCTCCTGGCGTTGGGGCGCCAGTCGGACCTGCTGATCGTCAAATCTTTCTGCGTGGCCTTCATCGAAGGCTTCCGGGGCGTGCCTCTGATCACGCTCTTGTTCGTGGCGTCGCTTCTGCTGAACTACTTCCTGCCGCCGGGCACGACCTTTGACGTGATCCTTCGGGTGATCATCATGGTCACGATCTTTGCCGCCGCCTATCTGGCCGAGGTGATCCGGGGGGGCCTCGCCGCCCTGCCGCGCGGGCAGTACGAGGCGGCGGATTCGCTGGGGCTGGACTACTGGAAGGCGCAGCGGCTGATCATCATGCCGCAGGCGTTGAAAATCTCGATCCCCGGCATCGTCGGAACCTTCATCGGGCTGTTCAAGGACACCACCCTTGTGTCGTTCATCAGCCTGTCGGACCCGATGCAGATCGTCTCGTCGATCCGCGCGAACCAGGAATGGAACGGCATCTACTGGGAGCTGTTCCTGTTCGTCGGCCTGTTGTTCTTCTTGTTCTGCTTCAGCATGTCCCGGTACTCAATGTACCTGGAGCGCAAGCTGAAAACCGATCACCGCTAGGAGCGCCCATGTCACAACCCGCCATCGACCGCAGCCGGATGCAGGTCAGCAACGAGATTGCCATCCAGATTTCGGCCATGAACAAATGGTACGGCACGTTCCACGTGTTGCGCGACATCAACATGACGGTGATGAAGGGCGAACGGATCGTGGTCTGCGGCCCGTCAGGCTCGGGCAAGTCGACCCTGATCCGTTGCATCAACCGGCTGGAGGAACACCAGCAGGGCCAGATCATCGTGGACGGCACCGAACTGACGTCCGACCTTAAGAACATCGACATCGTCCGGTCCGAAGTCGGCATGGTGTTCCAGCACTTCAACCTGTTCCCGCATCTGACCATCCTCGAAAACCTGACGCTGGCCCCGATCTGGGTGCGCAAGGTGCCGAAGAAGGAAGCGGATGAAACCGCGATGTATTTCCTGGAAAAAGTGAAGATCCCTGAACAGGCAAAGAAGTTTCCGGGGCAGTTGTCGGGCGGTCAGCAACAGCGAGTCGCCATTGCGCGGTCGCTGTGCATGAAACCTCGCATCATGCTGTTCGACGAGCCGACATCGGCGCTTGACCCCGAAATGATCAAGGAAGTGCTGGACACGATGATCGGACTTGCCGAGGACGGCATGACGATGATCTGCGTGACGCACGAAATGGGATTTGCGCAGGCCGTGGCGAACCGCGTGATCTTCATGGATCAAGGCCAGATCGTCGAACAGAACGAACCGCGCGAATTCTTCAACAACCCGAAATCCGACCGGACCAAGCTGTTCCTCAGCCAGATTCTGGGGCATTGACCAGTAGGATGGGCAATACTGCCCATCCTACGTCTTGCTGGATTTCATTCTTTCCAGCAATTCTTCCCTTGTTGGCCGCAGGTTGGGCGTCTTGGTGCTTTTCTTGACACGCAGCTCCTTGCCTGGCTTTGCGCTGGGGTCCTGCTGGCGGTTGTGGTCCTTGCTCATTTTCGGATTGCCCGACTTGCCGTAATCCATGATGCGGCACCTTTTGATTGGGATAAGAGCGGTTTCATGCCCGAAACCTCCCGCATGTGCAAGTGGCGCATGGATTTGTGATCCGCAATCTCCGGGGCGCTGTCAGTGCCTCAGGTCCGAATGCACTCTTAGGTTGACAGCAAGCGCATCCTCTGGTGGACTGGAACAAACGCATTGCAGTTTGTCAGCTATCCGGATTCTTCCGTTAAGGTCTTGAGATTTCAATTTTATTGGGGTGAAGTCATGACTGCCATCGGCGATATTCTTCAGGAATTCTTTTCGCCAATCTCCAGCGAAACGCTTTGGCTGATGCCGGAAACCGACGACTATACAGTCCGCGTCCGCAAATGGGACCCGGTCATCCAGTCGGTCGGTCGCACCAAGTTCAACCTTTCATCGGACTGCGCGAAATGGTCCAGGGACTATGTTTCGAGTTCGACGTGGAAACCCACGATGACGGACTCTCCCAAACCCGGGGCCTTCCGCGACTTTGTGGCAAGCCCACCCGGGACCGATCCTGAAACCTGCAAAAGCGCGTTTATCATCTACGTCAAGTCCATGGCCGCAAACAAGCTGCCCTTTGTCGGCCCGTTGATACCCGTGGAACAGACCGACAACCTTTACACATGCTCCATCGGTTCTTTCAACATTTACACGACGGTGGACAGCATCGACTGCGGCGCCAAGACAGCCACCATGAACTTCTGGATGTACAACGCCATGAGCGTCACTTCATTCGGGCAATTCGCCAGTCACCCCGTGTTCAAACTCTGCGGAATGAAGACCCAATTCATGTGGTGGAACTGGGTCGAGGATGTCAACTGGTCGACGGGGATCGTAAAGACCTTGCCGCGAAGTGCCGTTGCCAGCGGGTGGTGAGGTGCCAAACGGTCGAAAAGCGATGTCTGCAATCACGCGAACACTGTGCCTGATGGTTTTTGTTTTGGCCACAAGCCAGCCAACGATGGGTGAACCGATCATGACGACAGACAAGGCAATGACTGAAATCGGGGCGGTGCGCGTCGGTGACAGCACCGTGCGTTTCCAGATCGCAAGTGGCGGCGACTTTGCCCTTTTGCAGCTTTCGGTGATCGGGGGGGACGGAGTGGAAATGTTCGTGCCGATCCATGCCAGCACCTATCGCGGCATGCCCTCGGTGAAGCTCGACGTCTTCACATCGCGGGAACGCGACCAGATCTGGGTTCGCTCGTCCTGGCCGGATGCGCCGGTTCTGGCCTGGCACCGGCTTAGCACCGAAACAGCGGTCACCAGCTTTGGCGAAGTCAGACTGCTTGGCACGCCGTTCCCCGAAGTGCTCAGCGGCGGACCGGTGCCTTTTCCGGATTTCGACCCGGCCGCCGCAATCCGGTTGGCCACCTTCTATATTCACGAGGCGGACTAGCGCCTCAAACGGGAAATGGTGAAGACACAGTCACCGCTTCGCGGTCAACACATTGACGATGAAGGATAAGAATGTCCCGCTTTGGCGCGCGCTAAACCACGATCTCACGCGGGATGGTAAAGTCGATGGCCGTCCCCTGCCCGAAGGCGGCATGGGTCCAGGACCCGACGGCGAAATCCACCACCAGCGTCGCCCCCGTGGGATAGCGGCCAAACTCCGCGTGCAATGGCGGGTGTGCTACCAGCCGCTCGGCAAATTCGGCGATGCCGGGGTTGTGGCCGATCATCATCACCGTGTCGGCGCTGGCATGTTTCAGAACCGCCAGCATCACGTCGGGCCCGGCATGATAAAGCGACGGTTTCAGTTCCAGCACAGGGGTGCCGGGCAGGGCGGGTGCGATGCCCGACCATGTTTTCCGCGTCCGTTCCGAATCCGAACACAGCACCTGATCGGGAATATAGCCCCGGCTGGCCAGCCATTGGCCAAGGTCGGCCGCCGCCGCCTTGCCGCGCTCGTTCAGCGGGCGGTCATGGTCGGGCGCGTTGGGGTCGTCCCAGCTCGATTTGGCATGGCGGGTCAGGATCAGGCGCTTCATGGGTGGAACTGCCTCATATGATAGGCGGATTGTTCGGGCAGTCTTGCATAGGCAGCGGACAAGGGGCAAGCGCGACGCACCGCGCATCCGTTTCCCATGCAGTCCACGCCCGGTACGGTGTTCAGATACTGGTGGCAGGCGGGCACGTCATACCCCTGCGGTCCCAGCACGGCGACCGGGCAGGCGGTCAGGCAGGGCTGCGGACAGGTGTCGCAAGGGCGGGGCAGGGGGGGTGGAACCTCGACCCGCTCTTTCAGCGCCAGCGCCCCGCGAAAGCTGACCAGCAATCCCTGATCCGCCTGCACCAGCAGCCGCACCGGACTGTCCCACACCCGGCCGGTGCGCAGGGCCCAGCGGTAGAACGGATGATAGGGCGGGCCGCCGAACGGAAAAAGCGCCTTCGCCCCCAGATCGCAGGCCAGCCGCCCGATCACCCGGCGCGACCAGCGGTCGACCGGGTCCGGCCCCGCCCATTCCGGCTGCGCGGTCAGATGCGGCCAGAAGCCGGGTTCCAGTGGGCCCAGCAACAGCAGCGTGCGGGTTCCCGCAGGCAGGTCGGGGTCGTCCTCGCAGGCGAAACCGCCCAGAACCGTCAGAAAATGTGGCGCGCACAGCGCCACAAGGCTGGCTTGGGTCACCGCCGCAGAACCGGCTTGACGCGCGGTTCGGTCGAACGGATCTGGCTTCCGGTGCCGATGTCGGTGAACAGTTCCAGAAGGCAGGCGTTGGGGGTGCGGCCGTCCAGGATGGTGACCGCGCGCACGCCTTCGTCCAGCGCCGCAAGCGCGGTCTCGGTTTTCGGGATCATCCCGCCCGCGATCACCCCGTCGGCAATCATCTGACGCGCCTCGTCGGGCGTGATCTGGGTCATCACCTCGCCGGCAGCGTTCTTTACACCCGCCACATCGGTCAACAGCAGCAGGCGGTCGGCCTGCAGCGCCCCGGCAATCGCCCCTGCCGCCGTGTCGCCATTGACGTTGAACGTCTCGTTGTCGGCCATGCCGGTTGCCACCGGAGCGACCACCGGGATGATCCCGGCCTTGTAAAGGTCGCGCAGCACCTGCACGTTCATCTCGATGGGTCGCCCGACATAGCCAAGTTCCGGATCGTCCGCCTCGCAGACCATCAGATCGTCGTCCTTGCCCGAAATGCCCACCGCGCGGCCCCCGGCATCCATGATCGCCTGCACGATCCGCTTGTTCACCAGCCCCGAAAGGATCATCTCGACCACCTGCACGGTGGCCTTGTCCGTCACCCGCTTGCCGCGCACGAAGTGGCTCTTGATGCCAAGCTTGTCGAGCATCTCGTTGATCATCGGCCCGCCGCCATGCACCACGACCGGGTTCACCCCGACCTGCCGCATCAGCACGATGTCACGCGCAAATTCGGCCATGGCCGAATCGTCGCCCATCGCGTTGCCACCGAATTTCACCACGACAACGGCCCCGGAATAGCGCTGCATGTAGGGCAGGGCTTCGGACAGAACGCGTGCGGTCGCGGCGGCGTCAGTCTCGGTCATGGTCTGCTTTCTCATCCGGGTCTCCATGCGATGATCCCTGATAGCCGCCCGGGGGGGTGCTGCCAAGACCGCAGTGGGCTTGTGTTTCCAAAGTAGAATTGTAAGGTATTCGCAGGCCATGGAGAACCCGATGTCGGAACTGAAAACCATCGTCCTGACCGGGGCCAGCCGCGGGATCGGCCATGCGACCGTCAAGCGGTTCTCAGCCGAAGGCTGGCGGGTGCTGAGCTGTTCGCGTCAGGCGTTCGATCCGCGCTGCCCCTGGCCGGGGGGCGAGGAAAATCACATCCAGATCGACCTTGCCGATCCGGCAAGAACAATCGCAGCCATCGAGGTGATCAAGGCCAAGCTTGGCGGGCGTCTGCACGCACTGGTCAACAATGCGGGGATTTCGCCGAAAGGGGCCGGCGGCGCGCGGCTGAACACGCTGACAACCGATCTGCGGACCTGGGGGCACGTGTTTCACGTCAATTTCTTCGCTTCGGTGATTCTTGCACGCGGGTTGATGGACGAGTTGGTCGAGGCGAAGGGTGCGGTCGTCAACGTGACCTCCATCGCGGGCAGCCGGGTCCATCCCTTTGCGGGCGCGGCCTATGCGACGTCAAAGGCGGCGCTGGCGGCACTGACCCGCGAGATGGCGCAGGACTTCGGGCCGCTGGGGGTGCGGGTCAACGCGATCGCGCCGGGCGAGGTTGAAACCTCGATCCTGTCGCCGGGGACGGACAAGATCGTGGAGGGATTGCCGATGCAGCGGCTGGGGCAACCCAGCGAGGTGGCCGATGCGATCTGGTTCCTCTGTTCGGACCAGTCGGCTTACATGACCGGGTCGGAACTGCAGGTGAACGGCGGTCAGCACGTGTGACAGGCCGCGAACTTTCTGCGAAAATTCTGATTATTAGCAGAAAAATCGCTATTCCAGCGTCGCGATGATCGCGCGCAGCGTCTCGATTCCGTCGCCCTTCTCGGAACTGGTCACCACGATCTCTGGATAGGCCGCGACGTGTTTTGCCAGCGCCGCCTGCACCTGTGCGATGTTCGCGTCGCGTTCGGCGGCAAGAACCTTGTCGGCCTTCGTCATCACGACCTGAAAGGTCACCGCCGAGCGGTCAAGCAGCGTCAAGATTTCCTCGTCCACCGCCTTGACGCCGTGCCGCGTGTCGATCAGCACGAAGGCCCTGCGCAGGGTCTGCCGCCCCGCCAGATACGACCGCAGCAGCGCCTGCCACTTGGCGACGATGGCAACCGGGGCCTCGGCATAGCCGTAACCGGGCAGGTCGACGAGGTAGCGTTCCTCACCCAGCGCGAAATAGTTGATTTCCTGCGTGCGTCCGGGCGTGTTCGACGCACGCGCGAGCGACTTTCTACCGGTCAGCGCATTGATCAGGCTGGATTTTCCGACGTTGGACCGGCCTGCGAAACATACCTCCAGCCGGTCTGCGGGGGGAAGGCCAGGCATCGCGACCACGCCCTTGACGAAATCGACCGGCCCGGCGAACAGCAGCCTGCCCGCTTCGCGGTCTTCGAAATCAGGTTCGGCGGCAAGGGTGAATTTCAGGGTCATGCGACAGCCCACCCATTGCCCACTGCGATGGACCCGGATCGGACCACCACACCGTACACACCGAAATCCTGATGCCCGTAAGCCGCCTTCAACCCCGCCAGCGTATCGCCGTCCGGATGGCCAGTTTCGGGATCGACGGCGGTGGCGGTGCAGCGGGTGATCCGCTCTTCGATCCGCAGGACCGCATCCCCCACGGTCAGATGTCGCCCGATCCAGCCGAATTCGGCAAAGGGTTCGGCGCCCGCAAGCCACAGATTGCCGCGCCAGCGGTGTACCGACAGGGCATGACCCATCCGGGCAGACAGATCGTCCAGCGACGACAGCGACAGGATCGCCACCGAAGGAAACTCGGAATCCGTCATGCCGCGTCCTGCCTTTGCGATCTGCGCGGGCTGCGCGCGGTTGGCAGGGTTGAGCGGGCGGACCCAGTCCAGAAAGGCGGGCAGGTCGGCTGGATCGTCGGGCCGGAAAGTGATCTCGCTCAGGTCGGGATGGCGCAAGATGACGCAGCCGGTTGCTTCGTCAAGTTCGCTTGTGATCGCCATCAGCGCCGGGGCCTTGGCACCCCGCGCAAAATTGACGCAAGGATTCCAGCCCGGTTCCAGTCGCGCCGCATCATGCGCCACCGCCCAGTGCCGGTCCCACGGCAGGCAGGCGCCCGCTGAAAGGGCAACGGACGCGAGAGCTTCGCGTCCGTGACCCTTGATCGGGTGGCGATAGATCTGCGCCAGCGTGCCGGTCATTTCTTTCCCTTGCCGGGCGGGTTGGCCGGAGGTTTCGTGCCGGGCTTGGCCGCGGGTTTGGAGGGCGCGGACGGCGCGTTTGCAGCAACGTCGGCGGCGGGTTTCTTCTTGAAGCCGGACCGGATGTTGCCAAAGATGTCCGGCTTGTGGCCGTGGCTGCGCATGATGATGTATTGCTGGGTGAAGGTTATGATGTTGTTGGTGATCCAGTACACCACCAGCCCGCTTGCGAAGCTCCCCAGCATGAACATGAAGATCCACGGCATCCAGGCAAAGATCTGCTGTTGCACCGGGTCCGGCGGTGCCGGGTTCAGTTTCTGCTGCAGCCACATCGTGATGCCCAGAAGGATCGGCAGGATGCCGATGAAGATCAGTGCCAGAACCGATCCCGGCGCGGGACCGTCCCACGGCAACAGGCCAAAGAGGTTGTAAAGCGTCGAGGTGTCCGGCCCGGACAGGTCGTTCAGCCAGCCGAAGAACGGGGCGTGCCGCAGTTCGATCGTGACGAAGATCACCTTGTACAGGCTGAAAAAGATCGGAATCTGGATGAAGATCGGCAGGCAGCCGGCAGCGGGGTTGACCTTCTTGTCCTTGTAAAGCTGCATCATTTCCTTTTGCAGCTTCTGCTTGTCCTCGCCCGCGCGCTCTTTCAGCGCCTCCATCTCGGGCTGCAGTTCCTTCATGCGGGCCATCGAGACGTAGGATTTGTACGCCAGCGGCAGCACCAGAAGCTTCAGGACGAATGTCAGGCCGATGATGGCCAGCCCCATGTTGCCGATGATCTGGTTCAGCCAGTGCAGAAGGGCGAAAATCGGCTTGGTCAGGAAATAGAACCATCCCCAGTCGATGCTGTCGATGAAGCCGCCGATCCCTTCGGTCTGATAGGCGCGGATCGTTTCCCATTCCTTGGCCCCGGCAAAAAGACGGGTGGTGCTTTGTGCGGTTGCGCCAGGTGCCACGGTGACCAGCGGCTGCCGCGTTTCGGTCTGATAGATGTCGGCACCAGGCACGTATTTGGTCACGGCGGTGAAAGGCTTGCCCTGTTCGGGGACCAGAACGGTCATCCAGTAATGGTCGGTAAAGCCGATCCAGCCATCGGTGGTGGCTTCGGTCAGTTCCGCATGGGCCGCTTCACGTTCCACGGCAGGCAGGCTGCTGACATCGTCATAGTCGGTTTCCTCGTATTCGCCATCGGCCCGGCGGATCAGGCCTTCGTGAACGACCCAGATGTTCTGCAGGGTCTTTGGAAGGCCGTGACGCGCGATCACGCCGTAGGGGGCCAGCCTCGCCTCGGTCGTGCCCGAGTTGGTGACGCCATCGGTCACGGTGAACATGAAGTCGGCGTCCACTGCAATGGTGCGGGTGAACTGCAGGCCCTTGCCGTTGTCCCAGGACAGCGTGACCGGGGCGTCGGGTGCAAGCGTTGCGCCGGCGGTCAGTTGCCAGTCGGTGGCGGCGCCCGGCACGTCCTCGAACCCCAGATCGCCACCGGGCTGCCAGCCGAACAGGGCATAGAACGCCGACTCCTGACCCACCGGCGACAGCAGCCGCACGATGGGAGAGCCGGGTTCGACCGTCTGGGTGTAGGTCTTCAGGCTCAGGTCGTCGATCCGTCCGCCCTGCAACGAGATCGAACCGGCAAGCTTGGGCGTGTCGATCGTCAGGCGTGGCGCTTCGGGCACGGCTTCGGCCGGTGCCGTGGTTCCGACGGCCGCACCGGCGGCGGGCGGGGTCACCGCATCCGACACGGCCTCGGCCGCCGGAGGAACCGGTTGGGTCGCCTCTTCGGCGGGGAACCATTGGGGGAAGAACATCGGTCCGGCAACGTACCACGTCAGGATGACGAGAAAACTGAGCGCGGTCGCGAGGATGAGGTTCTTGTTTTGATCGTCCATGCGGACCACCACCATTTCCGTTCAGGGTTTGGCAGTGCTTCAACGACAGGGGGGGGGAAAGGTCAAGTGGAATCCCCCGGGTGCCCGGTGCAGCGACCACGGGGCGCGCAAATCCGGAGGGCGCTGCACCGGTCCGTCCGCAACTTCAGGCTCGGTATCCGATGCGCGGGGCCGCCGTCTGACGGGCGCGGTGCCGGGTGACCCAGTCGATCGTGTCCTCAACCGGCATGGGGCGCGCGATGCCGAACCCCTGCACGTCGCCACAGCCCAGTTGCGCCAGCATCGCATGTTCGCCTGGCGTCTCCACCCCTTCGGCAAGCGTTTGCAGGCCCATCCGTTCTGCCATGGACAGGATGGCGGACACGATCTTTTGTTGTTCGCGGTCTTCGTCCACGCGGGTCACAAAGGACCGGTCGATCTTGATCCGGCGCAGGGCAAAGCGGCGGATCGAGGTGATCGACGCGCTGCCGGTGCCGAAATCATCCAGGTCGATGCCGCAGCCCATCCGCGACAGGGCCGAGATGTTCGACACGACCACGTCATTGTCTGTGTCGGCGACCACGGTTTCCAGAATTTCGACCGTCAGGCGCGCGGGGGTCAGGTCGAACCGGTCAAGTTCCCATTTCAGCTTTTCAGCCAGCCGGGGGTTGCGCAATTCGCCTTTCGAGAAATTGACGGCAACATTCGGTATCTTCAGTCCGGCCTTGTCCCAGCGCGACAAGGCGGACAGGGCGTTGAACACCATCACCTCGCACAGGCGCTCTGACAGGCCGGCATCCTCGACCAGCGGCAGGAATTCGGATGGCGGGATCAGGCCGCGCTCGGGGTGATGCCAGCGCGCAAGCGCCTCGAACCCGGTGATCGCCCCGGTGTCCGTCGAGATCTGCGGCTGAAAATGTGCGCGGATCTGGCCTTCGTCCAGCGCCTGTTCCAGATCCTCGCGCTGTGCCTCGCGGTCGGCACGGGTGCGGGCCATGTCGGGCGCAAAGGCGCGGATCGCGCCGGGGCCGCTGCGCAGCGCCTCGTCCGCTGCGATCTGGGCGGCGTCAAGCAGCGCGCGACCGCTCGCCTCGGGGCTGCGGGCCGCAAGGCAGAACCCGACCGAACAGGTCACATAGATCCGGGCCGCGTTGATCGAGATCGGTGCGGCAAGCGCTGCCTGCAACCGCGCGGAAAGCTGGATCACGGTTTCCAGATCCAAACGGCGCACCGGCATCAGCACAACCGCAAATCCGCCCCCCTCCAGCCGGACGACGGTATCCCCCTCGCGCAGGGCGGTGCACAGGCGCTCGGCGGACCGGGTCAGGATTTCGGTCTGCGCGGCGCGACCGTGTCGGTCCAGCATCAGGGCCGAGTCATCGAATTGCAGCACCATGCAGGCCGTCGTGCGGCCCGTCACCGGCGCATCGCGCAACACGCCGTTCAGCAAAGAGATCACCTGGGGCCGCAGCGCCAGCGACCCCAGCCCTTCGGTAACCTGCGCCGGGGACGGATCGACAAAGCGGAACGCGCCCGCGATGGCAAAAACCAGCGGGGTGGCCAGCGACACGAGGATCAGCACCCGTTCGCCCCCCAGCCAGAAGGCGGCCAGGGTCAGGGCCGGCAGAAACACCATCCATTCGGGTTTGCGCAGTTGTGCCATGCCCCATTGCAGAGCATTCCTGCCGACTGTCCCTGTGCCAAAGCGCATCCCGGTTCCCCCGCTTGCGTCCGGGCGCCATCAGCCCCGTCAGGGGCAGAGTAGTTAATCAACGTCAGCCGGTGGTTAATCCACATCCTTCAGTTGCATCGGATTTGCCGCAATTTTGCCGGACGGCTTCCGAGGCCTCTTTGCGAGGCATCAGCGGAGAATCCTGCGGGTTTGAGTTGCCAGCAATCACCGGCTTTGTCATCTTCGCGCGGGGGTCCGGATGCAGCAGCAAAACCTGAAGACGTCGGGGTTCGGGATCAATGCGATCCTGTTTTTCGGGTTCGGCATCGCGGCCGGAATCCTGATCGCGTTTTCCGGTTTCGGCTATCTGAAGGACAGTGCCGCGCTGATCGCGACGGTGTTTCTTGCGGCGCTGCTGGTCATCCTGCTGCTGGGGGTCATCCTCTATGCCGCGCGGCGCCGGATCTGGTCGGGGCTGTTCGGCTTTGCCGAAGTCCAGATCGAGCAGTTGGCCAATCCGCTTGCATCCGTCGCCGAACGCGCCATCGCCGGAGATCCGGCAGGGGCCACGACCGCGGCGCGCGATCTGGTTGCGCTGGCGCTGGCCCGCTATTCCTGGATCACGACCCGCCGCTGGATCATCGCGTCATTGACGGCGCTGATCGCGGCGATGGCGGCGCTGGCAGGGACCGCCCTGCTGTTCGAGCAGAACCAGTTGCTGGAGGCGCAATCGGAACTGTTGAAAGAGCAGAACGCGCGGATCGCCGAGCAGTCGATCCTGCTCAGCCAGGATGTGCAACTGGCCGAAGCGTCGCGCAACGCGGCGCTGGCGGTGGAAATCACCGAGATTGCCGCCGAACTGGGGCGGATCACCGCGCGGGTGATGGCCGAGATGGAGGCGGCAACGGGGCAACCCGGAACGCCGTTCAACGTGCTGACCACGGACGAAATCGGCCGGGAACTGGTGCTGCGGATCACCTCGGTGTCGCGGGCGACCAAGCCCTACCGGTTTCTGGACCTCGGGGTGCGGGCGCAGACGCTGAAGGACAAGCAGCGCATCGCGATGCAACGCCGCCGCGCCGAACTGCCCAACACCTATGCCCGAATGGAGGCCTACAACGGCTGGACCGACCCCGACCCCACCGTGCCGTTGATCGACCGCCCCGCCAGCCCGGAACGGGGGCAGTTGTTGAGTGTGCTGATGGGGGCAGGGGTTCTCAACCTGGAAACGCTGTTCTTTGCCGGGTTGGACCTGAGCTATGCGCATCTGCCCAATTCCAACGTTGTCGCCGTGACGGCGCAGGGTGGTCTGCTGGACAGTGCCGACTTTACCGGCAGCCATCTGGTCGAGGTCGATTTCGGCGGCACCAACCTAGAAAATGCCCGGTTCCGGGGATGCGTGATCAGCCGCAGCAACTTTGCCGCCGTGGGGCCTGAACGGATACTCCCTCCGTATCTGCCCGATATGGGCGTCACGCTGCCGACGCGCGGTGCGGGGGCGGATTTCAGCGGGGCAGTGGTGACCGACAGCAGTTTCGCCGGGGCGCAGCTTCTGGCCGCAAATTTCGACGGCGCGGTTCTGGTGGGGGCGGATTTCACCGACGCGGTCCCGGCGCTTGCGACCTTTCACGGTTCCATCCTCATTGCACCGGTTTGGACCGGGGCAAAGCTGAAATCGACGGACTTCGACAAGGCGGTGATGTTCGGGGTCGATCCTCTGGCCGAGATCGCGACAGCGGCCCAGGAAGGCACGTTCGAGGCGTCACGCTTTCGCGCCGATCCGATCGCGCCCGAGTCGCTGATGTCCCGCGCCGTGGTGTACGAGAACGTCGAGATGGACGACATCACCGCGCGGACCGGAGGCGCGCAGGCCGGGGAGATCGTGCGCGTTCAGCCCTTCAACGACGGGTCTCCGCCCTGATCATGGGCCGGGTCCGCGCCGGGCACCGGATCATAGCCCGATCCGCCCCAGGGATGGCAACGGCAGAGGCGATGCACCATCAGATAGCCGCCCTTGATGCCGCCATGCCGGTTCAATGCCTCCAGCGCATAGACGCTGCAGGTGGGCTGAAACCGGCAGCCGTGCCCGACCCAGGGCGACAACAGCAACCGATAGGCACGGACCGGCGCGGCAAGGATATGGGCAAGCGGCGTCACTTCGCACGCTCGCGGTGGACGGACAGCAGGGCGGACAACAGATCGCGCCGCAGGTCGGCATAGTCGCGCACGACCGTCACGCCCGGCTTTGCGACCAGCACATAGTCCCAGCCCGGTCGGACAAGCGCCGGCATCACCTCGCGCGCCAAGGCCCGCATCCGGCGCTTGGCGCGGTTGCGCAACACCGCGTTGCCGATCTTCTTGGAAGCCGTGAAACCGACGCGTACGGTGGCCGCGTCATCGCCCCGCGCGCGGGCCTGCAACAGAAATCCGCCCGTCCCCTGCCGCCGTGCACTGGCCGCGCGCAAGAAATCGGGGCGGTTGCGCAGCGTTTCAAGCCGACAAACGGAAACCGCCGCAGAAGCATAGGATGCCACGGCGCAAAGGCCTGGGTCCGGTTCCGGCGGCGGTGTCATGCGTTCTGTCCCGGTCGGCCCCGCAAGGCCGGCAGATCAGGCCGACAGTTTCTTGCGGCCCTTGGCGCGGCGGGCAGCAAGAACCAGACGGCCGCCCTTGGTGGCCATGCGGGCGCGAAACCCGTGGCGGCGCGCACGGACAAGGTTGGAAGGTTGAAACGTGCGCTTCATCGCGAAAACTCCAGCAGTTGCGCGATTCACGCCTCCGGATTCGGAGGGCCCGCGCAGTGAAGCCCGGTCTTTACGGTCGCACGCCGCCCAAGTCAACGTGCAGCCGGGCCGTCGGCGCAACAAATCTGTCGCATGCGGCGTGGCTTTGTTTCAGGTACAGCCGTTTAAGGCGAAGAAACACCAGCTTTGATCAACGCCGCGTGAGGCCCCCTATCGCTTGGGGATGCTTCCTGACCATCCTTGGCAAGGAACAGGAGCTTGCCATGCCCGCCACAGCCGTACCCAAATCCAGCCTGCTGCGCCGCCTGCCCCTGATCCTGATGATCGGGATCGCGGCCTTGGGGGCCTTTGCCCTGCGCGACAAGCTGAGCTTCGACATGCTGGCGAAACATCAACAGCAACTTCTGGCCTTCCGGGACGCGCATTACTTCTGGTCGGCCGTGGCCTTCATGGCGGGATATGCGATCCTGGTGGCCCTTTCGCTGCCGGGTGCCACAGTGGCCACCCTGACCGGAGGGTTTCTGTTCGGGCTGTTTCCCGGTGTGCTGTTCAACGTGACGGGTGCCACGCTGGGCGCGGTTGCGGTGTTTGTGGCCGTGCGGGCGGGGGCGGGCAGCGAAACGGCGCAACGCATAGCGGCGCGGGGCGGTGCTGCGGCACGGTTGCAATCGGCGCTGCAACAGAACGAATGGTCGGTTCTGTTGTTGATGCGGCTGGTGCCGGCCGTACCGTTCTTTCTGGCCAACCTGATCCCGGCCTTTGTCGGCGTGCGTCTGGACCGCTTTGCAGTTACCACCTTTCTGGGCATCATCCCGGGTGGGTTGGTCTTTACCTCGGTCGGGTCCGGTCTGGGCGAGGTCTTCGCGCGCGGCGAGACGCCCGACCTGACGATCTTGTTCACCCCCGCCGTCATGGGCCCGATCCTGGGGCTGGCGGCCCTGTCGGCGCTGCCCATCGTACTGAAACTGCTGCGCAAAAGGACCTGACATGGAAAAGATCACAACCGATCTGTGCATCATCGGCGCGGGGTCCGGCGGGCTGTCGGTCGCGGCGGGTGCCGTGCAGATGGGCGCGCGCGTCGTTCTGGTCGAAGGCGGCGAGATGGGCGGCGACTGCCTCAATTCAGGCTGCGTGCCGTCCAAGGCGCTGCTGGCCGCCGCCGCGACCGCGCAGGCCATGCGCCACGACACCGGGTTTGGCATCACCCCGGTCGAGCCGGACATCGACTTTGCCGCCGTCAAGGACCATGTCGCCCGCACGATCGCCACCATCGCCCCGGTCGACAGCCAGGAGCGGTTCGAAGGGCTGGGTGTGCGCGTGATCCGCGACTGGGGGGCCTTCACCTCGGCCACCACGCTGAAGGCGGGCAACGTCGAGATCACCGCCCGGCGGTTCGTCATAGCCACCGGGTCGCGGCCTTTGGTCCCGCCGATTCCGGGGCTGGACAGCGCGCCCTATCTGACCAACGAGACGATCTTTGCCCTGCGCGAACGTCCGTCCCATCTGATCATCATCGGTGGCGGGCCGATCGGGATGGAGATGGCACAGGCGCACCGGCGTCTGGGATGCGAGGTGACGGTGATCGAGGGCGCAAAGGCGCTGGCCCGCGACGACGCCGAAGCGGCGGCACTGGTTTTGAAGAAACTGCGCGGTGAAGGCGTGGCGATCATGGAAGACACGCCCGTCACCGGCGTATCGGGGCAGGCGGGGGCGCTGACGGTCACGCTGAAGGACGGACTTTCCATCTCGGGCAGTCACCTTCTGTTGGCCGTCGGACGGCACGTCGCGCTGGACGGGCTGAACCTGCGCGCCGCCGGGGTCGAATTTGACCGCAAGGGTGTAAAGGTGACCCCCTCCTTGCGCAGCACGACGAACCGCCGGGTGTTCGCCGTGGGCGACGCGGCCGGCGGGCTGCAGTTCACCCATGTCGCGGGCTATCATGCAGGCATCGTCGTGCGTCAGGCCGTTCTGGGCCTGCCTGCGAAGGCGTCCACCCGCCACATCCCTTGGGCCACCTACACCGACCCCGAACTGGCGCAGGTCGGCCCCACCGAGGCCGAGGCGCGCAAGACCCATGGCCCCGCGCTGACCGTGGCGCGGGCCGATCTTCACCACAACGACCGCGCGCTGGCCTCGGGAAAGGCGCATGGCTTCATCAAGGTGATGATCGTCAAGGGCCGTCCCGTCGGGGCCACCATTGTGGGGCCGCAGGCGGGTGAGCTGATCGGCCTCTGGGCGCTGGCGATTTCATCGGGACTGCGCATGTCTGCGGTCGCGGGGATGGTCGCCCCGTATCCGACCCTTGGCGAAGTGTCAAAGCGGGCTGCATCGGCCTATTTTTCCCCCAAACTCTTTGATAACGCTTGGCTGAAGCGGTTGGTGCGGCTGGTGCAGAGGTATCTGCCCTGAGGCGGGCCGGGGCGATGGCCGGAGGGGTTTCCTACCCGGATGGCCCGCCGTAGGGTACTCTTGCCGGATGGATGGGGGACACAGGCGTTTGAGGCGGTCGGGACGGTTCATGAACACCCTTTCGGGGCGGTTTCTGCTGCTGACCGTGGCGTTTGTCATGCTGGCCGAAGTCCTGATCTTCGTGCCGTCCATCGCGCGGTTCCGGGTGGATTTCCTGATGCTGCGGCTGGAAAAGGCGCAGATCGCCAGCCTGTCGCAACTGGCTGCCGAAGACATGCTGACCCCCGAACTCGAAGCCGAACTTCTGGCCAACGCCGGCGTCTACAACGTGGTGCTGCGCCGTGACGAGGTGCGGCAACTGGTGCTGTCATCGCCCATCCCCGAGCCGATATCCGACACCTACGATCTGCGTCAGACCAACCCGCTGCAACTGATCCGCGACGCGATCGGCACCTTGGCCGACCCAAGGGATCAGGTGATCCGCGTCATCGGAGAGCCGGTGCAGGAGGCCGGTGTCCTGATCGAGATCACCCTGCAGGAGGGGCCGCTGCGCCGGGCGATGCTGGACTACGGCCTGCGCATTCTGGTCCTGTCCGCCTTGATTTCGGTGGTGACGGCGTTCCTGTTGTTCCTCGCGGTGCGCCGGCTGCTGGTCATGCCCATCAAGCGTGTGGTGCGGCACATGCAGGCCTATGCCGAGGCCCCCGAGGATGCGCGCCGCGTGATATCCCCCACTGCGCAGGTCGAGGAACTGAGGCTTGCCGAAGAGGCCCTGCAATCGCTGCAGACCCAGATGATCGGTGCCCTGCGCCAGAAGGAGCGGCTGGCGCAACTCGGCGGGGCGGTCGCCAAGATCAGCCACGACCTGCGCAACATCCTGACCACGGCGCAGTTGTTTGCCGACCGGATCGAAGGCTCGGTCGATCCGGTGGTGGCGCGCTCGGCTCCGAAGCTGGTCCATTCGATTTCGCGCGCCGTTTCCTTGTGCGAATCCACGCTGACCTTCGGCAAGGCCGAAGAACCGCCGCCCCGCCTGACCCGGCTGTTGCTGCGCCCGCTGGTCGAAGAGGTGATCGAAGGCGAGGGTCTGTCCGCCGACAGCGATGTCGCCGTGCTGATCGACGTGCCCCCCAGCCTTGCGATCCGGGCGGACGGTGAACAATTGTACCGGGTACTTGGAAATCTGGTGCGCAATGCCCGGCAGGCCATCGACGCGCAGGGCAGTGGTGGCACGATCGAGATCGCGGGCGGCGAGTCGGAAGCCGACTGGTGGATCAGGATTGGCGATTCCGGCCCCGGCCTGCCGCCCCGCGCCCGCGAGCACCTGTTCGCCGCGTTTCAGGGCGGGGCCCGCAAGGGCGGCACCGGGCTTGGCCTTGCCATCGCATCCGAACTGGTGCGCGGCCATGGCGGGCGGCTGCATCTGGCCCGCAGCGATGCCGAGGGGACCGAGTTCGTGATCCATCTGCCCAAACAGGCCGAACCGTCGGAACACTGATCGGTTTTCGTCCTTGCATTGCCCGGCAGAGGGGGCTAAATCGCCCCACAGTGGATCCATAGCTCAGCTGGATAGAGCATCAGACTACGAATCTGAGGGTCGGGCGTTCGAATCGCTCTGGGTCCACCATTACCTCTCAAACTACTAGCCGGTGCAAAATCTGGCGCACCCCGCTCCGTGGCTATCGGCTTGGCGGCGTTGGGAATTCCGCCGACGGATGGTTTTTTTTCGCATGAAATGGGCTTGGCTCGCCAGCGTGTGGTGCCGAACAGAAACACCCGCGGCGCAGAGGCGCCTTTGGTCGGCAGCGATTTGGTGTCGTCAGGGGGTGAACTTCGTCACCCCTCCTGCGCGGTCCCAAAGGGATCGTGTGCGCCTCAGGCGAGACGTTCGGCCAGAAGGTGCCAGTGCCAGGACCCGGGGCTGTCGTGGATGCGGTCCACCAGCGACATCATCTCGAACCCGGCGAACAGGGCCAGAAGATCGCGCGCGTTGCAGAAGTAGTGCGGATGCGATTTGTCGCCGTCTCCGTCGAACACCCAGGTGTTGCGCGAAATCTCGGTTCCGCTTGCCCTTGACTGCTCGACAGGCAGGCGTCGGGCCGACAGCATCGTGCCCATGAAGGTGCCGCCCGGTTTCAGCACACGGGCGATTTCAGCGATGGACCGTGCCACGACGCTTTCATCGCCGTGATAGATCACGTTCCAGGACAGCACATGGTCGAAACTGGCATCGGGGAACGGCAGCGCGGTCATCATTCCCTCTACCGCCTCGATCCGCAGCCCGGCCGCCTGTGCAGCCCCCCGGATGGCGGCCAGCGACTCCGGCGCTGCATCGAGGGCGGCGACGTCGAAACCCATCTTCGCAAGGGTCAGCGCATGGCGTCCGATGCCTGCGCCAAGGTCCAGCACCCGCGCGCCGGCTGGCAGGGTTTCGGCATGGGCCAGCACTTCGGCTTCGGGCTGCGCCCATTTCGAAGTGCCGTCGGCCGCGGCCCACTGGTCGTTCCAGTAAAGATGTGCACTGTCGGTCTTCATGCGGTGTTCCTTCAGATAAGTTTCGCGCGGATCCAGCTGCTGGCCTGCTCGACCGCCACCACCAGAACCAGCATCATGAGGATGATGGTCAGCGCCTCGTCATAGTTGAACAGATCGAAAGCCACCTTCAGGTCTACCCCGATCCCCCCCGCCCCGACCAGCCCCAGCGCCGCCGATCCCCGTACCGATTTTTCCAGCGCGAACAGCGATGTTGCGGTAAAGGACGGCAGGCAGGCCGGAAAGACGGCCGAAAAGATGATGCCCATCCGGCTGGCCCCGATGGCGCGCAGGGCGTCCTGCGGGCCGGTGTCGGCCTCTTCCATCGCCTCGGCAAAGAAGCGCCCGGCAAAGCCGATCTTGTCGATCATCAGCGCCAGCACCCCCGCCGCCGGGCCAAGCCCGACCACGATGATGAAGAAGATCGCCCAGACAAGGTCGGGCACGGTCCGGAAGAAGGCGATCAGGCCCCGCGCCACGATCTTGACCGCCGGATGCGGCGACAGCCGGTCGGTCGCCAGAATGGCGAAGGGCACGGCAAAGATCAGCCCCAGCGCCGCCCCCGCCACCGCCATCTGCAAGGTTTCCACCAGCTTCCAGGCGATGTGTTCGACCCGACTGAAATCGGGCGGAAACATCTGCATCAGAAACCCGGAGGGCGCGAACAGCCGCGCGACGCCGCGTTCCAGCTTGTCAAGCGACGGCGCGGTGTTGGCCACGCTGGTCAGCACCAGCGCAATCACCACAAGGATGACCGCATACTCGGTCAGCGTGCGGTGCCGAAACCGCGGCGGGGCGGGAATTGCCTGGGTCATGGCGCACCTATTCCGGGGGTTTGTCGAAGAACCGGCGCAGCTTCACCGGATCGGCCTGCGCCGTCGGCACATCAAGCGTGATCTGCCCGCCCGCGAGGCCGATGATCCGGTCGGAAAACGCCATCGTATGCTCCAGCCGGTGCGAGATCACGATCAGCGTCAGACCGTCCTGCCGTGCCAGATCGGACAAAAGGCGCATCACGTCCTCGCCCGACTGCGGGTCAAGGCTGGCATCGGGTTCGTCGGCCAGCACGATTTCGGGGCGCTGCATCAGCATCCGGGCAATCGCCACGCGCTGCTGCTGGCCACCCGACAAGCTGTCCACCCGCTGCAGCGCTTTGTCCGCCAGCCCGACCCGACCCAGACAGGCCATGGCCTCGGCGCGCACCTCTGCCGGGGCCGCCCACTGCCACCAGCTGCGCGGACCGCTCATCCGCGCCTGAACCCCGTGCAGCACGTTGGACAAGGCCGACAGGCGCGGCACCAGATTGTGTTTCTGCCAGACCACCCCGATCCGCGACCGGAACCGCCGCAGGGCGCGCGGCCCCAGCGCGCCGACATCCTGCCCCAGCATCTCGATCTGCCCCGATGTGGGGTCGGTCAGCCGGATCAGGCATTTCAGCAGCGTGGACTTGCCCGACCCGTTCGCCCCGATCACCGCCAGCGACACCCCGGCATAGGCGCTGAACGACACGGACCGCAGGATCACCGGGCCATCGTAGGATTTCACAAGGTCGCGCACATGCAACACAGGCCCCACCGGGGTGGAGCCTGCTGCAACTTCGCCCGCCATCAGCGGTGCGTTCATGTTCGGATCACTCGAGGAATTCCGAGAACTCGGTCACGCCGACGTTTTCGTACATCTTGCGCGTCTGGTCATAGTCGGCATCGGTCACGTCGGGGGTAAACCCGCCGCCGATGAACTTGGCGTTGGCTTCCTGCGAAACGACGGCTGCCAGCAGTTCATCGCCATGCTCGGCAAAGGTCTTGCGGACGATGTCGACGACTTCGGGCTTCACCGTGGGCGAGGCCAGCAGGATGTCGTTCGGCAGCTCGGGGCCGTTGACCAGAACGCGCAGTTTCTGGTCCGGGAATTTCTCGCCGATCTGCATGATGTGGGTCTGGTTCAGTCCGATCGCGGCGATTTCGCCCGAGATCATCGCTTCCATCGCCACGTTGCGCTTGAGGAACACCGGCTCATAGTCGGTGCCATAGACCAGACCGGCTTCGGCCAGCAGGGTCGCCGGGGCAAGATGCTGCGAGGTCGAACCAATTTCGCCGAACGAGATTTTCTGGCCCTTCAGGTCGGCCACGGTCTGAGCGGGGCTGGAGTCGAGCACGGCCACGCTGGAGAAGTAGTCCGGGCGGTTCCAGGTCACGACAGGAACGGCCTGAAGGCGGGCGTTGAACACCACGTATTCAGCCGGGCCGGTCAGAACGAAGTCGACCTGATCGGCGGCCATCGCCTCGACCGCGACGGTGCGGCCCGACACGGCAAAAAGTTCGACCTTCAGACCGGACACCTTTTCGAACACGTCCTTGAACGGACCCATTTCGGTCTGCAGCGCTTCCAGACCGTCGATGTCTGTGACGGCGAAGCGGATGGTTTCCTGCGCGGCTGCCAGCGTCGCCCCGCCGGCAATCATCGAAACGGCCAGAAGGCCGGCCTTGATCATGCTGTTCATCGTCTGTGGCCCCAAATTGTGACGTTTGGAGCCAGTTAAGGTGCGTTGGTGACGGCTTGATGACAAAACGCGCGCAGCCGGTCAGTCGCTTTCGCTGAACACTTCGGCGCGCTTCTTCCTCACCTGCGGCAACAGCACCACGACCAGAACGATCAGCGTCATCACCAGCAATGTCGCGCTGATCGGGCGGGTCAGGAAGGTGGTCGGGTCGCCGCGGCCAAGGATCATCGCGCGGCGCAGGTTTTCCTCCAGCATCGGTCCAAGGACAAAGCCCAGCAGCAACGGCGCAGGTTCGCAGCGCAGCTTCATCAGGACATAGCCCATCAAACCAAATCCGGCGACGGCGTACAGGTCATAGACATTGACGTTCACCGAGTAGACCCCGATGGAACAGAAGGCCATGATGACGGGAAACAGAATGTGGTAGGGCACCTTCAAAAGCTTCACCCACAGCCCGATCAGCGGCAGGTTCAGGACGATCAGCATCAGGTTGCCGATCCACATGCTGGCAATGATCCCCCAGAACAGCGCAGGTTGTTCTGCCGCCACGTTCGGCCCCGGCACCACGCCCTGGATGATCATGGCCCCGACCATCAGCGCCATCACCGGATTGGCCGGAATGCCCAGCGTCAGAAGCGGGATGAAACTGGTCTGCGCACCGGCGTTGTTGGCCGATTCGGGACCGGCGACGCCTTCGATGGCGCCATGGCCGAATTCCTCGGGGGTTTTCGACAGCCGCTTTTCCACGGTGTAAGAGGCAAAGGAGGCAAGGATCGCCCCGCCGCCCGGCAGGATGCCAAGCGCCGAACCCAGCGCCGTGCCCCGCAGCATCGGGGCCACCATCCGGCGCAGGTCAAGGCGGCTGGGCCACAGCGAACCGAGCTTGGTGGTCAGTACCGACCTGTCCTGATCGCCTTCGAGGTTCTTCAGGATTTCGGCGATGCCGAACACCCCGACCGCCAGCGCCACGAAGTTCAGCCCGTCGGCGTAGGCGGTGATCCCGAAGGTGAACCGCGGCGTACCGGTGTAGATGTCAGTTCCCACCATGCCCAGCAACAGGCCCAGAACCACCATCGCAAGTGCCTTCAGGATCGATCCGTGCGCCAATGCGATGGCCGAGACGAGGCCCAGCAGCATCAGGCTGAAATACTCCGCCGCGCCGAATTTCAGTGCGATGATGGTCAGGGGGGGCGCAAAGATCGCGACCAGCAGCGTCGCCACCGTCCCGGCAAAGAAACTGCCAAGCGCCGCCACGGCCAGCGCCGTACCCGCCTTGCCCTTGCGCGCCATCTGATAGCCGTCGATGGCCGTCACCGCGGACGACGACTCGCCGGGCATGTTGATCAGGATCGCCGTGGTCGATCCGCCGTACTGCGCGCCATAATAGATGCCCGCCAGCATGATCAGCGACGACACCGGTTCCAGTTGAAAGGTGATCGGCAACAGCATGGCGATGGTGGCCGTCGCCCCGATGCCCGGCAACACGCCGATCAGCGTGCCAAGGATCACCCCGATCAGGCAGAACAGCAGATTTTCGGGCGTGCCGGCTGTGGCAAAGCCAAGGGTCAGGTTGGAAATCAGGTCCATCTCACATCCCCAGAAATGACAGCCAGGGGCCAAAACGCCGGAACGGCAGGCCGAGGGCATAGCTGAACACCAGCGTGCAGAAGATCGTGACACCGACCGACAGCAACAGCGCGGCCAGCGGCTTCATCTTCAACGACGCCAGCGCGGCGATCAGCGTGGTGAAGAAGATCGACGGCACAAAGCCCAGACCGCGTACCGTCAGCCCGAAAAAGATCGGGGCAGGCAGGATGAACATCATTCCGCGCCATGCGTGGGCGGTCATCTCTTCGTCGATCGACTTGAAGGACGAGGCGAGGATGCAGCCGCCCAGCAGGATCAGGATCCCCGCCAGCACCAATGGAAAATAGCCCGGTCCCATGCGCAGCGACGTGCCCAGTTCCATCCCCAACGACTGCGCGCCAAAGGCGAGGCCGATCAGGATGAACAGGATGCCTGCAACGGCATCGGTCTTGTTGATGGTATTCATGTTCCCCCCAAGGCAATGAAAAGGCCCCGAGACGATGCCTCGGGGCCGCAGGAAGGGATCAGTCGGCGTAAACGCCGGCCGCTTCGATGATCGGCTTCCAGCGGGCGATTTCACCCTCCAGCTTGGCCTGCAGCGCGGCGGGCGTCACATCGGCCGCAGGCGACGGCGCGGTGCCGAGTTCCGCCATGGCGGTCGCGATCCCCGGATCGGCCAGCGCCACCTGCAGCGACGCGGTCAGACGTTCGACCGCCTCGGCCGGGGTGCCCTTTGGGGCATAGACGCCGTGCCAGATGCCGACCTCCATGCTGCCCAGCCCGGCCTCGCCCACCGTCGGCAGGTCGGGGAAGATGTCCAGACGCGCCGGGCTGGTCACGGCATAACCCTTGATCGTGCCGCCCTTGATCTGCTCGGTCGTGTTGGTGGTCTGGTCGCACATCAGGTCAACCTGTCCGCCCAGAAGGTCGGTCATCGCAGGCCCGGTGCCCTTGTAGGGGACGGTGACGATCGGCGCTTCCAGCGCCTGCATGAACAGCATGCCGCACAGATGGCTTGCCGCACCGATGCCCGCGTTGGCCATGGTCAGCGTGTCGGCATTGGCCTTCACATAGGTGACAAGCGCGGCCATGTCGGCCGGTTCGAAGTCCTTGCGCGCCACGATGGTCATTGGCACTTCGGTCACAAGACCCACGTATTCGAACGCTTCCAGCGGCTTGTAAGCCAGGTTGCGGTACAGCGTGGCCGAGGTCGCCATGCCGATATGGTGCAGAAGGATGGTATAACCATCCGCCTCGGCCGCCGCGACATTGCCTGCACCCAGCGTGCCACCGGCCCCGCCGACGTTTTCGACGATGACCTGCTGGCCCAGATCGGCCGACATCTTTTCGGCCACCAGACGCGCGACGGTGTCGGTCGGGCCGCCTGCGGCGAAGGGGACCACCATGGAGATCGAACGGTCGGGATAACCTTGCGCCATCGCGGCCGAGGCCAGCAGGACCGAACCGGCGAGCGCGCCGGCGAATTTGAGTGTGAAAGCCATTTGTTCCTCCCTGAACATGGCAGAATGTGGCCGCGCCCTTAGGGTCGCGTGCCGCTGCACCAGACCGCTGATCGGGGATCAGCGCAAAGCCCGGTTGGGGTCGCGGCGCAGCAATCTTGCGCACGGGCGGGGCGGATGGGTGGATTTCGTGACAAGCGAGGCGGTCGATGGGTGGATTTCCACCCCTTGGCTTTGGGCGATCAGTCCTCGGACCCGTCCGCATCCAGGATCAGCCGCCGGTCCAACCCGTGTTTCTGCATCTTTTCGTACAGCGTCTTGCGCGAGATCCCGAGTGATTCGTAGACCCGCCGCAGATGCCCGCCGTGGGCTGCGATGGCCGCACCAATCACGCTGCGCTCAAACCCCGCCATCCGGTCGGCCAGACGGGGCAGGGCGGTACCCGCAGCACCCTCCATCCAGTCCAGCCCCAGCACATAGCGGTCTGCGGCGTTGCGCAACTCGCGCACGTTTCCCGGCCAATCGCGGGCGGTCAGATCGGCCAGCACCTCGGGTTGGGGCGCGCGGTCCTCGGCCCCGTGACGCGCGGCGGCCTCGCGCAGCAACTGCAGGAACAACAGCGAGATATCCTCGCGCCGGGACGACAGCGGCGGCACCCGCAGGGTTGCCACGTTCAGCCGCCAGAACAGGTCTTCGCGGAACCGGCCCCGTGCCACCTCGGCCTCCAGTTCGGCGCGGCTGGTCGCGATGAACCGCACGTCCAGCGGCACCGCATCATTCGACCCCAGCCGCGTGATCATCCTTTCCTGCAACACCCGCAGCAGTTTGGCCTGCACGTCCAGCGGCATGGTGTCGATGTCATCCAGCAGCACCGTCCCGCCCCGGGCATGTTCGAACCGGCCATAGCGCGCCCTGAGCGCCCCCGGAAAGGCCCCGGCCTCGTGCCCGAACAACTCGGATTCGATCAGCGCGGCAGGAAGGGCCGCGCAGTTGATCGCGATGAATGGGCGCGCCGCACGTGGCGAAAGGTCATGCAGGGCGCGTGCGACCACTTCCTTGCCCACGCCGGTCGGCCCGGTAATCAGCACATCCGTCTCGCTGGCCCCGATGGTCCGCATCCGCCGCCGCAGGTCGATCATCACCGCCGACCGTCCGGGCAGGCGCACTTCCATGTCATCCTGCTGCCCTGCCGCCGCCCGGAGCCGCCGGTTGTCCATCACCAGCGCACGGTGATCGGTCGCCCGGCGCAGGACCGCCACCAGCCCCTGCATCGCGAAGGGTTTGGCGATGAAGTCATAGGCCCCCCGGCGCATCGCCTCGACCGCCAACTGCACCTCGGCATGGCCGGTGATCAGGATCACCGGCAATTCCGGATCGATCTCGCGCAGGCGCTGCAGCAGCGTCATCCCGTCCATGCCGGGCATCCGGATGTCCGACACCACCACCCCGTTGAAGCCCGGTCCGGCATGGGCCAGCGCCTCTTCCGCCGCCGCAAAGGCCGTGACCGACAGGCCGGCAAGGTCCAGCGCCTGTTCGGTCGACTGCCGCATCGCCGCGTCATCGTCGATCAGCAGGATGCGCGCCCCGGTCATTCCGCCGCCATTCCGCGCGCCCTGGCCACCCGCAGCACCAGTGTGAAAACCGCGCCGCCCTGTGGGTGGTTGGCCACCCGCAGGTCGCCTCCGAAATCCTTCATGATGTTGTAAGAGATCGACAATCCAAGGCCCAGCCCAGACCCGACCCGTTTCGTTGTGAAGAACGGATCATAGATCCGGTCGGCAATCGCCGCCGCCACACCAGGCCCGAAATCGCGGATGTCCAGCAGAACGCGGTCACCCTCCACCCTTGCCGCGATTTCGATGCGCGGAAACACCCGGTCCTCCAGCGCATCCGCCGCATTCGACAGTACATTCCCCAGCACCTGCTGCAACCGCACCGGTCCACCCAGCACGCCCGGCAGATCGGCTGGCAGATCGACGGCGACGGTGATCTTGGCCAGACGCGGTTCGGCCAGCGCCAGCGCTTCGGCCACCGCCGCCGCCAGGTCGACGGTTTTCAGCGGCGCGTCGGGTTTGCGCGCCACGTTGCGCAGATGCTGCGCGATGGCGGCCATCCGGTCGATCAACGCCACGATCTGCCCGACATTCTCGCGCGCCTTGGCAGTCTCGCCGCGGTCGATGAGGATCGCGGCAGAGTCGGCATAGTTGCGCGCGGCCGCCAGCGGCTGGTTGATCTCGTGGCTCAGCGCGGCTGACATCTGCCCCAGCGCCGCCAGCTTGCCCGCCTGCACCAGATCGGCCTGCGTGCGGCGCAGCGCGGCCTCGGTGGCGCGGCGCTCTGCAACCTCGTCCTGGATCTGCGCATTCATCCGCGCCAGATCGGCGGTGCGCATTTCCACCCGGCGTTCCAGTTCGGCCTTGGCATGTTCCTGCGCCGCGATCCGTTCGGCCAGCCGGAACCGTCGCTGCGCCCAGATCACCAGCGCCCCCACCGCGATGCCCAGTCCCAGCAGCACCGCGGCCGAGGCCAGCCGCGCCTGCGCGCGCGCGCTGCCGGTTTCCATCAGAACCTGCACCGTCCAACCCGCCAGAGGCATCAGCGCCTTGGCCTGCAAATAGCTGCGCCTCCCGTCTGCATTCGACAGGTGCAGCACGGCCAGACCCTGCAAGGTCGATCTTTCATGGGCCAGTGCGCCCACCGTCATGCCCGCATAGCGCCGCAGCGCCGCCGTGCGGGCCAGCCTGTCGGGCGTCAGCGGCAGAAAGCCCTGATACAGCCATTCCGGTTCGGTCGACAAGAAGACAACGCCTTCGGGGTCCGTCACCAGTATGGCCTCGGACTGGCGCCGCCATTCGGCCTCGATCGCGTCCAGGTCGACCTTGACGGCGATCACCCCTGCCGCCCTGCCGCCCCGGTCATACACCGCCGAGGCAAAATAGTATCCCCGCACCCCGGAGGTTGTGCCAAGCGCATAGAACCGTCCGCGCCCGCCGTTCATCGCTTCGGTGAAGTACGGACGAAACGAAAAGTCCTGTCCGACAAAGCTGTCGCGCGCATCGTGGTTGCTGGCGGCGATGGTCAACCCCGTCGCATCCATCACATAGATTTCTGACGACTCCAGCAAAACGTTCCGCCCTTCAAGCCAGCGGTTGATCGCCGCCACCTGATCGGCTCGGCGCGACCCGCCGATCAGCGCGCGCAGGCCCGGGTCATCGGCCAGAAGGTCGGGCACGGCCTGAAAACGGCGCAGATGCCCGTCCAGTGCCTGCATCGTCAGTTGCAGCGTGGCTTCCGCCCGCTGCTGGTCGTGGCGCAGATAGGTCCCCAAAACCATCGACGACACGACCCAGGCCACCAGCGCGAACGCCAGCACCCCCAATCCCCCCACCAGTCCCCTGACGCGCATGCCCACCCGGCACTCCTCGGCTGTTCCCGCATATTTTGCGGGACGATGGCGCGGATGTATAGCGGTGGCGTCAGGTCAGGCGGTTTCGTCCGCCGCCGGTGCCTCTGCCGCCGTCACGGCCGCGGCAAAACTGGCAAAGAACTGATCCGCCAGCTTCTTTGCCGTCCCCGCGATCAGCCGGTTGCCCAGTTGGGCAATCTTGCCGCCCACGTCGGCCGTTGCGTTATAGGACAGCAGGGTTTCGGCCCCGCGATCCTCCAGCGTCACCACAGCCCCGCCCTTGGCAAAGCCCGCCACCCCGCCCGACCCCTCGCCCGTCAGCGAAAAGCTGCCCGGTGCGCCGGACTGATCCAGCACGACCTTGCCGCCGAACCGCGCCTTGATCGGCCCGATCTTCAGCACCACCTTCGCCTCGAGGTCGGTCTCGGAATGGCGCAGCAATTCTTCACAGCCGGGGATCGCGGCCTTCAGCATCGCAGTGTCATTCAGCGCCGCATAGACCACATCGCGCGGTGCGGGGATCAGGATTTCGTCTTTCAGTTCCAAGGCCATATGCGTGTCCTAACAGCAGGGAAATTTGATCGAGGCAAGCAGCCGTGCCTGCTCTTGCGGTGTTGCCGCGTCACGGGGGCAGGTGCACACCCATTTCCACAAACGCCGGATCATGCCGCACCGTCAACGGTCCGATGGCCCCGGCGCCGGTGAACCACCATCTGGGCCAGGATGGACAGGGCAATTTCCTCGGGCGTGATCGCGCCAAGGTCAAGGCCTGCAGGGGCGTGCAGAACGGACAAAGCGTCAGGCGAAACATCCGCAAGGCGGGCAGACAGCGCCGCCGTCTTGGCCCGGCTGCCGACAAAAGCGCGATAGGTGGCGGGCGTTGTCAGCGCCGCCCGCAGCGCCGCCTCGTCGCCGCGCCCCTGCGTTGCCACCACGACATAGCGGTCGGCATTGCTGGGTGCGATGATGTGGTCGGCAAAGGTCCGGGTGCCGCCGGGGTACGTCCCCAGATCGGCGCTGCCTGCCGACCCCGCCACCGCAAAGCCGAACTGAGGACCGAGCGCGATCAGCGCCAGTGCCACCGGACTGGTCCCGCAGACCACCATCTCGGGGCGCGGGATGACCGGTTCGATGAAGACATCCATGGTGCCCTTGCTGGGGCACATGCTGCGGGCGAATTGCACCCCGTCGCGCGTCTGCCCCGGTGCCACCCCCTGCGCGGTCAGCACATCCTCGGGGCTGACCGAGATCAGGCGCGGCTGCCCGTCGGCCAGCGCCTCGCGTGCCGCGCGCAAGACTGCGCCGCGCGCACATCCTCCGCCGATCCAGCCCTCGCTGATCACCCCGTCAGCGCGGATCACCGCCTTGGCCCCCGCCTTGGCCGCCGTCACCGACACGGTGCGCACGACCGTTGCCACCACGAACGCCTCGCCCGCGTCCTGCAGGGCGGCGACGGTCTGCACAATGTCGCGTCCCATGATCCCCATCCTACAACCTCGCCAGTTCCGGCTCCAGCGCCGCCAGTGTTTCCAACGTGTTGGCCGCCGCGAACAGATCGAGGTGCGGCAGTGCCGCAGCCATTCCCGCTGCCACCGGCTGATAGCCCTGCCACCCTTTCAGCGGGTTCAGCCAGACGATCCGGCACCCCCGTTTCTTCAGCCGCGCCAGTTCCGCCCCGATCACGGCAGGCGGGTCGGTGTCGAACCCGTCCGACAGGATCAGCACCACCGACCGACCCGACACCAGCCGCTTGGCATACTGCGCGTTGAACGCGGCCAGATTGCCCCCGATCCGCGTGCCCCCGCCGAACCCCTGGGCCAGCAGCGACATCCGGTTGACCGCCCGAAGCGCGTCCTTGTCGCGCAACGCTTCGGTGATCCGGACCAGCCGGGTGTGGAACAGATAGGCATCGGTCTGGCTGTCGGCGGTCATCAACCCCTTGAGAAAGGCCAGAAACACCCGCGCATAGACCGACATCGATCCCGATACATCCAGCAGACAGACCAGCCGGGTGGGCCGTTCGGGCCGGGCACGGCGGTACAGCCGCATAGGCTCGCCCCCGGTGGCCAGACTGCCCCGCACCACCCGCCGCAGGTCCAGACTGTCGCCCCGTTTGGCAGCCCTGCGCCGCCGGGACCGCCGGTCGCGGATCGCGCGGGCCAGCCGCGCGGCCACGGCTTCTGCCTCGGCCATGTCGGCGGTGCCCACCACCTCGCGCAGATCGACCCGCATCAGGTTGCGGATGCGCGAGCCTACCAATCGCCCTGCGCCGTCCTGTTCCGCCTCGCCCGCGCCATCGCTGTCCGGCCGCTCGGCCCGACCTGATCCTGCCATTCCGTCCTGCTCGCCGATCTGGCTTGACCGCTGCCGGTCCGACCCAACCGCCTTGCCCGCGCGTTCCCGCCCGGTGTTGGTCCAGTAGGCCGCAAAAAGATCGTCGAACCGCGCGAAATCCTCCGCCGTCCCGCAGCACACCGCCTTCAGCGCCAGCCGCGCCTCGCGCAGGTCCGCCGCCCGCACATGGGTCAGCGCCGCCACCGCCACCCCGCAATCCTGCACTCCCAGCGCCATCCCGTTGCCCCGCAGATGGGCCATAAACCCCGCCACCCGTTCGGCCGGGCCCGCCGCACGCACCGGAAACCGCGTGATGGTCATGCCGCCTTCCCCGCGATCCGCTGCGCCACTTCCACCGGCACAGCCGCCCGGTCGCCTTGGGTTTTCAGCAAGGTCACCAACGCCGCCTGCAGGGCCACCGGGTCCGACGTGATGTCATTGATCCCCAATCCGGCCAGCGCCGCCGCAAAGTCGAGGGACTCCGCCACCCCCGGAACCTTTTCCAGGTCCTCCTTCCGCAGAGCCTGCACGAAGCCGACAATCTGCCCGATCAACGGCGCTTCCAGCCCCGGATGATGCGTCCGCAGGATCGCCATTTCCGTCGCCCGGTCGGGGTAGTCCACATAAGTGTAAATGCACCGCCGCCGCAGCGCATCCGACAGATCGCGCGTGCCGTTCGACGTCAGGATCACCATCGGCCGCGTCACCGCCGTGACGGTGCCCAGTTCGGGAATGCTGATCTGGAAATCGGACAGGATTTCCAGAAGATACGCCTCGAACTCCTCATCCGCGCGGTCGATCTCGTCGATCAGCAGAACCGGGGCCACGGGCTGCCGGATTGCCGCCAGCAAGGGACGTTCCAGCAGATACTTCTCTGAGAACACCGCGTCCTCTGTCTCGGACGCGCGAATGGCCAGCAACTGCCGCTGGTAGTTCCATTCATAGATGGCGTGGCTTGCATCCAGCCCTTCATAGCACTGCAACCGGATCAGCCGGGTATCCTTCAACGCGGCCAGCGTGCGCGCCACCTGCGTCTTGCCGACACCCGCCGCCCCTTCCAGCAGCAGGGGCCGCCCCAACATCAGCGACAGATGCAGCGCCATCGCCAGATCGTCGGCGGCGACATAGCCCGTCGCCGCCAGTTCTGATTGCACGCCGCGCCAGCCCGTCATGCCCTGCCCATTTTCTGTCTCCAAATATCCCCGCCGGAGGCTCCAGCGGACCCGCAAGAGCCTCCGGCGCAGATCATCCGTGCAGCCCCAACTGATTGGCAATCCGCCAGATGCGCCAGTGGTCATGCGGCATGTGGCTTTGCGTCAGACCAAAGGGCCGGAACGCGTCATGCACTGCGTTCGAAAACGCCGGAACCCCGCCGACATTGGGCGATTCCCCCACCCCCTTGGCCCCGATCGGATGGTGCGGGCTGGGCGTTTCGGT
This sequence comes from Rhodobacter sp., assembly GCA_027487575.1. Lineage (GTDB taxonomy): Bacteria > Pseudomonadota > Alphaproteobacteria > Rhodobacterales > Rhodobacteraceae > JAIYDJ01. The sequence goes on along the minus strand of JAIYDJ010000017.1, from coordinate 14,606 downwards.
GAAATCGGTGGTGTAGTGCGGCGTCTCCCAGGCGGTCGGCAGGAAGAAGTCCATCAGGGTGCCGGTCATGCAGTTGCCCATCTCGTCATAGGCGATCTCCTGCCCCATCGCGATGGCAAAGGCCTCGGTCGCACCGCCATGCACCTGGCCCTCGATGATCATCGGGTTGATCCGGGTGCCACAATCATCGAGCGCATAGAAGCTGCGGATGTCCGCCACTCCGGTGTCGGCGTCGATGTCCATCACGCAGATATAGGCGCCGAAGGGGTAGGTCATGTTCGGCGGATCATAGTAGCTGACCGCCTCCAGCCCCGGTTCCAGCCCCGGAATGGCCTGATTGTAGGCGGCGTAGGCGATTTCCTTCATCGTCTTGAACCGCTCGGGCACGCCCTTGACCACGAACCGGTCCACGTCCCATTCCAGATCGTTGTCGTGCACTTCCAGCAGATAGGCCGCGATCATCTGCGCCTTGGCCCGGATTTTCCGCCCGGCCATCGCGGTGGCAGCCCCTGCCACGGGGGTGGAGCGTGACCCGTAAGTGCCCAACCCGTAGGGCGCGGTATCGGTGTCGCCCTCCTCGATGGTGATCTGGTCTGCCGGGATACCCGTCTCGGTTGCCAGAATCTGCGCAAAGGTCGTCGCATGGCCCTGGCCTTGCGAGATCGTCCCCAGCCGCGCCAGCGCCGATCCGGTCGGATGGATGCGGATTTCGCAGGAATCGAACATCCCCATGCCAAGGATATCGCAGTTCTTGACCGGCCCCGCGCCGACGATTTCGGTGAAGAAACTCAGCCCGATCCCCATCAGACTGCGCGTCTTGCCCGCCTTGAAATCGGCCACCCGCTGTGCTTGTTCGGCCCGCAGCGCGTCATAGCCCACCGCGTTCAGCGCCTTGTCCCAGGCGGTGTGATAGTCCCCCGAGTCGTACTCCCAGCCCAACGCCGACTGGTACGGGAACTGCTCTTTCCGGATGAAGTTGATCCGGCGCAGCTCGGCGGAATCCATGCCCAGCTTGATCGCCAGAACCTCGATCATCCGCTCGATGAAATAGGCGGCTTCGGTCACCCGGAAGGAACAGCGATAGGCGACCCCGCCCGGAGCCTTGTTGGTGTAGACCCCGTCCACGCCCACGTAAGCCACCGGAATGTCGTAGCTGCCCGTGCAGATCGAAAAGAACCCTGCAGGAAACTTGGTCGGGTCGGCGCAGGCGTCGAACGCCCCGTGGTCGGCGGTCACATGGCACCACAGGCCGGTGATCTTGCCTTCGGCGGTGGCCGCGATCTTGCCCTGCATCCAGTAGTCGCGCGCAAAGGCCGTGGCCATCAGGTTGTCCATCCGGTCTTCGATCCACTTCACCGGTCGCCCGGTGACGATGGAGGCGACGATGGCGCAGACATAGCCGGGATAGACCCCCACCTTGTTGCCGAACCCGCCGCCGATATCCGGCGACACCACGCGGATGCTCGACTCGGGGATGCCCGACAGCAGCGACGCCACAGTGCGCACCACATGCGGGGCCTGGAATGTGCCCCACAGCGTCAGCTTGCCGTTGATCTTGTCCATGCTGGCCACACAGCCGCAGGTTTCCAGCGGGCAGGGATGGGTGCGGTGATAATACACCATCTCCTCGGCCACCACGTCGGCGCCAGCCACCACGGCCTCGGTCCCCTCCTTGTCGCCCACTTCCCAGCGGAAGATGTGGTTGTGATGGATGCGCTCGCCATGCGCGCCCTTGGTCTGCCCGGCCAAGTCCTCGCGCAGCACCGGCGCGCCCGGTTGCAGCGCCTTGAACGGGTCCACCACCACCGGCAGTTCTTCGTACTCCACCTCGATCAACTCGATGGCATCGGCGCAGATATAGCGGTCCTCGGCGATGACAAAGGCGATCTCCTGCCCCTGGAACAACACCTTGCCGTCGGCCAGCACCATCTGCTTGTCACCCGCCAGAGTCGGCATCCAATGCAGCCCCAGCGGCGCAAGATCGGCCGCTTGCAGCACCGCGATCACACCGGGCAGCGCCACCGCTTTGGAGGTGTCGACCGACCTGATCCGCGCGTGCGCATACTGGCTGCGCACGAAATCCCCGAACAGCATGTCGGGCATCTTGATGTCATCGACATAGTTGCCCTTGCCTTGGGTGAACCGCGCATCTTCCACCCGCTTGCGGCTGGACCCCAGGCCCTTCAGGCCCGCAACCCGTTGATCGTGCGACAGATCATTCATTGCGCGGCCTCCTTCGATGCGTTCAGTTCGGATGCGGCGTGCAGGATTGCCTTGACGATGTTCTGATAGCCCGTGCAGCGGCAAAGGTTGCCCGCCATGCCGAACCGCACCTCTTCCTCGGTCGGGTTCGGGTTCTCCTGAAGCAAGCGGTGCGCCCGCGTGATCATCCCCGGCGTGCAATAGCCGCACTGCAACCCGTGATGCTCGCGGAAAGAGGTTTGCAGCACGCCCATTCCGTCCGGCCCGGCAAGGCCCTCGATGGTCGTGATCTCGGCCCCCTGTACCTGCGCGGCAAAGACGGTGCAGGATTTCACCGACATGCCGTTCATGTCGACCGTGCAGGCCCCGCAATGGCTGGTTTCGCAGCCGATATGCGGGCCGGTCAGGTTCAGCCTTTCGCGCAGAACATGGATCAGCAACTCGCGCGGCTCGCACAGGGTTTCCACCGACTTGCCGTTTACCTTCAGCTTCAGATGCATCTTGCTCATTTGATCCCCCTCAGAGGCGCGAAAAGGCGCGGGCAATCGCCCGGCCCAGCACCACGCCCGCCACATGCCGCTTGAATTCCACAGGGCCGCGATTGTCGGCGCCTGGGTTGATGTCTTCCAGCATCGCCGCAACGGCCGCATTCACCGCCACCGGCCCGCAGTCGGTGCCGACCAGTGCCGCCCCCGCAGCCGCAGACCACACCGGAACGTCCGACAGATTGGTCATTGCGACCGAGGCCGTTGCAACCCGGCCCGCAACGGCGGTCATCTGCACCGCCGCCGCCGCCGTGGCATAGTCGCCGATCTTGCGCTTCTGCTTTTCATACGCATAACCGCCCGATGGCCGCGGCATCTCGATCGCCACCAGAATCTCGTCCTCGGCCCGCTCGGTCGAGTAGGCCCCAAAGTAGAAATCCCGCGCCGCGATGGTGCGGGTTCCCGTCGGCCCAGACAGCACGAAAGCCGCATCCAGACACATCATCAGCCCCGGCATGTCGTTGCCCGGATCGCCGTTGGCCACATTACCGCCAATCGTTCCCAGATAGCGCACCTGCGGGTCGGCGATCTGCAGCGCCGCCTCGGCCAGCAATGGAACAGCCGCCGAAAGGCCCGCATGGGTGATCAGGGCGTGCTGCGTCGTCATCGCGCCGATGCGGATGGTGTCGCCCACGGAAATGCCGCGCAGGTCGGCGATATCCTGCAGGTCCACAAGATGCGCAATGTCGGTCAGCCGCTGCTTCATCACCGGAATGAGGCTGTGGCCCCCGGCAATCACCCGCGCCTCGTCGCCGTGCTGCGTCAGAACCGCCAAAGCGTCCGGAATGGTCTTTGGGCGATGATATTCGAACGTGTTCGGGATCATTCCCGGTCCTCCCTTGCCGTGTTTCGCGCCGTTCTCTGGCTGTCTGATTTTGAGGCAACGCTAGGGCAGGGCCGCGCCGGACTGCGCGCGCGTCTCATCAGCGGACGGGCGATTTTCACCAGATGCGAAAAATCTGCACGAACGGCGAAACCGGTCAAAGCCCCAGCGCGTCGCGCACCGCACCGACCCGCGTGCGGCTGACGGGCACCCGATCCAGCGCCCCCCCCGCAGACATCAGGCAGAACCCGTTGTCCTTCGTCCGCTCGAATCCTTGGACCAACGCCATGTTCACCAGCCATTGCCGGTGGACGCGCAGAAACCCCTCGGGAACCGCCGCTTCTGCCTGGCTGATCGACCAGGGGCAGAAGACGGGCGACTGTGCCAGCCATGCCGTTGTGTAATGGCCTTCGGACTGGATCGCCGCCACCTTGTCGAACCCGATCAGATAGGTCTTGCCGTCCTTTTCGTAGGGCAGGCGCAACCCTTCGGGGCGCCGGTCCACAGGGGGGAAGGCAGGTTCCGGCGCCGGCGCAGGCATTGGCGTGTCGATCCTGCCAGTGCCGCGATCACCCGCCGCGACGGGCAGCACCAGACCCGTGTCGCGGTTCAGGAAACTGGCCCCCGACACCAGAAACGCGCCCGAAATCACGAAGGCGCTGAGCAGCACGATCACCGCGACCTGTGCATTTGCCAGGACGGGAACTGCCATTGCCGACTGCGCCGCCGGGGCGAGGATGAACGAGGTGGTGGCCATTGCGGCAAAATGAACCACCGCCACCGCCGCGCCGAACACCACCGTGGCCAGCAGGATGTTCCGCTCGGTCCGTTTGCCGTAGGCGATCTGGATCGCCGCCACCCCCATCGCCACCGCCAGCAGGCCCGCGACCCCAACGCCCAAGGGCTGCACCACGGGCATGCAGCCCTCGATGGCCGACAACCCGACATAGTGCATCCCGACGATCCCCATGCCCAGGATCGTGCCCGCCGCAAGGATCGCCGCGCGGGTCCGCGGCCCGAAGTGAAGGATCAGCAGTGCCAGTCCCGCCAGCAGAATGGCGATCAGCGCCGACGCAACGGTTTCGATCACCTCGTAGAACACCGGCACCCCGAACCGCATCGCCAGCATCGCGACAAAGTGCATCGACCAGATGCCCCCCCCCAGCGCGATCGCCGCCATAACGATCCGCACCTGCCGCGCGCCCACTGACACAGACCGAAGCCCGCGTGTCAGGCTCAGGCCCGTGAACGCCGACATCAGCGACAGGACAACCGACAGGCCGACCAGCCAAAGGTTGTAGCTGAAAACGACCATCCTGCCTTTGCCCCCTCCCGTGGTTCAAAGCCCGTGCCCTACGGCCTGTGATAATGTCCGCCCCGCCATCCGGCAAGCATCAGCGGTCCCTGCGCGCCAGCCAGTCCCCGATGATCGCCCGGTGGCGCGCGCCGTCATAGCTGGCGAAATGCCCGCCATGCACGACGCGCACCGGAAGATCGAAAAGCCGTTTCATTGATGCAAAATACTGCCGCATCTCGCCGGGGTCGTCGCTTTCGATCAGCGGCCCGTCATAGACGATGTCCCCCGAGATCAGCACCCCCGTCGCCGCCTCCCACAGCGCGATGCCGCCGGGGGAATGGCCCGGCGTGTGGATCACCTCGAAACTGCGATCCCCCAGATCGATCCGGTCGCCATCCCACAGCAGCCGCGTGGCCGGGGCGCGTTCGACGGCATAGAGGCTGGATTGATAGGGCAGGGGCGGCAGCGTGGTAAAGATATCGTCCGTCACATACTTGTCGGCATAGGTGTTCGCGCGCGTCGGGGCCCGCAGCAGATGCGCCTCGGCCCCGTGGCAGGACCGGCAGGGAAATTCGTGATGACACCCGACATGGTCGAAATGGGTGTGGCTCGCCACCGCCTCCAGCGGCCGCTCGGTCACCAGCGGCACCCATTCGCGCAAGGAAACCACGCCCATCCCGCTGTCCACCAGCATGTCGCGGTCGCGCCCCCGCACATGCCAGACGTTGCAGCGGTAGAATTCAAGGATATGCGGCTCGTCAATATGGCTGATGCCATCCCCCGCCGCCCGCACCCGCCACCAGTCCTCCGGTTTCGCCCTCATGCCTGCAACACTCCCCATGTCGTTGCCCGCAAGGTGATCGCGGCCCCTGGCTCTGGCATCGCCCCCTGCGGCAGGTGGACCACAAGACGCACCTCGGGTGCGGCGTCGGGGGCCACATGCACCCGGACATGGGCTCCGAAGAACGCTGCGTCCGTCACGCGCCCCGCGCCCAGATCAAGCCCTTGATCCCCGAACGCCTCGGGCCGGATGCAAAGAACGCCCGGCCCCGGTACCGGCCGCCATGTGCCATCCAGCGAAATCTTGTTGATTTCTCCCATGAAACCCGCGCTGAACAGGCTTTTTGGCGAAAGGTACACCTGTCGCGGCGGTCCAACATCCTCGATCCGCCCGGCGTTCATCACCACGATCCGGTCGGCTATCGCCATCGCCTCTTCCTGATCATGGGTCACATGCACAAAAGTGGTGCCCACCCGCCGCTGGATCGCCTTCAACTCGTCCTGCATCGCCCGGCGCAGCTTGAGGTCCAGCGCGCCAAGCGGCTCGTCCAGCAGCAGAACCTCCGGCTCCACGGCCAGCGCACGGGCGAGGGCCACCCGCTGCCGCTGCCCGCCCGACAATTCGTGCGGCTTGCGCGCCCCGCGCCCGTCAAGCCCGACCAGGGACAGCATTTCGGCCGCCCGTGCCGCGCGTGCGGGACCTGCGACACCCCGCATCCGCAGCCCGAACCCCACGTTCTCGGCCAGCGTCATGTGCGGAAACAGTGCATAGTCCTGAAACACGGTGGTGGTCGGCCGGTCCTTCGGCCCCACCCCCGCCATATCCCGCCCGCCGATCAGCACCCGCCCGGAGTCCGGCTCGGCAAAGCCGCCAAGGATGTTCAAGAGCGTGGTTTTGCCGCACCCCGACGGCCCCAGCAGCACGACGAACTCGCCCGCCGCGATGTCCAGCGAGACATCGTCCAGTGCCCGCGCCGGGCCATAGGCCCGCGTCACCCCCTGAACCGAAACCCCCGCCGTCATGCCCGCCTCCGCACCGCTTCCGTCCCCACGACCGCCACAACCGACACCAGAAACACCAGCGACCCCACAGCGTTGGTCGCAGGCGACAGGCCCGACCGCAGCATCGACCAGATCTCGACCGGCAGGGTCACGTCGAACCGGGTCAGCAGGAAGGCGATGATGAATTCGTCCCAACTGAAGGTGACCGACAGAAAGAACGCCGCCGCCAGCGCCGGGGCCAGCATCGGGGCCGACACCAGCCACAGCACGCGCGGCTCCGACGCGCCAAGGTCGCGCGCGGCGCGTTCGGCGGCCTTCTGATGGTCCCCCATCGCGGCATAGCAGATGGCAAAGCACAGGGGCAGGTTGATGACCACATGCCCCACCCCGACGGTCAGCAACGACAGCCGCACGCCCGTCTGCTGGAACAGGCTCAGCAGTCCCAGCGCGATGATCAGAGAGCTGACTGTCATCGGCGCGATCAGCAGCCCGCGCAGCCAGACCGACCCGGGCAGCACCGACCGCGCCAGCCCGTGCGCCGCCAGAAACCCCAGCATCAGCGACACCGCCGAAGACACCCCCGCCACCAGCGCCGAATGGGCCAGCGCCGCCATCAGGTCGCGGTCCGCCAGCACCTTGGCATACCATTTCAATGACACGCCCTGCATCGGCGGCACCGGCAACCGCCCGTCCTGAAACGAGAACACGACCAGCACCACCACCGGCAGGAAGATGAAGGCATAGGCGGCGGCCAGATACAGCCAGACCGACCCCCGCCAGAAAAGCCCCGCGATAGGCCCCAGCGCCTCCCATCTCCTCCAAGGGGAGAGGATGGGGGAGGGGGGCACCCGATCCTTGCCCCCCACCCCATCCCTCCCCCACGAGGGGGGAGGGAGGCGCTCTCCCCCGTCTTGCGCGCCCGTGTCCCGGCCGCTCACACCCGGTCCACCCGCAACCAGCGCGACGACAGCAGGTACGCCAGCGTGATCACCGCCATCAGCACGACCGACAAGGCGCTCGCCAGCGGAAAGTTCCCCGACCGCCCCAATTGCAGCATGATCAGCTGCGGCAGGGTCAACTCGTTGTTGCCACCCAGAATCTGCGGCGTGATGTAATCCCCCATGCACAGAACGAAGGTAAGGAACGCCCCGGTCACCACCCCCGGCAGTGTCAGCGGCAGGATCACGAAGCGGAACACCTGCACCGGCCCCGCCCCAAGGTCGCGCGCCGCGCGGGCATAGTTCGTGGGCAGTTGCACAAGGTTGGCATAGATCGTCAGCGTCAGCAGCATGACGAAGAAATGCACGAATCCGATCACCGTCGCCGTCCGCGTCGCCGCAATCTCCAGCGGCTCGGCGATCAGCCCAGCCCCCAGCAACGCCTTGTTCAGAACCCCGTTCTGCCCCAGCACCAGAAGCCACGCATAGGACCGCACTACATAACTGGTCCAGAACGGCAGGACCGCCATCAGCAGCGCCAGACGCTGCCACCGCACCGGCACCCGGAAGGCGATGATCGCGGCAAGGGGATAGGCCAGAAGCACCGACACCACTGTGACCACCACGGTGATCTCCATTGAATTCAGCAGCGCCTTGAACAGCGGCCATTCACTGAAAAAACGCGCATAGTTGCCGGGGTCGAAGGCGGGCACGATCTCCCGCCCCTCCATCCGCGCGAACGACAGGGCCACCATCGCGGCGAACGGCAGCACGAAAAAGGCGACGGTCCACGCAAGCGCAGGGGCCACCAGCCCCCACCCCAGCCGCCGGTCGCGGGCGGCGAGGCTCACTGCTGCAACATTTCCGTCCAAAGATCCTGCATGGCGGTGTCCAGTGCCGCATCCGGAATCGGATAAAGTTGCGCGCGGGCCAGGAAATCGGCCTGCTCGTCCCAGCGCAACACAGCTTTCTGCTCGGGCGTCAGCACGTCGCCGGTCTTGGCGTTGGCAGGCATCCCCCAATAGCAAGCTGATGTCGCAAGTTTCGCCTGACCCTCGGGCGAGACGATGTACTTCACGAACTCCAGCGCAAGATCGGGTTGCGTCGTCCCCGCCACCACCCCGATCGACTGCGCCCACCGCAAACCGCCCTGCTTGGGGATGGTCCAGTCGAGGTTCGGATTGTCGGCGGCCAGCACCGCCGTCACCCATTCCCCGCCGCCGACCATGATGTCGACCTCGCCCGTCGCCAAGGCGGTCTGCGCCGAAACAACATCCGCGACCTGCTTTGACGCTTTTTTCAGCGCAAACAGCGGTTCGCGCAGCAGGGCCAGCGACTCGGCGGTGATGTCCGCGGTGGCAATCCCCTGACCCATCGCAACCAGCCCCAGAACCGGCAGGTAATAGTCGTAGATCGCGATGCGCCCGTCATATTTTCCCGACACCAGCGTCGCCATGTCCGCCATGTCGGCCGGGTCGACCTTGGTCTTGTCATAGGCGATCGTGTTGTAGCCGAACTTTTCGGTCACGGCATAGGTCACGCCGTCCACCGTGTTGTTCTCGGCCATCACCAGTTCGGGAAAGAAATCCCCCGTCGGCAGCGCCTCGGCCGGGATCGGGGCCAGCTTGCCCGCCTCCACCGCGCGCCCCACATCGACCGCGTCGATCACCAGCACGTCCCACTCGCCGGGCTGCGAGCCATCCAGAATCGCCATCCCCGCCGCCGTGCCCTCGTACTCTTTCAGGTTCACCTTGACGCCGAACTTTTCCTCGAAGGGCGCGACCAGTGCCGGATCGGCATGGTCGCACCACACCAGCGCGTTCAACTCCTGCGACAGGGCAGGCGAGGCCACCAGCAGCGCCAGCGCCGAAATTCCAAAACGAAGCGTCATTCCTATCTCCATGTCAGGGGTTCTGCGCATCTTTTCCACGCCGTTGCAGAAAAATATGGAGTCCATTCATTTTTGAAGTCAATATCAAAATCCAGGCAGTTCATGAACGCACCAGAAAGCCCGCCCGATGTCCGGCCTGCGCCAGAAACAGAAAGCCGACCGTGCCAGCCGCATCCTTCAGGCCGCGACCGACCTGTTCCGGCAGGGCGGCTACCCGGCCGCCCGGATCGAGGATATCGCGGCGGCGGCCGAAGTGTCGGTCGGGACGTTCTACAACTATTTCGACACCAAGGGCGACGTCCTCTTGGCCATCGTGACGCTGGAAGTCGAAGAGGTTCTGGCACAGGGCCAGACCCTGCTGGCATCCCCGCCGCCCGACGTCACGGCTGCGCTGCAAACCCTGATCGGTGGCTATCTGGACCATTCGCTGGTCTATCTGTCGAAAGAGATGTGGCGCACGGCGATGGCGCTGACCATCGAACACCCCGACACGGCCTTCTCGGCCCGCTATACCCGGTTTGATGCCTTGCTGACCGACCAGATCCGCACCCTGATCGCCGAGATGCAACGCCGTGGCCATACCCGCCCCGATGTCGATTGCCGCACGTCCGGCGAGGTTCTGTTCAACAACCTGAACATGATGTTCCTCGAGTTCGTCAAAAGCGACGCGATGCCGATGGCGACCCTGCAATCCGCCGTCGCCCGCCAGACCGCCCTGATTGCCGGTCTGCTTCGCCCTTGAACCCACCGGTTTCGGCGCGCCCCGGCACCGTCCTTTGACCGCTCAGATACCCACCCAGCCCGCCGCCGCCTGTTTCAGCGCCGCCAGGAAGCTTTGCACCTTCAGCGTGCGGTGCAGATCGACGTGGCTGACGATCCAGATCGGCGCGTCCCACTCCGGACGTGGCGGCAGAACCTCGACCAGATCGGGGTCGCCCTCTGCCCGATAGGCCGCGAAGAACCCCAGTCCCACGCCCGCCCGCAACGCCTCTTCTGCCGCCGCAGGCTCGGTGATCCGGTAGGTGATGCATTCGGCGGGAACCGTTTCGCGCAGCCAGATGTAGAACGGGGCCCGGCTGTCGGCGGCATCGCTCGCGATGAACCGGTGCGCGGACAACGCAGCCTCGCCGGCGGGCAGTCCGTACCGCTCGATGTACTTTCTTGACGCATAAAGCCCCGATCGCATCCGCATCAGGGGCTGCACGACGTTGTCAGGCTCCTGCGGCACCGCGCCCGCGCGGATGGCGACATGCGCCTCGCCGTAATCCAGCCGGAACACCCGCATGTCGGTCAGATAGCGCACGACGACCGCCGGATGCTCCTCTTGAAACGCCGCCAGCACCGGCGTCAGCAGACCGGCCATTCCGGCGATGGAGGTTACGACCAACTCCCCGGCCACCACCTCGCCCTGACCCTTGATCCGGCTGGCAAGCTGGCCGAACTGCTCTTCCGTGGTCTGCGCCACCGACAACAGGTCCCGCCCGGCCTCGGTCGCCGTATACCCCCGCGCATGCCGCTGGAACAGCCGCGTGCCCAGCCGCTTTTCCAGCGCGTCGATGTGGCGGATCACGGTGGCATGATGCACCCCCAACACCTCCGCCGCGCCCGAGACGGTGCCCAGCCGCGCCACCTGATAGGCCGTGCGAATTTCATCCCAGGTGTCGATGCTCATGCCGCCTCTCCGCTTCCACCCCCACAAAACCCGCGATTGCCCAGCAGGGCAACCCCCTTGCCAGTCGCCCCCGCCTTGGCACCCTGACTCGGCCCGAAAGACCCGCCCATGCAGATCGTTGAATACACCCCCGACCGTCTGATCCTTCTGGAGTTTGTCCTGATCCTTGCCTGCCTGCTGATGACCGCTCTGGGGTGGTTGGCGATGCAAGGTGAAGCGTCCCGGCTTTCGGCGCCGCTTCTGTTCGGTGCTGTCTTGTGCTGTGCGGCTTTCGGCCGGTTCGTCCGCCAAACGAAGATAATTCTCGATCGGCCCAAGGGGATCGCCGTCTTGCAAACGAATTCGCTTTGGCGCAGCCGAAAGATCACCCACGCTCTGCCCCGGATCATCCGGGCCGATCTGCAACCAACCACGTCGCGATCCAGCGAAGGTCGCGCGGAAAGGCTGCACCGTCTTGTCCTTGTCCTGACAGACGGGACCGAAACGTTGCCGCTGATCCTGGACCATACCGGCAGCCTCGACCCCGGCCGCATCGTGGAAACGGTCAACGACTGGCTGGGCTATTCCACGGCCAACAACGCCCCCAACCGCGCCAACCCCTCGCCCAGCCGCACCTCCGCCCCGCCGCCAACCCCCAACCGGATATGCGAAGGACAGCCATAGGCCGACCCCGGCAGCAGGAACGTCCGGTAGGGCGGCTCCAGCAACCGCCGCGCCAGCGCCTCGCCCTCGATCCCCTCGACCCGCGCCAGCCCGATCAGCCCGGCGGCGGGCGGCACCCAGGACAGCCGGGGCTGCCCCGCGATGAAGGCCTGCAGCACGGCCAGATTGGCCGCGCCATCGGCCCGCGCCCGCTCGATCCCGGCCACATAGCGGTGTTCCCGCATCGCGACCTCGGCGATCACCTCGCCCATGATGTTCATGATCTCGCTGGAGTTTTCGCGCAGAATCACCGCATCCATCACCAGATCGCGGTCACGGCAGATCAGCCACCCCGTACGCAGCCCCTGCAGCCCCAGCGCCTTCGACACCGACCCTGTCGTGATACCGCGATGATAAAGCCCCGCAATCGACGGCGCGCGCGGGGCCCCCCACTCCAGCCCCGCATAGACCTCGTCGACCAGCAGATAGGCCCCCACCCGATCCGCAATCGCGCAAACCCGCAGCAACTCGGCCCCGGTCAGCAACGCCCCCGTCGGGTTGTTCGGGTTGGTCAGGAAGATCAGCCGGGTGCGGGGCCCGACCGCCGCCTCCAGCGCGTCCAGATCCAGCGCCCAGTCCCGGTTTTCATCCCGCGCCACTTCGTGCAGACCGATCCCCATCGCCCGGCACATCACACCCACCTGCGGCCAGCCCGGGCTTTCGGTCACCACCTCGTCCCCCGGCCGCAGCAGTTGCCGCATCACCAGATAGTTCGCCTCTGCCGTCCCCGCCGTGATCAACACGTCTTCGGCGTCACAGACCCCCGTCAACCCGGCCCGCGCGATCACATGCGCGCGCAAGGCGGGCAGCCCGCGGAACGACACCCCGTTCCAGTCCAGCGGCAGCCCCGGATCAAGGTCGGCCAGAAACTCTCCCAGCAGCGGCGGCCGCGCAAGGCTCAGCCCCAGCACCGCCTCGGGGGCGGCGGTGGTGGTTTCCAGCAGATATTCGAACAGCTTGTGGATCGTGACTTTCATGCTACCCCTTGGGCGACACCGAAAGGCCGCCCATGCTCCCAGACTTCAAGACCAGCACCCTAGCCCGCCTGACCATCCTCGACTACGGCCTGTTTCAGGTCCACGCCAACGGCCGGATCATCGGCATCTGCGGCTATCTCTTGGAAACCACGGACGAAAAGCGCATCCTGATCGACACCGGTTTCCCTGCCGCTTACTTGACCGACCCCGAAGCCGCCGCCGCCGCCGACAACCTCGGCAGCTTCGGCCATCTCCTGTCGCTGACCCCCGCCCAGGCCCCGCAAGGACAACTGGCGCTGATGGGCCTGACCCCGCAGGACATCGACCTTGTCATCCTGACCCACGGCCATATCGACCACGTCGGCCAGATAGATGCCTTCGCCCACGCCCCGATCCTCGTCTCGAAAGCCGAACGTGAGCACGACCGACCGATCTACTTCGGCACCGCCCGCCCGCTGCCCTGGCCCGACGCCACCTATGTCGAGATCGACACCGACCGCACCCTGTTTCCCGGCCTGACCATCCTGCACTGCCCCGGCCACGCCCCCGGCCAGCTCGCTTTCCTGCTCGACCTGCCGCAAACCGGCCCGGTGCTCCTGACCTCCGACGCCATCAATCGCCCATCCGAACCCGACGAAGGCTTCGTCGGCTCCTGGAACGTCCCCCTCGCCGTCCACCACGGCCAGCGCCTGCTGACTCTGGCCGCCCTCACCGGCGCAAGGATCATCTACGGCCACGGCTCCGATCAATGGCCTACCCTCAGAAAAGCCCCGAACACCTACACTTAACGATTCAAATCAACTCAGATTCTTCATTTTCTGCTTCCAAATATCCCGGGGGTGCGGGGGCTGGCCCCCGCTGCGGCCTCACCGCACATCCCGCCCCTGGTTCAGGATGATCACGTTCCCCGAACACACATCCCCCGCGCCCGAAATCAGAAACCCCACCCAGGCCGCCACTTCCGAAGGCTGCATGGCCCGCCCGTGCGGCATCGCCGAAATCGCCTTGGCCAGCACCTCCTCGGTCAGCACCGCAAACAGCGGCGTTTCTGTCATCGCCGGGGCGACCGAGTTCACCGCGATCCGCTCTTTCGCATAACGCCGCGCCAGATCCTTGGTCAGCGTATCCAGCGCCGCCTTCGAGGCCCGGTAATGCGGCGGGTCGAACACGTCGAAGTTGTAGGCCCCGTTCGACGAGATGTTGACGATCTTCTTCACGCCCTCCCGCCCCAGCATCAGCGGCACGGCCTTCTGACAGCAATGGAACGCGGCAGAAAAGTTCAGCGCCATCTGCGCGTCCAGTTCCCGCGCCGAAATCTCGGGAAACTCGCCCATGAAACAGGTCCCCACGTTGTTCACCAGAGCATCCACCCCGCCGAACTCCGCCCCCAGCCCGTCGAACAGCGCGCCGATCGCCTCCACATCGAACAGATCGACCACGCGGCCGACAAACCCCCCGCCCGCCATTTCGGCCAGCCCCTTTTCGTCCACGTCGACGCCGACCACCCGCATCCCCTGCGCCAGCAACGCGTGCGTTATCGCCCGGCCCATCCCCCCGGCTGCCCCGGTCACCACGGCTATCCTGTCCATTCCGCCCTCCATTTCCGTCCCGCACCCGCATAGCCCTTGACTCCGGCCCCCTACAAGCCTACCCCACGCCCAATTCCCCGGAGGCCGAATGCTTCCGGTCCCGCCCCATTGCGGGATCGCCATCCGTCAGCGCGTTGCGCCCACGGGTGCCGTTCCGCATTGGATATCCGCCGCCGGACCCCATATCC
>JAIYDJ010000063.1 GCA_027487575.1 Rhodobacter sp. | reverse complement strand
TCCGGCTGAAGGCGGGCGAAAGTTTTGACTACCGCACACCGGGCTATGAAACCTGCGTGGTCCCCGCAACGGGCACGGTCACGGTCGAGACGACGGGCCAGACCTTTGCCGCTATCGGCCATCGGGGCGTCGATGTCTGGGATGGCGAACCGGAAGGGGTCTATGTTCCGACAGACAGCGGCTGTCGGGTCACCGCCCTGACCGACACGGAAACCTTCATCGCAGGTGCGCAATTCGCGGAAACGCTGCGTCCCTTCGCGGTGCGGGCGGACCAGATCGACAAGGTGCAGTACGGATCGGACGACACGAAAACCCACCGCAAGATCAAGCACATCCTTGGTGCGGCCTACCATGACCGCGTGGGCCGGCTGCTGGTGTCCGAGCTTTATACCGTCGGCGCGGGCGGCTGGTCCGGCTTTCCCAGCCACAAGCACGACACCGACCGGCTGCCGGAAGAAACCCGCCACGACGAATGCTACAACTTCCGTTTCCGGCCCGACCATGGATCGGGCCTGCAGATGCTGCAGCGGGTGGATAACGAGCCGGGCGACGCCTATCACATCATGAACCGCTCCACCGTGCTGATCGACAAGGGATATCACCCCTGCTGCGTGCTGCCGGGGTACGAGATGTATTACTTCACCATCCTCGGCGGCCAGAGCCAGCGGAGCCTGAAGCAGCACTTCCAGCCGACGCATGCCGCACAGGTGCACACGATCCCCGGCATCATGGACATGGTGGCCAAGTTCAAATGACCCTCGTGACGCTGGCCCATGTCCTGCAACCGGCGCTGCAAGGCGGGTACGCCGTGCCGGGTCTGGTCTGTCTGGGCTGGGAGGACATGCGCGCCTTCGTCATGGCCGCCGAGGCCGAACGCGCGCCGGTCATCCTGCAGGCCGGTCCCGGAGCCCGCGCGCACACGCCGTTGCCGGTTCTGGGCGCGATGTTCCGCCATCTGGCCTGTAGCGTCGACGTGCCGGTGGTCGCCCATCTGGACCACGGCCATACGCTCGACGAATGCCGCGCCGCGCTGGATGCGGGGTTCACCTCGGTCATGTTCGACGGATCGACCTTGCCCCTTTCACAAAACATCGCCCTTACGGCCGAAGTGGCGGCCCTCGCCCATGCGACCGGGGCATCGTGCGAAGGCGAGATCGGTTTCGTGGGCTATGCCGGGGGGGCCGCCTCGGCCGGAACGGACCCCGCCGAGGCCGCGACCTTCGCCCGGGAAACCGGCATTGATGCGATGGCGATTTCGGTGGGCAACGTGCACCTGCAACAGGTCGCAGGCGGCGGGCTTGACGTGGTACGCATCCGCGACATCGAAAGCGTCACGCAGGTGCCGCTGGTCATCCACGGCGGATCAGGCGTGCCTCTGGCCCAGCGGTCGGAGCTCGCGGCGGGCTCGCACATCTGCAAGTTCAACATCGGCACCGAGTTGCGCATGGCCTTCGGCGCGGCCCTGCGCAGCGCCGTCGCCCGCGACCCCGAGCGGTTCGACCGGCTGGCACTTTTGCAGGACACCCATGAACCGGTTTTCAATGCGGCAAGAGCGGTATTTCGCACTCTGGGCGCGACGGGCAGGGCATAGTTCGGCGCGCCGATTTCAACGCAATCAATCCCCCCGGATGACGGTCAGGGGCTGTTGATGATGAAGTCCGGAATAATCCCCGAGGCTGCGATGAACGGGGCGGTGTCGCGCCCGGCGAACAGCCCGTGGTCCGTCACGAGCACGCTGCGGCACCCCGCCGCCGCGCCGCCCAGCACATCGGTGTGCAGCGTGTCCCCCACCATCGCCAGCCGTCCCGCGGCAAGGCCGGTGCGCGCGATGCCTTCGGCGAACGCCTCGGGAAAGGGCTTTCCGAACCAGTGCGCCCCGGTCTTGACCACGTCGAGCAGATCATTCGCGAAAAGCCCCGGTTCCAGCGTCAGCCCGTCTTCGCGCGGGGCGACGATATCCGGATTGGCGATGACGAAGGGCCGCGGGTTATCCCGCAAGGCGTCGACAAGCCGGCGCTGCAGGGGGGGCGTCCAGCGGGCCGTTGACAGGAACAGCAAACCGTCCGCCGCCTTCAGCGCGCCCGGGTCCGCCACCGCGTCCAGAAGTCTGGCCGGGATGTCGGCAAAACTGTCATCCCCCGACGCGATGGCAGCCCAGGTGGCCCCTGGCGCGATCCTTTCCAGCCAAGACACCGCAACGTCCCGCGATGCGACAACCTCGTCGGCCGTAAAGTCGAACCCCAGCCGGTGGTATTTGGCCAGAAGCTGCGCCCGGGTATAGCTTGCCGCGTTGGTCAGCACGGCAAGCCTTTTGCCGCGCGCCCGCAGCGACGCCATGCGCGCCACCGCGCCGGGAATGGCCGTGTCGCCCACATTCAGCACGCCAAAGGCATCCAGCAGAAAGCCGTCGACGTGATCGGCCACGGCGTCCAGCGACGCAAGCCGCTGCGACTGCGCCGCAAAGCGGGCCATTGGCAGGCGATGCCGGATCGCCTCATACCGCGCGAAGGCGGCTTCGGCATCTGCCAGCAGCCCCCCGGCCACCGCCATCGGAGAGTGGGGCTCAGACACTGGTGAACCCGCCTTCCACCATCAGCAAGGCTCCGTTGACCATCGCCGATGCGTCGGAGGCCAGATACAGCGCCGCATCAGCCACCTCGACCGGTTCGGCAAAGCGGCGCGCGGGGGTGGCGTTGCGAAACGGGTCGCCCTTTTCGGGGTCCCCCCAGACCTTGCGCCCCATCGGCGTCATCACCACGGTCGGGCAGATCGCATTGACCTGCACATTGTGCCTGGCCCATTCGGCACACAGCGATTTCGTCAGGGCGTTCAGCCCGCCCTTCGACGCGGCATAGGCCGCATGATCGTCAAGGGCGATCACCCCGGTCTGGCTGCTGATGTTGATCACCTTGCCCCAACGCTGGGCGATCATGGCAGGGGCCAGCGTGCGCGCGGTCAGGAAGGGCGCGCGCAGGTTGACAGCCATCATCCGGTCCCAGTCCGCCGTCCAAAACGCCAGCGCCGGACCGACATTGGCGATTCCGGCCGAGTTCACCAGAATGTCGATGGTTCCCCAGTCCGCAAGCGCCCGTTCGCATGCGTCGACCGGGTCGGTCGGACTTTCCATCTCTGCCGTCAGGGTCAGGCATCGGCGGCCCTGCGCCCGGACGGCATCGGCCGTGGCGGCCAGATCGGCCTCGTCGCGGCCAAGGGCCACAATGTCGGCCCCGGCTTCGGCAAAGACGGCGCAAATCTCGGCCCCGATCCCCTTGGACGCCCCGGTCACCAGCGCCTTGCGGCCCGCGAGGGAAAAACGGTCCTGCCAGGGCATCGGGCTACTCCAGGTTCGTATGGCGCGCGCGCATCGCGTCGGGCGATATGGCCAGATGATCGCGCAGGGCGAGGATCAAAAGCTCGAACGCCAGAAACTGCGCGCCCTCGAACAGCGACCCCATCGGCAGCACCGATGTTGCGACCGCGCCCTGATCATCGGCCATCGTCTGCGCGGGGATGTGGAAGATCAGGTCGGCGGCCTGCGGGTCCGGTCCCTGCGGCTGGGCGGTGACGCAGGCGATGCGGGCCCCTGCCCCGCGCGCGACACCGATCAGCCCGGCGACCGTCGAAAACCCGCCCGGCCCCGCGCTGACCACAAGCAGGTCACCCGGCCCGACGGGCGGGCAGGACATGTCGCCCACCACATGCGCATCAAGCCCCAGATGGTAAAGACGCATCGCAAGGGCCCGCATCATCAGACCCTCGCGCCCGACGCCATAGCACACGATGCGGGCCGCGCGGGCCAGCTCATGGACCAGGGCCGACATCGCCGCAGGGTCGATCGCGGCGACGGCGACCCGGATTTCATCCGCCGCGCGGGCGGCCTGATCGGCCAGCGTCATGTTCCCACCTTTCTGGCGCTGCCGGGAGACAGGGCGGCACTTGCTGCCGCCTCCAGCAGTCCGCACTCGTCCAGCAGATCAAGCACAGTATAGCGGCTGCGCAGGAAGCGCGCCTTCAGAATCGAGTGATAAAGATAGGTGTCGTCCACACCGATGTCGGCACTGTCAACCGGAGCGCCCGCACGCGCCAGGCTGGCTGCCATGCGGTCGGCTGTCCACAGGCGCACGCGCAGGCGCTGCGCAAGGTCGGGCCAAACCTCGACCAGCCGGCCAAGGCGCGCGGTCATCGCGGCACCTTCCACATGCTTGATCCGGGTTTCGATCATGGCGCGATCGGCAATCTCTCCGGCACCGAACAACCGCAGGATCTCGGCTTCCTTGTCTGCCAGGGGCACCCCGGCCAGACGGGTGGGGTCGATGGCCAGACGGTCGCGCGCCAGAAGCCAGTCATACATCCGCAGCGCAGCCATCGTCCCCACCGCGACGCAGGCGCCATGGCTGACCCGTTCGCCGTTGTGGTGAAGGTCGTCCATTTCCCACAGATGCGCGATCTGGTGATCGGCCCCCGAGGCCGGGCGCGACGACCCGTGCGCCTCCATGGCAAGGCCGACCAGCGTGAGGCCCAGAAACAGCCCTTCGATGGCGTCGCGCTCACCGCTGGCGATGCGCGCGGGTTGCGACAGCCAGCCTTCCAGCCCCTCTTGCACCATCGGCCAGGCCACATCGTCGATCGCCTCGATCCCCAGCGCGTCGGCAATCATCCAGTCGCCGCCCGCAGGCACCTTTCCGGCCAGATCGCCATAGCCCCAGCCGGTCATTTCAGGCGGCGCGGCGGCGATGACGTCGAGATCGGCCACCAGCACCTTTGCCGGGCGGCAGGGGATGGTCTTCTTGAACCCCTTTTCCGACAGGGGCGCACCGGCCGAGGTGTAGCCGTCCATGCTGGCCGCCGTCGCAACACACATGTACGGGATGTCGGCCGTGAAGGCCGCATACTTGACCACGTCGTTCATCACGCCGGACCCGATGGCAACCGGCGTCTCGCCCGGGCGCAACGCCGCCCGCAGCGCGTTCGCCAGATCGACCGTCGGTTTCGGGCGCGGCTGTGCTGCGATGATGTGGAGTCGGCAGGGAATGCCCGCAGCTGTCAAAGCCGCCTCGACCTGCGGGCCCGCAGCGGCCCAGCCGCGTTCGTCCGCCATCAGGCAGGCCGGTCCCGAGAAGTGGCGCGCATAAAGCGCGGCAATGTCACCCAGAACGCCGCAGCCGATGCGCGCCTCGGCCACGTTCAGGGACCGCGCCACCGCTTGCCGGATCAAGCCCTCGCCCGTCATGCCGCAATGCCCCCCGAGGACAGGGTCCGTCCATCGGCCGCGAAGTGATGCAGACGCGACTGCGGGAAATCCAGACCGACAAGCTTGCCATGGTCCAGCGTCGTGTCTCCTTCGGCGCGCACGACAAGCGTCTCGCCCCCGGCAAGGCGCACATAAAGATAAGCGTCACCCCCCAAAGTCTCGCAGATCGTGACCATCGCACCGATCTGGCCCTGACCTTCGGGGCGCAGCACGACATGCTCCGGCCGGATGCCCAGCTTGACGGTGGCAGCGGGGGCAACCCCAAGCGCCACGCCATCCACCACGGCCTGCCCGTCCTGCATCCGGACCGGAAGAAAGTTCATCGATGGCGCACCGATGAAACCGGCCACGAATTCGGATGCGGGGCGGTTGTAAAGTTCCATCGGCGGCCCGACCTGTTCGATGCGGCCCGCGTTCAGCACGACGATCTTGTCGGCCATCGTCATTGCCTCGACCTGGTCATGGGTGACATAGACCATCGTGGCCTTCAGGTCGCGATGCAGCGCCTCAAGCTCCACCCGCATCTGGACGCGCAACTTGGCGTCAAGGTTGGAAAGCGGTTCGTCGAAAAGGAAAACCTTCGGCTCCTTCACAATGGCCCGCCCGATGGCCACCCGCTGACGCTGACCGCCCGAAAGATGCGCGGGTTTGCGGTCAAGGTAGGGTTCCAGTTGCAGGATGCGCGCGGCATCCGCGATCCGCCGCTTGCGGTCAGCCTCGGGGAAGTTGTTGACCTTCATGCCGAAATCCATGTTCTCGCGCACAGTCATGTGGGGATACAGCGCATAGGACTGGAACACCATCGCCACGTCCCTTTCGGACGGCGCGGCGCGGGTCACGTCCCGGTCGCCGATATGGATCGCGCCATCCGAAATCTCTTCCAGACCGGCAATGGACCGCAGAAGCGTCGACTTGCCGCAGCCCGATGGCCCGACGAAGACCGCAAATTCCCCGTCCGCAACCGTCAGCGATATCGTGTGCAACGCCTGCGCCGCGCCGTAGAACTTGCTTACGCCGGTCAGCCTCACCTCGGCCATGCCCGACCCTCCTCTTGTTGCGCTGTCGTCCATCGGCCTGCAGCGGACTGCTGTTTTTCCGGTTGACTCACCGAAGTTTAGATACATTTATATGTGCAGCGTTACAAATGGAAGTCAACTGCAACGCTGAACCCTGAGGGAGGATAAAATGAAGCTCAAGTCGCACGTCAGCGCTCTCGCGCTGACCGCCGCCAGCGTGGTGGCCTTGTCCGGGGCCGCGCAGGCCTGGACCCTGGAAGAAGCTGCGAAACCCTATGCCGGAACCGAACTCGAAGTGCTGTTCCTTGACCGCCCCGGCTACAATGCCGCGATCAAGATGCTGCCCGAGTTCGAGGCTGCGACCGGCATCAAGGTGAACTACACCACCGTTCCTTATGAAAACGCCCTGGGGGAACAGGTGCGCGATTTCGTGGCGGGCGGCGATCTGGACATCGCGCTGATCGACCTCGTGTGGATGGGCAACTTCGCCGAAAACGGCTGGGTCGTTCCGTCCGAGACCTTCATCAACAACGCGGCCCTTGCCGACCCTGCGCTGGACATGGCCGACTTCTTTCCGCTGGTTCTCGACGCCTTCGGGTCGTGGAACGGCGTGAACTACGGCCTGCCCTTCGACAACTATTCGGGCCTTCTGTTCTACAACAAGTGCATGCTGGAGGCTGCCGGTTTCACCGCCCCGCCCGCCACATGGCAAGAGGTGATGGACACCTACGGCCCGGCGCTGACGAAGGACGGGAAATACGCCTATGCGCTGCAGTCCAAGCGCAACGAAACCCAGTCGGCCGACAGCTTTGCCCGCTTCCTGTGGCCCTTTGGCGGCAGCTTCCTGAACGCGGAGTTCAAGTCCAACCTGAACTCTGCCGAAAGCCAGGCCGGGCTGCAGTTCCGTCAGGACCTGATGAAGTTCATGCCCGAGGGCATCGTGGCCTATGACCATTCCGAAACCGTCAACGCCTTTGCGCAAGGCGATGTCGCGATGATCACCGAATGGTCGGCCTTCTATTCGACCGTGGTCAGCCCCGAGACGTCGAAAGTCGCGGAGTGCGTTGAAATCGCTCCGGAACCCACGGGCCCCGCCGGCCGCAAACCCGCCCTTGGCGGCTTCTCTCTGGCGGTTGCGACACAGGCGGACGAGGCCGAGCAGGCCGCTGGCTGGCTGTTCATCCAGTGGGTGACCTCGAAGGCCAACGCGGGCAAGTATCTGGAGATGGGCGGCGTTCCGGCCCGGCAGTCGGCCTATGCCGATCCGGCGCTGGCTGCGACCTACAAGTTCATCCCGGCGCTGGTCGAAAGCTGGAAGGAAGGCGTGCCCGAGTTCCGGCCGCGCTTTGCGGAATGGCCCGCAATCACCGAGATCGTGCAGGAATGGGGCACCAAGATGATGCTGGGTGAAGTCAGCATCGAGGAAGGCTCCAAGATGATCGGCGAAAAGATGGAGGCCGTATTGGCCGAAGCCGGCTACTACGACGGCAAGAAGCCGCTGGCACAATAAGCTCCTCCCAGGAGGCAGGCCGCAAGGCATGGCAGGGCCCGAGTCCGCAAGGACGAGGGCCCTGACCACCCCGAACGAAGCGAGGCTTTTCGATGCTGACCCGTGTATCCCGGCGCACCCTGGCGGCCTTCCTTGGTCCCGCCGTGGCAGCCCTTGCCATCGTCGGCATCGCACCGCTTCTTTATGCCGTCTGGAAAAGCCTGCACTATTTCAACCTGACCAAGATCGCCCAGTCCCGGTTCGTGGGGTTGGAAAACTACGCCAGCGTCCTGACCGATCCGGTGTTCTGGCAGGCGATGGGCCGCACCGCCTTTCTGTTCGCGATCGCCGTTCCGATCCAGATTTCCCTCGGACTCGTGATCGCCCTTGTCCTGCACCGCCCGGGACTGACCTTGTGGAAAACGCTGGCGCGCCTGTCGCTGGTGCTGCCGATGGCCACGACCTATGCCGTCGTGGGTCTGCTGGCGCAGGTCATGCTGAACCAAAAATACGGTGTCATCAACCAGATGCTGGGCTGGATCGGCGTCGACCCGATCAATTTCATCGGAGACCCTACAAATGCATTCATCGCGGTCGTAATGTGGGATGTCTGGCAATGGACCCCTTTCGTGGCGCTGATCCTGCTTGCGGGACTGTCCACCGTCCCCCCCGAGATCGAGGAGGCGGCCCAGCTTGAAACCCGGTCAAACTGGACTCTGCTGCGCCATGTGCAACTGCCCTACCTGATCCCCAGCCTCGTTGCCGTTCTGATCCTGCGCACCGCCGACACGCTGAAGCTGTTCGACATGCCCTTCACCATGACGCGCGGCGGGCCGGGGTCTGCCACCGAATTCATCGCCGTGCTGATCGAACGGGTCGGCAACCGGCAGTTCGACATCGGCATGGCGGCGGCGCAGTCGATCATCATGCTGGCCATCACGATCTTTCTGGCGCGGCTCTACATCCGTTTCTTCTACCGCGAGGTCCGCTGACATGGCCGCCCCCCTTCAACGCCGCAGCCTTTGGGGCGAAGCGCTGCTGCTTCTGCTGATCGGGCTTTTCTGCATCTTTCCGTTCTACTGGATGGTCACGACCAGTCTGAAGACACAGGTCGTGGCCCTCGAATCCCCGCCCGTCTGGTGGTTCACCCCGACTTTGGCGAACTACTGGGAGGTTCTGTTCGTCGACAAGGTCGGCCCGGCGCTGATCAACTCGGTCATCGTGGCCGTCTGCACCACCGCGCTTGCCGTGGGGCTTGGCACCCCGGCGGCCTATGCGCTGGCACGGTTCGAGTTTGCTGGCAAAAGCGACCTGTGGTTCTGGTTCATCACCAACCGCTTCGTCAGCCCTGTCGTGCTGGCCTTCCCGGTCTTCCTGATCAGCCGCGAGTTGGGCCTGCGCGACACCCACCTTGCGCTGATCTTGATGTATCTGACCTTCACCCTGCCCATCGTGATCTGGATCTGCACCGATCAGTTCCGGTCGATCCCGCGAGAGCTGGACGAGGCCGCCATGCTGGAAGGTGCCAGCCAGTGGACGATCTTCCGCCGCATCTGCCTGCCGCTGGCGATGCCGGGGGTCGCGGTCAGTTCGATCCTGTCCTTCATCTTTTCGTGGAACGAGCTTCTGTTCGCCTACATCCTTGCCCCCAAGGCCGCCAAGACAGCGCCCGCGATGGCCGTGACCTTCATGGAAGGCTACGACGTTCCCTATGGAAAGATCATGGCCACATCGACATTGATCGTCGTTCCGGTCTTGATCTTTGCCCTTCTGGCGTCAAAGCACCTGGTTCGGGGCCTGACGATGGGGGCGGTGAAGTAGGCAAGACATGGCGCGTGCACCAAAGCTTCCGCAGATCGACACCGAAGAGCGTTTTCTGGCCCAGGTGGCCTGGGCCTATCATGTCGAAGGCCTGACACAGGAAAAGGTTGCCGACAAACTGGGGGCCACCCGGTTGCGGGTAAACAAGGCCCTGTCAGAGGCGCGCACGCGCGGACTGGTGCGGATCACGTTCAACACCGCCTTTGCCGCCTGCGCCGAGCTTGAGGCCGCTCTCAAGGCGCGCTTCGGCCTGCGTCAGGCCTATGTCGCCCCCGCCCCGATGGAACAGCGCGATGTGCAGATGATTGTCGGCGCGGCGCTGGGCAACCTGCTGTCCGAAGTGCTGGCAGACCCGGCGGTTCGGCTGTTCGGCATGTCCTGGGGGGGGACCCTGAACATCGCCACCCGTTTTGTCGCCGCGATGGAACGTCCCGACCTTGAGGTGATCTCGGTCATGGGGGGCCTGACGCGCGGGTCCGATCTGAACAGTTTCGAGATCACCACGCGTCTGGCCGACCTGATCGGCGCGCAGCACAGCTATTTCACGGCACCCCTTTATGCGGGAAGCCGGGAAAGCCGGGACACGATCATGCGGCTGGATGTGTTTCGCGAAGTGCTGGAAAAACTGCGCGGGGTCGATGCGATGGCGATGGCGGCGGGCGACATTTCGCGCCAGTCGCTGTTGATGCGCGACGGGCTGCCCGGGGATGTGACGATGGAAGAGCTTCGCAGCCTGGGCGCGGTCGGCGATGCTCTGGGCGTCGTGATCGACGCCGAGGGCAGACCGATTGCACACCCGATCAACGAGCGGGTCATCGGCATCGGGCTGGAGGATCTGGCCGCAATTCCGAACGTCATCCTCGCCGCAGGCGGGCCCAACAAGGTAGCCGTGGTCCGCGCGGTGCTGAAGCGCAACGTCGTCAACACGCTGGTGACCGACGAGGCGACCGCGCGCGCCCTGCTGGACCGCGGCTGATGGCGCTGCACATCGGCATCGATCTTGGAACGTCGGGCATCAAGGCGGTGCTGATCGAGGATCTGTCCCGTATCGTGGCCGTTGCGGCAGAACCCGTCGCCGTCAGCCGCCCCCGGATCGGCCACAGCGAACAGGACGCAAACCTGTGGGTGTCCACCGTTCTGACCTGTCTGGACCGGCTGGCGGCAGAGGCACCACGAGAAATGGCCGCCGTGCGGGGCATCGGCCTGTCGGGGCAGATGCTGGCGGCGCTGATCCTGGACGCGGACCTGCGCCCCCTGCGCCCGGCGATGCTGTGGAACGACCAGCGTGCGCTGGTCGAATGCGCGGACCTGCTGGCGGCTGTCCCCGACATCGGAAACCGCACCAACGGCACGCCAGACCCCGGCATCACCGCGCCGAAACTGATGTGGTTGCGACGGCACGAGCCTGCGTTGATGGACCGCGCGCGGATGCTGCTGTTGACCAAGGACTATGTCCGCCTTGCCCTGACGGGCGAGGTTGCGACCGAACCTTCCGATGCGGGGGGAACGCAACTTCTGGATGTGGCCAGCGGCCGTTGGGACCCTGCCCTGTGCCGCGCCGCCGGATGGGACCCGGCCCACCTGCCCCCGGTTCTGGACAGTTGGGCCGAGGCGGGCCGGTTGAAGCCCGACCTTCTGACACGCTGGGGAATGACAGGCCCGGTCGCGGTCGCGGCGGGTGCGGGCGACAACATGGGATCGACCCTTGGTGCAGGCGGCGCGCGGCCCGGCGATGCGGTCCTGACCATCGGAACCTCGGGGGTGGCCTGCATCGTCGATGCTGCTTTCCATCCCGGCCCACAGCGCGCGATCCTGACCTCGGCCCATGTCGTGCCGGGGGTCTTTCTGTCCATGGGCGTGGTGATGTCGGCCACCGCCAGCCTTGACTGGGTCGGGCAGATGACCGGCCGCCGCGTGCCGGACCTGGACGCCGAGGCGACGGCGTTCGTCGCGGCAGAGGACCCTGCCGCAGCGCCGGTGTTCCTGCCCTGCCTGACGGGAATCCGCACACCGCTGAACCGCCCCGACATGACCGGCCGGATGACGGGACTGCACCCCGGCGTGACGCCCGCCATGCTGGCCTATGCAACGATGGAAGGCGTGGCGTTTCAGTTTGCCGACTGTATCGAGGCGCAGGTAGAGGTCGGCGTTCGGCCTGAACGCTTTACCGTTGTGGGGGGCGGCACGCGCAGCGCGCTTTGGCTGCGGTTGCTGGCGACGGCGCTGGATCAACCGATCAATCTTATCGACGGCGCCGATATGGCCGGACCGCGCGGCGCGGCCTGCCTTGCCGCCGTTGCTGGGGGTGCCTCGGTGTCCGTCCTGCGTGATCCGGCAGGGGTGGCGGCTGTCGTCGATCCCGATCGCGATCTGGGCAAAGCGATCGCCCCCCGCCGCGAAGCCGCGCGCGCGCTTGCCAAAGGCTAGGCAGGGGCGATCCTTGCAGAAACCGGGCGCAGGCAGGCACGCCCCGGACCGCGTGCCGTGACGGTCATTGCGCCTTAGTCGGTGTGGAACACCTCTTCCATGTCGGCCCACCACTCGCCTTGCTTGCGCGTGTCCAAGGGGCGCTGCATGGGGTCGGTCAGGGCCCACCAGCGTTTCATGTCGTCGCTGGCGGCGATCAGCAGGTTGTCCTTTTCGATGTCGGTGCCTTCGTATTCTAGATAGGCAAACAGCAGGTTCTCTGGCTCTTTCAGGAAGATCGAGTAGTTGCGCATGCCGGCCTGCCGCAGCAATGCGGCGATCTCTGGCCAAAGGGCGGCATGCAGGCGCTTGTATTCGGGAATGTCGTCGGCGTTGAGGCCGATCACACGTCCGATGCGTTTCATGGCAGTGTTCCTCTCGGGTGGTTGCGGGACAGGATGGCAGGGTCGGCCCGGCCTTGAACGATCCGATCCGAAACCGGCGCAGGGTCTTTTCCGTGGGTCATCAGGGCGTCCCCGTCGTTCATTCGGGCCGCGGTGCAAGGCGGCGTGCCAGACGCCAGATTGGCCCCGCAGGACCCGATTGAAAAGCATTTTGAGATATGCGTATCCTTCCCCGATGATCGCATCATTCAAGACTGGCGACACGAAGTCTGCGCCCCTGACCGGGTCCGGTACGCGGATTGGCGCGCCTTGGGTTAGTCGGAAATTGGATCGCAGCCTGCGGAAGATCGGGTCGACGGAAACTGCCGCCAGAAGGAATGTCGCGCAGGACCGATGACCGCCATGGATTGCTTGGGAGGGCAAAATGTCATTGAACGCTAACACTTACCCGAAACTTCACAACGCCGCCTGGCCTGGCATCGTGGGCAAGGGCGCGCCGGACGGCGAGCCGATCATTGCGCTGGACACGCTGTTGAAGCTGACCGCAGATGCCCGCGCCGGGGATCAGAAATTCGACGGGATCGACCTGTTCATCACCGCTCCGCATTTCCCGATCGAGGCCGACGCGGGCGAGGTGCGCCGGATGTCGGACCACATCGCAGATTACGGATTGAAGGTCGGCTCCTTCGTGGCTCCGATCTGGGGCGGTGCGGGCGGTGGTTCCGCGATGGGCAGCGCCGATGACCGCGCGCGCTTTCTGTCTCAGGTCCGCAAGGCCTGCGCCATTGGCCAGCAGATGCGCGAAATCGGCATCCGCCCCACCGGGGGCATCCGGGTCGACAGTTCGACCGGCGTCGGCGACTGGGACAAGAACCCGGTCGAAGGCACGAAACTGATCGCCGAAACCTTCCGCGAAGCGGGGAAAATCGCGGCGGACCACGGCGAATTCATCGTGGCCGAGGGTGAGATTTGCTGGGGCGGAATGCATTCCTGGCGCGAGAACGTGCGCCTGCTGGAAATGGTCGGCATGCCCGGCGTGGTGGGCTATCAGGCCGACATGGCCCATTCCATGCTGTTCGTTCTGGGGGCCAATGCCGAGAAGGACCGCCTGCTGCCCGCAGACTTCGACTGGTCGGACAAGGCGGCCCTTGATGCCGCCTACAAACAGGTCGCCGATGCGCTGCGCCCGTGGACGCTGGATTTCCACGTGGCCCAGAACGACGGCACCACCTTCGGCTCGGGCGATCATGAAAAGACCGGGCGGCATTGCCGGATCGACGACCCGAATGGCCGTCTGGATGTGGTGAAACACGCCGGATACTGGCTGCGCGACGGCGACACCCTGACGAAAAAGATGCGCCACATCTGCTGGGACGGCTGCATGTTCCCCAACGCCGTGATGGAAAGCCAGGACACCTGGAACAAGATCCTCGGGGCCATGGTCGCCGTGCGCGATGCCCACGGCTGGACGGAATAGGAGGCTGACATGGCAAAAACCCTGAACGTCGGCATGGTCGGCTACGGCTTCATGGCCCGCGCCCATTCCAATGCCTGGTCCAACGTCTCGCATTTCTTCGACACCGGCTATCGCCCGGTGCTGAAGGCCGTTGCCGCGCGGAACACCGAAAAGGCGGGCGGTTTCGCGGGGATGTGGGGGTATGAGCGGGTCGAGAATGACTGGCGCAAGCTGGTCGAGGCCAGGGATATCGACGTGATCGATGTCTGTGTCCCGAATGACCTGCACGCCGAAATCTCGATCGCGGCTGCCAAGGCAGGCAAGATGGTGACCTGCGAAAAGCCGCTCGCCCGCACCGCCGCCGAAGCCATGCCGATGATCGAGGCGGTCGAGGCGGCAGGTGTGCCCAACATGGTCTGGTACAACTACCGCCGGGTGCCCGCCGTGATGCTGGTCAAGCATCTGGTCGAAAGCGGGCGGCTGGGCAAGATATTCCACTACCGCGCCAAGTTTCTGCAGGACTGGACGATTTCCCCTGACGTGCCGCAGGGCGGTGCGGGCACATGGCGGCTGGATGTGGATGCGGCCGGGTCCGGCGTGACGGGCGATCTTCTGGCCCATTGCCTGGACACCGCGATGTGGATCAACGGCGGCATTTCTTCGCTGACGGCGATGACCGAAACCTTTGTCAAGCAGCGCAAGCATTCCGACACCGGGCAACTGGCTCCGGTCGGCATCGACGACGCCGCCGCCGTGCTGACCCGCTTTGCCAACGGATCGCTGGGCACCTTTGAGAGCACCCGTTACGCAAGGGGCCACAAGGCCGCCTACACGCTGGAGATCAACGGCGAAAAGGGCTCGCTCGCTTGGGACCTGCACGATCTGAACCGGCTGCAGTTCTTCGACCACTCGGTCGAGGGTCAGTTGCGCGGATGGACCAACATTCTGGTCACCGACGGCGACCACCCCTACCTTGGCAAGTGGTGGGTGCCGGGGCTGATCATCGGCTATGAGCATTCCTTCACCCATCAGGTAGCCGACTTTCTGACGGGCCTTGCCACGGGCAAGCCCGCAAGCCCGACCTTCCGCGAGGCTCTGCCCGCCAATCAGGTCTGTGATGCCATCATCGCTTCGGGACAATCGGGCCAATGGGTGACGCTGCAAACCTGATGGAACGTATTCGCGCCCGCCATGTGGACGAGGCGCGGAGACAGACCTTCAGGCAGGTCGTCAGACCGTGGCCTGTCCCCCGGTCCGCAGGTTTGCCATGGCTGCAAGCCAAGGCGTCGGGTTCCCGTGCCATCCTGGCCCCCCGGGTGTTGGCGATCAGCGCGAGGTTTCCACGGCAGCGATTTCGACAGCCGGAACTGACAACGGCAAATCTTGGGCTTCGAGGACGATTTCGGGGGCGAGCCGTGTCCAGAATCTGGACATGGAAAACCCCAAAAGCCGTGTCCAGATTTTGGCAAAAGCCGTGTCCAGAATCTGGCGCAGACCGAAGAGACGGTCGGTGAATTCCTTGTCGTTGTCCGTAAGTATGGTGCGGACCCGCGGTCGCTCCGGTGCGGACCGGCAGCGAAAGCTGCCGGGCACCCTGTTCCGGGGCAATGGCCACGGGGGCCGACGCGGCCTCGTCCGGCTGGCGGAAGTCCACGACCAGCGCC